>JANQEQ010000113.1 GCA_028278245.1 Phycisphaerales bacterium | reverse complement strand
CTTTCATGCGTTGGCTGGTCGCCGGAACGAGTGGGGGAGTGAAGTAATAATTATCCCCCCTGGCGTAGAACAGGATGTCATCATGTTTTCGGGCAAATCGACGGGGAGACGATCCCCCCAGACCGTAGCTCCAGATAAGATGATTCACGAAATGATTGCTTCCAAACTGGTGATCGAGCACCAGCCGCAGGTGATGACTGGTGCGCCAATCGCAATGAAGAAGAATGCTGCCAGCAGGCTGGAGTACACGGTGAATTTCCGCAAGGCGCGGCGTCATCCATGCCAGGTAATCATCAATGCTGGAGAAGCGATCAGAATAGGCCGCCTGCTGAGCTGAATGATCTCGACCCGTGTTGAATGGTGGATCGAGGTAGGCAAGGTCAATGCACCCATCCGGGAGATCAGCCATGAGTTCCAGGCAATCACCACAGTGGACATGATCGAATATTTGTTTCACCGTTGAGAAACCTGTGATGATCGGGATGTTTCAAAAAACATCAGGGCGACTTGTAATCTTGCCGCAGGGACATGATCAAGCTGGATAGTGCGCTTATTGCTTCGCGGATTTCTTTGACATCAAGATCGGAGATCTGTCCATCACTGATTGCGGCAATCGCTTCAGCACATTCCTTGACCGCGTTTACGGTGGCCTGATCAAAAGCCTCACAACGGACAAAGTGCCCCCCCATTTCCTGGCAAATGTAATCCAGCACGACATCACCCACCTGGGGATTAACCGCCTGCAGTGATCGAATAAGGCGTTCGACGGGATTGGGTTGTGTTCCTGCCAGGATGCGATTGACCTGACGGGTTGATACCCCGATTGCCGGAGCAAACCGCTTCACGCCCGTATCCTCAACGAGCATGGCAAAGCGACGCAACGCTTCGTCGGCGAGTTGATCTGGATCCTTCTGCTCGTTCATCGTCGGGGAGATTTCCTCATGTGATGTCGTTCAATTTTGATTCGCCATCTCACAGCATACCAGTTTTTGCTCCCCGGTGGTTGCACAAATGAAGCATCACAGAATTGGAGCAAGTGTACCGGCCGCATTTTGCCACAGCCGTCTGGGCAGGGATCGGCGAGACCATTCTTCCAGCTTGACAGGCCGGGATCGACTCATGTAGTTGGTCTGCATGAAACGGAGTTGGCTGGCAAAATCGCTGTCATAGACCACCATGCTGACTTCAAAATTCAGCTCGAAACTGCGACGATCGAGGTTGGCCGTGGTGATCAATGCCAGGTCACGATCGATCGTTACGGTCTTTGCGTGAAGCAAACCCTCCTGAAATTCGTAAATTTTCAAACCTGTTTCAAGCATGGACTCATAATGACTCCGGCTTGCAGCGGCGACTAACGGGGAGTCGTTGCGCGCGGGAACAACCAGATTTGCATTGACTCCGCGGTACGCAGCCGTGAACAGCGCCGACGCCGTGGCTTCATCAGGGACAAAGTAGGGCGTCGTGGTGATCAGTTCTTCCTTGGCCAGATAAAAAGCTGCCTGTATCAACTGACGCATTGCTTCGTTGAACGAGTTGGGACCGGTCCCCATGATCTGGGCACACACGCCTGTTTCCTGTGGCGGACTGGCAATAGCCAGCAGCTCGACCAGCGATTCATCGGTATCCATGAACCAGTCAGTGATGAACAGGTGCTGAAGATCGCGAACAGCCGGCCCAACGATGCGAACGCCGGCGTCAACCCAGGGCGCATAACGGGATTTGACTGCAAATTCTGCATCCGCAATGTTGTGTGAACCGAGATACCCCACCTTGCCGTCGATGACCGCTAGCTTTCGATGATTGCGAAGATCCACCCGGGCAAACAACATGCGAATGAAATGAGCGTGTAACGCCTCGACGATCTTGACGCCGGCGTCCTCCATTTCCCGTCGAAGGGATGATTTGAGAAATGTCCGTGAACCTACGCCGTCAACCATGAGGCGGCATGTTACGCCTCGTTGAACAGCCTGCATCAGTGACTTTGCCACACGCTGCGCACTGTGATCAGTGAGAAAAATGTAATACAGCAGATGGCAATGGTGCTGCGCCTGGTCGATATCTTCGACCAGACTTTGAATGAACAAGTCGGTGTCACCGATGAGTTCCAGTTTGTTTCCTGCTCGCGGTTGGTTGTCGCCGACGGCTTCAGCCAGAACTGCAATATGCTGAAAATCCGAAGCCACCTCACATTGTGAGTTCTTGTTAGGTGGCAGTAATCCAGCTGTGGATTGGTTGATACTCTGACAGATTTCCTGGTAGCGAAATCGTCGTCGACGGCCCAGTCGCACTTCACCAACCAACAGGTAAGCACATATACCCAGAAGAGGAATCGCAAGGATCACCGCGATCCATGCAATGGTCGAAGCGTAACGTGGTTTCTTACGCAAGAGCACCGCAATGACAAAGCCAAGTTTGACCAAAAATTCCAGAACGACCGCAATGATGGGCCAAATGCTAAGCTGCATGATGACAGTGTGCGGTGATCCGGGATTCAGTGCAAGGCAACGGGTGTCAGTTGCCGGCTGATCGTGTAACTCGTCAGGTTGATTCGGAGGTCGGTGTGCTGGAGCAGCGGCGTTGCAAATAACAGTAACCCACCAGTGCCACCCAGGTTACTGTTGCCGCCACCAGCAACAGGATGATCCAGCGCCATTGATTCGCCAGAAGAGGAGCGCCGCCTCCCTCTCCCAAAGTCTTGACCGCCATGAGCGGACTGAGTGCGACCAGCTCGAACCAGTCGGCTCCGGTCAATACTCCCAGCCACGCAAGCATCGGCCCCAGCAAACACAAGCAGAGGCATGAAATCATGGCCAGACTTCGTGGACCGGCGCGCTTGGATGTGAGTGCTGATGCGATGATCGCTCCGACCAGAAGCAACCAGCCGGTGATAGTCGCGTCGATTGCTGCAGTACGCTCAGGCGGCCAGTTGGTGATCAGGCGCATCGGCCAGATCACAATCTGCACCAAAGCGAATAACGTGAACATATCCAGAATCGTCAGTCGAATCGGCCAGGCTGTGGAACGTTGACTCAGGCGGAGCATTGGCCAGCCAACCATCAGGCCGATGGTGATGCAGAGCGTCATCAATTGCACAGATGGCGTGTAAGTGGCAGAGGATGGATGGACCGGTGTGCGAGGTCCAAATGAAATCAACCAGGATCCGATCAGCCACAGTGTGGTGAACAGCAGTAATCCGCGTGGTAACAGAAGCGGGGGGCGAGCCGGTGCGTGGGGAGGCATGACCGGATAGTGTAAGGTTATGTGGGGGGTGTGTAAGTAAAACTGCCTTCTTTCCGGGTAAGATCCAGCAGGGGAAGCCCCGCATCGATGTATCCGGACCGCTGAAACTGCTCCTCCAGGAGTCGCAGCTTGAAATCAGCCAGCGCCTCCAAAGGTCGCTCCTCACCCGGAGGCGATCCCCAGATGACTCGTCCTCCCTGAGCCGTGATCAGGTCCACTCGATGATCCTGCAGGTAATCGGAGACATCCACCTCAATGACCTGCTGCCGCCACGATTGATGATCGATGACGCGCAGCATGCGCAATGCTGCGGTGATATCCCCCCCATCCCACGATTTGCCCGGTCTGGGGGGACGGGGGAAGTGGACACCGGTGACCGTGATGAACTGCGGTGCTCCGCCCACAGGATAACTGCGTGGCAGAAGTGAGCCGAACGGATCAATGAGATGATCACCGTCTCGATCACGTACAACCGCATATGGATCAACGAATTTCCCTTCGACTTCAACACTATGTTGTGAGATCCGTCTGACCTGTGTGATGTCACTGAACCATCCGGTCGACAGGAGCGATTGGCGGACCGCAGTCAATTCCTCCCGGTTGAGCGGATCGCCTGACAGTTCAGCTTGAGCTTTCAGCATAAGACTGAGTTCGAGATCTCCGTGCATCCAGGCGGGTGGATCGTGAAAACTCACCTCTACCACATCAACTTGTCTTTGCCGGCTGGCATAGTTCTCAAGCCGGGGTACTCCCCAATGTGCAAGCCACACCGCTCCACCCACCAGCAGTACAACGACAATGATGAGGCTCACCCGCAGGATTCGAGGCCAGTTGAGATTTCTGAACCGCTGTGATTTCTTTCGCTTTGGTTTTTTCCGGGTCGTTTTTCGGGCCAAGATCAAACTCCGGTCTGGCGGTAAAAGGAAACGTAATCCTTGCCAGTTCCATCGGTTCAGTCAGCCCGGCAGGATTGATATTCAGGCAGAGAGTGTGCTGAAACTTCAACGGCGAGCCAGAGCCGCCTCCACGAGTTGACCGCAGAGTTCAGGGAAGCTGATACCGATATGTTTCGCAGCCATGGGAACCAGTGAATGTGTCGTAAATCCCGGCATGGTATTGATTTCCAGAAACCATGGACCTTTCTCATTACAGATGAAGTCGACCCGGGCAATGTCCCGGCACCCCAACGCCTGAAACATCTTCAGCGACCACTCGCGGCATTTCACGGCGTCATGAGCAGGTAGATCAGGCTCAACGACATACCGGGTGTCGTCACGTTCATATTTCGCAGCATAGTCATAAAAAACAGCATCCTCAGCTGGGATAATCTCCGTTACCGGAAGAGCCTTATCCAGCAGGATGCCTACCGTGATCTCCCGGCCGGGCACATAGCGCTCCGCCAATACTTTTTCACGTCTTTGCAGCAATTCGCTGCACGCTGCCTCTATTTCCTCAGAGGTGTGACAGATACGAAGATCGACGGATGATCCATCATCAATGGGTTTGATCACCAGGGGTGGTTCGAGATCCTTCGGATTATGCAGTCCTTCGTCATCGGGAATAATCCAGGAAGATGGGATTGTGATATCAAGTTCGTCAGCCAGATATTTCGTTTCGATTTTATCCATAGCCCCCCACGCTGCTTCTGATGGTGAACCCACAAAGGGAATCTCAATCATTTCCAGCAAGGTCTGGAGCGGTCCTCCTTCCCCCCATGGTCCGTGGAGAACTGGAAATACAACATGAGCCTGATGTTCAGCAATCAGGCTTTGAAGCTCTTTTCGTCTGGGTTGATCAATGGTGAGATCCACGACATGGTAGTGGTCCAACTCTCGTAGCGCGCGGGTGACTTCAGCGCCGGACATCAGGCTGACAGGCCTTTCAGCATCCGGCCCCCCCATGAGAACCAATACCGTGGGTTTATGCTTGGACATCATGTGCAGGGAAATTTATGAAGAGTTGATTCAGGGCAGATCGGCATCATCCTCATCCCGACGCCAGATGATAATTTCCTCCTCCAATTCAATGCCTGCATGGTCATACACATGTTGCTTGATCTGCTTGATGAGCTTGATCACATCCTCGCTGAGTGCTCCAGGCTGGGTGACAATAAAATTTGCATGTTGCCGGCTGACCGTAGCCCCACCAACAGCGAGACCCTTCAGCCCGGCCTGATCGATGAGTTTCCCGGCACTGACACGTTGCTCCGTCACCGGATCAACCGGATTCTTGAAAGCGCAACCAGCGGTCGATTCACCCAGAGGTTGAGTACTTTTTTTATACGCAAAGATTTCCTTAACCCGTTCACGCAAGGTGATGGGATCTGTCGGTTGTAGATCGAATGTTGCTGAGAGGATGATCGGATCGGGGATATTTGTGGATCGATACTCAAATCGCAACTGATCAGCGTGATAGGTGACTTTTTCCCCCTGTCGTGTAAGGCAGGTTACGGAATAGACAACGTCGCCGATAGCTCCAAACGCTCCGCCTGCATTCATCCGTATTGCCCCGCCGACTGAAGCGGGAATCCCTGCCAGTGCGCTCATTCCATCCAGACCCCGACGGGTTGTATCCATCACGACCCGAGTCAGATCCGCTCCCGCCATGATCTGTACCCGCGATTCATGACTCGACTCGTGATAATTCAGCTCTTTGAAAAAAGTGCTATCCAATTTGACAACCAGGCCATCTACGCCTTCATCGCTGATCAGCAGATTTGCGCCGCTACCCAGAATCCGCAATGGGGTCTGGGAACGTTGACATCGTTTCATTAGCAACACGAGACTGTTGATATCACGTGGGCGGATCAACCAATCGGCATGACCCCCGACGCCGTACCACGTCATCGCTCCCAGCGGCGCGTTGGGCGTGATGTCAACATCCAGATCACCAAATAAACCTGATCGGCTGAGTGTCATCGTTCACAAATCCATCATGCATGCAATGAGTCGAACATGCCGGAATCATTATACGAGTTGACAATAATCGCGGTGACGTATTCATGGCGATATGCCGGTTGAGTGTCGTCATGGAGATTTGTCTGATACAAGAAAGTCGCGTGCCACCTGCCATACCGGTCCGGCACCCATGATGACCAGCAGATCGCCGTCCTGACATATTACCTCCAGTTGCTCCACGATGGCGTCAAACGGGTAGAGGTGCATAGCCGTCACCCCACCCTGGCGCAGCCGATCGACCAGATCACGTGAACTGACTTTCGTCTTTTCGATTTCAGAATCACGGACAAAATAGATGTGAGGCACGATCACGATATCTGCACTGGAAAAGCTCTGGGCAAACTCCTCCATGAGAAAACGGGTGCGGCTATGCTGATGGGGTTGAAATACACAGATCAGCCTGTTTGGTTGTTCCGACGCGCGCAAAGCGCGCAAGGTTGCGTCGATTTCTGTGGGGTGATGGCCGTAATCATCAAAGACCGCTACCGAACCGCCGTTGAGTGACCGCTCCCCCACGCGCTGCAGACGTCGATCGAGTCCCTGAAATGCATTGAGCGCATCGGAAATCATTTTCCAGTCCGCACCTAGTAAGGAAGCAGTAATCGCAGCCGCTGCGGAATTGAGGGCATTGTGCTCACCCGGCATGGAGTTGGTCCATCGTCCCACCTCTTTACCATTGTGGGAGATTGTGACCTGTGATGTCACCGGATCCGCGGTGATCTGATAGTCCGCAGCCGGATTGAAACCGAACGTGCTGATAGCGCAGCACAAACCGGCAGTGACTTCACGACGATGCGCACCATCATGTGCGATCAGCAGATGACCTCCCCGTTCAGCGTCAGGCAGCAGTTGAGCGAACTGGGCAAACGCTTCGATGACATTTTCCAGAGAGCCGTAAATATCCAGATGATCTTCCTCAATGTTATTGATCAATGCCAGGATCGGGCGATGGTGATGAAATGATCGATTGAACTCACACGCTTCGCATACCAGCAGTTCGGGTTGTGCCTTTGCACTGTGGGCACTCAGAGATTGTCCGGTCGAGGCTCCAACTCGACTGCCGCCCCCCAGTTGAGGGCAGGTCGCGCCGATGATGAATCCCGGATCGAATCCACAGGAAATCAGTATGTGGCATAACATCGCAGCAGTGGTTGATTTGCCATGAGTTCCGGCGATTGAGATACCTATCCGCTCCTGCTGGAGCCGTCCAAGTGCTTCAGCGTAGCTGAGCATCTCCAATCCCCTCGATTGAGCGGCAAGCAGCTGGGGATGGTTGGGTTGAATCGCAGCCGAGGCAATTACCAGGTCACAATCATCTGGCAGATCAGATTCAGCGTGATCAGGCTCGACTGATATTCCTGATCGGCGAAGTGTCTCTGTGAATAGGCTTTCCACCGCATCGGAACCCCGGCAATTCGCTCCCAGATCCTGCAACATCAGCGCCAGGCCGCTGACGCCGCACCCCCCGATACCGATGAGGTAGATATGCTTGCCGGCAAATACGGACGCTGCGGCAGATGTCTTTTGGGGTTGAGGATCGCGTTTGGAAATGCCCGAATTCCTTATGAGTTATGGCTCAGTAAACTACCGTGAGATTGTATCGGCAGCGAGGCATGATCCCCAGCATGAATCCCCGGAGAGTCGCTTGATCGGCTGTGCCGGTTACAATGGATGTCCAAAGGTAACACCATGGCAAAACCCCAACTCCACGCCCAGGTATTGATTGTTGATGATGAGGTTGATCACGCTGAAGTGATGGCAGAAGCTCTGCGTAAGCCCGGCCACATCTGCACGATCGTCAACAATCTGACCGACGCTGAGGATGAATTGATCCATGGCAATTTTGATGTCGTGGTTACCGATCTGGTCATGGGGGATGAGACCGCAGGGCTGAAAGTTCTGGATCTTACAATCAAGCATCAACCGTCTGCCGAAGCGATTATGGTGACGGCGCACGGTGATGTGCCTACCGCAAAGGCGGCATTGCAGCGGGGAGCGTACGATTTCATTGAAAAACCCCTGGATCTGGAAGTGTTCCGCAACCGGGTGAATGGAGCAGCAGAGAAAGTCCTTTTGCGAGATTATACAGCGCACCTGGAACGCCAGCGCGATGCGGCTTATGGCTTTGAGGGGATTGTTGGTGAATCGGCTGCGATCCGTCAGATCATTTCGACCATCAAACAGGTTGCGCCGAGTTCGATTTCCGTCCTGATCACAGGTGAATCAGGCACGGGCAAGGAGCTGATAGCCGGGGCGATCCATAAGCATTCCAAGCGCGCTGATCACCGTTATGTCACGTTCAATGCAGCCGGGCAGAGTGAAACACTGCTGGAAGATCAACTCTTCGGCCATGTGCGCGGTGCATTTACCGGCGCTGATCGTGATCGCGAAGGGGTTTTTGAATACGCCAACCGGGGCACGCTGTTTCTCGATGAAATCGGTGATATGCCTCTCTCCATGCAAGCCAAGTTGCTGCGAGTACTGGAAACAGGTGAAGTCGTTCGGCTCGGTTCCAATGACACGAGAGCAACGGATGTCCGCTTCATTACTGCAACGAATCGCGATCTCAAAAAGCTCGTCGACGAAGGTTCATTCCGGGAAGACCTTTATTTCCGCATCAAGGGGACGGAAATAAAGGTGCTGCCGCTGCGCGATCGGCGTGATGATATTCCCCGTCTGGTGCGACACGGAATGGGGAAGTATGCCACGGAGATCGACCGACCGATTCCAACCGTCAGCGAGCCGGTGATGATGCGACTGGTTTCTTATGATTGGCCGGGCAATGTCCGTGAGCTGCTCAATGTTGTACAGCGGATGGTGGTCATGTGTGAAGGTGATACGATCGAGATCAGCCATGTACCTGAGGAGGTTCGCTCCGATGAAACAGGTCAATCGGGGCATGTCGGCAGCCTGGCCGGTGTCGGTCTCGATAAACTCGAAAAAGAAGCGATTCGCCAAACCCTGGCGATGACCGGCGGCAATCGTGAGCAGGCAGCTAACTTGCTGGGAATCGGTGAGCGCACACTTTACCGAAAACTCAAAGAGTACGGCCTCAAATAACTTGTGATTGAAATTGATACCAGGTCAACCACCCATCATCCCACCCTCCACCAAACCTCTTTAAAGCCCACTACCTTCAAGCGCGCCTGCTTCTCCCCCTCCCGCATCGCCTTCCGATTCAGTTACCGTTCCGGTCGTGGGGGCGACGGTAAGGATGATTGATTCGTCATCGTGATTGAGGGTGATCTGTGGGGTAAGAGTAAAATCGGTTAATCCCCCCTGGGCATTAAATTCGAGTTGATCATCATCGGGGAAGTCTGAAATTGTGAAAGTGACACCTTCCGCTGAACTCGCTCTACCGACTCCTAATGTGACCAGATAATCTTCACCGGTGTCGACACGGGTCAGGGGTGTGGTCGGCGTATCCGCGTACGCCAACCAGTAGGTTGAAGTGTCCGGAACAAACTGAACGATGACTGGATCCTCGGGAGCGGCAATCGTCATCACCTGGGCAAGTTCAATATCTGATGTCATTATGCTCGAGGCAGCCATCAACCGCAGTCGACTGTCATCAGTGAAACTCGGAGCTGCCATCACGATCACCAGAGCAAGGATCGTGATGGTGATCAGCATCTCAAAGAGTGTAAATGCGCTGCGGATTGTGCGAAGTCTGATCTTCAGCATTGTGTAAATCGTGTCTGTTGGGAGGACGGCAGGAGATCATAAAGAACCCATATCCTTATTTTAATGCCACATCTTCCGCGGATTTGGAGCCATTCACAAATTCAAATCCTTCATTGAATTCAGTTTCAAACTTGGTTTCCCAGTCTTCAACATCAGAGCCAAAGCTCTTGAGGTCAAATTCTACCTCGACGGTACGTGGTGTCGGATCCCCGAGAACAATAAGCTCAGGATCATTAGCCGGTGGTTCGCCGAATGCTTCACCTGCAAACACGATGTAGAAATCCATCAGTTCGGCAAAATCACCCAACGCAGTACGATCAAACGAGTTTAGATTTGCAATCGCACTGTGTACATGACCATTGCCGTCATAAACAACGCTGTCGGGATTGGTGTAACCGTAACTGGAGTTGAGTGCGTGATCGTAAAATAATGAAGCTTGATTCTGAATAGTGAGATCGTTGACCGCAAGGCAGCCATAGAATGCTGCATCATCCTTGATGATCATATCCTTATTTGGGGTATAAAAAACTGCCTTGACCACAGAATCGTGTGAGAGTTCAATATAGTTGTTATTCCCTCCGGAGTCGCCGTACAGTGTTAATCTCTGTACGTCTTCGTAATCAGCATTTCCGGAAGTATCGAGTTCACCATCAGGTCGGTCGGCACCGAGGTACCCGTCATCCATTCCAATTGAATCCTTAACATAGATTTCCAGTGTGGCGTCCTCGGCCAATTCAACCGCTGCTCCAGTTATCCATAGGTCATCAAAGACAACAATCTTAACATTTCCGTCAATAGTAACCTTGCTATATGCCACATTGAAATCATGATCGACGACCAATGTTACGTCACCTTCGATTGTGAATCTGGAGTAGTCAAGGTCTACATAATCAACCCGAACGTCAAAATCCAACGTATAGGAATTCCCGTACAAATCCACACGCCATCCCGTGTCTCCTGATGGTGGATCCTCACCGTGAGTTGGAGGATCGAGTACCGGCACGGTATCACCAAGCTCATAGAGTTCCACCTCAGGACCGCCGGCAACAAACACCAATGAAGAAGAAGCTCCCGGGGGGTGGTACACCGTGGTGTCAATAGCAGCGGAATCGCCCATCAGGTCAATACTGCCGGCTCCGGTTGATAATGTGCCTACTGCGATCCGGTCACCTCCCTTTGAAGCCGGTGCCATCGGCCACTTGGTGAGTGTGGAGCTGTCCTTCATCTCAAGTGTGCCCTTGGAAAAAACGGCAAATTCGCTGAGATCAAGATCGATCGTGCCCCCCTCATCGGGAAAGACGACTGCGACCGCTTCAGAAGCCTGGGCGACGCCATCCACCATAGCCGTGGCTTCCATCAGGAGGTGATCCGTGTCGGCAGTGGGGGGTTGTCCGGTTTCCATATCAGTCAGATCCAGGTCAACGGTACCATCGCCGAAAACATAATCATCCAGCAACTTGCCGTTAACGTGGAGTGTGCGCCAATCGGTATCAGTTTCCATGATCGCCACCCCCAGTTCGATTGTTGATGCAGCAGCCCAGCGTGCTGAAGCTGAAGCAGCAACATTCTCACCGATCGTTGATGAGTTATCTCGACTGGCGAGATAGGCAGTTGTGAGGATCGTGGCGGTAAACAGGCTGATCAAAACCAGTAACATGGCAATTCCGCGACGTTGGGTACATGGCTTCACGCTGCACCTCTCAATTCACAGGGGGTTGATGGAGTCGAATTGTCCCGGCGGCGGAAACCTCAACGGTTCCGCTTGTGGTAGACAAACCAAGTAAGAAAGTTACATGTTGACTTGCCAGCGCCGACACCTGATCCGTAGTGATGCTGATACTGTCAAGCTCGTCGATTAATGGGTAGTGTGCGGTCCACTCATTACTTTCATAACTGCTCAGAACGGAATCCCAATTGGTATCGCTGGAGTATTCATTATCTTCCAGATCCTTGGCAGCCTGGGACCATTCATCCGGGAACAGGACGTAGTGAACGTCTACGGTTCCGGTCTGTTCATTAAAGAGAAGCCAGCGTATTTCAGTGGCGTGAACAGTATCACTTTCGCGCGAATCCATGAGCCACAACACAAGTGCATCAGTTCCTGAAGCAAGGATACACCGGCTGGGGGCAAGATACGCAGTCAGACGGGATTCGGCAGCAGATGCCCGTACCATCGTCGAGCGATTATCTCGTGTTGTCTGCATGCCGCTGGTCACCGCTCCCAGCATGCCGGAGATGGCCACGGCCACCATCGCAGTGATCGCCAGCGCCATCATTAATTCCATCAGGCTCAAGCCTCGGATTGGGTGTCGTTTTCGTGTATTCATGATTGTGGCTCGGGAATAAAGTGAACTAGCTCGACCATGGTCTCGTTTGTGTTGTCAAAGCTACGTATCGTGATTGTGCGTCCCCGAACGAGAACACCCACACCTTCGACAACTTCCAATCCAGTTGTGACCGAAACTTCGCGCCCGACCATGTTGAAGCTCTCAGGCATGTTTGAGCCGGCAATGTCTGTCATGTTGCCGACAGTTTCTGTGTAACCATTCCAACTGGGCAGGTTGCTGTATTCCTCAGTGACCAGCCGGCCCATCAATTCTTCAGCCGCAAGTGTGCCGGCTATGCGTGAATGGGCCGCATAGGCATTCTGTTGTCCGGCAGTAATCGCGCTGCTGACGGAAATGACTATCCCCAGCAGGATTCCCACCGCCATGAGAGCTTCCAGCAGCGTGAATCCACAATGTCTTACCGCTTGTTTGGTTCTATGAGGAATGTCCATCTCCCGACCTCCGTATTCATGAGCAATCGTATCTGTATTGATGCATACTCTTTCATCGAATATGGCAAGGCGTGACGCGAATGAGGATTAGATAAACCTTCATCACAGGTCATCCGCCCGATAGCACATCTGGCACAAATCCCGCAATTCCGCAGGGTGGGTCCGATAGATCCAGGTCCGATTGCACAGGCCGTGACGGAGGTGGAGCATTTCTGTCATAATGCGGCCATGCCCTGGATTCTGTACCGCTACATGCTGCGCGATCTCGTTCGGACCATCGGGTTGACGACCGCCATCCTGGTGACGGTGATTGCGTTCGGGGCTACGATCAAACCCCTTGCCAATGACAGCCTTCTCAGTGCGACTCAGACTATGAAATATCTCGTGCTGGTGATGGTGCCGATGATGCAATTTGCTCTGCCCTTCTCCGCGGGATTTGCCGCAACCCTGTCGTTGCATCGGATGACAAGTGAAAATGAGGTTCTCGCAGTTGCCGTGAGCGGGGTGAGCTACTTCAAGATTCTTCTGCCGGTGGTTGCTTTGGCGCTAGTTTTATCTGCCTCAATGGTGTTGTTGACTCAGTGGATCATTCCGAAGTTCTGGGGCATTATGGAGCAGACGATTGCGCGGGATGTCACCACGATCTTTCAGAATTCCCTCCGGAGGGGTGAACCGTTTGCGCTGGGGAATCTGCAGATTTATGCCGATGAAATCCGCGTTCAGCCCCAACCGCCTGACACAGGTGCAGACACGAGGCTCCGGCTATGGGGAATGGCCGCGGCGGAACTGGACAGCGACGGCAGCGTCACTACCGATGTCACCGCGGAACAGGCCGTGATCGATATTTACCGTCGTATTGAAGGCCCCATCTTGAAAATGGTGTTGCTGAATACCGTCATTTACAACACTGAAGAAGGCAGCTTGTTGAGTTTCCCTCGTCTTGAACCAAATGCCATCCCCATTCCGCGAGTCTTCGGCGATCACACACGCAACATGACCCGAGGTGAACTGCTTTGGTACCGTGCGAATCCGGAAAAGTACGGAAAGATCATTCGAGCCAAACAGAAATTAGCAGCAAAACTCAGTGATGTGGAACTGTGGCATAAACTGGATGCGCACATTCGTGGAACCGGACGTATGACGTTTACCGAAATCGGTCCGGAAAATCGTAACTACATCCTCTACGCGGATCAGATTCAAAAAGGACGTTTTCGATATTCTGATGGACAACGTGTGCGAATCGAGCAATTCAGTGGATCAACGGCAAACTGGTGGGCCCAGGCTGATGAAATCCAGATTCGCAGAGATCACCGATCCAATCTGAACGATCCAGCGCGCGAAGGGGGTTTTGAATTGCTCCTGGCGGAATATGAAATCAAGGATTTACAGTTGGGGGGACCGTCAAACCAACGGGAACATCTGCTGTTGCCGGCTATCTCTTTATCCGGCTTTTCGCAGGACAGACTCGATCAGTTATCCAGCGAGGAATTGTTGGACCGCGTGGAGAATCTCCCGGGATCGGAAGGCTCGCTGCGTAAACCAGTGAATGAACTTCAATCGAATTTTCTCTCACTTGAAAATGAGGTTGTGAGTCGTATCTGGAAGCGATACGCCCTTTCGGTTACCGCATTTATGCTGCTCATGCTTGGAACCATTATGGCCATGGCGCTGCGTGATTCATTGCCGCTGATGATCTATCTCCTTTCATTCACCCCGGCGGTTCTTGATCTCATTCTGATTTCCGGCGGGGAGCAGGTTATGCGCGATGGTCACCTTGTGTTGGGATTTATCGTGATGTGGTCAGGAAATGCAATCATGGCTGTGCTCATCCTGGGGACATATCTCAGACTCATGCGCCATTGATACATAAATGGTGTCAAGATAATCTTCTTGACACCATTTATGCCCTGGCAGCTATATCTGGAACGTTGGCGAAAGTATCTAGAACCTCCGCAGCATCATCCGATCCGGACGCAGATTTCTCTGATCGGACAGCAGGGGTTTCTGGCCGGAAGGCCACAATGCTCGATCTGAACGCAGCATTGGGAGATCGGTAGGTCGGATCCACTGCCAAACAAAGATTTACAATGTAGTTAGTGCTTTTATGATTAGGTGAGTGATTCTAATCTTCATTTGGTGGTTCAAAGACCCTGGTTACTAAATGCCTGAATCTACCATCATTTAAACAATCCATTACGTAATTGACAGCATCCATACTTTCGAGGATTGCGTGAAGCAAAGCAGCTGCAGCGATCCATTCTCCCCTCTGTGTACTTATACTTGTTATTCCAGCTCCACCGAATATTGATACTCCGAATATTCTCTTCCATGTTTTTGTTCGATTATTTCGGTTCTTTTCCCACGCATTATATTTCATAGCAGCTATCTTCATCTGCGTATGGAATCTATCCAGTTCATCTTTGCTAATATCACCTGATCGAGCAAAGATTTTTTTGGGAAGTGGACGAACACCCGCTTCTAGCATTTTTACTATTTCACGATACGTAGGGGCAGCTAGGAGTTTAAGAGGAATTGAATCTACTTCTTTGCACAGATCCTTGCTGAAGAAATATTCGCCGTTGAATGTTGAAAAATCTTTCCATTCATCTGATTGTAGATTGACACCGGAATTGGTTAGTAAGGAATGACTGATTGGATGGTCTGTCAGAATGTGGAAAGTTGTGAGAAAACGTAATGCTTTTTTTTCATCGTGATGATCTAGCAGTGTTTTAACAAAATCCTCGCCTAAAAATGCCGCTGCATTTACATATTTGAAGCGAAATGAATCCTGAATATACCACATACCCCAATCATCAATTGGATCCTTGATTGCTTTTTTGTGATGAGGCTCCCAAGAATCTCTATGATACGGCGATCGTTTAATTACTGGATGCTCACCAGCCAATTTCATCCACTCGAGAGCCTTCCCGCTCATTACTGTGCTGCCTATCCGCTCGCAGTTTTCATCTCCACCAGCAATGATCGAATAAATCATATTGCTCCTCCAAAAGTAATTGGGAGGGTGATGATCTCGAATCAAAGGTACAACCCAGGGGCAGTCGCAATATCTCGAAGCATCCTGTATTAGCGGAGACACTAAACCTTGCTGAATGAATTCGCAAAGTGATTCAAACGGCAATCCTTGATGATCGAGTTTATGTTTTTCTTTATGAGGCCAGAGTTGAACAATTGTACGACCACCTAATGCAACCAGTGGTGCCGGTTGGCCGAATACCCATGCAATATCCGGTGGATCATTGGCCACATCAAACATCAAATGTACTATCTCTCGAAGGCTAGCACTATTACTATTCCATAGTTGACTTGCTTCTCGTGCAAGAACTTTGACACGCTCAAACTCACGGGAATCATATGCTTCTAGAATTGATTCAATTTCGTGATTGCTAAGCCCAGCTGATATTTTTCCCGCTCCTAGTGTTTTATCTATCGCATAATGAATGGATTGAAGTTTGTATCTTTATCGTAGTGATCGACGCCTTCGATGGATTTGACCTTGTTTACCACCAAATAAGTTACTGGTGTAAACACAACTTCAACGCCAGTCTTAATCAGCCAACCTGCAATGATGGCTACAATGAGTTGCTTAGTCGGTAGTAATCCAGATAGTGCAACCAGGTAAAACACCGTAGTATTTACAAACTGACCTACTAAAGTAGATGAGATTGTACGAATCCAAAGCTGCTTACCCTTCATTAGAACTTTGACTTTGGCTAACACGAAATTGTTGCTTATATCACCAGCGAAAACAGCTAGCCAACCACCTACCAAGACTCTTGGCACTATGCCAAATACTTTCTCGTAAGCTTCTTGATTTTCAAAGAAACCAGCTGGAGGAACTACAACAGCGAGTTGGTACATGATGCCTGCAATTACAGATGCTGCTATAGTATACCAGAGAATCCGTCTGGCTTGCGCATATCCGTAAACTTCGGTGACAACATCTGAAATAATATATACGAATGGAAAGTATATGACAGTAACTGATACACCCACTCCAAATAAGGAGATAATCTTACCTGCTGTCGCATCAGAAATTAGTTGAAAAGCAACATTTAGTGTCAAGAAAAACGTTAGCAACTTGTATGTTCTAGTAACTGGAGGTTGCATGAATTTCCTCTCTTGGGCCGATTTTTGTCAATACGTCAGGATTGATTTCAGGAGGCAATTCAAACTGTGGTGCTTCTATAGTCATTGGTTCCGGTGCATCTGATAGAATTGCATTTGCGAGCGAATATGCCATCCAACCAGGTAATCGTGTGTATTTGTCTGCAATTCCTTCATCGATTTCATTACCACGAAATGCTACAGTTGCAAGTTGTCCATTAGATGTTTTTGTCTGATAGAATACATAAGGCGTATCACGCCACGGGTATTTAAGATTTGATATGCGTACAAGACTTTGAGGAGTTCTACGTGATCCCGCTTTTGTCAATACAACCTTTGCAATAGCAAGAAACATAAGAACCCAACCGTCAAGCTCAGATTGTGCATGTTCTTGTGAGACTAGAAAGTGGTATTCAATATTGTTTTTTAGATTCTGTTTGACAGCTTGTCTTAATGCATTTGATGGTTCTTCAACACGGTGCGCTGCTACAATTACGCGGATTAATCCTTTGATATTTTTCTCTATCTCACCAAGTTCATGGGCAGTAATGTCCTCCCATTCATCTACGGGAAATATTGCAGTATCAGGCAGCCTACTATTCTTTTCGATTTTAACAGGTTCTTTCAATATAAAAACAATGTAATACCACACGAGTAATGCGCCGACGGCTAGCAAGGTAATGATAATAATTTCGAGCGAATTCATGCCCTTGCTTTCCAGCTAACTGGTAGTGCTATAATAACTAATACAACTTGTGTCATTATAAATATAGTAGTGCTTTGTATATTTTCAGTCTGCCATAGTACAACAAGTATAATTGCAATCAAAGCAACAAAAATTAAAGTTCCTTTAGCAAATGATTTTACTTTCGGATTTATTACCGGAGGACATGATGAGCCAAATGCAAAAACCGTTGAAGCAAGTAAGGAAACTGCATATAGGCTTATTGCAATGCCCTGTATAAGTGAAAGTGGTTCAGGTTTGGTTTCTGCGAGAATTATTACAATTGCACCAACAACTAGATGGAGCCATGGTGCCAATACCAAGAATAATATCCAACGATGAAAAGGTGTTTGAATGTAATTTGATTGCTTCGGTGGTTTTGAAGGATTTGATAGCTTCGAACGGATTGATTTTTTCTTTCCCATTTTTAGAAACTATCCTACCGGCTAATTATACAAGATGTGTAGCTATTCGCAAGGTGTAAATCTACACCTTCCTTGCCGTCACTACTATATAGTAGGCTGCCTTACTGTGTTATTGCTAACTTAGGCGTAATCAAGGACTTACAATTCATGTGCGATGGTCATCACTTGTGCAATGACAGCCGCGCTACCTTCATACAATTTCTGTAACCGCGGCACAAACTTTGTTCGCTGCCTTTGCGAGGTCTGTTGCAGTCTGCATAGTTGGGATTTCCTTGTGCGCTTCAGCTAGGATAGGTCTTGCTAGGGCGGCGTTTGTGCCTTCCAGACGGACGATGAGCGGGACAGTGAAGCCTACTTCCTTTGCTGCTGAGACTATTGCGAGAACGATTTTGTCGCACTGTGTTATGCCGCCGAAGATGATGACCAGTTCGCCCTGTACGCAGTCATCTGAGAATGATGCGGAACGCTTCGGTGATTGCTTCTTCATGTTTGCGCTGCCGTCCCATCGAGGAAGTTTGCCAGCTCACCGCCGTACAGTCTTTTAATGTTCAAAGTGCACGTTTCAAGACCTGTCCTCTGAAAAACGTGTTTTTATGCTTTGCAAACATATCTCCCCAAAGCGGCGTGAATCATGATTGAAGCTGTACCACTGTGCTAAATGACTCAAATTTCTGGAATTTGGCCATGCAAATTGCTTTTCATATCGGTCTGAATTGGTACAGTATCGTCAATTCAGCAGGAGAATGGGCAAGGCTTCATAAGTTATTGGATCGGTGAAGTACTAAACGAGTCATGCTTCGGGTAGGGGTATTGAGCAGTGGGACATTTTGAGTTTGCACAATCATTCGAGGAATACCGCCCGATAATTGTCATCCTTGCCGGTTTTCTTGTGCCGACGATTCTCAGCCCGTTGATCATTATGATAGAGCGTCCGTTGTTTGCCTTATTCCAGAAGGAAAGCGCTGATTTATTTTTGCAACAGGAATGGCCCAAATCACGCTGCCGATCAATGGGTCACTATGTCGCACTGTTCAACATCATTACATTCCTGTTTACGTGGTATGCGTGCTACGGTTGTTACCTGTTGAAAGCACCGTTTTGCTGGATGCTGATCTCAGCGGTGGGAGGAGTTCTGGTTGCACTTTTTATCACGGTTCGCTTTGTCCACAACTTCATGGAATTGTCCATGAAGGAATCGCTCATCATCGGATCAATGACGTTTGCCGGCGGTAACATTCCGCTCATTATTCTGGTGCCTCTGGTGTGGGCACTGAGCTGAAGCACTGAAACCCTGTTCTTCTGTATGTTTCTTCACATCCAGTGTGAGAATACGCTGGAGTTTTATCTTGAGTTGGGTGTTTGGATTGAACTTAGTGTCGGCCATCTGATTGATTATCGTTGTGCAGCAGAGTTTATACTCAATCCATTGACTCTATGTACTCCATCCCACCTTCCTGACACACGATGATGAGTGTGTCGTCTTCCTGGAGCACGCGATCAGCGGAGGGATTGAATTCGTGGTGGCCCGCCACATCAATGATCGATATGACGATCATGCCCAGACGACGGGGAAGATTCAGATCGCGCAATGTCTTCCCTGCCATACCATGCTCAGGGGAAATGACGAATTCAGCAAACTCGTATTCACCTTCTCCGATAGCCGATGCGATAAACTCGCTGACATGTGGCCGTAAAATCAGGTGCGAGAGTTGTAACCCGGCAATCTCGCTGGGAACAATAACCCGTGAAGCACCGGCCCGTCGTAATGTGTTGCGGGTTTCATCTCTATCAGCTCGGGTCACGATGCGAAGGTTCGCTTTGAGTTCCCGTGCGATCAGAATCAGAAAGACATTGGAAGCATCAGCCCCCAGTGAGGCAATCAGGCCTGCTGCACGTTCAACACCCGCCTGACGCAGTGTGTTCTCGCGGGTGCAGTCTGCCCTGATGGTCAAATACCCCTCCTCATCAGCGGTTGATACGGCTTCATCATCCTGATCGATCACAACCAGGGGATGTCCTCCCTTGCTGATTTCCTTGGCGACGCGGCGGCCGACCACACCATAGCCGCAGATGATGAAGTGATTTTCCAGGCTGTTGAGTGCAAGCTGCATTTTTCGTCTCACGTACAAACGTCGTACATCTCCCGCATGCATCAGGCTCTGGAGTGTGCCGAATGCATAGAGAGCTGCACCAAGCCCCAGGGCAATGACCAGAATAGCCCAGACCCTCTGTCCGGAACTCAGATCTTCCGTGAGTGATCCGACCGTGGAGATGAGATTGAGTGTGTCCCACAGTGCGTTGAGAAAACGATCATAGAGCGAAAGATCCGGATGGCGATCCAAGATCATTAACGAGATGGTGGATATGGTGATGATGCCCAACAGGAGGGCCAGTGCCATGACCGCTCTGCGTCGCAGATCCCGGACGAAATCCTCCGTAACCCGATCGGGATGAATGGTAAACACGGGCATCGCGCAGGAAGTCTCCCGCAAGAAACAACAGGGGTCAAGTTGTGTTGCTTCCACCCTCGGGGAGGTAAGATATATATTGGCAGCTTTGTTTCATGGGAATAGATATTGATCTGTCCGGATTGGACATGTGGTACGTTGATCCTGACGATCAACCAGAAATACACGGAGGGGATATCATCTCATCTCACCTCACCGAGCAGAGAAACTGTGAGAATGAGCGATAAGGAATCAAGCGATATGGTCCAACATCCATCCACCTCGGAAGAGCATCGGATTCTGGTCGGGATCCCGGTCTACAACGAAGAAACCTACGTCGGCCGGGTCCTCGAAGAAGTACAGCATTACACCGATGACATCCTCGTGGTGGATGACGGCTCCACGGACCACACATCAAGATTGCTCGCGCAATACCCGGTAGAGGTGATTCGACATACGCATAATCGTGGGTATGGCCACAGCATGCAGTCCATGCTGCGCTGGGCACGATTTGAGAAATACGACTGGCTGATTACCATGGATTGTGACGAACAGCATGAGCCGGCAGCCATTCCGCGATTTGTTGAAACGATTCAGCGACACAATAAGGTAAGTTCGTCCGAAGGTAGGGGTGCAGACGTTATTTCCGGGAGTCGTTACTTGCAGAGCGATCCGCACGACGACGATCCGCCCCGGGAGCGCAGAGCAATCAATCAAACCATTACCGAGGAATTGAATCATCGATTAGGTTTGAATCTGACAGACGGTTTTTGTGGATTCAAAGCATATCGAATCGAAGCATGTAACCGACTGACGCTTGATGTTGACGGGTACGATTTTCCGATGCAATTCTGGGTGCAGGCAGTTGCGCATGGTTTACGAATTGTGGAAGAGCCGGTGAGGCTGATCTACCACGATCCGGATCGCAGTTTCGGTGGTCCCCTGGATGTAGCTGCAGTCCGCCTGAATCACTATCGTGAAACCATGTGTCGTGAAATCACCCGATGTCTGCGTAGGCTTCCCGCCACGGCAATGTGTTGCTCAGATCGTGAGGGTGTGTCGTCAGTAACAGAGTGCAATCTGTGATTTCTGAAATTCTCATCGAGCCGCGCTGCCCTGAGTTGGCCACACTGATTGGGAAACCCACAACGGGGAATTTTGCTGGACATGACCTGCTGACCTGGCAGCGCAAGACACGATGTGAACTTGGTTTGGATCTTGATCGACCGATCATCGCAACCGGGCATCAGTCTCTCCTCTGGCATCCGGGGATTCTCAGCAAGTATTTCCTCGTCGAGGCAGTCGCGCAGCAATTCAATTGGGCGACTGCGAATCTGATCGTCGATCAACATGCCGGCGATTATGCCTCCTTTGAAATCCCGATTCGACGTAGAGATGGCTCACTTTCAGTGCGCCGTCTGCATCTGGCTCACGTTCGTCACGATCTACCGATGGGGTTGCATGAGCCGTTTACACCATCACCCCCGCCGACCCACCTTCCCGTGGCGTTACCTGAAATCCAGAGTGGACTTGAGGAGATTTTTGCGGCTTGTCACAACCATCGCGATGCGCCTAATGCGGCGATTCAAATGGATCGGGCGTTGGCGGATATGATGAGCCGATGGGTCAGCCCGATGCCCCATGTCACGGCAACGGATCTGGTGGAAACGACCCTCGCGCAGGAAATCATGCGAAAGATGGTGGGCGATCCCCGACAATGTGCTGCATGCTACAACCAGGCAGTCGCTGCGTATCCTGAATCTGGTATCCAACCATTACTGATTCGTGATGATTATGTTGAACTGCCGCTCTGGCGCATCCGTGAAGATGGCACGCGGATGCACGCATACGACCATGATATTGAAAACACTTTGGCTGGTGAAGCCAGCGCACCTGTATTGCTTCCGCGAGCGCTCATGATGACAGCCTTGATGCGTTTGGGTATGTGTGATCTGTTCATTCACGGTACGGGAGGCGCAAAGTACGACCGGGCGATGGAAAAATGGATCCACGATTGGCTCGGGTTGGAGGTCAGACCTCAAGCCGTTGCCAGCGCTACGGTCACGCTTGATCTGGGCCAACCAGAGCAGGAATCGACTGATATTGCAGAGACCCTGGCCAGGGCACGTCGGATTTGGCACGATCCGGAGAGTCTGCAAACAACTTTGCCCGGTCCTGGATTGACCAAACGGAGGTGGTTGGAGCAGATGACGTCGCTACCCAGAAACTCCGCCGAGCGAAGCAAGCTCTTCTTTGCCATGCATCAGCAAATGGCGGATCTCCGTGAAATCCACAGCGAGATTGTGCAGGATGCCCAACAAAAAGCAGAATTGGCAAAGCGACTACGTGAAGAGATCCCGATTGTGAACAGGCGCACGTGGGCATTTCCACTCTATCCAGATGAGGAAATGCAAGCCCTGGCAGATTCGATCCTCAACTTGGTCAAACCGTGCTCAGCGGATGCCTGATGCGTCAGGGGCCAGGCTCTGTCGGTACGAGAACCAGATCGTGACGCCGGGATTCTTCAAATAGTCCGATGATTTTGATGAGTTCTTCATGCTGCTGCGCCACGATGCCGTATTCGGGAACGATCCAAAACGTGCCCTTTTTGTCAGCGTCAGCCAGAGTCAGATCGGCCTGGAAATGAATCAATATCCGATGTGCAAGAAACTCACCCAATGGGGTTGTGATGGACTGATCATCAACATACGTCAAGGTTCGTGTCGCTTTTCCCTGTTCACGTTGAATGCTCTGGTTCTCTGCGTCAAACACCCTCATCCCGGCTTCCGAGGTGAACGGCTCGCCGGATCTGAGAACCGGTGGAGCAGTTGGTAATGGAGGAGCGAATCTGGTCAGAGCGTTTTTCTGATGATCGATCACGGCAGTCAGCAGAAAGATTCCTTCTTCATTGACGGTCCAGTATTCCGTGCGGTCATCTCCCATTTTCAGCATATATGTGGCATCATGGTCACTCGTAACTGATCCTATGAAAACGAGTTGCTGTGATTCCTGATCAGGATCAATACGTTGATACACCCAGGTTTTTTCGATCATTGGGTACAACAACTCGCCGCGCAGTGGCGTTGAAGCAGGGCGCGTATCGGTGATGAAGAACTGGTCATTTACCGTGATGATGTCGCGGGCACTCGGCGCAGAACAACCGCTGAGCAGAAAAGTCCAGAGCAAACAGACGGAAATGAGATGCCGAAGCAGTGGCATAACATCAGCCTCCCGGATCGAGCCCCTTACTTCTCCAGAGGCGGTCGAGCAGATCAGGATCGATAGGCTCGGTGATCGTGCCGTCCGGCTTCTCCTGACGTAAAAGCCTGCCCTGCGAATCGAAAACAGACACAGTTGCAGGTGAATCCAGGCCGAACCGCGTCTGTAGTTTCCACCGTCCTGATCCATCGCCCATCGGAGCCCAACGGTCATGGCGCAATGATAACTGTGGTTGTTTCATGCGGTTATGGTAGAAATAGAACGCATACTCCCGCGGCTCTACTACGTCGTGGGGCAGCAATCTTCCGATGAGCCAGTTCAGCGGCTGGGAAAGGTAGACCTCAGGAACCTCCCACTCATAAGGCACCCGTGAACGGCTGGCTTCGCTACTCACCACGACATTGAGTAACGGGCGTGGCGTTCCGGTTGTGGGTGGTGTACGCACACCGATTTCAGATTCACTTTGTGACGCTTCGTATTGACGAATGGTTGCCCGAAACCGCCAGGATTCCTCCGATTGATCCCAGGCCATCCAGTACCTCACGGTGAAGTTCAGGTAACGGTTTCGTTCCGGTTGGCTGGCGATGCGACCACGAACGAAGAGCAGTAATCCCAACGGTTTATCCCTGACCGGCACCTCTTCGGGAGGATCATCTGTGTTGATCGCCTCCATTGGGGCAGCATGTGTGCTGACGATCGACCAGCCGATTTCCTTTTCCGTTCCCTGCTGGTCAGCGTACCGGTAAATCCGCATGCACTCGTTGATACCCACCATGGATTGGAGTTTTTCAGGTGTGAGTGATGCCAGAAAGGCTTTGCCGTGCTCAATCGTGGTTCGCTGTTCCAGGGATCGTTCCGCAGCAGAAAGCAGCTTGATCGTGTCGAAACTGGCTGCAAGTAGGGGCTCAACCGTCGGATATTGCTCAGGAACGGTCAGAATGGAAAAGAGCAGGAGTGTATTTGGGCCGTTGGGAACGAAAAGATAGCCGGTGACGATTTGAGTATCACCGACCGCTTGCTTCATGTAACAGATGTGGCAGGACAGGTCTCCACATTGAATGGGCTGAGATTTGATCAGTTCGTAACTGATTTGGTTCTCTGTCATCTGGGCCAGATGAACCTCAGACAGTTCCGAGGCGGTGAGTCCAGGTGGATTGGCCACCATTTCCTGAACGTGGATTCGCCAGGCCGGGACAGAAGTGCCATCGGTGATGGTCAGTGTACTCTGCTCATTGAGACGCTCCAGAATGGCTTGGGCACCGGTCGGAATGTGCAGTGACAGTCCCAAAGTGGCTACGACCGAAGTTTCAGGATTCAGACGCGGATCGAGTTCCGGGGATGATTTAGTCTCGTTGGCCACAGGGTGAGATTGATCATCTGGGATGGCGGGGGATGTAGCCGTGATGAACAGGGTTGAGGCCAGGCAGAGCAATGCCCAGGGGATTGAGTTGGAATGCCGGTTGGAGATCATCAATGAAAGTCTCACGGGGTGGAATCTGAGGAAGACGATATCGAGTTAAGGGTTCTCACCCACCATTGTGCCCGCAATTTGCTCGGAGTACCAATGTTGTGCTGTTCAGCCGGGTATTCCAGCGGCCGCCGAGCATAGATCACCTGCGGCTCACTGTATGTAAATGAGTGAAAATTAGGATTCTACGTCCTGAGAATGTTGACAGAATCAGCCTGAACCCTAATATCACGGATTCGCACTTACAGGCCGAGGGGACAGTATCGAGCCGCCGTCAGTGGGATCTGGCGGCGACACTCTGTTTTTCGGGCCTGTATGGACTGGAATGAACAACGATGACGGACACAAAAATCCGAATCCGGATGGAAGCTTACGATCACCAGGCCCTTGATGCCTCTGCGCGTGAAATTGTCGATCACGCCAAGCGCACTGGCGCGAAGGTGGCTGGTCCTGTCCCTCTGCCGACACGACGAGAGGTATACACCGTCAACCGTTCGACATTCATTGACAAGAAATCTCGCGAACAGTTTGAAATCCGTACACACAAGAGGATCATTGATATTTCCGAACCCAACGCACGCACGGTTGAAGCATTGAATCGACTGGTGGTCCCTGCGGGCGTCTTTGTGAAGATAAAAGCCTGATTTCTTTCATGCGGTCGTGAGTGCGACCGTTTTTTCATGGTGAGAAACAGTTTCCGCTACGTGGGTCAAACACACGACCAACCCCTGGCGATTGATGGAGTAAGTTGAAATGCCTGCCGTACTGATCGGACGAAAAATCGGCATGACCCGCTATTTCACGGAAAACGACGAGAACATTCCCGTCACCGTGATCGAAGCCGGTCCCTGTGCCGTGACGCAGATCAAGACCGAAGAGTCCGACGGCTACAGTGCGGTGCAGTTGGCTTTTGGGGATGCCAAACCGCGTCGTAGTACGATGCCGGTGATGGGTCACGATGCCAAGGCAGGATGTACGCCTAAACAGGTTCATCGCGAGTTTCGCCTGGAAAACGATGAGCAGGCGCAGGATTTCGAATTCGGTCAAACCCTGGACGTCTCGGTTTTTGAAGATGTCAAGTATGTGGATGTCGTCGGGCAGAGCAAGGGAAAGGGTTTTCAGGGACCGATGAAACTTCATAATTTCTCGGGACTGGAAGCCAGCCACGGAGTCGAGCGCAAACACCGCTCAGCCGGTTCGATTGGCGGCCATTCCACGAACCTCGGCACCGGCCCCAAGATCAAAAAGGGTAAGCGGATGGCAGCCCGCATGGGTGGGGAGCGAATCACAACCCGGAATCTCGATGTGGTGTCCATCGATCCGGAACGAAACTTATTGTTAGTCAAAGGACCGGTCCCTGGTGCAAATCAGGGCATCCTTTTTATCCAGAATGCTAAACGGTTAAACAAAAGGAAGACGAGGATCGCAAAAACCGGCGCTTAGCATGCCGGCGATAGTGAAGGCCCGAAGGAGGCGTGCTCCGACCGGGAACCACACGATCACGACACGAAAGACGATCAACCGAGTCAACAACCCTGCCCCATGAGCGTCAATGACGCAACCAGCCGGGAGGGTGAGGCGAATGAGACGGCTTTCCCGTCAGGTGAATAACGATGATTGAACTTCCCGTCTACAACAAGAACGGCAAGAAGGTCGAGACCCTGAGCATTGATGAGGCGCAGCTTGGTAATGAGGTGCGCCCGGTTCTGTTAAAGCAAGCCTACGTCATGTTCCATGCAAATCGGCGACAAGGCTCTGCCAGAACCAAGAGCAGGGGTATGGTGGAAGGATCCACCCGTAAGCTCTACCGTCAAAAAGGTACCGGCAACGCGCGAATGGGAACCCGACGTACAGTGATACGAAAAGGGGGCGGCGTCGCCTTTGCCAAAACCAAAACACACGAGGAATACCGCCAGCGGATGCCCCGAAAAATGAGGCGTCTGGCAAACCGCAATGCTCTGTTGGCCAAGCTGGTGGATAATGAAATCAAGTGTGTTGATGACCTGAACTTCGCTCAACCAAAAACCAAGGATTTTCAGGATCTGCTCAAGGCTCTGGATGTGGATCGTACGTGCCTCGTTGCCGTAGATACCACACAGCGTAACGCAGCGCTATCGGCTCGGAACATTCCCCACGTCGATACGGTCCGGGTTGAGCAACTCAACGTCTTTGATCTGCTGAATCACCGGTACCTGCTGGTTGATAAAGCCTCACTTGAGAAGTTCGTTGCCGGCGAATTGAACCAGACCGGTGCCGACAGCAATGACAAGGAGGCAGCGTAATGGAAGCCACGGAAGTCATCCGCAAACCGATGGTTACCGAGAAGTCGACTTTCGCTTCGAGTATGTCGAACCGGTACACGTTCCAGGTAGATCACCGAGCAACCAAGCCCCAGATCAAGCAGGCGGTTGAAGAACTTTACAATGTTCGGGTTTTGGGGGTGGCGATCCAGAATCGCAAAGGGCAGATGCGCCGGAACAAATTCGGCTACTGGAAAACCAGTGAGATCAAGCGTGCTGTCGTCAAGCTTCACCCGGATGATCGGATTGAACTGTTTTAGGAATAGATAATTCCCCGGATGTTCGGGGTTTGCAGAAAGAGTAACACCATGGCCATTCGCGTGTATAAACCGACAACACCCGGGCGTCGCAACGCTTCGGTGAATCTACATGTCGAGGTGACCAAAAAGTCTCCGGAAAAATCGCTCCTCCGCCCACTCAAGAGTACCGGCGGCCGGAACAATCAGGGCAAG
>JANQEQ010000078.1 GCA_028278245.1 Phycisphaerales bacterium | reverse complement strand
ATCTCGGCATGCTCACCGATGCGCAACTGCAGGAAGCGAAAGCCCTCGGTACGAACATTCGTCGCTTGCGTGCAAATCTTGCTATCGAGCAGATCGAATCGACGGCACTGGGAGTCAACGACAAAGGAATACCGATCTACCTGCGTGATGTCGCATCCGTCACCTCCGGACCGGAGATCCGACGGGGCATCGCTGAATGGAACGGAGAGGGTGAAACAGTCGGTGGAATCATCATCATGCGCTTCGGCGAAAATGCCAGCAGGACCATCGACGGTGTGAAGGCAAAAATCGCTGAGATTAAGAACAGCCTGCCGCCGGGTGTCGATATCGCGACCGGTTATGACCGCAGTGATCTCATCGACCGCGCTGTGAACACGCTGACGATGACACTCATCGAAGAAATCCTGATCGTCTCCCTCGTCTGTATTCTTTTCCTCATTCATGTCAGGTCCGCCCTCGTTGCAGCAATTGTTTTGCCGACGGGTGTTCTCGGATCCGTTCTGATCATGCACTTGCTCGGAATCAATGCGAACATCATGAGCCTTGGCGGGATTGCCATTGCCATCGGCGTGATGGTCGATTCTGCCATCATTATGGTTGAAAATGCGCACAATCACCTCGAACGGGAACGCAACCGCGTTGCCGCCGGAAAACCTCCCCGGTCGCGCACATCAGTCATAACCGAAGCCGCTCGCGAAGTCGGGCCGACGCTCTTTTTCAGTCTCATGATCATCACCATCAGTTTCCTGCCGGTATTCGCTTTGCAGGAACAGTCGGGACGGTTGTTCAAACCTCTGGCATTTACGAAAACGTTCGCCATGGGAGTAGCTGCTATCCTGGCGGTCACGGCGATTCCGCCCTTGATGGTCTATTTCATCCGCCAGCGGATGCTGCCGAAGAACTGGCACATCATGAAGCGGCTGGCATTCTACTCAGTCTTCATTTTGGGTCCGGCAGCACTCGTAGCGGTAGCTCCATTGTCATTCTTCGAGCAATATCGCTGGTTTATTGCTGGCGGATGGATCGTTCTCAGCGCAATTCTGATTCTGCCGCAGAGAATATTCTCTGAAGAAAAGAATCCTCTGAGTTGGCTGCTGACAAAGATTTATGATCCTTTCTTCATCTTCGCTATGCGTTTTCGCTGGCCGGTGCTGATCGGCTCCGTTCTGCTGGTTGTGATAACGATATTCCCACTGATGAATCTCGGCAGCGAATTCATGCCACCGCTCGAGGAGGGAGATTTTCTCTACATGCCGAACGCTGATCCCGGTCTGTCGATCACCAAAGCAAAAGAGTTGCTGCAACAGACGGACAAGCTCATACGGCAATTCCCCGAAGTGGTGAGCGTCATGGGCAAGATCGGCCGCAGCGAAACAGCCACCGATCCCGCACCGCTGACCATGATCGAAACGACGATCATGCTGGAGCGAGACAAAAGTAGATGGCGGCAGGTACCCAGCAATGGATTTTTGGGACTTTTTCCTGGCACACGGGCAATCACGCTTGAAGAGCTGGTTGGCGGCTATGATCTACCCGACGGCAAGCGAGTTCCGGGAATCAACGATGCTCTCAACATTCCCGGCCTGACCGGCGCACTCACCCGAGGATCGATGCCGATTAAAACGAGAATTGACATGCTTGCCACCGGCATTCGCACAGCAGTCGGCATCAAGGTAATGGGAGATGATCTGGCTGAAATTTCTGCTATCAGCGAGCAGATTGCGCAATTGTTGACGTCAGATCCCGAATTGAGAAACATCACTGCATCTGCATACTCCGACAAGCTGGTTGGCGGCAATTACGTTGATATAACGGTTCGACGGGATGCCATCGCGCGTCATGGAATGAATGTGGCCGACGTTCAGGATGTGATTATGACAGCGCTCGGTGGCGCTACTGTCTCATTCACCATCGAAGGACGGGAGCGGTATCCCATCAACATTCGCTATCCACGCGAATTGCGCGACGATTTACCCGGTCTCAAACAGACACTTGTGAATACTCCTTCGGGAGCACAGATCCCTTTGGAGCAACTGGCCGATGTTGCCATCACCAAAGGTCCGCCGATGATCAAAAGCGAGAATGCACGGCTCACAAGCTGGGTATTCGTTGACGTGAAAGATATCGACATCGGCACGTACGTCAGAACAGCCCAGAAGGTTGTTTCGGACAACATTTCGTTACCCACCGGTGTGACGCTGGTCTGGTCCGGTCAGTTTGAATACATGGAGTCGGCAAACCGAACTCTGATGCTGATAATTCCCATTGTGCTGGTGGCAGTCATGCTTCTGCTCTATCTCTCGACAAAGAGCTGGTTCAGGACAATTCTGATAATGCTCACGCTTTCTTTCAGTGTCGTCGGTGCCATCTGGATGCTCTATTTCCTCGGCTTCAACCTTTCGGTGGCGGTATGGGTCGGAATCATTGCACTGGCTGGTCTCGATGCGGAAACCAGCCTGGTGATGTTGCTTTACCTTGACAAAAGCGTTGAGAGGTTCAGAAGTGAAAACCGGATGAGGAATCTCAGGGATTTGTGGTTTGCTATCCATGACGGAGCCGTCAAACGAATTCGACCGAAAACGATGACCGTTGTTACGACGTTCGCAGCTTTGATGCCACTCATGTTCGCCACCGGAGCCGGTGCTGACACAATGAAACGGCTTGCTGCACCGATGATCGGCGGATTGTTCACCAGCTTTATTCTGGAGCTACTGATTTACCCGGTGATTATGTATATGTTTTACAGCAGAAAGATGCGCATGAAAGAAATAACCACCGCCAGTCAGGGGCCTGATGCCGGCGCCATTCTGGTTCCTTGAAGATAACGGAATCACTTTGGGCAACGGCGACCGCATCACCGTCACCGGTTCGGTAGTGGACCAGTATATCAGAGGTGGTGGCAGACATCACCAGGGTGGCAATGCAGGAACAGGAAACAACGATTACATCATTGTTACAGTTCTCGATGCGGAGTAGTTTCCCAGAAACTGAGAGATAACCGAGGATACCCGGCCTGGAAGTTATCCTCAAAAACGAAAATGGCAGATATCGTGTGTTCCTGGAAAAAACAGGGACAGGCACCATTTTTCAAAATTAAATAGTGCCTGTCCCTATTTTTTTCTATTAAATCCTGCTCATTTTGCCGAAGCTGAGCAGGCTTGCCAGAGTTCCGACCACGAGACCACCAAGTATAAAGACACCAAGGATTTGCAATGGTAAAAAGCGGATTTGAAGATCGCGCAGGAGTTCGATATTGGCAGATTCCAGGAAAAACCCACCGAAGTAATAAATGAGATAGACGAGAACCATGGCGATTATGCTGGACAGCAATCCCTGAATGATACCTCCGAACAAAAACGGTCCTCTGACGAAAACCCCATCAGCTCCCACGAGCCGCATAATTTCGATTTCATCCTGTCTGTTGAGAACGTTCATCTTGATTATATTCGATGTCGTAACGATTGCGGCAAGAATCAACATTCCGCCGAGAACGAATCCTGCGTAAGCAATCCAGCGCCCGGTGGATTCAAGCGTCTCCACCCATTGCCTATCATAAAGAACGGTTTCCACGGCTGG
>JANQEQ010000065.1 GCA_028278245.1 Phycisphaerales bacterium | reverse complement strand
GTGCCGTCAACTAACACCTGGCCAGCGTTCGGCAACAGGAGCCGGGGGAGGAAGCTCAGGAGTGTTGTCTTACCAGAGCCGTTGGGGCCGACGATCGCGATCCGTTCGCCGTGCAGGACAGTGAACGTGATGTCACGTACTGCCGGAGTGTTCGTATCTCCGTTGGGATAGGTGAACGTAACATTGCGGAACTCCACCGCTTGCTGATGGGGTGGCAATTCGGGAAGGGAATCATCCTGGGTAGCTTCAGCCGGTTCGGAAAGAATGTCCTCCAGTCGTCCCGCTGGTGCAGCCGCAGCCTGGATTTCTGTCACCAATCCAGCCAGTGGCCTGAACGATCCCCCAGACACCCCAAGACACCCTAACGTGAGAATGAAACGATCTAAAGGAAGTGCGTGATCGATAATGTTTTTAACAGCAATCAGTGCCAGAATCCCGATCGCAAACACGGCGAGTGTTTCCACCATTGGACTGGACAGAGCACGCGCTGCGCGAATTCTCAATTCGTGATGTACTACATCCCGGTTAATTTCATCAAAACGCTTCTGCGATTTTTCTTCAGCAGTGTTCGCTTTCACCATGCGCAAGCCTTGAAAAGTTTCTGTTGCAACACGAAGCAACTGCTCTTGTGCTTGAAGTGAACCACGTGTCCCTCGTCGAATTCTCTTCCCCAGTTTCCGCAGGATGATCATCAGAATCGGCAACACTACGATGGCAATAATGGTTAGTTTCCAGTCAAAAATCAGCGCAGCAATAAACGCGGCCAATCCCTTGGTGATCTGCGTGACCGATTTACTCAACAAGGCAATCAAACCGCGCTGCAGTTCCGCTGAATCGCGGATGATCCTTGCGACAAACTCCGACGGTCCGCGCTGCACTACTCTCGAGAGCGGCATGTGAAGTACCGTGGCGAAAGACTGCTCCCGGACGGTGGCAATCGCCTTGGTGGTGATTGTCTGACTGAGGTATTGGTGCAGGAAGTTGGCCACTGCGCCAAACACCGTCAGAATCGCCAGGCCGACGATGATCATGAGCACACTTCGGTACGGCTGGGTGGGCAGTTGATCGATGACATTCTGCGGGATCGTGAACCACCGCTGGGCATCCTCGTTGAACTGGCGGGCCAGATCGGCCAGGGATTGCCCTTCGTTGAGGATGATCCTGAACATCGGCCCGAGACTGACGAGCCCTGCCCCCATGCCCCCGGCCGAGATGAACGCAAAGATCATCGCCACCACGATGCCGATGCGGTGAGTGCGGATCATTTGCCGGGTAAATCGCCAGAACGCGTCCATGGGAGATGATTATCACCTGTGAATGACCATTCAGCCAGTTTGAGGGAAATAGGATTTGATTACCTACCAAAGAAGTCTGCGAGCCGGCTCGTCCTCGAGCCCGGCAGCCATCGAAAAGATTCACCACAGAGGGCCACGGAGGTACACGGAGAAGTAAAAATTAAATGTTAGAACAGAGAGTTAAATTCATTTTCCTGCAGTTTTGATGACTCCGTGGTTCTCAGTGGTTCTCCGTGTTGATTCTCTTCCAGCTTGAGTGATTACCGCTCCCTCACGGTCGCGGCTCGTGGAAGAGAGAATGACCGTCATGCCTGCAGAGGCAGGCATCCAGTGGAAATAGTAGATCGCTGTTGCACCACATTTCTATGTGGTGCTCATACTGGCAATCTCCCGAGCAACGTATGGCAATGCGGTGCAACTCTTCCTGCATGGTCCCTCACGGGTATGACTTCGTCCTACCCGTGCCACCCCCCCACACTCCAACCCCCCACCAATATTCCTTGCTCACTGATACAGCTTCGCGAAGTCCTGCCAGAAACCGGGATACGATTTCTTGACACATTGCGGATTGCTGATGGAGATGTTCGGCCGGCGCAGACCCAACACGCCAAACGCCATGGCCATGCGGTGATCGTTGTAGGTTTCAATGACCACCGGTTCATCGTGACGGGTGGAGGGATCAATGGTGATGGAGTCATCGGTAGTGTCGACCGTGCAACCGATCTTGCGAAGTTCGTTGGCCAATGCAGCAATGCGATCTGTTTCCTTCACGCGGAGAGTCTCTAATCCGTAAATTGTCGATACGGATGATGCAGTTGTGCAGCATACTGCCAATGCCAGAGAGGCATCGGGAATATCACCTGCATCATCCACTCCACCAACTATGGATCCCCGATACGACACAATGAGATCCCCCGCGTCGTTCGTATAATGTACTCTCGCACCCCTTGATTCGAGGATTCCAGCAAGTCGCACATCTGGTTGAGGTGAATTGGGAGGTAATCCCTCAATACAAATGTGTGTGTTGCGATTCAGTGCAGATGCAACACACCAATACACTGCACTCGAAGCATCCGGCTCGATTTGATATTTAATTGCCTTGCAATCAGTTCGTTCTATCCAGATACGAGTGTCACAACCTTCGACATCCGTATCACCATAACATCTAATTCCCCACTGATTTACTATAAATTCTGTCAAACTTATATAGCTCTGACTGGTGAGATGATCGACAGCACGTACATCAATGGATTGTTCAATTGCATTGCCAATCAACAGTAGTGCAGATATAAACTGACTACTCGCGGTTTTGCCGACGGTGAGTTCGCCACCTTTGAATTCATCACTCGGAATCACCCGCACGGGAAGGCGGCCGTCTTCTTCCAGGTATTCAATCTTCGCGCCGAGTTGGCGCAGCATGTCCACGCCTTCTGCAATCGGGCGCTCGCGCATGCGCTTTGAACCATCCACCACCACCGGCTCCGCGGCCAGGCACGCGCAGGCAATCATGAATCTTGTCGGCGTCCCCCCATCACCGAGATTGACCTCCCCCCCACACGGAAATCTACCATTGACGCCCTTGATATAGAGATTTTCACCCTCCCACCGCGCTTCAGCACCGAGTGTACACAGCGCCTCCAGTAATAGATCACAATCATCACTGCGTAGCGGTCGAATGATCTTTGATTCACCGTCGGCCAGGGCAGCTAACACATACGCCCGGTTGGTGATCGACTTACTCCCCGGCGGAGTAATGGTGACATCAAACGGCTTCTCCAGCGGCACAATCGGCAGCGGTTCCGGCAATTCTTCAAGAGGTAATGTGTAATCGATCATAGAGATTCAACACTGAGGACCACGGAGGTCACGGAGAAGAAATAATTGAATGGAAAGTTAGAAAATGTGTCAGATGAAATCAGCTTGTACTGTTGCCATGTCATTGTAAACTTAAATTCTCTGTGGCTCTCCGTGGTGAAATTCTAGTCATTTTCAGAGTACCCGTCTGACAATTCCATCACGAAGTTTCAGCACATTGAAATTAATGAGTAGGCCAACACGCTTACCACTGAGTCTCAGGTATGTCATAAGCTGTGCTTCGTGAATCGGCTCAAGCGTCTCTACCGCTTTCAATTCGACGATCACTGTCTCTTCAACCAGGAGATCAATGCGATATCCTGCATCCAGTTGTTTATCCTGATATACGATCGGCAACTCCACCTGACGAAGTGCAGTCCGGCCACAATTGCTCAATTCATGATGGAGGCATACTTCATAAGCCGACTCAAGCATGCCCGGTCCTAATTCCTTATGGACATTTATTGCTGCTCCAATGATGTCAGCGGTAATATCTTCTGCGATCAGTCCCAAACCACACACTCCTATTCTCTGTGGCCCTCCGTGGTTCTCAGTGGTGAATCTCAGCCTTATTCCTTCCGGAACACAGCCACGACATCTTCAATGGGGATCACGAACAGGCGGTTATCGCCTTCGAAATCCACCGGTATGCCTTGTTTGGGATTGAAGAGGATCCGGTCGTATTGCTTGATCGGATAATCATCATCGTGCTCGACCTGCGCGCTGATCGCCACGATGCGGCCGGTGAGTGTGGGGATTTCAATCTTGTCCGGCAGATGGATCCCCGTCTTGGTCTGTTTCTTGTCCTCATCCTTGCGGATCAGCACCCGATTTCCGATTGGTTCGACGGTTTCGATTTTTCTGGTGGTTGTATTTGGTTTGGGCATAACAGGAGTATCATAGTCGCAAACAACAATGATGATTCATAACGTGGCAGGAAAAATCCATGGCGAAAGTTTATTATCCACTAGACAAACATGACTGGTCGCCGAGCTTGATTCCCGGCCCGATCATGCTGGTGACAACGATCAATGAGCAGGGGGAGCCAAACGCTGCACCAAAGAGCTGGGTGCAGATGGTTTCCTTCACCCCACCACTGGTGATGTATTCCGGCAGTCGGGGCAACACCACGGAAATCAATATCGAGCAGACAGCCTGTTTCGCGCTGAACATCGTCTCTGAAACGATGGTCACCAGCGTGCTCAACTGCCTGCAGTGGTACGGCCAGGAGCGTATTGATCAAAGCGGCTGGCATCTCACTCCCGCACGGAAAATCCCTGCTCCGCTCATCGAAGAATCACCGGCACATCTGGAATGCACACTGGAGAAAACGGTCGATGCGGGGAGCGGTTATATCATCATCGGTCGCATCATTGCCGCATCGATTGATGAGAAACTGATTGATCTGCCTTTGGAAGAGCGCTACGAGCAACTCGCGCAAACGTGTATCCTTGAAGAGAACGTCTACAGCAGGATACGCGCATGCAAAGTCTAATCAAATGATTAGAACTCCGAGTAATAATCACGCCATGGCAGGTTGAAGATCCGGCACCGGACCGGCAAGTGTGTCAAACTCCGATATGGTCAGATGTGCCCCGGAACAGATTGCTTCCTTGTTCCGATGCAGCTCGGGTAATCGTGTATCCAGCCAGTGCTGGGCGAACGTTTTGCGTTTCGCATCAGTGTTTGCCTGATCGCAGAAGAGTGAACCGATGATAAGGATGAGTGCCATATCCACCAGCTTTCGAGCATACAGACGGCGGTAGTTCGCATCGGGGTGTTCCTTGACGAACTCAACTGCTGCAGCAAGATCCTTCCGGGCATCCTGTATGAGATTAACCATCGGCTGCACATCATCATTCCACTCACGATCGAGGATTTGCTCGATCAACGAATCCGCCACGCCCGACGTTACAGAACCGACGGCAGGCACAATCTGCAATTGGGTTGTGCCTTCATAAATAGTGGTGATGCGACTGTCACGGAGATGTCGTTCCATGGGATAGTCGTGCATGTAGCCATTACCGCCCATCACGGAGATGCCGTTCATCGCAACCCGCATGCACATTTCCGAGGCGTAATACTTGCTCATCGGCGTGAGCATACCGGTGATTTTCTTGAGCGCACGGGACTCGTTCTTCACCCGTTTCTTCTCATCGCTGCTGTCAAACTGGTCCGCATCAAGTTGCCGCACAGTGCTGGCGAAGAGATCAACCTGATAGCTGGTGAAATAGGTGAGTGTGCGTGCTGCCTGCAAGTCGATTGACGATTCGACGAGAAGATCTTTCACTGCCGGGAAATTTTCGATTTCTGTGCTGAACTGTTTACGCTCGTGGGCATATTTTCGAGCGCATCGGTAGGCTGCCTCACCAATCCCGCACGATTGGGCTGCAATGCCGAGTCGAGCACCGTACATAAGTTCCATCACGTACTTGATCAAACCCATCTGTCGTTCGCCGATGAGTTGTCCCGGAGCATCGTCGAATTCGAGTTCGCACGTGGGGCTGCCATGGATCCCAAGCTTGCTTTCAAGACGACGGACCTTTACCCTCGGTCCCTTTTCGATCAGGAACAAGCTCAAACCGCGGCCATCAGCGATCTCCGGCTCACTACGGGCCATAACCAAAAGCACATCGCCGCAACCATTGGTGATGAATCGCTTGACGCCCTTGATTTTCCAGTTGCCCTGATCGTCCTGGTACGCTTTGACCTGAGCCGACTGCAAGTCACTGCCTGCCTCCGGTTCGGTGAGGACCATTGCTCCAGTCGATTTACCGCAGGCAAGATCGGGCAGATAATTTTTTCGAATTTCCTCACTAGCATGGGCGTTTATCGTTTCACCGATCCCCTGCAAACCGTATAGATTCATCAGGGAGGCATCAGCGCGACTGATAATGTCGTTGGTGATCGTGAGGATGAGGTTGGGACAATTCAATCCGCCAAACTTGTAGGGCAACGTGGAACCCAGCAGGCCGGTGTCACCGAGGAGTTTGAGTGCATTTTGAATGCCCGGTGTGTAAGTTACACTCCCATCAGGATTCAGGATGTTTCCGATTTCATCCGTTTCTGCCGCGGTCGGTTCAATATCATTGGCTGCGATCTCGCCCAATTCCGTCAATACAGTGCGGTACTTTTCGATCGCCTGCTCCGCATCGCTGGGAGCTTGTTCAAATTGATCCGCAAGCGTAAAGCCATTTTCCATAAGTGAAGCGGCATGCGGAAGATCCAGATGATTGAAGAGAAACTGAATGTCTTCGTTGTCGGTGAAGAAGTTACCCATGTTGATCACCCTCTGTTGAGACTTGGTGAATAATTTGATCGATGTCCATTCCGTTCCGGCCGGCCCTGATCATTCGAGGGAGGATCTGATGCAGATCACCCACGATGCCCACATCTGCTGTGGAGAAGATCGGGGCTGAAGGATCGGAATTGATCGCAATGATTCTAGCGGATTCTCCGATTCCTGTTTGGTGTTGAGATGCCCCACTTATCCCTACGGCGAGATATATTTCCGGCTGGATCGAGCGGCCGGTGGAGCCGATCATCTGATCGGGCTGGATAAAGCCACGATCCA
>JANQEQ010000031.1 GCA_028278245.1 Phycisphaerales bacterium | reverse complement strand
AGTCAATGTCGCCTGCCCTGAAGATGGTTCGCCGATGGAACTGCGTACCGGCCGATTTGGCAAATTCCTCGCTTCAATGAATTACCCGGACACCAGGTTTGTAATCAATCTGGATAAAAAAGATCTGATCAAATATCCCTCACAACCACCACTACCTACCGACATACCCTGTCCGAAATGTGACGCTCACCTGAACCTGCGGAAAGGGAAACGAGGCCCGTGGCTGAGTTGCTCAGCATTTCCCAAGTGCAGGGGACGCGGCGCATGGACCAAGCTTGATGAAGATGTCCGGGAGCATTGGCAGGCCCGGCTGGACGAACACGACAAGAAACACCCGCAGATCGTAATACGAACTTTGGACGGTGATATCATCAAAGAGGGTACCCCCATCAGTGAACTCACTATCCCGGGAGGTGTGGTGGAGTTGAAAATCCACCCGGATTCAGAAAAAACACAATCGACCGAAGCTGCATAATCCGTTCGTTACACTATGATCCACCTTTGTAGTTATTCAACGGGTTAATTATGAAAGTGGATTCTGATGGCCCGGATGCGCGCGGCAGATCGTCGAAGACAAATACTAGAAGTGTCAGCCGGTCTCTTTGCCAAGAACGGTTATCGAGGCACAACCACAGCTCTGCTCGCACAATCGGCGGGTATCACCGAACCGATCCTCTACCGCCACTTCCAGAACAAGCTTGATCTCTTTGTGACGTTGATTGAAGAAATCGGCAAGGAAGTTATCAGTTCCTGGAAAACAGCCCTCGAGGGTGTAGACGATCCCATGAAACGGCTTCAAACTCTTCTGGCTGGAAATCCTGCCACTCACAAGCGGGGCCGTGGAATTTACCGAATTATATTTCAAGCGATGAGTGAAGTAGATTGTGATCCTGCCATCGCCAAAGCTATTCGGCAACACATATCAAAATTACACCGCTTTGTTCGTGACGAGTTGAAACGACTTCAGGATTCCGGAGCCATTGGTCAACGTGAATCAGCAGACGAGTTCGCGTGGCTCCTCATTGACGTGGCGATCGGTTTCGGCATGCGAGCCCCATTCAAGATCTCAACTCGAGCTAGCACGCACAAATACGATATTGAAAAGCTTATCCAGGAACTCATCACTCGATAGTAATCAGCGCGTTTCTCATATTTACTTCTTTCACCGGAGTGAGGTGGATGCCAACATCCAACGATACATCGAGACACCAAACACCCTGGTGGGATCATTTTTTCGATGATGAATATGCTGCCTACGGTTTGAGCGACCTCGCAGATGATGAAAAGGTGAAGGAGACCGTTGATTTCTTATGTTCAGCATTGTCACTGGAGAATGGTTCGATACTGTTCGATCAGTGTTGCGGTGTGGGTCGATTAAGCATTCCACTGGCGCAGCGAGGAATCCACATTGTCGGTGTCGATATTACCGATTCATATATTGACACAGCCACGCAGCGCGCAGAATCTGAAAATGTCCAATGCGATTTTCACGTTGGCGATGCGCACAAATTTGTTTCGCCCAGACTTTGTGATGCTGCAATCAACTGGTTTACCAGCTTTGGTTACGAAGAGGATGATGTACGTAATCGCCTGGTTTTACAGCGCGCGTTTGATTCTCTCAAACCGGGTGGACTGTTCGCTATGGATTACATGAATATCCCCAAAATCATGGCAACCTACCGACAGTGGTTTATCGATCGGCGATCAACAGATGACGAGAATGATCTCATTGTGCTTCATGAACCTGAACTCGATCTTCATCGCGGCATGATCCGGGCCACGTGGACCTATATTTATCCTGATGGCCAGCGCGTCGAAAAGAATCTGGCAGTTCGCATGTATATGCCTCATGAACTCGTGAAAATGCTGGAATTGTGTGGTTTTTCCGATGTAACGTTGTACGGATCGTTTGAAAAAGATCCACTCAACCGTCAATCATCAAGGTGCATTGTAGTAGCCACAAAACCACAGTGATCCAACGCATGCGCCAGCATTCGATCAAGATGGCAAACACAGCCACGGCAAATTTAATCAGGATGCTTCTTTTCTCTGTGATTCCCGCATTGCGAGATTCTGGGTAATCAACGTCACCCGACGCAACTGGGGGATTGATTCACTCAGTGAGCCGGAAGAATCGATGGCACGAACGGCCACTTCTGCGGCTTCCCCGAGTGAAGGAAATCCATATCCTTCAGCTGAACCTCGTATTGTTTGTGTCAGTTCACGAACCTGATCAATTTTATCTTCGGATATTGCACGTTGGAGCTGCGCTGCAATGCGTTGCGCTTCTTCTATGTATTGTTCGATCAATTCGTGCATTCCGGCCTGATCATCGAGTGAGCTGTATACACGATCACCGCCCAGTACTGCTCCAGATTGATGATGCAGATTCACCAGAGTGTTAATGAGCTGTTCAGGTTGGTAGGGTTTCTGAAGAATGTCTGACGCACCTGCTTCACGTGCCTTCTGGAGGTGTGACGCTTCAGTCTCTGCTGTCACTGCTGCTACTGGACCTTCAAAACCCAGAGCACGGAATTCAGAGATGATTTTTGCCCCATCCTCACCCTGTAAATTCAAATCCAAAAGGGCAATGTCGTATTGGTTCTTTTTGATTTCATCAAGTGCTGCACCGGGTGTGGAAACGACTTTTAAATCAATCCCGCTCTCTTGAATATGATGTTCGAATAACCGAGCATCCATGGCAGAATCTTCCATGTAGAGCACTTTTCCACGGAGATCGGACAGTTCACATGCTTCATTACTGGCTGAACTGCGTCCTACAGCACTCTGCAGGAACATCTGAGGTTCAATGCGACTGTCAAATTTGACGCCGATTTCATGTACATGCCCCTGAACGTGGCGGCAACTCATGATCGTCCCATTGATGGTGAATTCCTTACCATCGAGTTTCGGCATGACAATGCGACATCGGGAACTTGTGTAGAGGAAGCCACCGTGGAGAAATCCCAGCCCTCCGGATGAAAGATTTCGTGGACAGACCAGTATGCGTGATACGCCTCCCCCTGGGTGTTCAACAACCACAGCTATGTCAATCCCTCGGAACTGCAGTCGGCGATCCTCTCGACGATTATCGACTTGCTGATCCAGCATTCCTCCATCATCCTGTGAGGTTGAATCAAGTTTGTTCAGAAGGTCATCTCGACTCGCATCTGCCAAGCGTACGGTTCTCTTGTAATCCTCTGAAGCCATGCTGCAACTACTCCTTATCCACCCACACCCGATATGTCGGATACTGAGCAAATCGTCCTGAGCGTGACCTGGACTTCTTCACCCCTGAGAATGCATCACCGCTTGCATAAATGGAAATCAGGTTTCATACCGCCCGATAAGTCATTGTTAAAAAGTTATTGGCCGGGCATTATCTGCTCTCTAGAATCCCATCTATGACAAGAAAGACGACCCACCAAATCACCCTGGGTGATGATCGTGTAGGCATCGTGCATATCGGGGGTGATGCACCGGTGTCTGTACAGACTATGACCACCTGTCCCACCCATGACATTGATACCTGCGTGAAAGAGATCAATCGGCTCACGGAAGCAGGTGCTGATCTCGTACGTGTGGCTGTCCCCGAACGTAAAGATACCGACGCACTACCTGAAATCCTTCGCCAGACACAGATTCCCCTGGTCGCTGATGTTCATTTTCATTTTCAAAGGGCGCTTGAGGCAGTGGAAGCGGGAATCCATAAGATCCGATTGAATCCCGGCAACATCTCAGATCAAGAGCAGGTTAATCGTGTGATCGACGCCTGCAAAGAACGCTCGATCCCCATTCGCGTCGGTGTCAATGAAGGATCAATCGTAGAGCGAAAGGATAAGAAGAAACGTCTGAAGGAACTGGGGAAAGTGTTTTCCACCCATCGGCACGGACATACGATCGCGCTGATGATTGCAAAGCTCGAGGAGTATCTCGATATCTTTACAGCCCGTGATTTTCACGAGATCTGTCTCAGCGCAAAATCGATGGATGCTTCTTTGGTCATCGATGTGTATACCGAGATTTCCCGACGATTTGATTACCCTCTTCATCTCGGGGTTACGCACGCCGGCCCGAGAGAAACAGGCTCCATTCGTTCCATTGTTGCCTTGGGCTCGTTACTTGCCCAGGGTATCGGCGACACGTTGCGCATCAGTTACGCCAGCGATCCGATATATGAAGTCGCTGACGGTATTGAAATGCTGGCCTGTCTCGGATTGCGACCTCGTAAAGGAGCAGAGTTGATTGCTTGTCCGACATGTGGTCGGATCCAGGTCGATCTGCTTCAACTCGTGCAGGATGTTCGAGAAAAACTGGAGCAAGATATCGAACTTCCCCTCAAAGTGGCAGTCATGGGATGTGTAGTCAATGGTCCGGGTGAAGCGGAGGGGGCTGACGTGGCCGTGTTTGCGGGTGATCGGAGGGGAATCATATATGTTCAGGGTCAGCGTGTTGCCAACGTTCCTGAAGATCAGATCCTCGAACGGCTGCTCGATGAGTGCCGTATCCTTCAGGAGAAAATTCAACGAGGCGAGACACAGCTTGGCGAAAAAGCCGTGCAGATCACGCCTCCAGAAGATGATGAACTTCCTGAATTTGGCCACGAATCACCACCACAGGAAGTGCAGCTCACATACCCGTCCACACCGTCGAAAGCGAATGATTAACGCATCAAGGAAGCTATGTGAAACTGCTGTAATGCAAGGCTCATCGAACCGGGAATAAGCGATAGGCAGAGTGCTGTAGCCAAAGTACAATCCAGTTATGTGTGAAACAACAGTCGATCACGTCCCTGCAATTCTCAGCGAAACCGCATCAATTGTGGATTCATTCCTCACGCAGTGGCTGGCGGATCAGGAACTACCTGCCAATCTCCAAGAAGCGGTCGAGTACGCCTTGTTGGGCGGCGGGAAAAGACTGAGGCCTTGCCTGCTCATCCAGTGTTGCCTGGCCTCAGGGGGAGAAACTGAGTCGGCGCTTGCCCCGGCAGGAGCATTGGAACTGATCCACGCATTCAGCCTGGTACATGATGACCTCCCGGCTATGGATGATGATGAGCTGCGCCGCGGGCTACCGACACTGCACATTCATGCAGGGGAAGCCATGGCCGTTCTCGCCGGGGATGTCATGATGTCCCTGGCATTCAGTCTCCTGCTGCACAATGCCCGCTCGCCCCAGGTTTTTCAAAGTCTCAGCCAGGAATTGTCCCAAGCCACCACTGCAATGATTGCGGGACAGGTCTATGACACACTGGGCGGATTCCCGGATGGTTTAAATGATCTTGAGAAACTCCAGCTCGTCCATACCCATAAGACCGGCGCGCTTCTGCGTGGTGCTTGCCGGATGGGTGCGATCGCAGCCGGTTCTGATAACGTAACTATCGATGGTATAACCCGTTACGGTGATGCAATCGGCCTCATGTTCCAGATCACCGATGATTTACTTGATGTTACACAATCCGCTGAACATATCGGTAAGGCAACCGGTAAAGATCTGGAAGCAGGTAAGCTCACTTACCCCGGTGTCCTTGGGATTGAAGCATCGCAAAAGGAGATCGAGAATTTGCGAATTACTGCCTTGGAATCAATCGAATTTCTGGGGCCACCGGCAAATCCCCTGAGAGATATCTGTGAATTTTTAGCCGTCCGCACCAAATAATTGGATAGATTCAGCCTCACACCGTACCCTATAGGCCTCTCTTACAAGTATGACCCAACATGAACGTGGAATGATTCCCAGAATGTGTCTTTCTGACACCCGTGGAACTTCGTTGTTTTTCAATCAGCAATGGATCATGGAGACATGGACGTGAACATCCTCCCAACGATCAAGAGTCCTACGGATTTGAAAGCTCTTCCGATCGATAAGTTGCCCGAACTGGCCCGTGAAATCCGTAAGGCAATTTGCGACCAGGTGAGTCAATCAGGCGGTCACCTTGCACCAAATCTGGGCGTGGTCGATCTCATGATTGCGCTGCACTATGTTTTTGACATCGGTCCTCAGGAAAACGGGGACCGCCTTCTCTTTGACGTGGGGCACCAATGCTACACCCACAAGCTGCTCACCGGCAGATACGGGATGCTTCCCCGTCTGCGTCAGCGCAATGGCATGTCGGGCTTCCCTGATCCGCGGGAAAGCGATTACGACCTGTTCAGTGTCGGACATGCCGGTTCGGCGGTCTCCACTGCGGTCGGCCTGGCGCGAGGGGATCAACTCACCGGAGAAGGCTTTGATCCGGAAAAGAATCCAGATGGGAGACGCACCATCGCCTTGGTCGGCGATGCCAGTATCGTCAACGGCCTGGCAATGGAAGGTCTCAACAACGCCGGCACTCTGAAAAGACAGTTCCTTGTGGTCCTCAACGATAACGGTATGTCCATTGCAAAACCGCAGGGAGCAGTCGCAGGTTACTTTGACCGTGTTCGGGTCAGCCAAACGTACCGCAAAGCAAAGCGCGCCGCGAAAGATGTCGTGTCACAATTGCCTGGAAGTTCGATCATCGGAGAGATGTACCATCGCCTCGGTGAGATCGCCAAGGATGCAATCGCAGAAGATACATGGTTTGAAAAGTTTGGTCTGATCACAGTGGGTCCAGTCGACGGCCACGACATGCGATCACTGATCAGCATCCTTCTGGAAATCAAGGATTTTGATCATCCCCTCGTGCTGCATGCTCATACTACAAAAGGCAAGGGGTACGAATTTGCTGAGGGTGATGCAACGACATTCCACTCACCCAAACCGTTTACAGTTCGTGGATGCACTGCCGTCCTCAAGAGCGGCGGGAGAAGTTTCACCTCGGCGTTTGGTGACGCCATGAAGGAACTCATGCAGGAAGATGAGAAGATCGTAGCGTGCACCGCTGCGATGCCTCATGGAACGGGTCTTTCCAAGGTGATGCCGGAATTCCCCGATCGCACGTGGGACACTGGCATCTGTGAATCCCATGCCATGGACATGATGGCGGGCATGGCCAAGAGCGGGCTCAAGCCTTTCTTTGCAGTCTATTCCACCTTCGTTCAGCGCGCTTTCGACCAGGCGTTCCAGGAAGTCGCTCTGCAGGGTCTTCCCGTTCGTTTGTGCCTGGATCGAGCCGGACTCGTCGGAGGCGATGGTGCGGTCCACCACGGTTTCTGTGATATCAGCATTCTCCGGGTCTTCCCCAATGCAGTATTACTGGCTGCCATGGATGAGCCGAGTCTCAAGCAATCGCTCCGCTTCATGCGCGATTACAACGAGGGCTTGAGTTGTGTTCGTTATCCACGCGACAGTGTCAATGAAATGTTCGCCGATCAGGAATGCCCGCCGTTTGAGATGGGCAAGGCTCGTCCATTACTTGAACATGAAAATGCCGATGCAGCGATTCTTGCCTACGGCACCTGCTCGATTGCTGCAATGGAAGCTGTTGAACTGCTCAATAATGAATACAAGGTCAACGTATACGATGCGCGGTTCGCCAAGCCGGTGGATATTGACCTGATCCGATCATTGATTGAGCGACGCATACCGGTGATCACCGTTGAAGATCATGGCGTGGTCAGCGGCTTCGGCAGTTGTGTCCTCGAAGCATGTAACGACCATAACCTCGACACGCGTTTGCTTACACGTATGGGTATCCCCTGCCAGTGGATCTACCAGGGTTCACGACCGGGCCAGCTTGAAGAAGCGGGTCTTGATCCGGCTAACATCGCACGGACCGTGCGAAATGTACTGGATAAGGATGACACCACACCAGTGGTTGAAGTAGTGCAAGCGGTACAGCAGGAAGTTAAAACACCGGTGCAGTGATTCGGTAATTAAGATTCACCACCGAGAACCACTGAGATCACGGAGAGAGATGTAAATCACTCCGGTCGTCACCATACATGGTCTGTATCACATGGAATCAAGATCCATGCACAGTTCATAATCCAAAGCACTCTGCTTCACCACGCAATGCATCAATACACAACTGGATATGTTCGGTCGGATCGACGCCGAGTTCTTCGATGCCCTGTTTGATGTGTTCGCGGGAGACAGCAGCGGCGAAGGCTTTATCCTTCAATTTCTTCTTCACACTTTTTGGTGCAAGGTCGGCAATGCCATTGGGACGCACCTTGCAGCAAGCGACAATAAATCCCGCCAGTTCATCCACCGCAAAAAGGCACTTGGCCATGAGTGTTTCTCGCGGATGGTTGGTGTACGGAGCGTGGCCCAGAATTGCGCTGAGAATCTCCTCATCCACATCTGTGTTTTCACGAAGGTGATCGAGGCCGCGGTAGGGGTGATCATCTTCCGTTGGATAGCGTTCGTAATCGTAATCATGCAGCAGGCCGGTGACGATCCAGCGGTCACGTTCTAGTGCATCGCTGGGCACATACTTTTCTGCATAGGCGGCCATACAGGCAGCGACGCTTTCCATGTGGATTCGTAGAGCTTCGCTTTCGGTCCATTCGCGCATCAATGCTCGTGCTTCATCAGGTGTCATTATTACATCGTACCACGAATAATTATCAAATCTGAATTTAATAGGTGGCACGGTTCTCTGAACCGTGGATCAATACTTCACCGCTCGGAGAGCGGTGCCACCAATTTTTCTACCTTCAATGGTGCAGATCTTTCACCACACCCGCAGTCACTCGATCCGGCGCGAGAACCAGTTGTGTCAGTTGTGTGAACAGACGATCGGCGCGTCGGGCAAATGCGGGATAATGTTCATCGGTCATCTGTTTCAGTTGATCGCGTGTGATGCCGACTTCATCCAGTTGATCGGGGCGATCATCCGCACAAGCCATGATCGTCTCCGGATACATCTCGGGATGAAACTGATAAGCGTAGGTGGTCAGGCCCGCCGACCACGCCTGCACCGGGCAGCGTTCTGATGTGGCAGTCACCTTCGCATCAGGCGGAAGCTGCGTGACATAATAATTATGCCAGTGTAGTTGCATGGAACTCCACCCCAGGCCGGCGTGGACTGGATCCTCTCGACCGGTCGGCGTGAACTTCACCTCATGCCAGCCCAGTTCGACTCCGCCGTCCATCTTGCCGACCTCACCACCCAGAGCGCGGGCAAGAAGTTGGCTCCCCAGGCAAATGCCGACGATCGGTAACTGCGCTTCATGGGCCGAGCGTAGTAAATCCATCTCCTGCTCAAGCCAGGATATTGAATCATCATCCGGATTCTGTGGTCCGCCTGCCGTAATGATCGCATCAAGATCATTCAGATTGGTCGGCACCGGCTCACCTTCATGCAGCGATACGACCCGCAGGCGAGCGCCGTGATCACGAAGAATTTTCCCGAAGCGGAGAGAACCGACCAGCGCACTGTGTTCAAAAACAAGGACTGCCATAATGCCCCGCAAGGTACGCTGAGGTGGCGATCTCATCAAGCGTAGACAGGAATAATCAGAGATTCATTTGCCTGGTTATTTCCCACCCGATCACCGATCGTCATGGAGGATCAGGATTGTCGCATCGTGGCCGTCAAGATACGACTGGGTGAAACTCACCCGGCTGGAAAGTGACATAGCCCAATCCAACCAGGACAGTGTGTTGAATCGGTGAGCGGGGGTGAGATCGCTATCCGCCCAGCGTGCGTGGAATCGATCAGAGAGAAAGTTGAATACGACGCCCTGCGCTGAGGCATCGTATGCTACCCGGACTAAATCCCTTGCAGTCGTTTCCTCCATGGTGTTGAGGGTGCCGGAGAAGCAAACAAAATCAGGCTTCAGATCCACCAGAAGCATGGGATCAGACACAATATCCGCCACCTGAAAGTCACAACGGGGCAATTCACGTTCCCGAGCGACATTGATCATCTCCTCCATGGCATCAATCCCGGTGTATTTTCTGAATAGAATTGATCGCTGATGAAGATACTGAGCCAGATCCCCTCGCCCGCAACCGGCATCAACGATGTGGCAGTCGCCAAAGGCTGCCAGATCGGCTATGACATCAAATCGCAGCCTCTGCGTCTCTTCGGCTCCCCACAGCGTGGCTTTAAAACTAGGCCCGAATCGCTGAATTGCCTCGCGATACGGGTTCAGATAGGTGTCATCGGGGTTGGATTCACTCACAATACCGCACAGTGTACCTGCCGGGAGTGATATCGTGGCCGAATCACGGGCAACATGCTGATAAGATGGAAGGGAATATTCACTGCAGCTACCAATCACCCTCCAGACGAGGATCAATCATGACCACCCCACACCCACCACAACCCCCTCATCCACCACACTCTGAACAGCCGCAATCACCACATCACCCCGCTTACCCTCAACCTCATCCGCATCACCCGGGTGGGCAGCCGCCCATCGTCCATGTCATCAACAAACCCGGAGGTTTCGGCAGAGCGGTCGGCGTGTTCATCACCAGCGTCTTCGTCCTCGGATGTGTGCTATTCATCGGGATGATCTTCGGCATTTTCGTCGGATTTGCCGGGACATTTGCTACAGGTATGGAGTCGATGGTGATCGCTCAGAATTACCGCACCGGCTCGGGAGATACCATTGCCGTAATCCCGGTCAGCGGTGTTATCTCAGCTCCCCAGGCTGATTTCATTCGTCGAGCTGTCAAGTTCGTGCAGGCTGACTCACGATACAAAGCGGTGGTTCTCCAGGTCGATTCACCCGGCGGCGATCCCACATCATCCGATCAGATCTGGTACCAGATCGAGCAGTTGAAGCAGGAGGGAATCCCCATTATCGCCAGCTTTGGGGGTGTAGCTGCATCAGGAGGTTATTACATCTCCTGTGGTTGTGAGCAGATCATTGCAGAAGAAACGTGCATTACCGGCTCCATCGGTGTGATCGCCCAGGTGTTCACGATGGAAGGACTGATGGATAAGGTCGGCATTCAGCCGGTAACGCTCGTCGCCAGCAATTCGCCGGAGAAGGATCTGGGAAATCCATTCCGTGCCTGGACCGATGAAGATCGTGAGCGGATCCGCATACTGCTGGATTCCACGTATGACATATTTCTCGATAGAGTCAGTGTGGGTAGAGGCCATGTGATTAAAGATCCGGAAGTTCTCCGTGAGGTTGCCAATGGCGATATCTACACCGCAGCTGAGGCGCTGAATAACGGACTCATCGACGCCATCGGATATCTCGACGATGCGATCGTGCTGGCGGAAACTGCCGCGAATCTCACCGCGGGACAGGCACGAGTTGACATAATCACCGAACCACCTTCCATTTTCGACGATTATTCACTGCTGCAAGGCTCAACCACGCTTGGCAACCGATCACTTGATGCGGAAGCTGCCAGAGCATTTATGAATGACCTGAGTCAATTGCGCATCATGTATTTGATGCCTTGATGTAATAACGATTCCTATGGGGACTGATCGTTTGACAAGTCGCTGTGTGATTCAGTTGTGTTTGCCGTTCGTGGCGGCGTTTCTGTTTTCATCCTCTTCTGCGGCATCTGATCCGATCACGCCGGAGACTTTGACTGATGAACATGTGCAACAGGTGATCCGTGCATTTGTGGATGATCTGTACTCCCGCAAGGATCCGCAGCGCTTCTGGGATCCACTGCGACCTCCACGTGGGGAAAGCACACGTCAGGAAGGCGGATATACAGCTTTAGCAGTTCTGGCGCTGCTGTATGCCGGGGAGAGCTATCAAAATCCACAGCTTATTGATGCCATCGAGTATCTGCAGAAATTTGAGATGCGCGGAACGTATGCCGTGTCACTTCGGGCTGCGATCTGGGCACAACTACCCGACAAGTTCCACGATTCACTGGTCGCTGATGCAAGATGGCTTACTGAAGGCTTTAGCCAGCAGACCGGAAGCTGGGATTACGTGAAGAATCCCAATCGCTCCACCTACGATAATTCCATCCGTCAATTTGGTGCACTGGCGTTGTGGGAGGCGGATAAGCGTGATGTAAAAGTCAATCCGCGACTCTGGCAGATCGTGGAAAAAACGCTCATCGATACTCAACTTGAAAATGGCGGCTGGAATTACATCCCTTCCAGTGGTCCTGTCGCCACGGGCTCGATGACGGCCGCATGCCTGGCCACGCTCTTCATCACCCAGGATCTGCTCCACGCACAAGATGCTGTAAGCATCACACGGCAACCCCCCACGCAACTTGATGTAGCCATCAAGCGAGGCATGGACTGGATGCATCAGCATTTCTCTCCAATGGAAAATCCATTTCGGTACAGCGATTATTACTACTACCTCTATGCTGTTGAGCGTACGGGACTGGCGGGAGGATTGAAATACTTCGGCAATCACGACTGGTACCGGGAAGGTGCTGCGGAGATTATTCATCGTCTGTGTGAGTGGGATCCGGAGAACAAGAAGTTTGTTGCCAAGCCACAGGGACGAAGGAATACCACTACTGTTGTACGCGAGCATTCGTTCGCATTGCTTTTCCTGAGTCGGGGACGGGTACCAGTTGCAATGAACAAATTACAGATAGACGGTCTTGCCTGGAATAATCGGCCGCGCGATGTTGCAAACATAACACAGTGGATCACTGACCAGACTGAAACAGCGCTTGCCTGGCAGGTGGTTTCAATGGAATCTGAACCGGAGGCGTGGCTCGATGCACCGGTGTTGTATCTGGCTTCCAACCAGGCACTGCCCTGGATTGAGAATCGCAAAGAAGAAATCAATAATTATGTTCGTAACATGCGTACTTTTGTCAACGAACAAAATACACCTGATTCAAATGTTAATAATGAGCTGCTGAATCCACCGGATATCCCCGAGGTTTCTAGCGTTAAACAATATCTGGACCGCGGCGGATTACTCCTGGCGGTAAATGAAGGGAGAGGAAGAGCATTATCAGGATCTGTTGAGTTGATGGGGTCAGTCATGTATCCCCATTACGAGTGGCGGACACTGCCCAAGGATCACTGGGCTTACTCGATTTATCTTCCTGTGCAGCGTGCCCGGCCCAAGCTGCTCGGGCTTTCCAACGGTGTGCGCGAACTTATGATCATCTCACTTGCCGATATGTCACGCACATTCCAAGGCAAAGATACTAAACAGAAAAGCGTATATGAGACGGCTACCAACATATATGTTTATGCATCCGAAATGAATCGTCCCCGACCGCGTCTCGATACACATGGCGTACCGTTACCAGAGGGAATCGGTGAGGAAGGTGATATCACTATCGTCCGAGCAATCCATCAGGGGAACTGGAACGCAGAACCACTGGCATTGAAATGTTTTGCTTCGCATTTACAAAATCATACTGATATTAATTTGCGGATTATCGATTGGCCACTGGCGCAGATTCACGAACTTACACCCATCACACAACCCACGGTAGTGCTGGTAAGCGGTACGCATAAATATGAATTCACAAATGCGGAACAGGAATCGATCAAGCATTTCTGCCACCCCCCCCACACACAGGGTACTGATCCTGAGAAAGGTCAGGTAATAGAACAAACCAGTCTCGTTCTCTTTGAAAATCCCGGCGGTGAGGGTGCATTTGTCGATTCCGCAACCAACATGCTTCAGGAACTCTTCCCCCAGGAACCGATCACCGCTCTGATAAATCATCCGATCGTTACGGGCAAGGGATTATCAGATCGTGAAGAACCGATACGAATCGGGTACCGACCTTTTGCCATCGAACAATTCAATTCCTTGTCGACTCCGTCACGATTGCAAGGGATGAATATCAACGGGCAATTGCGCGTATTGTTGAGTCGGGAAGACATGAGCCACGCCTTGCTCGACCAACCCTGCTGGGGTATCAGTGGCTACACCACCGAAACCGCGCGGCTCCTGCTCACAAATATCCTGAGGTTAGCCCTTCACCCCCCCACTTATCCCCCCACTCACCCCCCCACACATGAAGACGATGCGGATGCAACAATAGGTTCCGAAGAGACCGAACCTGACCATTCAGAATAATTGCCGGCTCATCCAATCCGGTTGAGCACCATCAGCTTAACATCAGTTATATCTTCAATCGCAAAGCGAATTCCTTCACGTCCGATACCGGAATCCTTGATTCCACCATAAGGCATGGAGTCGACGCGCATCGAAGGCATGTCATTAATGACCACTCCGCCGACATCCAGTTCGTTATATGCTCGGAAAGCGTGATGAATATTGTTCGTAAAAACACCTGCCTGCAAGCCGAAATCACTGTCATTAACTGCGAGGAGCGCCTGATCGAACTCATCGAAGGGTTGTAGCGTTGCCACGGGGCCAAACACTTCCGCGCAATTCACTTTTGCATCCGGAGGTGAGTTTTCCACAATCGTTGCAGAATAAAATGCGCCGTCTCGCTTACCTCCAATGAGAATTTCAGCGCCTTTATCACAGGCTTCCTGTACCCATTGCTCAACACGCACCGCATCATCCTCGGTGATCAACGGGCCGATGAAAGTATCAGGAGAAAGCGGACCTCCCATTTTCAAGCGGGATGTTTTTTCTGTGAGCATGTCGCGTAATGGCTCGTAGATATCGCGGTGTCCGAAAATTCGTTGCACACTGATACAGCTTTGCCCGGATTGATAAAACGCGCCGATGATCAAACGGTCGGTGGCATACTCCAGATCCACATCACCATCGACAATACACGCTGCGTTACCACCCAGTTCGAGAGTGACCCTTGCCTTCCCCGCACGAGCTTTGATATCCCAGCCTACCTCTGGTGATCCGGTAAACGAAATTTTCCTGATGCGATCATCAGTCACGAATGGATCGGCATTGCGACCCGGACAGGGCAGGATGCTGAATGCCCCTTCCGGCAGGTCGGTCTCCGCCAGGATCTCACCCAGGATCAATGCTCCGATGGGTGTTGTCGAAGCCGGTTTCAGCACGAAAGGACACCCCACCGCAAGGGCGGGAGCGATCTTGTGTGCTGCCAGATTGATCGGAAAGTTAAACGGAGTGATAAAGCTGCAGACTCCGACCGGGAATCGTCGCCAGATTGCCTGATAACCATCGGCACGGGGAGAAATGTCCAGCGGCATGTGCTCGCCGTACAACCGAGTCGATTCTTCCATTGCGATCGTGAAGGTGTCGATACCGCGGATGATTTCCCCCATTGCATCGCGGATCGGTTTTCCTGCTTCGATGCATAGCGCATGCGCCATTTCATCAGTGCGTTCCTTCATGCACCGGACAACATGTTCCAGTACTTCCTTCCTTTTGTATGCCGGCCACTTTCGCAGAATTGAAAATGCAGATTCCGCCGTCCCGATTGCCTGGCGGATCGTCGATTCATCAGCAAGTGCAACGTGAGCTGCAACTTCGCCCGTGTATTTATTTGTTACCGGCAGATCAGTGTTGGCTGCAATAGGTTTATTTGCCAGATAGTAAGGATAGGTTTTCTTTAACATGGCCGCATTATACCTCTTCACATAATCATCACATACAGGCCAGGTTCAACGGTTACATGACAAATCCCTGGGCTTCATAATTCATACATGAATCTGTATCTATTGCCGTCTCGCCACAAGAAACAGCATCTCGTTGGTGGGTGATGCTTCTGCTGGAGTTATGACATTGAACAGTCTGAGATAGTGAATCTGGCCGTTCAATTCATGTGCACGGTATGCATGCAGTGAATCCACATCAGGATGGAGAGGCGAAATGCGGGGCGGCGTGATGATAATGACTACTCCATCCTCACCGAGCACACGGTGTGCCTCCGTAAGCAACCTCACGGGATTGGGATGTCGTTCAATAATATCAAAGAGCAGAACCGCATCGAACGACTGATCATCGACAGGCAGATTCCCTGAATCATCCTGTTTCAGAAACACCGGCGGCGTACCCGAATACTGCGCCCTGGATGTCGCCTGCTGGGCAATTTCCAGTAATGATTCATCGGGATCCACACCGGTACAGGATGCTCCCTGTTGACTGATAAGGTGACACAGCAACCCATCTCGGCATTGAACGTGCAATATGTGTGCGGACGGTTTTCCATTCAGCACATATTCCTGCGTGATAGACAGGCGTGCGTTGAAGATTTGCTGAACCTGTTCGTTGTTGCCGAATGTACCCCATGCGGTCTGCTCGATTGTGCGCTGTTGCCTGGGCTCTGTCGACAAAGAGCGCACGGGTCCAAAAACGTGTGAATTCCATAGCAGCGATGTACCGGCATAACGCTCCGCCACCTCATCTAGATCGGGAGCCAGTCGATCAAATCCCCACTTCTCGTGAAAACGATCCAGACCTGCAAATACTCCCGCATCGGAATCGGCAACATTATCGCGCTGCTGACGCTCCGGGTGATAATGCGTGAAGCTGATTGTGGGGATCGAAATGCAGCGCCAACCTTTCAGGCGCGATTGCAGCCCAAAGTCAACTGTTTGTCCTCGAAGGATCGTTTCGTCATATTCCCCCACATCATTCCAGACCTCACGTTTCATGCAGTAGAAACAGCCCATGACATGATCGACTTCAACTGATCGAGTCACACGATCAGCAGCTATCCCCTGGGCGACATGGTGGTATCCCCGAGGGTGAAGAATCCAATCACCAGCAGCGTGAACAAACCCATCCGGGGCGAGTTGAAGAGGCCCGATCACACCAAGATCAGGCGGCCCGGCTTGAAAAGCTGCGCAGAGTATCGAAGCCCAGTTCCTGGTGTGGATCACAATATCGCCATCGAGCCGACAACAAATATTTCCCCTGGCTTCCTCCATGAGTTTGTTGGCCACGATGCTCAGCACCCCGCAATGTGCCTGTTCGATCAATTTGCAAAATGGACTTTCGCCCCGCCAGCCTCCCCAGGTTTTTTCCGACCAGCGCCGACAGGTCGGAAGAGAATCATCAGTCGAACCGTCATCCACGACAATGATCTCAACCGGTGTTGGATCATCCAGTAATGTCTCATGCAGGGAGCGAAATAAATCATCGATGAAATTACGTCTACCGCTGATAGAACTGGCCTGCCCATTGTTGAAATTGGGAATCAGAATTGAAACAAGCTGTTTCTGACCGTCCATGCTGCGTATATCGGATGAACTTTCCCGAAGGCATGAACGCTCGCAGCCGGGCTGACACCCCGATTATGCTGGAATACAGCGTTTCGGTTATCGGGTATCATTGAATCATGTCCAGGAAGCACGAAAGTTATCAATCAGCACTACGAGTGGCCATGCTCCCACGCGATGCGAATCCGTATGGCAACATCTTTGGCGGTGTGATTCTGTCCTACATTGACCAGGCCGCCTTTATTGAAGCCCGAGAACATGGGATGCATCGATGGGTGACGGCTTCTGTCAATCGAGTCGATTTTCTGGCGCCGGTTCGAATCGGCGATGTTGTGGAATTTTTTACCCGCACGCACAAAACCGGCACCAGTTCAGTCGAAGTAGGGATTCGAGTCGAAGCAAATCGCTATGCCACGCATGATAAGGTACTTGTCACTGAGGCGGTGTTGACGATGGTTGCCGTCAATGCGACAGGGAAGCCCATTCCCTTCAATACCCCTGCCACTGTCGTTCCGGGATCTGCACAGCCACCGGTACCTTGAGAACTAATCATGGCGCGTCAACTTCGTATCGGAGCATTATTGAGCGGTGGTGGGCGAACCCTGATGAACATTGCCGACCGCATCGACGACGGAGCGCTCCCTGCTGAAATCGCTCTCGTGATTGCCTCCCGGGGAAATATCGCTGGCGTGGAACGCGCCCAAAAGCGTGGTTTTGATGTACGTATCGCGCGGATGAAAGATCACGATTCTGAGTCAGCGCTGCACGACACGATCACCCGCTGGCTGCTTGAAAAGGAAGTGGAATTGGTATGCCTCTGTGGATACCTCAGAATGTTCAGAATTGATCCACCTTTAGCCGGCAAGGTGATGAACATCCACCCTGCATTACTGCCTGACTTTGGGGGAAAAGGAATGTACGGCGATCATGTGCATCAAGCTGTTCTCGATTCGGGACGGGATGAATCCGGATGCACAGTGCATTTCGTGGATGAAAAATACGATCACGGCCCGATCATTCTCCAGCGGAAATGCCCGGTGGAAACGGGAGACACAGTGGATACACTTGCGGCACGCGTCTTTGAACAGGAATGTATCGCATATCCGGAAGCGATCAATCTATATGCGCAGCAGCGCCTCACGATTAACGGCGATCGAGTTATAATCCTCCCCCCAAATGAGTGACCGCAATAAGACTCAAAGGTCAAATGACTCATTCAACCGATCGATGATAAACGAGGGATAAGTACTGATTGTTGCTGTTGTGTTATTGCTGGAGTCGTGCTGAGGTTGAGGTCTTCAATCAGGAATCGTATTTGAAGGACAGATTCACTCGTGCTCGATAAGCAGTGACCTTTCCATCTTCAACCTTCATATCGAGTTGATCAATTTCAGCAATGCGCAGATTCTTCAGGCTCTTTCCAGCTGTTTCAACCGCATTACGAGCAGCTTCTTCCCAGGAGGTTGTACTCGTCCCCACCAGTTGAATCACTTTATAGACGCTTTCTGCCATGGTTCTTTCCTTTTTTCGCATGATCAGTGAGTTATTTATTCACGCCTATTGTGACATAAAAGTCTCTGCACTGCATAGCTGATAAATGCAGGATTCTTTTCGAATCAGACTTCAAACCTATTTCTCTTCCTGTTTCAAGGCAGGGCTTTGCCCGATGATGGCGTTGTGATACCAGAATAGTTGCCTTGCCAGGGGTGGTGCCACACGGAGCAGGGAGCTCTTGAAAAAGTACTTCAAAGCTCCATTCCGTGGAGACTGGTAGAGCTGTACAGCTTTCGATGGCGCAACAGTAATCTGGTTAAGCACTGTGATCCCACAGGTTTGCACGAGTTTGCGGATGGTACGCGGGGAATAGAAATTGATATGCCCGGTTTTGCTCGGAACGTACTCCTTTCCCATTCGCCAACTGTCGAGGAGGGGAATTTCAATGAACACGTAGCGCGCCACCCTCGCTGCCTCCTGGATCAGCATCCGGGGATATTCCAAATGCTCGACAACATGACTGAGAATTGCCAGATCAAATGATCGATCATCGTATGGAATGTCGTATCCTTCGTATTTCCGGCATTCCACCATTCGCTTGATTTCGCGCTGCGTCACTGTCTCGACCGCACTGGATGAAATCTCCAGGCCGAAGAGTTCCTCACCAAATTCCAGTTCGCTGAGCCTATGAAGTATCGCTCCTTCACCACATCCGATATCGAGAATTCGATCGTGTGAATACGAGCGACAGAGATTGACGACATTGTCCGTTTTCTCCAGAGCGCCAAGTCTCCGCCATTCGGCAAGGTCATCGTCATAGTAGTCGTCGTACTTTTCCTGTAAATGATCGCTCACCTTAGCTGTGTTCATTGCGCCTCCCTGGAGTATGATCCGGTCTGGGGATTACCATCCTCCCGGTGTCATTTTCGCCTGTCAACGGGATCGTCGGCTGAATCAACATACACTATGCAGCATGGTCGTAAAAATGCCGCAGGAAAATGAGCATTTCATATCTATCCTGCTGATGCACAGCTTGTTCACCGTCCTTGCTGTGATCTTTGGTATTGCATCAACCGCGAATGGCTGGCAGAAGACCCCCTCCGATACCCTCAATACCGTATTGGCCGATCACGATAATGAACGTGCGGTGGTATTACTCAAGGAGATTCTGGATCGGTCACCGAATGATCCGTCGGGGTGGTACAACCTTGCTTGTGTAGCCTGCCGACTCGATCAATTCGACGAAGCAGCATCAGCACTTCTGCGATCGGTGAAATGTGGATTCAACGATTTCCGCCAAATGGAAACGGATCCGGATCTGGAATCGCTGCACGATCACGAGTTGTTCCTCGTGATATTGGAACGTGCTGAACAACAGGAACAGAAGCGCAGTCGCAGCGCTTTTGATCTTTGGCGGGCAACCTATGGTGATGAACATTACCGTTATGAACTCGATGAATCCGGTAAACTTGCTTATGCCACTGCTTTGGATGAAGTGTCACATCGACAGATGAAACGCATGTTGCAACAAGAGGCGGACCACCTGACCGCCACTCTATTTCATGAATCGCTGGATAACTTTGTGCTGATTGCAGTGCCGACACCAGAAGATGCAAAGTTCTTTTTCGGCTCAGATGAAAATGTTGGGGGAATATACCAACACGCTGAGCGTCGACTTGTTGCCCGTGATATCGGCGGATCACTTCGCCACGAATTTGTCCACGCGTTGCATTACGATCACATGGAAAGACTCGGACTCACAGAACCACATCGTCTCTGGGTTCAGGAAGGATTGGCCACTCTCTACGAAGATTATGAATTCAACGACTATGGGGGTATACATTTTCTCCCCAACACACGCTTCAACATCGTCAAGAACCGAGCCAGGCTCAGCAGACTCGTCCCGCTCAAACAATTGATGAACTTAAGCAACAAGCAATTCATGGCTCGCTCCGGAGCGCTCTATCCCCAGGTACGATCAATATTCCGTTTTCTGGCTGAACGGAACGAACTGGCTGACTGGTACAGCTCCTATGTTGACACATTCCAGCAGGATCCCAGTGGGGAATTGGCATTCAGGAAGGCCTGTGGCGCTGATCTTGAGGAGATTGAAAAGGAGTGGAAATCGTGGATCGATCAGCAGCCCAGATTCGATGACCGAATTGATCCGGAGGATGCTGCCCTGGGGATCGTAAGCCAGAATCAGTCTGTCAACAATGGCGTATCAATCACGCAGGTGCTTGCTGGTTCCGCAGCGAGTCGAGCACGACTCAGATCGGGTGATGTGATCGTCGCTGTCGATGACCACCCGACCCGAAATCTCACAGAACTCAGAATGATCATCGCAGCGAAGCATGTCGGAGATACCGTTCAGATTCGCTTCCGGCGGAAGGAGCGATACCAGACCGTCTCTGCGATACTCCGCAAACGGGGTTGGTTGTATGAAATCGGCCCCTGATCTCCATCTTGCTCGTATGAAGCTGCAGAAATGGATTTTGGGCGATTGCTGGTCCCTCCAAGAGTACCTACACTATGGGTGGCATGACCGGCAGTTCAGGTGCTGATGTCAATGGATGACCGTGCCAATGCTGTCTGTACATCATCATGAGTGATTCCTCACCACGTACTTTTACGGCAGATTTCAGACGATTTTTCCTCCGTGGATTGGTCGTTTTGCTGCCATCGGTTTTGACCCTGTGGATCGTGGTCAAGGCATATCAGTTCATCGACAACACGATCGCTGAACCGGTCAATCGTGGCGTGCGCATCACGCTGGTGAATGTTGCCCGCGTCTGGTCACCCCTCAACGATTTTTTCGAGCCTACCGAACTTGAAATTGAAAGGGGACTGGAGGAGATCCCCCCGGCAAAACGAGTTGACAATTCCCGGGAAATCGTTCGCAGACAGCTCCTGGCTGATAACCTCGAAAAGTGGTGGCAGAGTCACTGGTACATGGATTTGATTGGACTGTTTGTGGCAATCATCGCGGTATACATTGCCGGGCGCTTGGTCGGCGGCTTTCTCGGCCGGAGCACATACCGGCGCCTGGAGCGTTTCATTACCACTCTCCCGATATTCAAACAGGTTTATCCCTATGTCAAACAGGTTGTCGATTTCCTCTTTTCTGACGACCAGCCGATCAAATTCAACCGAGTCGTCGCTGTAGAATATCCACGAAAGGGGATATGGGCGGTCGGATTCGCCACCGGCTCACCCATGCGCTCCATCACCCAACGGGCAGGGCAAAGCCTGACGATATTTATTCCCAGTTCGCCCACCCCATTTACCGGATATACCATTACGGTGCCGATTGATGACGTAGTAGATCTACCCATCACGGTCGAAGAAGCGATGCGTTATGCTGTTACGGGTGGTGTTCTGATCCCGGATCATCAATCCCGAGGTCATTCCCTGCCTTCGCCGGAGATCTCATCAAGCCGGAAACCTGCCGGATCGATTAAAATCGATAATCCACCTTTGAAGGAAGAAACAACCCCCTCAAACACATCAGGCACGGATGAAACTCCTGATGCTCAAGCCAAACCACGGGGAACTGATTGAAACTCATCACCCCCATCAAGGAGGTACCACATGCAAATTGAAATCAGTAGCAAACACATGGAACTCACGCCAGCAATTGAAGAATACGCAAACAAAAAAGTGGAGAAATTTGAGCGATTTTATGATCGCATCCAGCGCGTTGAAGTGGTTATTGATAAAGTGAAATCCGGATATCTGACAGAGATAATCACAGACATCGAAGGACGTACCCCATTTATCGCCACGAGCGAGCATGAAGATCTATACGCGTCGATTGACCAGGGCATCGACCGCTCCAAACGTCAATTGACAGACCATAAAAGCAAATTACGTGACAATAAACACACCACTCCCACCCGTGGAAACGAGATATGAAGCTGCTAGATATTGTTGTTGAAAAAGCGATTATTCCTGAACTCATTGCCACCGAACGAGATGCTGCCATTGAGGAGATTATCGATGCGATGGTCTCAGCCAATGTGCTCAGCGAGGAGCTGCGCGACGAGTTCGTCAAAGCCATCATCAAAAGAGAGAACCGTGGCTCTACCGGATTCGGACACGGTGTAGCCGTACCCCACGTAAAACACTCCGCCATCACGAAAATGGCGGTCACCGTGGCAACCAGCCGCACCGGGGTCGAGTTCAATGCATTGGATCGGCAACCGGTGTACTCGATTTTCCTGTTGCTCAGCCCGGAGGACAAACCGGAGGATCATCTTGATGCCATGGAAGCGATCTTCGGTAATCTCAGTCAGGACACCTTCCGACGTTTTCTGCGCCAAGTCAATAATGTCGAAGATGTCATGACCCTATTGGAAGAAGCGGACGCCAAGACCTCACTGCATTGACCCGTCCCTCATTTGACGGTTCTGTCGGAGTTTTCTTCGTGTCCTCAACATCAACAGCGAAAGTCACTATTTCCAACAAACTGGGACTTCATGCCCGGCCGGCGATGGTTTTTGTTGAAGCCGCAAATGAATTTGACGCACAAGTGTCCGTCAGACGGTGTGATTCGGATGAAGTCGTGGACGGCAAGTCGATCATGCAAATGATGATGCTGGCCGCAACCCGGGGAACGGAAATAGAAATCAAAACCGCGGGAAATGATCACGCTGCTGCTATCCAGACCCTCGTTGATCTGGTCAAGTCAAAATTCAAGGAAGAGTAGCACGAATTACAGTTCACATATGTGCATTGTTACTGAATAGCAAGAGTGTGTGTACTGCTAAAACCACGTAGCGACGCGGCTATGCCGCGCTTGCTCTCACACTCACTTCAAAGATCGCTCCGCTCCTCAACCAATGTGCTCGGCTTTCGGTTTGCGCTGCATCAGATTACCAATGGCATCCCGGGCGGAAAGTCCCTGGAACAGAATTGAATGGACCGCAGCGGTGATTGGCATATCGACCTGATGTGCGCTCGCCAGCGCCATGACGGATTTTGTCGTCGGGACACCTTCTACCACAGACACCGTTGATTCGAGAATGTCATCGAGCGATTCCCCCCGACCCAGACGCTCACCGCAGGTCCGGTTGCGGCCACATGGACTGAAACATGTCGTGGCAAGATCTCCCACACCGGCAATACCAAAGAAAGTGTCCACACTTGCTCCCATAGCAACTCCCAACCGGGCAATTTCTGCCAATCCCCGGGCCAGAAGAGCGCTCTTGGCGTTATCGCCGACACCCAGTCCATCCACCATACCCGCCGCCAGTGCGATCACATTTTTCGTCGCTCCCGCCAGTTCCACCCCCAATGGATCGCTATGCCGATAAATCCTCAACCAGGGAACATTGAAAATATCCTGAACCAATGTGGAAAGTTGCTCATCTCTCGACGCTGCGACCATCGTTGCGGGTAGGCGCTGGGCCAGTTCGGTCGCAATTGTCGGACCGGATAGCGCACAGACCGATCGCTGCCCCGACTCGGCCTCATCTCCGAGTACCTCGTGAAGAATCTCTGTTGGTCGCAGAAGCGTATCCACCTCAATCCCTTTGGAAATACAAGCCACCGGAATTTGAGGCGGCACAATCGGCTGAAGTCGACTCCACACCGGTCGAATGTATTGCGTGGGAATGGCGTTGATCATCACGTCCGCCCCATCCAGGACTGCTCCATCATCGGCGGTCACAACCACCTCCTGCGGTAAAGTGAAGCCCTTCAACCGTTTAGGTGCCTGGCGGGTATCGGCAAGCGGTTTGATATCCTCAGGAAACGGCCCCCACAACCGTACTGATAAGCCACGCTCAATCAGCGCATCAGTGAGAACGAGACCCATTTGGCCATCACCAATGATTGCAACGCGCTGGGATTTCATGTGAGCTCCTTCCGAATGACCGCCAGAATGCGAATGAACATTGAATCGTACTCCAACCAATACCGCAATGGCAGACCATGCTCGATACTCCCTCCCCACACCCAAATCGAAAATCTCTGATTTCTCGATGAACTTGCTAGTCGATGACGGCGTATGACTGGGGATACCCTCGCTGGAGGGTCGGTTGTGGTATGGCTTGAGAAGAGACTCAATACCTGCCCCGACCAGGTTCACAGGAGAGTGCATGATGAGTGAATTGACTGTTGCCGGGGCACCCGATGAGGATCTCAAACTCCGTGAGGAAGCAATCAGTGCTGAGTCGTTGGAACGCAAGCTGTTCATAGCGCTTGCCGGCGGCATACTTCTGCTTGCTTCCTGGTTGAGTCAACTGGGGGGTACGCATGAACAACTGGCAAAAATTCCCGCAGCGATAGGCGCAGTGATCCTGGTGATCCCCCTGCTGATCGGAGCCTGGAAGGAAATCAACAAGGGTCGACCATCCAGCGACTCACTGGCCTGCCTGGCAGTCATGGCTGCAATGGCTTCACATAATTATCTCGCAGCAGGTTTCCTGGCGCTTTTTCTGTGGACCGCGAATCTGGTTCTCAGCCGCACTGCATGGGGGGCGCAGCGTGCCATCAGAGATCTGATCGACCTCACGCCTGATGAAGCTCGGGTGGTGGAAGACGGCCAGGAACGAATGGTGAGTCAATCACAAATCAGAATCGGACATATCATCCGCGTCCGGCCGGGAGAAAATCTGCCTGCAGACGGACGCGTTATCCTCGGCGATACCAATATCAATCAGGCATCGCTAACGGGTGAAGCGGTTCCGATCGAAGCCAACGTGGGTACCGAAGTCTACGCAGGTACGACCAACCTTACCGGGCAGATTGATGTTGAAGTAACAGCTGTAGCAGGTGAGACGACGATCGGCAAAGTGGAAAGTCTCATCCGTGAGGCGGAATCGACGAAAACTCAACGACAGGAATTGATTGAGCAACTGGCAGGTTATTACGTCCCGGTCGTGCTCATGGTCGCAGGGCTGGTGTGGTTCTTCACCGCCAAGAGTGGAGATGCGGCTATTCGCGGTGAAGCGGCTGAGCGTGCTATCACTGTTATGGTTGTGGCCTGTCCCGGTGCGCTACTCATCGCTCATCCCACGGCCATGGTCGCTGCGTTCGCTGCCGCAGCCCGTCTGGGCATCATGATCAAGCAGACCACCACCCTGGAAGCAGCCGCCACCGTCGATACTGTCGTATTGGATAAGACAGGCACCCTTACCACTGGTAAATTTGCCGTGAGCCGTCTTGCCCCGGCTGAGGATGTCGCGGGAGCCGCACTCCTACAGACTGCTGCTGATGTGGAACAGGCTTCGAACCACCCACTGGCAAAATCAATCCTCGAGACCGCCAACCAGGCGCGCATCCAGCCGTCTGACATTTCTGATTATCAGGAAATCCACGGCCGAGGTGTGCGGGCGAAATCGAACGGAAGTGATATCTTCGCCGGCCGAGCGGATTGGTTGCTGGAACTGAATCCGGCTATCCAACCACAAATACAGGCGGTGGAAGAAAAAATCGCAGGCATGTCCGGCGTCCACGTCATGCAGGGGGATCAGTATCTCGGTGCTGTCGGCCTGGAGGATAAACTTCGCCGCGAATCTCTGGAAGTCATCGAAGGGATGAGAAATCAGGGCATTCGCCGTATCAGTATTTTCACCGGCGACCGTCTTGAAGTAGCCAAGCGCGTCGGACAAGCGGTCGGTGTCGATCATATCGAAGCGGAATGCCTGCCCGAGGAAAAGCACGAGGAACTCAAATTCCTTATTGCCAAGGGACACCGAACACTGGTCGTGGGCGATGGGATCAACGATGGTCCGATCCTTGCCTCAGCTGAGGTCGGCGTGGCAATGGGTCTTTCCGGATCGGATATCGCCACCAATTCCGCCGGCGTTGCCCTGATGAATGACGATCTCCGTCACATCCCGTTCCTCATTGAGTTGGCCCACAAAGCGCGTAGTGTGATCGCCCAGAACATCGCCGCAGCACTCATTCTGGCAGTGTTCGGGCTGGCATTGGCCGCAACAGGTAATATCAATGTCTGGTTCGCTCCGGTGTATTACATCATCGGATACGTCTTTGTCATCTTCAACTCATTGCGCCTGGTACGCTTTGGCGAGGACTTCACCGAGCACGAAGAAGCCCGACGACGTCTGGAAGCCAGTCGCATCGTCAAACCCACCCGTTCCGGCCGTTTAGCCGCTACCGGAGCATAAGCCGATACCCATATCAAATTTGATCGAAAAACTTACAACAACATTGCAGGATATTGGTGGAATGAACGGGATTTGATTCCCAATAATTATCCATCACACTCATGTTGACGACTCACAGAAGGACCGACGAAGAGGAATAAATCATGTATCTCATCGCAGATCAATGCTGGATTGAGTCTCTGGGAGGAAATCTGATCCCGGTCATCGCCATTGGCGGCGGATTATTCGTTGCCGTGGTGGCTATTGTCACAGGTGGGGTTACCGAGATCTGCAAATCACGTGCTCGTGAAATGACCAAGCGCGAAATGGCTGCTTACGTCGCAGAGGGAACCGTCGATCCTGACAAAGCGATTGAGATGCTCAATGCCGGTGAAAAGGCATCGAAAAACAAAAAGTCCTGTTGCTGACATTGAATCTGCCCAAACAAAAAGATCCCGAACATCGGGATCTTTTTCATTTTGAGATCGCAACAAGCCTTACGCCACGGTCACACTGTCATCCAGATACACATCCTGGATCGCGTTGAGTAGCTTCACGCCCTCGGCCATCGGTCGCTGGAATGCCTTGCGGCCGCTGATCATACCCATACCACCGGCTCGCTTGTTGATGACTGATGTTCTCACAGCCTGGGCGAAATCGTTTTCGCCAGATCCGCCGCCGGAGTTGATCAGGCCCACGCGCCCCATGTAGCAGTTCATGACCTGGTACCGACAAAGATCAATCGGATGATCAGTGCAGAGATCGGTGTACATGAGCTTGTTGTACTTGCCGAAGCTGCCGTCTTTGTTCATCGCTTCGTAACCGTAGTTATTCTCCGCCTGTTTCTGCTTGACGATATCCGCCTGCATGGTCACGCCCAGATGGTTGGCCTGGCCGGTGAGGTCTGCCGAGACGTGATAATCCTTACCGTCTCGCTTGAAGGCACTGTTGCGGAGGTAGCACCAGAGCACCGTGGCCATCCCCAGTTCATGGGCGAAGGCGAACGCTTCGGCAACTTCCTGAATCTGGCGATCAGAATTCTGCGCCCCGAAGTAGATCGTTGCCCCAACCGCGTTGGCACCGAGGTTCCACGCTTCCTGTACGTTCCCGAACATGATCTGGTCAAACGTGTTGGGATAAGTCACCAGTTCGTTGTGATTGATCTTGACGAGGAAGGGAATCTTGTGGGCATACTTGCGGGCCATGGTCCCGAACACGCCGAAGGTCGTTGCCACGCCGTTGCATCCGCCTTCGATCGCGAGTTTGATGATGTTCTCACCGTCAAAGTATTCCGGATTCTTGGCGAACGATGCGCCGCCGGAGTGCTCAATGCCCTGATCGACCGGCAGGAACGAAACATAGCCGGTACCCGCCAGGCGGCCGTGGTTGAAAAAGTTTTGCAGGCTGCGCAGAACCTGCGGATTGCGATCACTCTGCATCCAGACGCGGTCTACAAAGTCCGGTCCGGGCAGGGTCAGGGTGGACTTGTCCACCTTTGCCTTGTGGGTCAGGAGGTTTTCCGCTTCACTCCCCAGGTACTCCTCAGTTTTGGATGATGCCATCGCGGTTGTCATGTCTATGCTCCTTCTGCAACACAATGCGGTTGCGAGTTGATTACCGTATCTCCGTCACATGATAGCCCCCACTTCGTGACTCGGCATAGCTCGGAATCCCCACTTTCGGGGATTTGAAGCTCAAGATGCTGCCGGCCGCTACCGATTCAGATCAGATGAGTTTCGAGAGACAGAAACCGCGACGCCGTCTCGATCCGAATTTTCAGCCGTTACCGACACTTGGACGGTTGTTGCTCACAGGTCTGGTGGCCGGTGTGCTAACTGGTTTGGTCGTCTTGCTTATACCTGGAATCCGAATCATTGAGACCTCTGGCACAAGCGTCACCGAGTCCATCGGAACGGCAGTCATGTTCATGTGGAGCATTGCTATCCTTCGCTTCGGAGCACTCTGGATAGCAAGCCACGCCGAGCCAGCCGCTGATTCCCGGCGTCGCAGGCATGCCAAACAAAAAGATAAGCCACCATCTAATCCTACCAACAGACCAATTGTCAACGATCACCGTGACGCAGCATAATCCTCGGTAACTGGTTCCATGTGCGAGCCGATTCTTCCCCAAACCAGATTTTCTACGAAACGAATTTTGTGTTTATTCCTCAATCTCGCTGGAGCATCAGGATATTTTCATTTGGCGGAAATAGATTCAGAAGGTAAAACTAACCATACACTCATTTCCAGTTTTTGATCTTGGTGTATTATTCATCAGCGATATTATCCCATAGCTCTTCTTCTGTGAGTTCAAAAGACTTCAGCTTTCCCCTCTTGGATGCTGATTCATCATATGGATATATATCAATTACAAGAAAATATATTGTCTTGTTATTGTGCTGCACAAATGGTGTCATTTGTGAATAATTTGCAAATGACAGTTTAAGATCATCCTCACAAGTTTTAAATATGATCAAGTAACCTACAGGTTCATTATAATCCAATGTGTATGTGTATATTTGTCTAAATCCCTTAGAAATATAATTGAGATCTTTTCTTTTCTCCGGGTTAAATATTTTTGCGTCAGCAATTAATGGCTCATTAGAAGATTGCGCAGCTACTAAATCAGCCTCTCCCGAAGCAGATACTGGCTCAATTGTAAATTCTACACCTTGATCATGCAAGTACTCATATAAATGAAGTGCTAATAATTTCTCACCTACGGTGGTATTTTCAGCCCACCGTTGATACAGATCTTGTCGCTGGAACCATTCGCACTTGTGTTTGTATTTGCGGAGTATCGCTAAGATAAATCCATTATCATCTAGATTTTCATCCAGATATTCGTACAAGGGTTCAACAAATATATCTTTAAATGCTTCTAACATTTCATTATAATTCCGTGCTTTGCTGTATCTACGAGAAATACTGATTTCAATATTGGTATCTTCAGATTCAACACATTTCTTGATAACCAAATAACACGCAACAGAATTTTCATCCTCAGAACCATAAACAATAGCGATGTTTGATGAAAACAATTCTTCAACTTCTTCTTCGACCGTAGAAATCTTATTTTCTAGTTCCTGCAGTATCCCTACTAATAAGGGTTGAGAATTTATAAATCCCCAAAATTGTTTCAGAACATAATGAAATACTTGATATTCACTAGAATTGACCCGACGTACTCGCTTTTGCAGCTTATACCTTATATTCTGAACGTATTCTTTGTCCATTTGTTTATATCCTAATTTCGATAGACATGCCTTTCAGCGATTCCTCAAGACTATTCATTGCTCTTCTTATTGAACGGAGAGCTTTCCTAGTTTCATTCATTTGATCATCTAATCTGATATTTGATTTACATCCCCTACAAACTACAACATCTCTCAAGCGAGCCTGCCTTAATTGAATTCTATTGAAGAATTCACAGTTTGGGCACTGAAAATCAATCTCATGTCGATCTAGATTTATCATTATTCTTTAGCACCTTAGATATTTGAGTAGTGCACCCACTATATATGACAGCATATCGCAAGTATCAATTATGTCCAGCTATTATCTAATTTGCGAATAGGCGGCGTTATATTTATAAAGTTCTCACGCGGGGAGGTTCGGATCGGGGATGTTCGTAAAACTGATGCGCATCGGGGCGGAGCGGCGGGCGTTGTGCATGCTGCCGAAGTACACCACGTGCCTGCCGAAACGATTGTTCAAATCATCCATCGTGCGGCAGAGCTGCAGACGCCGAAGCTCAGCCGGATAGAGCGGCAACGGCGCTGAGGGAGGCGCGACAAGGTTGTACAGCGTCACGCCCACGGCAAAGGGCGTCCCCCGCCCCGGATTGTCACGCCACAATTCGGCCAACGCCTCCAGCATCGTCGGCGTATCCTGACACATCCCCAATGACGTATCGGCGGACCAGCGCCCCTTGGGCAAAAACGACACCGCCACGTGCATGCGCGTGGCCCAGTATCCCAAGGCGCGCAACCGGATCGCCGCCTTGTAGAGCAGTCGCACCAGCACCGCCCGCGCCCCGGGATGTGATCGAAACTCCGGTGCCAGCACATGCGAATGTCCCACGCTTCGGCGATGCGTCGGCGGTTCGTAAAGCTCCTCACCACGCAACCAATACCACCACTGCCGCCCGATGACACTCTTCCAGATGTCCGCCAGTTGATCTTCGGAAAGGTCGAATAGTTCCCGCACCGTCCGTATGCTGCGCTTGTGGAGACGCCGCAACATGCGCCGTCCGATACCCGGAAGATCTATGAGATCCAGTGCCTCCAGCCGCCCGGGACGATCCGCCGGCGTCAGCACCACTAGGCCATCAGGTTTCTCAAGGTTGGTTGCGACCTTGGCGAGGAACCGATTGGAAGCCACCCCGACCGAGCAACGCAGGTACGGCCCCACGCGCTGTGCGATGGCCTCTTTGACGTTACGGGCCAGTTGCTCGGCCTGATCCGGCTGACGTTCCCGGCCTATCAGTCGGCAATACATCTCATCAATCGAGCACACCCCTGCCACGGGCAAACAGGTTTCTACCGCGGCAATGACGCGATGATGCATGCGGACGTACAGAGCCGGCCGAGCTTTGACGATTCGCAACTGGGGGCAGAGTTGGCGGGCCTTGCCCACCCCGGTGCCGGTCTTGACCCCGAACCGCTTGGCCTCGTAGCTGGCGGCAATGCAGCAACTGGTATCGGACAGCACCGGCACAACCACAACTGGCTTGTTCCGCAGATCCACCCGCAGTTGCTGCTCAACCGAAGCAAAATAAGCGTTCATGTCCAAAAATAGCGTCGTCAACGGCATCTACTCACCCTCGATGTTGATGCACCGATACCCTAATATAATCCAAACAAACAAGACCGCAAGAGATGGCCGCCCTTTTGGAATGAAGTTCCCAAAAGTAGGTACGATTCTTTGATGTGGTTTTAAGTGGGGGGGGTTATGTGGAGGAGGTGTGGGGAGTGACTGACTGAATCCAGCCGCCACAGAGGACGGTATCGCCGAGGTAACAGACAACAGCCTGGCCGGGTGCGACGGCAAATTGTGGTTCCACAAATCTAATCGCGATCCCCCCCCCCACATTGCGTCTTCATCCTCACAAAGTATTTCTGCTGAAGATACCACACGGACTTGGGCGGGAACCGGCTGGGCATTTGATCGAACCTGCGCTGTGCAATCCCGCCAATCTTCATTTGGCTCGTCAAACCAGTTCACATTCGATGCAAAGCAACCGCTCGAATGCAATTCCTGTTTCTGTCCCACAGTGATAGTGTTACTCACCGGATCTTTCTGCAGGACATACAGCGGATGTGATCGTGCAATGCCAATGCCTCGACGCTGACCGATCGTGAAATGCTGATGCCCGGGATGTTCGCCAATCACTTGGCCTTCTGTATCAACAATCTGCCCCGGCGTCACCTCTTCTGGTGTGCGTCGCTGCACCAGCCCCGCATAATCATTGTCCGGCACAAAGCAGATTTCCTGCGAATCCGGTTTATCGAACACCGGCAGACCAAGTTCCTCCGCCAGCTTACGAATCTGCGCTTTGTGATATCCACCGATCGGCAGGAGCATGTGCTTCAGTGTTTCCTGTGAAACACCAAAGAGCACGTAACTCTGATCTTTGTCATCATCAATCCCTCGGAGCAGGCGCGGACGATCGGGTTGTTCGCGATCGACACGCGCGTAGTGACCGGATGCGACAAACTGCGCATCGATTTGCTGGGCGTAAGTATGGAGCTTCCCAAATTTCAGCCAATCGTTGCAGCGAATGCAGGGATTCGGTGTTCTGCCGACGTTGTACTCATGCACAAAGTAATCGATGATCCGGGAGAAATCCTGCTTGAAGTTGCAGACGTAAAATGGGATATCCAACTTCGCTGCAACGAGGCGAGCATCGGCAGCATCGTTCAGTGAACAGCAACCCTGGTGCCCGAGTCGAATTCTGCATTCCTGTTGATCGGCGGCGTCCGGTTCCAGCACGTCTAGTGATTCTCCCGGCGATCCGAGGCGCATGAAGCAGCCGACGACATCGTACCCCTCGCGCTGCAGCAGAACCGCGGCAACGGAGGAATCTACTCCGCCTGACATTGCGAGGAGGACTTTCTCTTTCCGGCTGGACATCTGGAGATTGTAGGTTTCCCCGCTGGTTTTTTGCTTCCCATCACATGATTCCTGTGAGAAACATCTTGAACTCGATTGAACCTGTTACATTAATCCCATGCTGGTCTATGCTGGGATTGACGAAGCGGGGTACGGCCCGATGCTGGGGCCGCTGAGTGTTGCCGCGACAGTATTTGTACTTCCAGAACATGATCCGGCGGTTGGTGCTCCGGATCTCTGGCAGTTGCTGGATTCAGCGCTATGCAGATCCCGGCGAGATTCCCGTCACCGCATCCCTATTGATGATTCCAAAAAGCTCAAAGGAAGTAAAAAAGCCCGCAAATTCCATCCACTCCATCATCTGGAGCGTGGCGTGCTGGCTTTTCTGACTCAGCTTACTGCCACCACACCCACAATTGATACAACTCTGTTTGAACAAATCGGCGCGGATGTGCCGGATGCACCCTGGTATGGATCGTCGACATCCCTGCCGATTGGTGAATCTCTTGACGAGTTGCATATTGATACACATCGTCTCCAAAGGACACTCGATCGTGCAGGTATCCAATGCGCTTCCATCGAATGTCGTATTGTCGATACAGCGGCACTTAATCAGCAGGTTGAACTGCTGGGGAAAAAATCTGCGGTCAATCTGGGTGTGATCTTGCAACACATCGATGCGATCTGGAAACACTGGGAGAAGGATCACCCCCGCATTATCGTTGATAGACAGGGGGGACGGATTCATTACCTGCGTGAACTGCAACTGGCATTTCCGGATACGCACATTCAGATCCTGGCGGAAGATCCGGAGCGCAGTCGCTATCGCCTGCAAAGTGGTTCAACCCAGTGCACGATCAGTTTTCATCGCCGGGCAGAAAGCGGTCATCTCCCCGTCGCTCTTGCATCGATGACGGCAAAGTACACCCGCGAACTCTTCATGATTCGACTCAATCGGTTCTTCTCAGAGCACTTGCCTCAACTCCAACCCACGGCAGGGTATGTTCAGGACGCTCGTCGTTACCTGCAAGAGATCACCCCGCTGATCAATCAGTTGAAGCTGGATCGGTCAGCACTGATTCGTAAAATCTAGGGATCCAAAGGTCGCAGAATACGGATAATCCGTTGACAGAAGTAGATTTCGTGCTACTTTGAAGGATTCTGATTGCATTTGGGACTATAACAACCGATTGTTGAGTGAGTCTCAGGATTTTGATTTTGACGCGGCCTCCGGCGAAGCGTTCTTTGGAACGTGATTCGACGGACAATGGAAGGAGCAGACCGTTGCCGGAAATTGACAAGGAGGCCCGCCTGCGTTGACCGGTTTCACCGGCTCGGCGTAAGTCGGGCTGATGACAGAAACCAAACGCATTGTTCACAATTTCTGATCGTTGATCGATGAGAATTCACCTCTCAGAGATGATTGCTCTGAAAGTGACCCCCCCACGCACTCCCCCCGCACGCACCTATGCGACTCATATACTCACTTTGATTTCTTCCCGGGTGCAAAGAGTTAACGAATGTTAGAAGACCTCACAAAAGTTCGAAATATTGGGATCGCCGCTCATATCGATGCCGGTAAGACGACCGTCACCGAGCGCATCCTGTATTACACCGGAAAGAACTACAAGATGGGTGAGGTGCATGAAGGGACCGCCACGATGGACTTCCTGGTGGAGGAGCAGGAGCGTGGGATTACCATCCAGTCAGCTGCCACAACCTGCCCGTGGGATTTCCGTGGCGAGACATACACGGTGAATCTGATTGACACGCCGGGCCACGTCGATTTTACCATCGAAGTCGAACGTTCCCTACGAGTGTTGGATGGTGCTATTGCGGTATTCGACGGGAAGGAAGGCGTCGAAGCGCAGAGCGAAACAGTGTGGCGCCAGGCGGAACGCTACCAGGTTCCGCGGGTCTGTTTCATCAACAAAATGGACAAGATCGGGGCGGATTTTGAATTCAGCTTCAATACCATCAGAGAGCGCCTCGCTGCGAATCCCATTGCGGTTCAGCTTCCCATCGGAGCAAGTGAGACATTCGAAGGCATTATCGACCTGGTGGAAATGCAAGCCTATTACTTTGATGAAAGTGAACTGGGCGCGATTGTCCATCAGCAGAATATCCCTGACGACATGAAGGAGATGGCTGAGCTTTGGCACCACGACCTCGTGGAGAAAGCTGCGGATCTGGATGACGATCTCACCGAGCTATATCTGGAAGATGAGCATTCGATCACACCGGAGCAATTGAAAAAAGCTCTTCGTAAAGGGACAATTCAGCTCAAATGCACACCTGTTTTCTGCGGCTCGGCATTAAAAAACATCGGCGTACAACGATTGCTGAACGGCGTGATTGAATACCTCCCCATGCCGACGGAAGTTCCACCGGTGGAGGGGGTTGATCCAAAACGGCACAATGAACGTATCACAAGACCACACGAAACTGATGCTCCATTTTCCGCATTGGTGTTTAAAGTCGTCAACGATGTACATGGTGATCTGACATATATCCGCATTTATTCCGGACAGCTTCCCAGAGGCACGCGAGTGCTGAATCCCGGCAATAACAAGAAGGAAAACATTACCCGCATCTTCGAGATGCACGCCAAGGACCGTGAACCTCTGGATGTGGCAAAGGCCGGCCAAATCGTGGCCGTCATCGGACTGAAACATTCGTTCACAGGCGACACGCTCTGTGACGCGCAAGCACCAATCATTCTGGAGAAGATGGACTTCCCTGAACCTGTGATCTCCATGTCCATTGAACCTCACACGAATGAAGATAAGAAGCGATTATCCGAAGCCCTGACTACGATTCGCCGTGAGGATCCCTCATTCCAAACGACATACAACGAGGATACCGGTCAGACCATCATTGCAGGCATGGGTGAGTTGCATCTGGAGATTGTCAAGAACAAACTCCTGCGTGACATGAAAATCGGCGTCAAGGTCGGCACACCGCGCGTGAGCTATCGTGAAACGATTGTCGGAACCGCAGATAATGTGCGAGGCAAATTCGTCAAGCAAACCGGAGGTCGGGGCCAGTACGGTGACGTGGTCGTCAATGTCAGCCAGATGACAGCTGGTCAGGCCGCTGAGGAAGAGTTGGAGATGATCAATGGGGTCGTGTTCACCGACTCGATCACGCAAGGGGTCATTCCCCGTGAGTACATTCCATCAGTGGCAACCGGAATCCGCTCAGCCGCATTGTCGGGAATTCTGGGCGGATATCCCGTGGTCAATATCAAGGTGGATTTGATAGACGGCTCATTCCATGAGGTTGATTCTTCCCAGATTGCCTTCGAACAGGCTGGTGCACTGGCATTTCGAGAAGGATGTACGCGGGCCGGTTTAGCGCTGATGGAACCAATCATGAAGGTTATCATTACTTCACCGGATGAGTACTTCGGCCCGGTGAGTGGTGATCTGGCCAGCCGCAGGGGGCAGATCGTCAGTTCCGAGTTGCGCGGCAATGCTCGCATTATTCATGCGGAAGTTCCACTGGCGGAGATGTTTGGCTACACCACGATTCTGCGCGGGCTGTCTCAAGGAAGAGCCACCAGTACGATGGAGCCGGCAGAATATCGTCTCATGCCTGACCGCCTCCGGGATGAGATTCTCGCCCGATCCTGACCGCCCTATCTCCAGATGTTCTGTGCGTTTCTCTGGTTTAGGAGTTGATGACTTCGTCAGTCCGGGTACGCTGGTAGCACATGGCCGAAGAGCACAGTCAGCAAATGTTTCGGGCAGAATACGAGCGGGAACTGGAATCCTGGTTGCAGCGACGGTTCCGCTACCTGTGTTTCACTCTCCTGGCCCTGGGGGGGCTTGATATTCTCATAACCGGTTCGCTTGGTCTTTATGGAACGATACCGTTTAAGTGGTGGAGCCTTGAGGTCATAACCTCCGCCTGTCTCATGCTCTATATCGGATATGTGCTCTGGAAACGAAACTGGCAGGATGCACCTCGGGAGAAAGTACTCTCATTAGCACAGCGGATGGTGTTATTTCTTGGCTCCATCGTATTACTGGAAATGCTTGCGTTGGGTTTCGTCCTTAACGAATCAGGAAATTCCATCTCCATCCCATTCTTCTTCTGGCATTTCACCTGCTGTCTGTTTTTACCCTGGACTCCACGGGAATCATTGCGTCCTTTCATACCTCTCTACATTGCATTGGTCATCATCATGCTGCTCATCATCTCCCATGATGCTTCCAGTATGGTTTCCCGAGTCTTTGAATTGATCGCAATCCCAGCTGTCTTTCTTCCCGGACTGGGAATTGCTGCCTGGCGATTGAATCGGCATAGCCAGAGTTTCCGGCGACGAATGGTGGGTAAACAGTTCATCACGCTCCGACATGAATTCTCCCAGGCAAAGCAGATACACGAGAGCATATTCCCCAAACCATATGACGATGGTTACATCCGTCTGGAATACTCCTATTCACCTATGCGTGAGCTTGGTGGCGATTTCATCCACCTCCACGTCGGGGCGGAAGGGTTTTTACATCTCAGCCTCATCGATGTGACCGGGCACGGACTCGCCGCTGCGCTGACGGTGAACCGGTTGTACGGCGAACTGGAACGAATTCGAGCAGAGCATCCGCTGACTGAACCGGGCGAGATCATCCGCCTGCTCAACCGCTACATTAATCTGACACTTTCACGGCACAATATCTTTGCCACTGCAATCAGCATGTCTTTGGATCCTTATACGGGCGAGTTGGCATGGGCGAGTGCCGGGCATCCGCCTATATTCCTTCGTCGTGAAGAGGGCGCAGTAAAGGAACTCAAAGCAACTACTGTGGTGCTGGGGGCATTGCCTGATAGTGAGTTCACTCCTGCGCAACAAACGACACAGATTGAAATCGGGGATGTGATCCTGGCTTACACTGATGGAGCGTTTGAAGCTCGGGATCGCACGGGAAAACAGCTTGGATTGGATACCCTGAGGAATCTGCTCAATAAACAACCTTCCCCGCGGAATTGGCCGCAATACATTCGTTCGATCGTTGATAAACACCAGGCGGGAAGAATTGAAGATGACATTTTGATCGCTGCGGTTACACATATCGCTAACCGTTCGGTGTTGACCGAGCCAGTTGAAGAAACACCTGCCACGGTATGAAAAGTACACGAGCCCAAGATCTGGAATTTCTACAACGCGCTGCAAAAATCGCGCTGCGTGGGCATGGTGGAGCAGAGCCGAATCCACTGGTTGGTTGTCTGGTGGTTTCTCCGAAAGCTGAAATCATCGGATGGGGATACCATCGGCAATGTGGTACTGAACATGCGGAAGTACACGCTCTCCGACGAGCCGGTTCAGATGCCCGGGGCGCAACTGCTTACATAACACTTGAACCGTGTAATCATGATGGGCGAACACCCCCCTGCACCAGGGCATTAATTGAAGCAGGTGTGCGCCGGGTTGTGATCGCCCGCCGCGATCCCAATCCCATTGCACAGGGGGGAATGGAAATATTGCACGAAGCCGGGATCGAAACTGATCTGGTTGATGGATGTGAGCTGGCCAAATCCATCACCGATCACTTTGTGCATCGAGTTCAAACGGGTTTGCCGTGGATTATTGCCAAGTGGGCACAAACACTGGATGGTTACGTTGCAACCCGGACCGGTGACAGCCAATGGTTGAGTGGTCCTGCCAGCAGGAAAATGGTGCATCGTCAACGCGGCAGGGTAGATGCGATCATCACTGGAATCGGAACCGTGCGTAGTGATGATCCCATGCTTACGGCACGTGATGTACGAAGACGGCGAACCGCTCAACGCGTGGTTGTCGATCCATCCATGAGCATTCCACTGGAATCTCAACTCGTGCAGAGTGCGGTGGAATTTCCCACAATCGTTGCCTGCCACGAACATGCCCTGACAGGGGAACCAAATCAACGTAAGAAGCTGGAAGCCGCGGGAGTTGTGCTGCTGGGAGTTCCGGGGGAGGGAAAAGAACTCTGCCTGAAAAGTATGCTGCAAAAACTTTCGCTGGATTTCGATATCACAACTGTGCTGACGGAAGCGGGACCGAATCTTCTGGGGAGATTACTTCAACAGAATCTGATCAACGACGCCTGGGTGTTCGTCACACCGCGACTGTTCGGCGATTCAACTGCTCGTTCATGCATCGAAGGTTTATCCGTTGATAAATTAACAGAAGGCAGGGAGATGCAATTACTCAGTCAGCGCCGCCGCGGTGATGATTGCATATTGCACTACCGTTTCCCGACAACAGATGAACATTAGCAATACAGTTCACTGAGCATCTCGGCTGAGTCCGAAGTCTTCGGGGCTGAGATTCAGTTTGAGTCCAGGGGGGAAGATCCGCAGGACGTTATCACCATTTTCCATCGCCCAGTTGCCAACCGACGGATCATGAGCGATTCGCACGGTAGTCAGCGGGCGCAAACCGTAGGAGAACAAAATGATCTGACACACTTCCAATTCGCGCGGGTAATCCTGTATCTCAACCGACGGTGCGCGCAATTCAGTTAATTGCTCAAGCAACTCCTCAACGCGAACTGCGGGAACATCAACATCCACACCGCCCGGCCCAAATTCAGGCGCGTACCACTCATCGAGCCTGCGTTTCAAATCGAATTCACCTTCCGGTCCAATGATGCGCAGCCGCATGACATCCGCGGCCTGTACCCCGCATCCGGTCGGTTCGATCAGATGCACAATTGGTTTGAACAGGGCCTGCAACACCGGAACGGAAAGTCGCACTACGGTAGGTTGACCTTCGATCAGCGCAAAGCGCTCCATTGAGCCTATCCCGACTGTTGATCCCACGATCAGTCGCTGCGTTTCTGTCTCGGGGATGAATTCATCCTCGAGCGGGACCATGTGTGTGCTGGTAATGGATATGGTCGCTGCGGCATCGGCAAGACCGAATCTGGCAATCGCTGCCTGATCGGGTTCATCCAGAACATACCCATCCACAACCGCTCGCCCCAGTGCCTGGAAGAGTTCATCGCGCGCCAGGGTATCCAGGCGGGTTTGGACCGGCTCAATCATGTGCCACTGCTTGCGTTCACGATGCAATACCAAGCGCAAATCTCCTTCCACGCGCTCGATGCGATCCGATTCCACACCGACTCCGTGGAAGATCTGCCGATCACGCCACTCTCGGGGATCCATGCCAATGACGAAATCATGCAAGCGCTGATCGGTGATGTGAACAGTATCCTCACCCGCAATCCGCAGATAAGCCCGCCCCGCCAGACTACGGCGACCGAGTTGCAGATGCACTGAACCGTCCGGCCAATCATAAATCACTTCCGCCTGAGGTGGATCCAGCAGCATCGATGATAAAGAAGCCTCATCACTTCCGCCTCCATCAACCGAAATTCGCTTGACCGATTCCAGACGAGTACTCTGAGAAATCAGTTGACGCAGGGCGGGACCATCCATGACATGCGGGAAAGGCATCTCCTGTATCCAACCATTACTCGTGCGCTGAAAGATCCAGGTATGTTCCAGGCCTCGCTTCAATGTGATTCGAGTTACTTCATCAATGGGCATATCCGGCACAAGCTGAATGATCTGTTCAGAATCCCGTGATCTCGTCAATGGCTTCTTGCCGCGCACAAACCACAAATCGAGCGTCACCGCAAGGCAGGCCACAATCAAAACCAAAATGGTCGGCAGAACTTTCATATCAGAATCGCCGCACTCCCCAGACGACAAATCCCAGAATCAGACAGAAGCCCGGCAAACCAACCAGGGCAATCCACCACCAGAGTTGCCGCACCTCACGGGACACTCCACTCAGGCGAGCAATTTCCTGACCGATCGGACTGGGAGCAATGAGATCATCCTGACGAGCCAGCCAGGCTACCGCTGACAGTATTAATTCGTGATTACCGGGATTGACCAATGCAACACGTCCGCCTCCCAATTCAACAACAACATCAGCGACATTGCTGACCATCCATCCACCGGATCCAATCAGGATAAAGCGTTGAGATTCCCGCAAGACAGGATGAGGTCGCTCGACCGCCCAGGCAATCCCCACGCGCTCAGTCAAAGGGCTTTTCGGTGCGGCAGTTGTCAATTCAACACTCTCTCGTGCCCAATCTTTTTCACGCCAGCGCTGGGGGGAAGGATCGACGCCGGCCAGTTCCACCAGTTTTACATTCTCCTGTGTATCCCCCTGTGGTTCGATGGGAATCGGCAAGGCAAAGTAAGTCTGCTGCCCATTCAATGCGCGTGCGATGGTGTGCGGCTGATTGAATTCATGTACTGCTTGAGCGTGAATTAAAGTTCTTTCTTCTATCCCCGATTGTGCCGATTCGAGAATGACTTCATCGGTGTGTGCAGATAATCCAAATGGTTCGGCCAGTTGACTCCAGGGATCTTCCTGCCCATAACGCTGCAGCAGGCTCGGATACAGACTCAACAATACCGACTCGCCATTGGCCATCAGGCTTTGTGTTTCGTTAATGAGCCTGCTTTCTTCCTCACTTGGGGTAAGCCCACGCCCCGGTGGAGGCGGAACAACAATCCAAACCGTGGGTTGTCCCGGTTCGGGCTGTGGTGATTCATTCCTGCCGATGATCCACTCAGCGACATCGAAGCGTGAACTTTCCAGCATACTGACGACGCCGGTGAGATCCTGCTGCTGATCGCGCGGCTGAAAGAGCGAACCGGATTCAGCGTGCATGAACACGACCAGCGGCATGGGATCGATGAGAAGCGAACGGATCGTTGCGGAGATTAATTGCTCGCCACGGAAACGCTGATCAAAACGAATTCCTTCGCGTTCAGTTGCCTGCAGGTTTGAAGTTGCTAGAAATTGATTCGACGGAATCATTGTCGCTTTTTCAGGGCCGATGATGATCGCACCCTCGCCTCGCTGGAGTTGCCTCCCGATCGCTGCCAATTCCAATGGAGGAAGATGGCGGAGTGGATCGGCCGCTTCAGCCAATTGCCGCGCTATCGCTTCATATTCGGCTTGAGCGTTCTGAAGAAACTGTCGTTGATTGACTTCAAAACGATCATCATGTCTCCACACCTGCAGGATCCGCGAGATGTCATACAACTCGGATGACCACTGCGTCAGTGCGTGGCTCAAAATACTGCGGGCCGTGTCATATTCAGGGATGGGATGCGTTTCATCAACTTGACGTGCTGCATCAACCTCATCTGTAACCTGTCCCCCCTGCTGGGCCAGTAGCGTAAGCAACTGAGCCCGTTGCACAATCAATTGGCGATCCTGAATCTCCTGCGGGATATGTTCAATTAACCGCGCAAGGAGTGTCGCCTGTTGCTGGGCAAAAAGCTGGAGTTCCGTAAAGGCCTCCCGCCCTCGATCCAGTGCTGTCTCATAAGCGTCAATGTCATCCTGGTAGAGAGAACGCAAGCGATTGAGCAGGTTTTCGTATGCAGTGAGTGAATTTGGATCCGTTGGATCGATGCGATCGACCGCGACGTAGGGCGAAGCCTGCCCATAGCGCTGAAGCACCTCATCAACCTGTTGAACCACTGCCGGATCGGTTGATTCCCTGACCAACAGGAGCGTGATCGACCAGTGATCGTGCAGTGAATCAAGAAGTTGCCTGGTCTGGGGGCTAAGGGAATATGCGCGGGTTTTTGTTGCATCAAACCGATAGCGGAACTTGCGATGATGCGCAACATCGTTGACAACCACCAGAATCACAAATACCGCAATCACGAACAAAACCGCATTGAGTACAAGCAGCGCTCGACGAATCACTCCCCGTCGACTTGTTTTCCATCGCCGGTTCACCAGCACCTCCGAGCCTGCAGGGTTTTCGTCGCTGCTACCAGAAATACAAACGTCAGCGAGAGAAAGTAAACGACATTGGAAGTGTCAATCAATCCGATGACGAAATCGCGCAAGCGCAAGTCCGGATCCAGCGCAAACACAATGCGAGATGGCACCGGCTCAAGATAATGGGGAAGGAGTTTCGCACCAAATCCCAGGATCAGCCAGAAGAACAGCGCAACGAGAAATGCTACTGCCTGGCTGTTGGTAAAAGTCGAAGCGAGTATCCCACAAGCCAGATAAGCCGAGCCCGCCAGGATCAATCCCAGGTAGCCACACAGGAGTTCGCCGTAGTCCGGCCGGCCGAAAAGCTCCAACGCCACCACATAGCTCACTGTCGGAAGGAGCATGATCAGCAGGAATATCAGTGATGCGAGGTATTTCCCCAGCACAACATGAAACTCATGAATCGGACAGGTCATGAGCATCTCCAGCGTTCCTGCGCGGTACTCCTCACTGATAAGGCGCATTGTTACCGCCGGAGCAATAAAAGTCAGCAACCACGTACCTACGCTGAAAACCGGACGCAGCGTAGCAATCTGGCCGGTCTGAAGACATTGCGACCAGAAAAAACCACCCGACACCAGGAGGAACAGTGCCAGGATGATGTATCCACCGGGTGAAAGGAAATACGCACGAAGCTCTCGCTGTGTTATCGTTAGAACAGGAGTCATGATGTGATCTCCTGCCCGGATGGGGTGCCAACTGAATTCCCCTCGGACGCATTCTGATGGAATGCAAGGAACAGTTGTTCCAGTGACGGACTCTGGCGATAAAGCTCACGAATCTGACATCCTTGATCAGCAAGATTCTGTGCAATTGGCTGGCGAAGATCTTCCCTCTGCGTCTGTCCTGTGATCGTCAACCTGTGCCAGATTTTATCGACGACCTCAGATTGAACTGATCGTACCTGCTTCATCGCTTGAATATGTTCAGCGGCTTCCGGAGAGTCGGTTTCCACAACGTACGTAGCTGAATGACCCAGGGTGTTTTTGAGATCGCTGATTTGACCGGCTGCGCTGATCTTCCCCCCGGATAACATGATGACCTCTTCACACGTCAATTCGACTTCCGCAAGGATATGAGACGAAAGCAATATCGTGTGATTGCCGGCCAACTCCCGGATGAGACTTCGTGTTTCCTTCACCTGTGCCGGATCAAGTCCGGAGGTCGGTTCATCCAGAATCAGGATCGGCGGCTCGTGCAACATGGCTGCGGCCAATCCAACACGTTGGCGATACCCCTTGGAAAGTTGGTGTATCGGTTTGCGTCTGACTTCATCCAGCCAGCAGCGTCGCACTGCACGGTCAATTGCCTGACGTCGATGCTTCCCCGTCAGTCCAAACAATCGAGCTCGAAATGTAAGGAATTCCCTCACGCGCATTTCATCATACAGTGGGGTCGATTCGGGCAGATATCCGATCATCCGACGAATCCGCTGACGATATTTTGCGACCTTCAAATCATCGATACGAACCTCGCCTTTTGTCGGCGGCAGGTAACCGGTGATCAATCGGATCGTCGTTGTCTTCCCCGCACCATTTTGACCCAATAATCCCACGACACGACCACGATCGATAGTGAAATCCAGACCATTCACCGCCACTGTCTTGCCGAAATGTTTGGTCAAACCACGTACACTGATCATGGGTATGCATTGAGACAATTGAGGAGAGGAGGAATGTGTCCGGCAGGAAATAAACGGAAACTCTTCATTGAGATTCCGTGAGTTTCTGGGGGTTCGTGGTGCTTTGTCAAGGTAAAGGGTAAAAATGTCGAAAACAAAGTCGTTGCCTGATTGACTGTCTCCATCGTACACTGATAGGTTCTCAGGAGCATCACGGTGCAGAACTGGTGAACACGACCTTGACGAAACCACAGCTCGTACTGCTCAAAGGGATGATTCCTCCAGATGATCACATGCTGGAGCACTTGCGAAATGCATTCATCCTGGTGGAAACAGACAACCTGACAGAAGCACTTGAGCTGGTGGGTGATGACCATACGGGCACATTTCTTTTCTTTCCTCCCGAGGTGCTGAGGAGCACCATCGATGAATCACTCCCGACTCATTTGCAGGCCGGTACTATCCTGAGCCAGATCGGTGACGGGGTGGCAATCATCAACAACCGGGGTGAAATTCTCTGGGGTAATGAGCGCTTCCTCGCGCATGACCAGGGAGTACAAAAACATTTCATCGAGCATTGCAGGGTATCCATCGATGAACTCAGGAAACACCCCCCTGCTGCTGGGGCAATCAAGAAGAATCCCTGTCTGCATTACACATTCACAGTTGAACAGGCACATTTTGAAATGCTCGCCTGTCCCAATTGTCAATCGTTCGACGACTCAACCACGGATCACACCGTGGTTGGTTTGCTTTGGGAGATAACGACCAGGAGAGAATTACAGAGTCGGATTGATGCCATTGATGCGGCCGGTTCAGAACTCATGCGTATCGAAGCTGCTTCGATCGCTAAACTCAGCATGCCCGATCGACTCAAACTCCTGGAGGAGAAGATCGTTCACTACGTGCATGATTTATTGAAGTTTGACAATTTCGAGATTCGCTTTCTCGATCGGGATACCAACCAACTGGAACTGGTTATTTCTGAGGGTTTATCCCCCATGAAAATCGGTGAGGTGATCCACGCGGAGCCGGAGGGTAACGGGATTTCCGGTTACGTAGCGGCTCTTGGTGTGAGTTATCTCTGCCCCGATGTCAGCCGTGATCCTCTGTATCGTGAGGGTCTGGTAAATGCGGGCAGTTCGCTCACCGTACCCTTGCGATTGCATGATCGTGTCATTGGGGTTTTCAATGTCGAATCGGATGAGGTTAATTCATTCAACGATAACGACCGGCAGTTTGCGGAAATCTTCGGCCGATACATCGCTATGGCAATGAATATTCTCGAGCTTCTGGTGGTCGAGCGCTACACGACAAATGAAGAAGTCGCGTCGGTCGTGATGGATGAAGTTACCATGCCTCTGGCAGACATTGTGCAGCAGGCTCAGTCATTGCGCGAGCAATCCGTTCCGGAAGAACCGCTGCAACATGGACTGGATCAGATCATCACCGCAGCGAAGGATGTGCGCCATCGTATGGAGACGTGTGCTGCCGGCCCGCGGACAATCCTGGGTGCGGAGAAGGAACTCCACCGGCTTGAGCCTGATCCCCGCATGGTAGGCAAGAGGATTCTCGTGGCTGACGATGAGCCGGCAATATGCGACACCATCAGCTCCATGCTTGCCCAGAAGGGATGCAGGGTAACTGTGTGCCGCAACGGACTGGAGACGATCGAGATCATCGAAGCGAACAGTACAACATCGACCCCTTATGACCTGGTGATTTCCGATATCAAAATGCCTGATCGAAACGGATATGAGGTTTTTCGAGCGGTAAAGGAAGCTGACGAAAACACGCCCGTGATTCTCATGACCGGCTTCGGATATGATCCCCACCATTCCATTGTGCGCGCGAGTCAGGAAGGCCTGAGTTCATTCCTGTTCAAGCCATTCCAGGCAACGCAACTTCTGGATGCGGTCGATAAGGCACTTTTAATTCAATCCTGATGAGGCTCCGGATTCCGTTCTACGGTGAGCACCCGCCAGAAATTTTCATGGTCTTTCATAACGTGTTCATTCACCCAAAAAGGTGATTGCTGAACCATCTGGAGAACAGCATCCCGTTGGCAATGCGCAATTTCTACCGCTAACCTGCCTCCAGGAAAAATCCACGTTCCGGCTTCCTCGATCAGCGGCCGAACCACATCCAGGCCCTCAGCGCCACCCCGTAGAGCAGATGCCGGCTCGTACTCCTTCACATTCGTTTCCAGGTCATCCCATTCATGATCGGGAATGTATGGCGGATTCGAGCAGACCACGTCAAATCGCGGCATCGATTCCCCCTGAGCTTTCAGAGGAGAAAACAGCGAGCCATGTAAAAATTCAATACGGTCTGCCACGCCGTATCGTTCTGCGTTGGTTTGGGCCAGTGACAAAGCCTCCGGCACAATATCGGATGCGATTATCCGAGCCTGCGGGAGGTGGCGGGCCAGACTAATCGCAATGCAGCCAGTACCGGTTCCGATATCGAGTATTTCCCAATGGGCACCATGCGGCCGATGACTACGACACCATTGCAGCACATCCTCCACGAGGGTTTCAGTGCTCGGACGTGGTATCAAGGTTGAGCGATCCACGGTAAATGGCATGCCGAAGAACCACGCCTCACCCAACAAATACTGCACAGGTTCATGGTGAGCCGCCCGAGTTACGAGTTTGCGAAGCAAATCCCGCTCCCGAGGTGAAGCGGGGCGATCCACCTCCATGTACAACCTGATCCGTTCGCACTGCAGCACGTGGGCCAGCAGCAGTTCAGCGACGAGACGGGGCTGATCGACATTTCGGCCTCTAAAATAGGAGTGCATCCATTGCAGCAGCTTGCGCGTTGTCCAGGGATCAGTTGAGTTTGTATCTATCTCTGTCGCAGCACCATCAATCATTGCTGGATTCTACCTGTTCCTGCCTGATAATCACTGTGGAACATCCGGATGGGAATGAGTGATACCTGATTCCATTGAAGACAAATGTGAAAAATCTGTCAGGAACAGGGTTGAAAAGTGGTCGATGGTCAATACCCGGCTACGATCTGGTCGTTTTCGCATATCACGTTTTCGTTATCTCAGTCATAGCAGGTTTGAAAAGCGAACTCAGATCGTATCTCCAAATGGATTCATCAATAAACCAATTTCTACGAGCTATTGAAGCTAAAGTCTCTATTCACAACGTGTTCGGTGAGATACACGTCGACGACTCCAGGCTCAAATGCGCCGCCAGACATGCGGGCGCACAGGCCTGGTATTGTCTGGAACATGAGGATGAGCAGTGGTTTGTTTCGCTGGTCACGGCCGATCGCTGGCTGAGTGAATCGATTGAAACCGATTTGCTCCACCTTGGGGATCCGATCGACGAATTGGTCGATGAAGAATTGGAGGATCTTGACTACGAAGGATCTCCTCTGACCGTAAAACATTATCGTAGTGAAAACATGCTCTATACTTTCCGGAGCGTCTTGCCGATCCAAGACTTGAGCAGCGAAAATGCTCGGGATGTAGCTACCTCATGTCTCCTGGCATACGAGGCTGCTTTTCGAGAATTGGGTGATATGATGATGAAGAATGATGGGTAACTGAGGTCCAAGAGACTGATCAAGGGATCATATGATGCGCGTTCTAATGCTTGGTTGGGAGTTTCCGCCCTATATCACCGGGGGCCTGGGGACTGCTTGCTTCGGTCTGACCAAAGCGATGAATCGCCGCGGAATGCAGGTCACATTCGTTCTGCCCAAGGCAGACAACGGCAGTGAATCCCGTCATGTCCGGATCGTGGGCCCGGAGAATACTCCCCTGCCTCCGGATATCAGCGCTGCCATTCTCGATCCCAAAACCGGAAGTCTTCCGGGAATGAAAATCACCACTGCAACTGGCTCCGATGAACTTTCCAGTACCGAGTTCATCGGGATTGATGCCGGTTTTGCCCAACCCTATCAAACCCAACCAGGAACGCACGTAGTTGGTGAAACCCAACTTACTCACGTCTCGTTGGGAACTCCCGAAGGGAAAGCCCCGCCAAAACCAACAGCGTCACAAGATCCCGTTGCAACACCACAACAACCGGAAGATGAGCACACTGAGATGCCGGTTGCATCGATCGGCCAGGAGTATGGCGGAGATATGATCACGTTGGTGGAGCGGTATGCCCGATTCTGCCTCGCTGCTACCCAGGGTAAAGAATTTGACATTATCCACGCACACGACTGGATGACTTACCCCGCAGGAATGTTGGTCGCTCGCCACACGGGAAAGCCGCTGGTCGTTCACGTTCACTCCACAGAGTTTGATCGCTCGGGCGTCAACGTCAACCAGCGTATCTATGACATTGAGCGCCGGGGCATGCATGCTGCCCGCCGAGTGGTCACCGTCAGCGCGTGGACCAAGAACATCTGTCTTAACCGTTACGGCGTCCCCGATGATCACATTGAGGTGATCTACAACGGGGTAGATTTCGAGCCAACCCAATCCAACCTGGCCAAGGGTATTCGCCGAAAAGATAAGATCGTGTTGTACTTTGGCCGCATCACGATGCAGAAAGGACCGGAGTATTTCGTCGCTGCTGCCAAGCGCGTGCTGGACGTGATGAAGAATGTCAAATTTGTCGTGGCAGGTTCCGGTGACATGGCTCGCCACATGATTGAAATGGCAGCAAATATGGGGATCGGTCACAAAATCCTCTTCACAGGTTTTCTGCGTGGAGACGATATCAACCGCGTCTTCTCTCTGGCTGACCTGTATGTCATGCCCTCAGTCTCAGAACCGTTCGGAATCGCTCCGCTGGAAGCCATGACTCACGATGTGCCGGTGCTCATCAGTAAATCATCCGGGGTCAGTGAGGTGCTTTCTCATGCGTTGAAAGTGGACTTCTGGGATATCGAGGATATGGCAAACAAGATCGTTGCCGTGCTCCGCCATCCCCCTCTCAGTCAGACATTGCAGAAGCACGGCTCTTTCGAGGTTCGTAAAATCACGTGGGATGGAGCGGCCGAGCGTTGCGAAAGGCTCTACAACGAAGCTATCGAGGAAATGACAGCCCCGGTACTGATGCATCATTGAACTGAAGCGCTTCCTGAAAATCGTCATAGTCAGCAATACAAACCGGCCGTCATGAGGGATTCACATCACTGGCATGTTCCCCAGTGACCAAGCGCTGCGAAAATATCGTTGATATCAACCATTCCATCATCGGTAAGATCCGCCGCAGCGTTGTTCTGACCTACTGACCCCCAATACCCGATAATGAGGAAGATATCGTTGATATCGACAGTTCCATCCAGGTTCAGATCGCCAGTGCAGGGCAAATCAACGATGGAGATGACATAAGGTTCATCCCACTCCACAGCGGGTGATGCTGATACAGCACACATAAGATCTGATGTGGGTGTTATCCTGTATTCGAAACCTCTTTCAAAACCCTGATCAGGCGAAACAAAGCTCACAATGAGAGTGTTGGGATCAGAAGAATCAATATCAAACGCAAGTTGTGCAGAAGGGATAGTGGTGTAACTTCCCGTTGAGTCGACTGGACGACGTTTGACAGTGACCGGACCGGAACTACCCAATTGAACCGGGCCATAATGGCGCAAGCGCACCTCGTCCAACCCGATCTCATTATCACTTTGCACTTCTTCGCCGTTGGCCGGCACGCAGGATTCATCGTGCAGGGCGAACGGCACCAGGCCGACCGAACCGCCACCCATACTCTGCGCCGATCGAGTGTAATGCGGTCCTTCCAACAGGATTCGATCGGGATCACCTTCCGGTCCCAGATAGATCGGTGTGGTCAGAGTTCCATCATCATGGTTATCCGCATTAACAATGATCTGACCGGAGAATCCAGCCATTGGCAATTCCAGATAATGATCGGTATCAGAAAGTGATTGTCCGAAAGTCATTGAACCTGAAAATTCCTGCTGGAAGATCACATAACCCGGGGAGCCGGTATGGGAATCATCAATCAACTTTTCAGTGTTTAGAGATCCCACAAACCGCTGCCCGTTGAAGATGTACATCCCCCCGCTGCCACCATTCACCCGGGAGTTAATATCAGCATAAACATTTTCCCCAGCGGTGATCTGATTAATTTTGTGTTTTGCAGCGATCGTAACGGGATTGTCTGCAGTCCCGATGTGACGATGCGCGTAGACCAGCATGACCCGCCCCTGCTCAGCCTTCACATCACCCAGGACATCACGCTGGGCTTCGAGCCAGTGGACTCCGCGGACTGAGTTATTTTCAGTGATGCTGATAATTGGACCGGTGATATCACGCCCAGCCTGAACCTCTCCGATCACTTCCGCGGTGATTGATCCAATGTCCCGCTCAGCCTCGACCCAGGTCAGTAACGTTTCGGCCGATCCTTCCTGGGTAATTCCGTGAATATCCTGAATACCCAGAGGGCCATCACTGAAGACCCGAACGAACAGGGGTGATCCGGCCGGTGGTCCTTCGACCTTGATCAGAATCTGATCGATGACTTCTCCTCCATCGCCGTGGATATCGTATTTGGTTTCTCCCCAGGGATTATGGAGCGCAAGGAGTGTGATTCTCCACGCTTCCAATTCCTTGATAAAGACGATCTCCGCTTCTTCAGGCTCAGCAGGTGAACCGTCATTTTTCAACACGGATATCGCGGCATTCACCGAATGTGTCAACACCATAGTGCTCGCGCACATTGCAACCAGGGCTAATCTTCGCATCTTTCTCGCTCCTCTGGAGGTTCACTGTTTAGCGTGCCACAAGTTTGGCAAACCCAAAGGACGAAAATTAAATGGAATAGAGTCTTTAGTATTGCAGGTAGAACAATCTGCAAAGTTCACGCAGATTATCAAACGGCGTGGCGTTATACGGATCATGGTTGACTTTCACGCGACTGTTATCTGCAAAGGCGATGAATACAGGAAGCACGACAAGCCGCAGTGCTTCATTACTGATAACCAACTATGACGTTATTTCAACGTTTCTGTGTGAGCAGAGAAGTCACGAGAGAATGACAGGTCCGAGAAGATATCCCGGTCAATGGTCGGCTCGCCCTCAATAACCAGGTTCGCCAGGCATTCTGCAACACCCGGCCCAAGCATAAATCCCTGCCCGCACATTCCCACCGCAAGATACATCCCGGAAAGGGACTGGACCTCATCGACAATCATCACACCGTCGGGTGTCATGGGGTAGAGTCCACGCCAGACACGCCGAACCATGAGATTCTGCAGTGCGGGAATCAGGTCAATCAATCGGCGTGAAATAATGGGTAGAAATTCACTGGATGACTGGATGTTCTCACCGACGAACAACTTTCGAGGGGTATAGCAGAAAATGATCTGCCCTTCGTGATTCTGCCCGAAGTAAAAGTTGGAGGTCCTGCCATCTGCGCCGGGTCTGAGATCGACCACCAGCGGATCAAGAAAAGGCTTGACGGGCACTGAAATACCCGCTTCGTGACTGTCCGGCTGCACGGGAATATTCAGATCTGTCAGCAATCCAATCTGGCGCGCTGCCGCACCGGCTGCGTTTATCACCATACCGGTGGTATACGATCCACGATCGGTAACAACTCCCGTCACACGATCCCGATCGAGCGAAATTGCTTTCACTGTTTCGTTGAAGTGGTATTCCGCACCTTCTCTCTGCGCCACCTTCCAACAGGCATCAGCATACATGAGGGGAGAAACCTGCCCATCACCGGGCGAATAGGTACCACCACGAAGATTCTCCTCATTGATGCCGGGTACGATCTGCCGAATGAAGTCCGCATCGTAATAGTCGATTTCCAAGCCGTAACTGTGCTGCGTTTGAAGCAGGCTCTTCAGTGTCTGCTCAATCGTGTCGTCATAAGCTGGAAAACAATAGCCCCCCTTTTTCCAACCGATGTCATAGCCGTATGTATCCTGGAATGTCGTAAAGTGCTGCAGGCTGTTCAATGCCAGGCTGATCTTCGCCGGATCGGAATGGGTTGCGCGCACGCCGCCAATTGCTGCCTTATTCTGCCCCTGCCCGGGACCAGCGTGTTGATCCAGCACAAGCACCTTCAGTCCACGCTGGGCAAGAAACAGGGCGGCAGGATTACCCACACTGCCGGCTCCGATGATCACGATGTCGTAACTCGTCTTCGTCACTTTGCTTTCTTGTTAGGCTTGGCACCGGCAAATACACCGAGCGGGACTTCCGTTTCCAACGGACGATGTGTCGGTTGAGTAACTTCACTCAGATCTACACCTTCCTCTCGGAACAGGCGCAGAATCAACTCTGTGCAGGTGTTGCCTCCGCAAGCACCCATACCGGTTCGTATCGATGCTTTGAGTTGATTCATATCGCGTACCCCGGCACGTATCTCTCCCACGATTTTGCTTTTCCCCACACGCGTGCAGCGGCAGACGATTGGATCGCCATCACTTGTGACCTGATCTTCTGCTTCACAGGGCATCGATATGGGGACGGGTCGAAATGCAGCAACCAGCAATCGCTGATCGTAAGGTACCTGCACTGTCATCAGGTACCGTCGGTCGGCATATTTCCCGAGCTTGATTTTCTTAATCAGACCCTGACCAAGTGCCCGCCCCTCTGCATCAACGGTTTCCACGGTCGATCCCACAGCCAAATCACCCAGCGGCAGTTCCCACGGCAATAAAACATCAACCGTCTTCTTCTCAGGATCCTTCTTGACCACGATCGTGACTGCAAGACCCGGACATATCAGCACGCACTTCCCGCAGGCAATGCATGAATCACCAACGAACTCCGGCAGACCTAAAATCGAATCATCAGGGATCTCAATCTGCTTTGTAGGGCAGATTTCAGTACATGGGTTGCAGGGTATTTCCTGATCGCATCGGAAAACCGGAAATGATCCTGACTCGACCAGGTCAGCTTGCTCAAGCGGAACAGTTTTTCCTGGTTTTGCGCGAAGGACATCCGCCGTTTCATACCATTCATCGGGAATGTCAACATTATGTCCGAGTAGTTGTGCGACTTTTCGACCAGCGATCCTGCCGCTGAAAATGGCAGCGGACGCTTCGGCAATTTCCTGAGAATCACCTGCCGCCAGCGCCTTCATCCCGAACTCGTTTGCTTTAACGAGCAATTCATTGACCGGGCTGAGTCCCACCGCGATGAGTATGGTGTCCACTTCATAACTGCGTTGTGTGCCGGGAATCACATTGAACTGCTCATTGATTGCGGCGACTGTGATACGCTGAACTGAACCACTCCCTTCTGCCTGTACCACAGTGTGACTGGTCCAGATCGGTACACCCAACCGTTTGATCTTATCTGCGTGTACTTTGTACCCGCCCACTTCAGGTAGCGCCTCGACTAATCCGACAACCTCAATCCCTGCCTGCAGCGCATGGTACGCTGCGATCAGACCGACATTTCCTCCACCAACAACAAACAGACGCTCAGCCGGTGAAACTCGATCGCGATTCACCAGAGTTTGAAACGCCCCTGCACCGTACACGCCGGGGAGATCACACCCGGGAAATGCCAATCCCTTTTCCCTGGCCCCCGCTGCGATCAATATCACTTCCGGCTCAATGAGAACGTACTGCCCATCCCTGAGCAAACCGACTTTCTTATCGCAGTAAATTCCCACCGCTGTCGAATTCAGCCAAACTTTGACCGATTCGTGTTGATTGACATCCTCAGCAAGGATGTGGGCGATATCCATCCCCCTGACGCCGGCATAGCAATCTTCGATCGATCCAAAGAAGTTATGCGTCTGGAGGGTCAGCTTGCCTCCTAGCTCGTGCTTGTCATCAATGACCAACGTATCAACACCCAGTTTCCCCAGTTCAGCCGCAGCCGTAAGCCCGCTTGGGCCGCCTCCGACGATCAACGCCTGCACCTTTAGAGTTTCAATCTCCTGAAATTCCGGGAGACCGTCGGTGAGTTTCAGTTCGGGAATGCCTTCGCACGATCGTACATCCATCCCCGGCTGGACCGGAACCATGCAGCTTTTCACAGGTATGCCGTCGGCAATCACCAGACACTGCGAACACTGCCCATTGGCGCAGAAGATCCCCTGTGGCGCGCCATCGGCTGCGTGATGTCCAAAGACACGTATCCCGTTGGCGAAAAGGGCTGTAGCAATCATCTCCCCCTCGCGCGCTTCGTATGTTTCCCCGTTGAAGGTAAACGAAACGGACGGACCTTCCTCAATCGACAGTATGGGATGCGATCGAAGGTGAAAATCCGGAGGTGGAGGCATGGAAGGATCCCAGAAGGAGAGATGTGTTTGATTTAAGGACTGACCTGATCATCAGTCAATGTGTCGTAACGAACCAATCAACGAGTAGACCACGTATTCTAAGACATTGAACGACAAGTGGTTATACCCGCGATGGATCTGAGGCTCAAATGCTGAATAAATCTAACGCTTTGTCAGTCACACCCGAGAGAATTTACTCGCCATTAAAGATATGGGTGGTGTTTGAAAACTGTTACCAGAAGGAGAATGTCATGAGATGCAATACACTTGCAGTACACCGGAGGTTAGGAAACTTACTTGCTGTACGATTCATGCTCTGCATTGGAGTGGTTCTTTATCTCATTCAATCTGCATCAGCCCAACCGGGAGTGAACGATCCAGCACCTGATTTCTCAGCCTCTAATGTCAACGGCGGTGGTACATTCACTTTATCCGACCACGCTGGCAAAACAGTAGTCATCGCTTTCATGGGTCTCACCTGGTGCGGGCCATGCATGGCTGAAGCACCACGTCTCCAGAATCTCTGGACTCAGTTTCAGGGACACGGGGTTCAGTTCGTGGTCGTCTCGGTCAGTGACAGTGCAAGTGGCCTGCAGACACAGATCTCGAATTTCGGTCTTACCATGCCCGTGGTGAGTGACCCATCAATTTCGACAACGTATGGGATTTCCGGCGTACCCAAGATACTCATCGTCGATCGAGGCCAGGTCATTCGTTATGCCGAGACAGGTCTTAAACCCGAAGAGACGACCCGCGGGGCGATTCTCGATGTCATTTACATGCGTGAGGCAGTGGATACTGAATTGGTCATGGACGTGTCCGACAGCATGAACTCAGCTCCACCGAGTGCCCCGAGCGGGGACTCCAAGTTGAAGATCCTCAAACAAGCGGCGTCGATGATCACCGACTTCCTGCGCGATAGCGGACAAGCCAATGACCGATTGGGTCTCGTGTGGTTTTCCGACAATGTCACTGCGTATGCCACTGGTGGTGGTCAATTTCTCTTTCCTGTTTCCACGCACGCCAACACACTCAAGGGTGAAATTAACCTTGCAACCACCGGAACCTGCACTGCGATGGGAGGTGGACTACAGGCAGCACTGGAAACACTATCATGGAGTCCAAACAAGCGTTTTGTAATCCTGTGCACGGATGGCATACAGAATATCGAGCCAAAGGTCGCGGCAGTAAGCGGACATTATGAGATCATTGATAGTGGAGGCTGGCTCTGCGGTAGTCATTCTAACATACCACCGGTACCAGGCGTTGATATCGCTGACTATAACGCGCCGATACACACCATTGGAATCGGTGCGACTTCGACATACTCAACATTGCTGACCAATATTGCCAATCACACCGGGGGATTTTACCAAGCAACCCATCAGCCGAATATCGACCTTGATCTCATCTACTTCGTCGACCTGACGAATGCGATGGCCGCTGGTTCACCCAGCATTGTGCTGCATAGTGCCAGTCAATTTCATAAGGAAGAATGCAGAACTTTCGAGACTTTTTATCTCAATCGGACAGCGCGCAAGGTCACGGCCATGCTGTCCTGGCCGGAAACGCAGAACAGTGATCTGACATTCTGGCTTCACGCACCCGACGGCACCCGACTCAAGTTACACGATCATATGAAACATTACGGATCCTACACCATGGCAACATTTCACGTTCCCTGGGAGCAGGACGGACAGACAATCAGGCATGCCGGCCAGTGGTCGATGATCATAACGGGTGATTCCGATGAAGCCCAAGCTGACTATCACGCCATCGTGATCGCTGACGATCGCGACACCAAGGTGCATTTTGGCTTACCGGAAAAAATATTCTCCGTCGGTGAATTCCTGCCAATTGAAATCTCCATAACGGAATTCAGGAAACATATCAGTCAAGTCACTGACATTACGCTGGAAACCTCATACCTCAAAACACCGCTGGCTGAGCAACTTTCCCGATACAAAGTCTCACCGCACACGCTCGAGTTACAAACCGAAACGAAACGTGGGTATCATGCACAAGCAGCGCTGGAAGCGAAACTGCAGGCTATGGAGGAGGATCCTGAGCGATGCAAGGAACTCACGCCGGTCCATGAGTTGAGATCACTGTCAGCCGGCAACCTAAAAGTACACATCGAAGAAGATCGAATCATCATTCCCGTCAAGTTGGATCGGCCAGGCTTGTGGTCATTCAAAATCTCAGTGTTGGCCGACACTGCTCGAAACGGTCCGATCTATCGCACTGGTCGACTCTCCACTTTGGTAGGTCCGGGTCGAGTCGATCCGAAACGGACGACGATCGCTATGACTCCGGTAAGGCACAAAGGTCGGCTCGGGGCGCGCCTCACGGTCACACCTTACAGCGAGAACGGTCATTTGATCGGACCGGGATTTGGTGATCATTTCGAGGCCACCATCAATGGGAAACCAATGGCCCTTGAAATCCACGACTTCCTGAACGGCACCTATGCGCTGTCACTATCCAATCCAAAAGAGATCAACACCCCGATTTCTATCTCTTTCCAAGATCACAAACTCTGGAGCGGCTCGATATCAAAGCGCTCACCCACAAGCGATTGATCGAGAATCCCTCTCCTCTGTTCATATTAGATTTCAGTCAACTGGAATCACCATACATATCAGTTAATGCCCAGGATCAGTACAATCACCGTACGGAATTGGCACTCATCCTCAACACTGCACTTCACCTGCCAAAACTCCCAAAGCAATGGGAATGATGGATCTTACCTCATGGATGCACCCTTGCTTTGAGTTAATCCGGTTCACAGAATGCGATCGAGCAGGCGGTATTGCACTGCTTCGGCGACGTGGTGTGCGGTGATCAGTTCCGTCTGCTCCAGGTCCGCAATGGTTCGTGAGACACGGCGAATCTTGTCAAACGCGCGCGCACTAAGCCCTAACTCGGACATGGCTTGTTCCAGAACGAGCTTTGCTTCTGAATCCATCGGTGCCCATTGGTCCAACTGCTTGCGGCCAAGCTCAGAGTTGGTGAGAACACCCTGTCGTTGCTGTTGTATCTGTCGGGCTGCTGCGACCTGCAGACGGATCGTCTCCGTGCTGGCCCCTTCCTGTTTCTCCGTGAGATGTCGATAGGTGACCGCGGGAACTTCAACGTGAATATCAACCCGATCAATC
>JANQEQ010000152.1 GCA_028278245.1 Phycisphaerales bacterium | reverse complement strand
GTCGCGCGCGCTGCAGGTTGGAATAACTATGAACATTTTGACAGCCAGATTGATTGGATCATTGCCAACAAGGAAACGGAGAATATCCAGTTCGTGATCCACGAGGGTGACATCACGCATTTCAATGGCACGGCGGAATGGACTGACGCCAAGAATCAAATGAATCGCCTCTCCTCCAATGGTATCCCCTACTGCATAACTACCGGCAACCATGATTACGGGCCCAACGGGGATACATCAACGCGAAGCTCAGGATTCAATAACAATAGCTACTTCGGTCGAACTTCGGACTACTGCAGCCAGAGTACGCTTCAAGAATGCTATGACGGAACCCTGGACGTTGCGTACGATCCTGATAATCCGAGTGATTATCCTAGTGCTGCGGAGACAACCAATTCATATCACACATTTACGGCAGGTGGACGTGATTGGCTTATCCTTGCTCTTGAAGATGCGCCTCGTTCGCAGGTTATTGACTGGGCCTATGACGTCGTTACAGATTACCCGGACCATACTGTCGCAATGGTGACCCATGATTACTTGTGGCAGGATATCAGCACAAGTGTGATCAGCAGGGGGACGTGCTCGACGCCAAACAATCCGTGTGGCTATGGGATGGAAGATCTGACGGGTGGTGCGAAGACGGGGACCTACCTGTGGAATAACCTCGTCAAGTATTTCGAGAATTTCCAGATTGTGCTCAATGGGCATCAGATTCCTGACGGCTCCGCCTACTTGGCGAGTACTGGAGATAACTCGAATACAGTTCACCAGTTGTTGATCAACTATCAGCAAGGTGCAACATACGAAGGCCATACAAGCGATCCGTCGCCCTACAATAATCCTTCATCACGACAGCAGTATCAGCAAGGGGGATCGGGCTATTTCCGGATCCTCAGCATAACCGGCAATCAGGTTTCGGTTTCAGCCTACTCACACAGTTGTGCACAGGGCCTGGTCGAGCTGAATGCCACACAAACGAATCATCCATGCCCCTCGACCCTCACGGCGCATGAGTTTGATTTCACGCTTGCTGCTCCATGATCGAGGTTGTCGCGCACTCAAGGAAGTCGCCCAGATCATGAACGAGCCCGGGAACCTTATGCGTTCCCGGGCTCGACGCGTTCTTCTGATCGTGTTCGTTTGCTTCAGCTATAGAAGCTCACCATCTCGCTACAGGTTTTGGTCTTGATCTTGTCACCGTTACCGGCT
>JANQEQ010000133.1 GCA_028278245.1 Phycisphaerales bacterium | reverse complement strand
GGGATGAACAAGTTTGCTGTAGCCCAGGTTAGAAATTTCCCACAAGCCGCGGAGATACTCAACGATCATCGCTTCAATCAGGTCGTGGTGAAAGCGGGTGGTATTGATCTGCTGGATCATCTCAAAGAAGGATTGCGGGAACCGGATCTTCTGATCAATCTGCGATCTCTTGATGAGGCTTCCAACGGTGAAAAAATATCAAAAGGTGATGAATCACTCCATCTTCATGCTACAACCACGTTGAGTGAACTCGCTCGATCTTCGCACATGAAAGTTGACGCGCCGGTACTGGCAGAAGCAGCGGGCGAAGCTGCCTTACCACACATCCGAAATGTAGCGACGATTGCAGGAAATCTGCTTCAGCGTCCGCGTTGCTGGTACTACAGGAATCAGCAGTTCGACTGCCTGAAAAAGGGAGGCTACCAGTGCTTTGCCGTCAAGGGTGAGCATCAGTACCACGCTGTTTTTGGTGATGGACCGTGCCATATTGTTCACCCGTCCAACATTGCAGTCGCGTTGTACGTGCTTGATGCAATGGTCCATGTCATCGGTGGCGATCGTGACACGATTCCCATTGCAGAGTTATTCCATACTCCCGATCGTGGGATGTACGATGAACACAATCTGCAACCGGGTGAAATCGTGACACACATCACCTGCCAGGCCGCCCCTCGCAGTGCGTTTTACGCAGCCAAGGAAAAACAAGCATCTGATTGGCCACTGGTCATGGCTGCGGCAACACTGAATCTGGAAAATGATCAGATTACTGCTGCACGACTCTGTGCCGGAGCAGTTGCACCTGTGCCCTGGCCGTTACCAGAAGTCGAGCGAGGACTCGTCGGTTTGAATATCCATGATCGAGCAGGTGTCCGCAAAGTATGCGAATTGAGCGTTCGCAGAGCGAGTCCACTTCCAGATAATGCATACAAACTCAAACTGCTCCCCGTTGTGATCCATCGCGCGCTATTGAAAGCAGCCGGACTTGCGCAGGAGATCTATTCATGAACGAGCACACCGAACTTTCACTGAAACCGTGTTGTCAGCACCTGCGTCATAAAATGATGTTTTGTGATGAGCGACATGATGTTCCCGGCATGGTGGATGACTCGTCAGATACCCGGGTCTTTTTCTGTGCCGTAACCCAGGAATCGCTGAGTCCGATTGGAGATCCGGTCAGTCCGACGTGTTGTACTACGGAGCGGGAGTGTTACCGCTCGATCATAATTCCATGAAAAAACTCACCTGCGAACAGATGAGTTTGAGTAATGCCGGAGGAGGGACTCGAACCCTCACGCCATCAACTGGCACCGGATTTTGAATCCGGCGCGTCTGCCAATTCCGCCACTCCGGCCGGAACACGACATTATCCATATTGCGGATGCGTCGGTCAATGCATACCCGCGTGTCCGCTGATTCACCAGAATCGGCTCCCATCAACCAAAAAAGACAACGAGCGGGACTTCGTCGGCCCGCTCAATGCCTCTCTCTTCTCCTTCACCGCGTCTCAGAAACACAAGAATTCTCCTTGTGGAGATCCCTGTTCTGTCACTCTATACGCAGCCGGCATCCCAATTTGATGCATATTTTCACCAAATTTTTTCAGACACAACATGTTTGACGGTGAGTCACCACTTGATGTGATTCTTTGGTACCCTTTTCCTTCATCCATGAAATTAGATTGGGGATGTGTTCGGTTGATACTGATTATGGAATTAGCCGATGAATCCCCTACGAGATATCGTTCACAACGACAGAAAGGACTGAACCGTGAACATGCATAAATTCGCTTTTCCACTGATCATTGGATTGACCGCTGCAACTGCCTGGGCTGGTCAGGCAATTGAAGATCTGGCACCCCGCAGCAGCTTCGCCGTGTTTGGCTTAAAAAGCATCGCAGAAACCAAAGAACATCTCAAAGCCACTCCGCTTTGGGATCTACTCCAGACTGAGCCGATCACAGAGCTGCGGCAGGAATTCTATACACAGTTTGAGCACGAATTTAAAGGTATGTGCGAGGAACTGGATATCGAATCAAACGGTTTCACCTGCCCCGATGGTGGAATGGGATTTGCAATATTTCTCAATCGCGATCCTGATACCGGCATGCCCTTTCCCGGTGTGCTCGGATTTGCAGATTGGGGGCACGATGCAGATAAGATCGAGGAATTAATCAATAGCATGGTCGCTCATGCTCAGGAAGAGGATGAAAATTTTGAGTACGAAGCGATAGAGTTACAGGGTCGTTCCGGTTATCGCTTTGCCGTCCCCCATGAAATTCACGAAGTCGACACTGATGATGATTACGATATGCAAATGGGTGGGATGATGGATGCACCCCAGGAAATGCTCCAAAGCATCGATTCAGTGTATTTCGTCCGCGATGAAAACACGTTTTATCTCTGCACTGATCAGCCTTCTCTTACCGCTGCACTGGGAATTATCGATGGTGAAGAAGGTCATGCGACCATCTCACAGCACGCTAACTATCAGGCCATCATGAACCAGGTTGGTGATGGTGATGCCTATGGAGTATTTCTGATGGATGGTGCCATGCAGCTTGTCAGCGGAGTTGGAGGTGGCATGGCGATGATGTTCATCCCCATGCTGCAACAGTTCATAGGAGATATCCAGGGTGGTGGGATGTCGATGCGTATCGACGGCGAAAAAGCAATGGTCGAACAGTCGTTTTCCCTCTATATGCCAAATGGGAAAGCTGGTTTGAGCCGCTTGCTGGCAGTGGAGTCTCCACGACCGGCTGTACCGACCTTCGTCAGCGCCGATTCCGTCTCCTATTGGCACCTGAATTTCCAGTTTGAAGGCTTACCGATGTTGATCAAGCAGGTTCGGCAGATCATTGGCCCTATGATGGGGATGGGTCAGGGGGGACAGACTGCTGATGACCAATCAACTGATCTTTTGATCCAACAGTTGCTGACACCGCTGGGACCGGAAATGCATGGGGCAACGAAAATCGCACATCCGATTGGTGTAGGAAGTATGAAGCAGTGTACTGCTGTCAAATGTTCTGATACCGAGAATTTCGATAAGGCGTTAGGCCAATTCGGTGCAGGTTGGGGGCTGATGGGCGAAGAGGTATATGGCAGGAAACTTTACACGTTGGATCTCTCAGGCATGATGGGCATGATGCCGATGCAGGCTGGTCCAGGTATGGGGATTGGAGATGAAACGATGTCGGTTGGCATTGATAAGGATTATGTTTATGCAGGACACACTTCAGTCGTAACCCAGGCAATGAGCCATAACAAGATGGCTACTCTTTCTTCAACAAAAGATTTTCAGTACGCCATGTCCGTGCTTTCTGATGAACCCATACTCGGCTGGGGATATACTGACATTGTCACAACGATGGAAGCTCAGGCAGAAATTTCCAAATTGGCAATGGAGCAGATGATCCAGCAAATGAGGGATTTTGACCCTGAATTCCAAGATGAAGATATCGAGACCATGATGAATATGGGGATATTCAGCAAATTCCAGGAGTTTGACTGGGACATGCTTCGCGAATATATCGGCCCTGGCGTCTGGGAATGCCATGTCGTCGATGATGGCTTTATCTGCCACAGTTATTCGCTCGCACCGGCTGAATAATCTACAATTACTTGGCAAACTTTATCTCCTCGTTCCTCACGGAGCGGGGAGTTTTATCATGTTCTATCTTTCTGATTTAGAATTCCACGAGCAAAGCACTAATGGATTCACCCCGCAATCAGACAGCTGTTCTTCATCAGCCGACACCATTGAGTGCAGTGCTGTTGTTGACTTTGATTGCATCGGTCGGGACCGGAGTCATATGGAACGGTATTCCATTTATTGCAAAGCATGATTACGCCTTCACGAAACAAACAACGTTATTGCTGTACATAGTCATTGGTATCACTTACATCTGCGGCTCACTGACCACCGGGATCATCACCCGACGTTTGCGGCGGTTCTGCTCGGTACGCTCATTATTGGTTTTCATACTCAGCGCGCAGGGGATCGTGTGCTTTGGCCCCTGGATGGTAAAAAGTGCATGGATGCTGTGGTTTGTTGCTGCAGTCCACACAGGTCTTGCTTCATTTTTCTGGCCGATGGTAGAGAGCTATCTCACATCAAATCGACACGGACCGGATATGCGACGCGCCATCGGTTGGTTCAACATCGTTTGGACGGGGGCAGTGGCCGTATCACTCATCTTCATGGCTCCGCTAGTCGAGCAACATGCGCGTTTCGCAATCGTCGGTTTAGGATCAATCAATCTTGCCGGCCTGATCCCTCTTCTCTGGTTCCATGCATCACCGGTGAAACACGATTGGGATCAGTCACAAACTGCAGTAGGGCGTGAGTATCCATTGCTCCTGCAAGCGGCTCGGATACTGCTTCCCATAAGTTATGTGATCAACAGTGCTATGTCGCCGCTCCTGCCCTATCTATTTCAACGGGTGGATCTTGATGTTACATGGGAAACACCGATCGCTGCCACATGGATGATTACGCGCACCGCTCTTATGGTTTTCATGTGGCGCCTCACGTTCTGGCACGGAAGATGGGGAACACTCCTGCTGGGGAGTGTTTCAATGGCAGGTGGTTTTGCCCTGATCGTGTTGGGTACGCATCTCTTCATCATGTTGATGGGCTTAGGCTGTTTGGGTATCGGTATGGGTATTATCTATTATGCTGCCCTGTACTACGCTATGGCTGTTGGTCGAGCAGAAGTTGATGCGGGAGGAAGACATGAATCGTTCGTTGGCATGGGCTACACGATCGGACCTGCTATTGCCCTGATCAGTATCGGTACACCTGACGGACAATCTGCGGGAACTGTTGATACAGCTGAAGCGTTACGTGTCGTTGCGATTGTCTGGATTGTTCTTGCCCTCGGGAGTGTTGCTGTTTGTCTCCAGTATCTGAAGGCAAGAAAGATGAGATGACTTCATCGAGTACCTCGACAAATCTAGCGTGAATTTTCAATCATCTTCCGCAGTTGAACAAGCGAAACAATTTTAATCTCTTTCCCCGTGAACAGATTCCTCTTTCTGTTTGCGTGAAGGTCCAATGGACAGCGGATCAACACGAACTCCCAGGGCGATTCAACAATGTGCATCGCATTGAGTCGCCCATGCAATGTATCGAACGTCTTGTATTCGATTTCTTCACATCCGAGCTCGACAAGAACCTGCGTGAGCGTAGTTATCGAATGTGAAGTGTAGATGCGAATATAAGCTTGTAGTCCGCCGTCTATCTGACCTTCAGCAGCACGTCCGACGAGGTATATTTCTGCATCATTGAATGCCAGTGTGAGTGAGGTCATCATCGATTCCGCACATTCCCATAGGTTGATGATGGATTGTTGATACTCTTCCTTTCCCTGAAATTGCATCGTTTGTGCCTGCAAATGCTTACGGACACGCCCCCATCCCGGCTTCGGTGCGTCTTCATAGTTGAGAATCTGCGCTGCTTTACTGATTGCAGCAGCGATATTCATCGAAACAGAATCACCTACCAGCCGGGCAGCTTCCTTTGCAATTTCATCTGTACGCGGATCTTTAACCATAACAATGTTAACGTAAATCGATGGAAGTGTGGTTCCCCTTTGATTTTACTGCATAGTAACAGCGGCTCCATATCTGTTTTTCAAGCCGAGAAGCAGTACTCGGGCTTCATCACATTCCGAACAGGAGGGATGATGACTTGAGATGAATGGGTGTTGTCTGCCATCGCGTCAACAATCTTACCGGGAGAGAGTGTTGCAATAACCTGAACATCAGTGTGTTCTTTATCTGGAACAAGCTGCACACCGAGTTCGTGAAGTACCTGTTCAACTGCCCATGTATTTTTCCCCTTCTCGCATAGTGAAACCTCCTCTGTATATTTCAAAGCATCTTCCTGGGATAGACTGATACGTGCCTGCGCCAGACCAGTTAGTCTGTCAAAATGCTCCTCGCTGAGTGGAGTTCGTGAATATTGGTCAAGTGATTCCAGGAAATCACGTACACCATTGTTGTATCCATTTGCAGCCGCTTCATTCAAGGAGATTTCTCCATAGCGTTGAAGTTCTCGTGCAATACACCATTTACGTTTGGAATCAGGAGCATACCGATTCATAATCAGCGCATTGTTTCGTGTGAGGTTACTTAAAGTGCGATTCACATCACGTTGAGACTGGTCCATATAGTGTTGAACCTGAAAACGATCGTCATATACAATCTTCCAGCCGGCAGCAATTATCCGAGCGCAAAGGTCATACTCCTCTGCGTAGTATTCCAGGTGATTTTGATAACCACCCAGTGAAAGAAAGACATCTCGCCGCAACATCACCCCACATCCGATGAACACTTCCGGCAGCCCACCATACCCACGCTTTCCATCGGCAAGAACAACATCCGCGCCCACGGCCGCTACGTCGTCAGGAATATAATCTATAATATCAAGATGTCCGACATTCAATGGATAGGAATCATCGTCAAGCATGACGAGCCAGGGATAAACGGCTTGTTCCGCACCTTCGTTTCTACCGGCTGCATATTCATTGACACTGTTTCGGAAATATCGAACCGGGAGATTATTTGTCAATACTTCCGGGACAGATATAGGAGCATGGCTGGCATTATCGATGACAATGACTTCTCCTTCATGCGACTGAAGTACACCAAGATTTTCCAGCGTCCTGTTGAGGCATACAGGTCTATTGTGAGTTAAGATAACGTAACTGATCATAAGAAATAACAGGATAAGATAACGAGAGATGAAATTTACGGAACTATCTATCAGCGGCGCATTTATTATTGATATGGAACCGATACAGGATCATCGTGGGTATTTCAGTCGAGTGTTCTGCCAAAGGGAATTCAGGAACGGCGGCTTGTCTGATAAGATATCACAATGCAGTGTGGCATACAATTTAGTGGAAGGTACATTGCGAGGATTGCATTATCAACTCCCTCCGAAGCAGGAGATAAAAGTAATCCGTTGCATCCAGGGTGCAGTGTATGATGTGATTGTTGATTTGCGTCAATCATCGCCGACATATTGTCAATGGTATGGTTGTGAACTAACTGCAGAAAACGGCAGAGCATTGTACATTTCTGAGGGTCTGGCACACGGATATATCACATTGGTAAAGGAGACGACACTCTATTACCAAATGTCTCAGTTCTTCGACGATGCTTTAAACCGTGGTGTGAGATACGATGATCCTGCATTCGGTATACACTGGCCGATACCACCATCTGTAATCAGTGAGAAGGATAGCACTTATCCGGATTATATCCCGTCATGAATATCGTAATCATGCAACCCTGCTACCTTCCCTGGCAGGGCTATTTTGCATTGATGAAACACTCTGATATTTTCGTATTTCTGGATGATGTTGCTTTACCCCAGGGAAGATCGCTCCAAACGCGTGTTGCGATTATCAAGGACAAGCGGAAGATGTGGCTAAGCGTTCCTGTTAAACGGAAAACTGGGCAGTTGATCTGTGATGTAGAAATTGCGGGAGATCATTGGCGTCGAAAACATACTTCAACAATAAAGTATGCTTATGCTGATACATATAAATTAATACATGGAATCTATGAACAATCCTGGAGATTTATCGCAGATCTGAATATGACGCTGATCGAGCGTATTGCTGATAGTTTAAATATCAATAGCAGCCTGATGCGCAGCAGTAAGCTGAATATACCGGGAAGGGGTTCGGATAAAATTCTGAATCTCTGCAGGCACCTTGGCGCAAAGTGTTACATATCCGGTCATGGTGGTGCGCGTTATCTCAAGCACGAGGAATTTGAGCGGAATGGCATTCGCGTCAACTACGCAGACTATGAATTAGTACCTTACAGGCAGGCTACGGATTCTTTCGATCCCTTCGTCACAGTACTGGATCTAATTGAAAATGTAGATCGCAATGAGATCAGGCTAGGGATGAAGTTAATCCCTTGGGAAAATTTCCTGTCCATCAGTCAATAAATCTATGGTATTGTGTGGGGGATGGCGTGTGGTGTGGTGGTTAAGAGCTTCGTTGACGATACAAGCTGGGGTCGACAACTTCATACATCGCATCAGTATCGAGATCGCCACCTAAGAATATTGACACATTCATGATGTGATGATGGGGGGTTGTCAGCATCTGATTGTAATCAACTTCGACATATTCAAAATGATCCTGAGACTTCAGCCATTGAAGACTCTTGTCAATCTCACGTTGAAAGAGAAGGGCAAAATGCTGATCGGAGGCTTCACTGGCACAATCACCGCTGCGCGAAAGCATTGCTCGTTGTGAAGCAAGAACTTCTTCCATGTTTCGACGCATGTATAGAACTCGGTAGTGGTAATTTGGTGGGAGATCATAGAGCAGTCGATACACCATTTTGACTGCCGCCCCTTTTGCGCGTTGCAGCCAGGAGTCATCTTCAGCGGTCTTTTTTACGGCTTCAAATTCGTAATAACCTTTTGGATTATCTTCATCGGTGGCACGTTGATGATCAGCCAGAACTGGCATGCCACCAGCTTCAAGCATGCGCATCATCATTGACGTGCCGGAGCGGGGTAAACCTGAGACAATAGTGATGAAATTTCGATTCATATACGTCAAGATAGTTACAGAAATCTCATAATGCAATTCTGTATGAAGTTGAGAATCCATCATAAATCTCGAGGATTCCGGATCAACTACTGATGGACGTGAGCAATTAACCACGATGCACCTTTCCCATCAGGCTAATGTCGGGGCGCTGTCTATCGAAGGACGACGCTTTATGTTGCAGTGCTTCAAACTAAATCCCATTTTCTCATGGAGTTTGATGTTTGTGAGAATTTCGCCAGATATACGTAACTGAGTTACTTCATGGGTACCGTCCTTACATCGAAGGTCGGCTCACAGATCATCCAACCAAACTCTTATTGCTATGTGATTGGATCAATGTGATGAAGGGGAGTCAGACTGATCGGCATATCACTCGGAATCTAGAACATCATGAGATCACAACGACCATCCTGCCGGAAAATCCCTGAGATATGGTAATACCTGTCCGAGGGCAACCGGAAAATGACGTGATTTGCCAATCATCGCCCTTCTGAGGGGATCGGAAAACCCTTGGAAAGTCTGATGATTGGGGCTTCCAGGGCTCAGATATGCTCCACCCATTCAGAAGTCTATCTCGATCAAAAATCTCCCCCAGATAGGCGAAAGGCAAATAGAATGGAATCCCCATGAAAGAAGAGTGAAAAGAATAGATTTGACCGTCTTTTATGGATATCCTCTCTCAGTAGCACGCCTTGACCTCTAAAACACTTCAAGATCCAATGAATTTGACCACTTTTATTGAGAGGAAACCAGACTTTTAATTCATCGAAAAATAACTGGATCAATCCACATAAATGACGCAATTACAGTATCTTACCGATATGCCCCGGTTCTCCCAACTCAGCGATTATTCAATGGATCCTCCCAATTAATTTCCCTCTGCTACTACAGGTGATATGCTTATTTGGTCACGAATAAATGATGCACTTTTTGTTATTCCGCTTTCCGGGTTCAGCAAGATTGAATAGGAGAGAAATTTTCGGGAATTGCACCGAACCTCTAATGATGAGTTCTTTATCGGAATAAAATGAGACAATGAGGTGTCCCGATTTTTCCAGGATTTATTGAACACTACAGGTTTTTCTGATCGAATCATTGATATTGAACTAATTGGAATCCGAATTGAGATGTGAAAGAAACCGGTAGGGGGGAGGTGGTTTATCCGAGGGATTACAGGTACGGATACCGGCCACAAAGATGTGGAGACGTCGATTGAAGGAGCGAAGGAACTACCTCTGAAACAAATGAATCTGAGACAAATTTTGTCGTATCTGAGTATCTCCTCGGATCAATCAAATCGTATGATTGTGACCATGATGGTCGGATTTGACTTGATAGATCCTAGGTATTTACCCGGACGGTCTCGGATTGAAAGAAGGAATAATGGCGTACAAGTCCGAAAACAACGAGCATCAAGCAACAACTGAGGTCGCAGTCATGAAGGGAGTATCGGGTGCAGTTCTCGATCGACAAGCAAAGTCCGAGCCATCAATCTGGATGACACCATTGAACTACATCAATAATGATCTGTATCACCGTGGTCTCAAACGATTCCTTGATATCGTCGGTGGCTCAATATTGCTCATCCTGTTATTTCCGATCATCGGTTCTGCCTGGCTGGCTGTTCGTTTGACATCCTCTGGAGCGGCATTGTTTCCCCAGGAGCGAGTTGGCAAGAATGGAAAACCAATCATCGTCTACAAGCTCAGGTCAATGTACATTGATCATAAAACCAAGTTCGACATGAGTGAAATTGAGGAGAAGGAGGCAAAGGGTCATGTCCACAAGGACGACAACGATCCTCGCGTCACTCCCATCGGCCGTTTCATACGCAAGTTCAGTATCGATGAGATGCCGCAGCTTTGGAACGTTGTTCGCGGCGATATGAGTCTCGTTGGACCAAGACCTCTTGTACCACATATGCTGGCACTCTTCCCTGATATCAAGGAGGAGCGATCCTGTGTTCGACCTGGGATTACAGGTCTCTGGCAGGTATTGGCGAGAGATGATAACACCTCCGTCCATGGAATGATCAATTACGATCGTGACTATGTTGCGAAGTTCACCCTGGCCATGGATCTGTGGATCTTGTTCAAGACGCCTCTTGTAACGCTTCGCGGTAATGGTGCTCAGTAATCACAGGTTCTGATGGCGGAATGAGTTGATGACAGCAATTGTGGTCTTCCCTTCTCTACCTCATTGGAACTTGATGTGATGACATTCATCACGACGTCTATGACCGCAGTGTTGGGCCAGGTAGCTCTTATAGTCTTTGTCGCATCAACTGCTTTGATCGCGTATGTCTATGTGGGGTACCCACTTTTTCTTGCTTGTGTTGCCCTTTTTTGTCGGCGCAACAGGACTGATCCGATGTCGGACGACGAGCTGCCGACGGTGACGATACTGATTCCTGCATACAACGAAGAAGCGATCATCGAACACAAAATTGAAACCACTCTCGATCTGGATTATCCACAGGAGAAGATGAAGATCATCGTCGCTTCTGATTGCAGTACTGATGCAACTGAAAAGATTGTCGAGGAGTATGCCGATCGTGGGGTGCAGCTTATTCGCAACCAGGAGCAGAGGGGCAAGATTGCGACATTGTCAGATCTGGGGTGTAGCGTTGAAACTGAAGTCATCATTATCACCGATGCCAATGCCATATTTGAACCAGAAGCTCTTCGCATGCTCGTGAGTCGGTTTCGCGATCCCCGTGTGGGTATGGTTACTGGGAACAAGCTGCTTCAACGTACAGACGCAGCAGTAGGTGAAGGCGAAGGAACCTATCAGAAATACGAGACAACGATTCGTCGCGCTGAGTCGGAAGCAATCTCCATTGCTTTTGTAACGGGTGCCATGACAGCGATCAGAAGCGATTTATTCATATCCGTTCCGAGTCATCTGGAGTTCGATCACGTTCTGCCTCTTCATATCGTCAACCGAGGTTGTCGCGTGGTTCAGGAAGAGGATGCGCGATTTCACGAGTCCACGGCAGCTTCGACCGGCGAGGAGTACAAAGTTCGTGTCCGAAACGCGCTGCGTGGTTTCAGCACAATATTTCTGATGGGCAAATATCTGAATGTGTTTCGCCATCCATTGTTTGCTGCACACGTCATATCACGCAAAGTGCTGAGGTGGCTGATCAGCATTCCTGCCGTTCTACTGTTTATTTCCAATATCGGATTGCTGCATGAACCATTCTTTCGTGTCATATTTTTTGCCCAGGTGCTTTTTTATGCTATTGCACTGATCGGGTATTTTGTCGATCGTCGGGGAATCCGTCAGGGGGTACTCGCACTGCCGTTCTATTTCTGCCTTGTCAATTATGCATCGATCGTCGGCTTATTGCAGGCGATCCGCGGACGACGGATGGCTGTGTGGAACACCGGTCGTTGATTGTGAAAGTCGCGATCACAATAGGATGCCATACTTGCTGATGGTAAATATGTATCTGTTCCTGTTCGTATTGGCCAGAATGACAGGACTCCGTATATGATGCCAGCCGATGTCTGAAACTGCACAAAAATACACACACAATAAAGTCCTGATCCTCGGACTCGACGGGGGGAGCCCCCATGTGATCCGTCGACTCACTGAGCAGGGGCACATGCCTTTTCTCAAATCTGTGATTGAAAAAGGATCCTTCGGGTCACTTCAATCGGTCTACCCACCCGCAACTCCGCCGGCATGGTCAACCTTCATGACCGGAAAAAATCCAGGTGGCCACAGCGTCTTTGAATTCTCCACCTACGATGGGTACGACAAGCCTCTGCGCGTCGTCAATGGACGCTCGGTCCAATGTCAGACACTCTGGTCATTACTCAGCCGCGCCGAAAAACGACTCGGTGTGGTCAATGTCCCCATGACCTATCCACCACACCAGATCAATGGCTCAATGATCACCGGATTATTCACCCCCAGCACTGAGCAGCAATTCACATATCCATCCGATCTATACACGAAATTACAACCAAAATTGGGTGATTACATCATCAGCGTTGATTGGCATCGATATCCTAGAAGAAAAATCCGCAAGTTCCTGCATGATTTGTCAGAGTGCACCCACCAGCGAACGCGCTATACGCTTCAATTGATGAAGGATGATCCGTGGGATTTCTTCATGGTCGTCTATTCGGAAAATGATTTTCTCCAACATATCGCCTGGAGCTTTTTCGATCCTGATGATCCAAGAGAGAATGATCCGGCTATTGAAGCTGAGGTTCTTGCCTATCTGAACTTGCTCGATCAGAAAATGGCTGACCTCTACGAAACAGCGGGGGACGACACACTGCTATTGGTTCTCTCTGATCACGGCTTCGGTCCACTCAAGAGAATAGTCTATATCAATACCTGGTTGGCGCAACAGGGATACCTTCAGTTTGAGAGTGAATTGGTGAACAGATATCGACGCACAAGAGGTATCCGACAGTTCGTGCGACGTATTGATCCATACAAACTTCGACGGTTCATACCCAAAAAGGGCAATATCCGTACCGATGTCGGCGGTTTTATCGATTTCTCAAACACACAGGCGTTTTCAGTGTTGGCCGGTGAACAGGGGATCCGTATCAATCTCAAAGGCCGTGAGAAAAATGGAACCGTTGAGCCCGGTCAAGAATATGAATCACTCCGCGATGCGATTATCGAGCAGCTCACGCAGCTCCAGGATCCGGCTACAGGCAAAACAATCGGTACTTGTGTTCGAAAACGCGAAGAAGTATACAGTGGGCCATATCTGGAGCAAGCTTGCGACATCGTCTTCATCCTCGACGATCTGAATTATCTTGCTGATGTTCTTCCTGAGAAGGACATCTTTGCCGATGCCAACTGGGACTACGGTGCAGGCACACACCGCATGGACGGCCTTCTCGCAGCGTGCGGCCCCGGGATCCAGTCTGATGCACCGCTGGAAGGTGCGATGTTGCAGGATATTATGCCAACAATCCTCTATGCGTTGGATGTGCCGATCCCTGATGATGTTGATGGAAAAGTGTTGACTCAGTTATTTGACGAGAAATCCCTTGAAAGAAGACCTCCAGCGTATGAGAGTGCCGATGCCCCACCCGACAAAATCAGTCAAGCCGATGAATTCTGTGAAGATGATGAACGCATGGTGATAGAACGCCTCAAAGGCCTGGGCTATATCAGTTGACTCTGATGAGCAGCAAAAGTTTTCCTCATTTCATCAGTCCAGGGAGATCAGTGTCTGCTACGATACCGCTCACCGTTTTGAGATTTTTACCATGACTTCCCACCTCAACCATCATGATTTGACAGCAGCCTATGCAGATGTAGGTGATGCCCTCAAAAGGGTAATTGAAGAAGAAGGTCAATCCCGTTTTCTCATCACGGGAACTGATCGGAATGTGGGTGTTACGACCGCCTGCTTCGGATTGGCACAAACATTGAGCCGGTACGGATTGCGCGTTTTACTGATAGATGCTGATGTTGACAACGTGGATATGACACAGCAAGTCGCACCACACCAAAAAGATGGATTGGTTCAATTACTCAGCGAACAAACCGAGTCCTGTGAGATTCAGGTTACTGGGTCGAACAATGATTCTTTTCATGTTTTACCGCTGGGACAGGAACAACAGCGATTAGAGAGCCTGCTTCATTCCAACACCGCAGATCAAAATCTGAAGCGATTATCAACTTCGTATGATTGCACGATCATTGATGCTGCTCCTGCGTATCATCACAGAACGACAATCGCTTTCGCTCGCCATGTAGATGGGTGCATTGTTCTTGCACGTGCCGAGCGAACCCACCGCAAGGATCTCATCAATACCAGGCAACGACTTGAACAAATACCCTGTAAAGTCCTCGGAGCTATTCTCAATCATAAAAAACAACGAGGTAGTCGACTTTTCAGACGTTGGATGTGACAGGATTTAAATTGAGATAAACATGACCGACCCGGTCACAGATATGATGTGAGACATAAATTGGACGAACATCTTTCACCAAATGAATTAATAGCTCGTTTTACTTATGTCCTTTTCAAACGGAAATGGTCAACGCTGATCATATCCCTTGTGATTTTCGTGGGGATTGTTTTTGGGGTTTATCTGATTGAACCGACTTACAAAGCAACGGTTCTTATTTTTGTTCGCTACAGCGCTCAACAACAACTGATACTCTTCCAGGAGATGGAAACTCCTGGACCGGTTAATCCACAAATCAATCCCTCACGCAACCTGGTTGAATTTGCCAACAGCAGAAGTGTGGCAGATCAACTGGTCCGCGAATTTAACCTGCATATCGCGAAAGAACCCGAAGATTTTCGGGAAAAATTCGTCGCCTGGACCGAAAGTGCAACCGATACCATCCTCGAATTACTGGATAGTTGGGGGATAATGGAATTGGAAGAGAAGGATGTTGTAGCCGAAGCGATCGATAAATTTCTCGCGAAGCAACTCGATATCCAGGCGGTGATGGATACGGAGCTGATTAATCTGACAACCTGGGGTCCGACTCCGGAACTTTCCACCGACATGGCAAACCGCATGGCGGAACTCCTGGTGGAGAAAACTCGTACGCTGGTTCAATCTCAGGCAGAAAGTGCGTACAAGTTTGTCAACGAGCAGGTTCAACTCGCACAAGCCAGTCTCCAGGAAGCTGATGCAAACTTCTCCCGCTTTAAAATCCAACACGGCATCGTCGACATCAAGGATCAACTGCAACTGATACAAAGGCGCTGGGATACTCTGAGTATATCTCGTGCCTCTACCCAGGCAGATCTCAGCGAAGCTCATGGTCGGTTGCAGGAATTGCAGCATCAGATCGAGCTTCTGGAACCAACCCTGCTGTCCTCGTCGAAAGTATCAGCCAATCCAATCATGCAGGATCTCAAGCGCACGCTCAACGATCTTTCCACAAGATTGGCTGCGGAAACTGTTGACAAGCTTGACCTGCATCCGGAAGTCGTCGAACTCCAGGTGCAGATTGCTCAACTCGAACAGCAGCTGGAAAACGAAGAGAGCATGATCCCGGCAGAGGAAACCACGATCATCAATCCGGTTCATCAGGATCTGCAACGACAGCTTGCCAATGCCGATGCTGACGTCGCTGCGGTGCAAATGAAATCTGATGAGTGGTTGCAGCAGATCAGTTCCCTGGAGCAGGATATTGAAAACCTCTCACAACAGGAACCGGAATACGAGCGCCTGTTTCGTGAGAGACAAAGCCACCAGGAACGATACTCCACGCTCAAAAGTAAACTGCTGGAACTGGAAGTACAGCGAGTGACAACGTTGAGTGACTTCGACATCGGCATCGTTGATCCTGCTTCCGTTTCCCCACTTGCAGATTCAGATTACCCGGACATGACTCTGACCGCTGGAATCGCATTGTTCGCGGCTCTGGTTTTCGCCCTGGGGATCGTATTCCTGCGTGAATTCCTGTGCGATGAGGTCAATACATCAGATGATCTGGAACGAAGCCTGAAAGTAGCTGTGTTGGGATCAATCCCGGCATGTAGATCAGGCAAGATGCAAGATTGGCAAGCGCAATGGACTCCCTCATCCCCACACGTCGAAAAGTGATCTGGCGGATTGCATGTGTGGTGTATGGTAGTGTGGGGGGTGGGGGGGGGTACCACGGACAGACAGAGACTTCAGAGCCATACCCCTATTGTTTATCGTGCTAACCTTCCTGCGCGAGGGCTGCCAGGAGCGATTTCAGAAACCGGTAGGATTTCTGAACTGAGGTTACCCACACCCGTTCATCCGGGCTGTGCGCACCCTCAATGCGTGGCCCGATGGAAATAACATCAAGCCCTCCAACACGCTCGCCTATGATGCCACACTCCAATCCGGCATGAATCGCCGCGACCTTCGGTTCATTACCGAAAAGTTCCGTGTAAACACGCTTCGAGGTCGCCAGCAGTGGTGAATCAAGGTTCGGCTGCCAGCCGGGATACTCGTTGCTCACTTTGACCTCTGCTCCAGTCAGTTCCGCCACGGCACAGATCTGATCTGTCACAAGGTGCAGATCATCTGCTGCCGAACTGCGCGTCAGGCACCCGATCCTGATGTTCAAGTCATTGCCGTCACCAGACACTTTACTCACGATCGTCGCTACGTTGTTGGAAGTCTGGGTCAAACCCGGGATGTCCGGCACAACGGCCAGGACACCGCAGGGCAATCCCATAAAACACTTGATCAACGTTTGCGTCCTGCCCGACGAAAGCGCCTTTTTCGCTTCCGTTGCAGCAACCGTGATCGCACAATCAACTTCCCCGTTCAGTTCCTGCACCAGCGCCTGCATCTTCGCGGCAGACTGCTTGATCAAATCAGCCGTACCCACCGGGCCGGCCACGACGGCCCCCGCCTCGCGTGGAATTGCATTCCGTTTACTGCCCCCCTGGAACTCCACCAGTCTGATCTGATCGGTATCCGTCCGCGCCAGCACCGCCGTGAGCAGCTTGTTCGCATTCGCTCGATTCAG
>JANQEQ010000081.1 GCA_028278245.1 Phycisphaerales bacterium | reverse complement strand
GTAGTGCCTGAATTCAGCGAAGGAAATAATCGATCCAATCAGCCTCAACAGCGCTCAGATGGGCCTGACGGTGGTCGTGACAATCAACCGAATGTGCTGTACCAGTGTGGATGATTTACAAGGACAAGGGCATGAAATATAACTTCATCTTTCTCACGGTGATCCTGATTTTGCTGGTTACCGCGTGTAATATCCCAGTCAACCAACCAACACCAGGATCAATTGTAGGCGTTGATGAAGAAATGCAATCTGGCTCTGGCTCAGCAATTGTGCAGGTAGAGCAGGAAGAGTCCTTTGAAAATGCACAACCTGCAAACAGTGATTCGCGAGGCTATATTCTATTTGCACCGCTGCGCTCGACCACAACCTATCTGATCAATTACGATGGTAACGTGGTTCACACATGGCCGAGTGAATACTTTCCTGGCAATGCGGTCTATTTAATGGAAAATGGCAATCTGCTGCGCACAGGTTCGCTCCGTAACAGCACTTTCGATGCTGGTGGAGCAGGTGGCGTGGTACAGGAGATCGACTGGGATGGAAACGTCATCTGGGAATTTGCGTATTCCAGTGACCAATATTTGCTGCATCATGATGTGGAGCCACTACCCAACGGCAACCTCCTGATGATTGCCTGGGAATATAAAACCGCGGCTGATGCCATTGCTGCAGGCCGCAGCCCAAACCTGTTGGGTGATGACGCACTCTGGCCCGATATGCTCATCGAGGTCAATCCCACCACCAATCAAATCGTTTGGGAATGGCACGTGTGGGATCATCTTGTGCAGGATTTTGACCCCACCAAAGCCAACTATGGGAGCCCGTCTGAACATCCAGAGCTAATCGATCTCAACCATTTCTCGACGGATGTCGCCGACTGGAATCACATCAATTCTGTGGATTACAACCCTGATCTTGATCAAATCCTGCTCAGTGTGCACAATTTCAATGAAATCTGGATCATTGACCACGACACCACTACCGCCGAAGCAGCTGGCACAGATGGCGACTTGCTCTACCGCTGGGGCAATCCCTTGGCTTATGGTGCTGGAACGTCATCGGATCAGCAGTTATTTGTCCAGCACGATGCGCAATGGATCGAACCTGGACTACCCGGCGAAGGGAATATCCTGATCTTCAACAACGGATCGCGACGTGCACGCCCATACTCTTCAATTGAAGAGATCATGCCTCCACTCAATGCAGATGGTAGTTACTCGCTGACGACTGGTACTGCCTATGACCCTGTCGCACCAATCTGGACCTATCAGGCTGCTTCCGCTACCGACTTCTATGCTCAAAACATCTCTGGTGCACAGCGCTTACCCAATGGTAATACGTTGATTTGCGATGGGCCGAGCGGAAGATTCTTCGAAGTTACATCGGCTGGCGAAACTGTTTGGGAATATGTCAACCCGTTTGGGCAGAGTGCTCCAGGGAATGGCGGA
>JANQEQ010000079.1 GCA_028278245.1 Phycisphaerales bacterium | reverse complement strand
ATCAGGGGAAGGTGACGGTGCATGGTCGCGGCGGCGGACACAAGCGACGCTATCGCGCCATCGACTTTGCCCGCACCAAGGACGATATGCCTGCCAAGGTGATCGGCATCGAGTACGACCCGAATCGCACCTGCCACATCGCCCTGCTGGAATACGAAGATGGCGATCGACGCTACATTCTCGCTCCCAAGGGAGTTACCGATGGCGAGGAATTGATGAGTTCAGCCAGTGCGGCCGAACCCAAACCGGGCAACTGCATGCCGCTAAAGTTCATTCCGACGGGTCTGGAAGTACACAACATCGAATTTGAACCGGGCAAGAAAGGTTCACTTTGCCGAGCAGCTGGTGCCAGTGCCCGTCTGACCAACCGTGAAGGGAGATGGGCGACGCTGGTTCTACCCTCGGGTGAAATTCGACAGGTTTCCACTGAATGTCGCGCAACGATCGGGGAAGTCGGCAACACCGATCATCAGAATATCAAACTCGGAAAAGCGGGGCGTAACCGCTGGCGAGGACGCAAACCCAAAGTCCGCGGTGTGGCAAAGGACCATGCCTGCCACCCGCTGGGTGGTGGTGAAGGACGTTCCAAATCCGGGCGCGAGCCGGCCAGTGCCACCGGAACCAAGTCCAAGGGCGGCCGCACGCGAGTCCGCGGGAAATGGACCGATGCACGAATTCTGAGACGACGCAAGAGTAAACGTTACGGGCAGTTGAAGGTGTAAGAGGAATAACATCATGGGACGATCACTGAAAAAAGGCCCATTTGTGGATGAGAAACTTTACCGGAAGGTGGAGAGGCTCAACGAATCGGGTGCGCGTACGCCGATCAAGACGTGGGCTCGCGCCTGCACCATCGTACCGGAGTTTGTCGGCCACACCTTTCAGGTTCATAACGGCCGCATGTTCATCGACGTGTTTTGCACGGAAGACATGGTGGGGCACAAGCTGGGTGAATTCAGTCACACCCGGATGTTCCGTGGTCACACCAACAAGAAAGAAGGGGTCCGGGTTCGTTAGCAGGTGACCCCCTAAGCGCAGGTAAGAAACATGGCTTTTCAGGCAGTACATCGACACGCTCGCATCGCCCCCCGCAAGGCACGGTTGGTTGCGGACATGGTGCGCGGATTGAAAGTCGATGAAGCAATGAGTGCGTTGGAGTTCTCCAAGAAACGTGCAGCATGGTATCTCAAGGGGGTGTTGAAGAGCGCCATCGCAAATGCTGAGGAGAACGATGCGGATGTTTCGCGGTTGTTTGTCAGCGAATCGCGCGTGGACGAGGGCCCGACGATCAAGCGTTGGCAACCCAAGGATCGCGGCAGAGCACATCCGATTAATAAACGCACCAGTCACCTCCATATCTCAGTGGATGAGAGGAATTAACGCATGGGACAGAAGACCCATCCATTTGGCTTTCGCGTCGGGATCACCGAAGGTCACAAATCGCGCTGGTATGCACCCAAAGCGCTGTTTGCTGAACTACTCGTTGAAGATTACAAAATTCGCAAGTACGTCGATCAACGCATGAACCGTACGCCACCCTTTGCGGCAGTTTCCGATATTCATATCGAACGCACCCGTGAGGAGCTGACGGTTATTGTCAAGACGGCCCGACCGGGACTCGTGATCGGCCCCAAAGGCGCGGAGATTGATCGGCTGACGCAAGATCTTCAGGTCATGACCGGGCGTAAAGTGTCGGTGAAGATTATCGAGATCAGGAATCCCGATACCAATGCCACATTGATCGCAGAAGCCATTGCGGAACAGATGAAGAAGCGCACGAACTTCAGGCGTTTGCTCAAGCAGCGCTGCGAAGGCGCGATGCAGAATGGTGCCAAGGGTGTGAAAATTCAGGTATCAGGCCGCCTGGGTGGTGCCGAGATGAGCCGGAAATTCGATACGCGTCTGGGGTCGATTCCACTTTCGACGCTCCAGGCCAATGTTGATTATGCGTGCGTACCCAGCCATACCACATACGGCACGATTGGTATCAAAGTATGGGTCTACAAGGGTATGTATGAAGAGGGGGATGATGATCAACTCGAGAGCAAAGCAGCCGGTGCCCGTGCACGAGCCCGGGGTCGTAGATAAAGGTTCAATCCGGCAGAGACCGGAACATGATAAAACGCAGGAGTTCATCCGATGCCTCGGATGCCGAAACGAATCAAGTTCAGAAAACAGCAGCGAGGAAAGCTGAAGGGTAATGCGACGCGCGGTAATTTCGTTGCGTTTGGCGAATTCGGCTTGCAATCTCTGGAAACGCATTGGGTAACAGCCCGGCAGATTGAGGCAGGACGAATCGCAGCCCAGCACTTCCTGCGTCGTCAGGGCAAGGTTTACATTCGCATATTCCCGGACAAGCCGATCAGCAAGAAGCCCCTGGAAACTCGTATGGGTAAGGGCAAAGCGGATACCGATTACTGGGCGGCTCGGGTGAAGCCCGGCACGATGCTTTATGAAATCGCCGGTGTGGAAGAGAACATCGCCATGCAGGCGATGGCCCGCATCGCTCACAAAATGCCCGTGCGGTGTCGATTCGTTCACCGGAGACTTGCCGTGTAATGAAGGATCTCGCCCCGGCGAATCCCGTGAGATGAAATTATGAAAGCCAAGGAAGTACACAAACTCAGTGAAGAAGAGATCATCGTGGAAGTGAAACGAATGCAGCGCAAATTATTTGATTTGGGCACGCAGTCGGTCACGGAACAGATCCAGGACACTTCGCAGTTCAAGAAGATCCGCAAGGATATCGCCCGTCTGTTGACGGAACATCGCAATCGCATTCAGGCCAGCTCTTCTTCCGTCTAAGCAGGGATAGGTAAACGTATGAGCCATCTCAAGGAAATCAAAATCTCGGACAACGCCCCGCGCAAGGTGGGCATCGTGGAGTCCGATCAGCGCAACCAATCGCGGAAAGTTGCGATCCATTATCTGGTGAAGCATCCCAAGTACGGTAAATATGTACGTCGGCGATCGGTGCTGCAGGTTCACGATGAGAACAACGAATCGAAGATTGGTGATCAGGTCGAAGTGGCTGAATGCCGACCGATTTCCAAAACCAAATCCTGGATCCTCACCCAGGTTCTTGTCAAGGCACATGACCAGTAAACGTCAACACCCAGCGGCAGCGTACTGCCGAGGATCACGGATATGATTCAGAAAGAAGCCAAAATTGAAGTAGCGGACAACAGCGGCGCCAGAGTTGTGCAGGTTATCAATGTTCTGGGCGGCTCGACTGCGCGCGGTCGCTACACGCGTCGAACGGCAGGAGTTGGCGACCGGGTCGTTTGCTCGGTCAAGAAAGCGTTACCCAACGGCGAGATCAAAGCGGGTGATAAAGTGCGTGCAGTTATTGTACGAACGGCTTACCCCACTCGTCGGAAGGACGGATCCTACGTTCGCTTCGATTCCAGCGCTTGTGTGTTGATCGGTGAAGATGGGAATCCACGCGGGACTCGCATCTTCGGAGCGGTAGCTCGTGAGCTGCGCGAACGAAATTACATGAAGATTATTTCTCTGGCTTCGGAGGTTGTTTGACATGCCACGCCACGTACGAAAAGGTGATACGGTCATCGTCACGGCCGGCAACGATAAAGGTGTAACCGGTGAAGTGTTACGCGTTCTTCCTGATAAGAACACTGTGATCGTGCAGGGTGTGAATGTTCGTCATAAAACACTCAAGCCCAGCCAGCAGAATCCACAGGGTGGAATAATTAAAAAGGAAATGCCAACTCACATCAGCAATGTAAGCCCGGTTGTGGATGGCAAGCCTTCTCGCGTCCGGTTTGAAACCAAAAAAGACGGTTCCAAAGTGCGGATTGCAGTTCGAAATGGTAAGGAACTTCACACCCTTCGCAAAGGGAAGTGATTCAATAAGGTTTATTTGAACAAGTAGGAATGAAGCGATGGTTGCTGAACCTACAACTCAACGAATGAAACAACTTTATCAGGATGAAATCATTTCACGTCTGATGAAGGAGTTCAATCTGAAAAATATCCATCAGGTGCCGCGCCTGAGTAAGATCATCGTCAACAGTGGTGTTGGACGTTTTCTGGAAAATCAGAAACTCAAGCCCGAAATTCGCGACACGGTGTTCGACACACTGACCACCATTACCGGGCAACGTCCGATTCTGATCAGAGCGAAGAAGTCCGTATCGAACTTTAAAGTTCGTGAGGGTTCACCATCGGCAGTGATGGTCACTCTGCGCGGTGACAAAATGTGGTCTTTTCTGGAACGACTGGTTCATCTGGCGATCCCCCGATTCAAGGATTTCCGCGGATTGAAAACCACTGCATTTGATCCCAAAGGTAATTATTCCCTGGGATTGTCCGAGCAAGCCGTTTGGCCGGAAATCAATATGGCCAAGGTTAATTTCACCCACGGGATGAATGTTAACATCGTCGTGGAGAATTCCAATCCCGAAATGAGTCAGTTTCTTCTCGGTGAACTGGGTATGCCTTTTGTGAGAGCGGATGAATCATAACTTTGCTTCGTTACGAGTACATCAGGTGCTCGTGATCATGATACTGAATGAGGTAATACGAATATGGCCAGCAAACGCGTCTTTGCCCGAATGAAAAGAGAACCGAAGTTTTCCACACGAAAGCATAACCGGTGCCTGATCACCGGTCGTTCGAGAGGGGTTTACCGGAAATTTGGCGTGAGCCGAATTGTGCTTCGTGAATTGGCTTTGCAAGGCATGATTCCGGGTATGCGAAAGGCGAGTTGGTAAGAAATAGTCAACCAAGGCAACAGGTTCCGATCACGAAAGTGACGCACCACAGCCTCTGGAGAAAATGATGTCCCAGCAAGATCTTACATCTGACCTTCTGACACGAATCCGCAACGCAGTGCGGAACAAGTCAAAATCAGTCAAGTGTCTGAACAACAAACTGAATCGTGGAGTATGTCAGGTGCTCCAGGATGAAGGTTATGTTTCATCTTTCCAGGTTCTCGATGACGGCCGTCAGGGAATGATTAACGTTACCCTCAAGTACGGGCCGCGCGGAGAGCAGATCATCAATACGATCAGCACTGTTTCGAAGCCTGGATGTCGCGTGTATTCAAAAATGGCTGATTTGCCTCGCCCGCTGCAGGGTTTGGGGATTGCCATTGTTTCGACGAGTCACGGCGTGATGAGCGATCGCCGCTGCCGAAAAGAAAATGTTGGTGGAGAAGTCGTTGCGGTCGTGACCTGATGCTGTCATGCGGTTTGATGTATTGAACGGATTGAGGAGCGCAAAATAATGTCGCGCATTGGTAAGAAACCTATTCAAGTACCCAGCGGGGTAAAAATTAAGCTGGATCCGAAGCGGCACCACATTGATGTGGAAGGCCCAAAGGGCAAGCTTTCTTATGAATACCGCCCCGAAGTGGATGTCACGTGGGATGAAGGTGAAAATCAAATCGTTTGCACGATTCCTGAAGAGAAAATGAATCTGGGTCAGCAACGGGCGTATTGGGGTACGGTGCGAAGCCGCATTCAGAATATGATCACCGGTGTCACAGATGGGTACAAAAAGCGTCTGGAAATCATCGGTGTGGGCTGGAACGCCAAGCAACAGGGGAAATCAATTCAACTCAATCTCGGCTATTGTCATCCGATCGTGATGACCCCTCCTGATGGTGTTGAGTTTGAGATTAATGGCCCGTTTGTCACCATCCGTGGTGCGAACAAGCAGATGGTCAGTCAGTTTGCAGCTCAGATTCGCTCTAAGCGCGAACCTGAACCGTACAACGGCAAAGGGGTCAAGTACGACTATGAACAAATCATCCGGAAGCAAGGCAAGGTATTTGGTGCCTGATTTCGGTTTTGGAATTATGAATTTTGGGTCAAAAGGCCACTGATATGGATCGCAATAAACACAAAGTTGAACGACGCTCCCGGCGAAGAGCGGGCACTCGCAAGCGGGTCATCGGAGTACCCACCCAGCCAAGGCTGGCGGTGTTCCGTAGCGCCCGTCACATATATGTACAGGTTATTGATGACCTTGCAGGTAAAACGCTGCTCAGCGCCTCGACCACCGAAAAAGGCGAAAAGCATGACAACGGTGGCAACTGCGCAGCCGCGGCGTCGGTGGGGAAACTTATCGCCGAACGAGCCCAGGAAGCGGGAATCAAGAAAGTCGTATTCGATCGCGGTGGATTCAAATACCAGGGCCGGGTCAAGGCATTGGCGGAGAGCGCACGCAAGGGTGGTCTTCAGTTTTAAGTGAGATATGTGAAAGCAGTCTGAGTACGTAATCATTTCCAGATAGGGCACGAGATATGGCAGAAATGCTCGATGAAGCCTCAGCAATAGAATCAACAACCGTGGGCGTCTATCGCACCGCTGCCACCGTGAAAGGTGGTCGACGATTCAGTTTTAGCGCAATGGTGGTTGTGGGTGATCGCAATGGTCAAATCGGAATCGGGTACGGGAAAGCCAACCAGGTTCCTCCCGCGATCGAAAAGGCGCAGAAGGAAGCCAAGCGGAAACTGAAACCGTATCCGATGATCGGCCGCACAATCCCTCATGCAGTGACCGGCCGTTTCGGTGCATGCTCAGTTAGAATTCTACCGGCATCCCCCGGTACCGGTGTTATTGCCGGGGCGGCGGTTCGCGCGCCACTGGAAATGCTGGGAGTACAGGATTGCCTGACGAAGAGTTTCGGCTCCAATAATTCCAAGAACCTGGTCAAAGCTGTCGTCAACGGACTGGAGCAACTTCGCTCGAAGGAAAGTATCGAGGAGTTGCGGAATGTAGAACTGGAGACGACAGCCGTCGAGGAATCGATTGAACGCGGTAAAGCATTTATGCCCACGCGCAAACCTGAGGTGGTACAGCCTGCAGCCCCGGAAAAGGCAGATGATGCCGGTAAAAAATCAGACAAAAAACACGGCCGGGGAAAAGGTCAGGCTCAAGGCAAAGGGAAAGGCAGAGGAAAGCCCAATCAGAATAAACAGGGACAGGGCAAACCCGCAGTGAGTGACGAACCAAAACATTCAGCTCCACAGGATTCGCAGCAATCGGAACCTGGCCAGGAAAAACCAGCGGAATCCATCCCGCCGACACCATCACCATCTTCTGATGAAGGTGGTCCGGAGAACTGATTTCGACTGATATTGAGCCCGGGCACGGCTTTACCACCTAACCCGGATTGGAGAATACATCATCATGATGATCCACGAGATCACAAAACAGGTTGGAAAGCACCGTTCGCGGAAGCGGATTGGACGTGGTATGGGTTCGGGCAGCGGGAAAACCAGCGGCCGAGGCCACAAAGGTGCCGGCTCCCGGGCGGGTTACAAACGCCGTCCATACTTTGAAGGCGGACAAATGAGCTTTGTTCGCCGCATGCCCAAGCGCGGTTTTTCGAATGCCAATTTCCGACGCCACTACCATATCGTCAACCTCAAGACGCTGGAGGCTCGATTGGATGATGGTACGGATATCTCAGTCGAATCACTGGCAGCAGTGGGGATTGTTCGTGATACGAAACTGCCTCTGAAGGTTTTAGGGGAAGGCGAGCTGACCAAGAAATTCAACATCACGGCTGAAAAATTCTCCTCCTCCGCCCGAACAAAGATCGAAGCTGCCGGCGGCACAGTGACCGAAGTGCCCCGCAGGAAATGGATACGCATTAAGAAAACAGATCAAAAGAAAACGAGCGGAGAATAGTTGCCTCGACATTCACACGTATTTTGCTCATGAGTCACCCCGAGTAACCAGCGAACGGCCAATCCCATGCTAAGAGCGGTCATCAACATCTTCAGAATTGCGGATCTCAGAACCAGAGTCCTCTTCACGCTCGGTTGTCTGTTGGTTTATCGAATCGGCTTCTGGATCCCACTACCGGCAGTCGATCAGAACCGCATGGCTGATTACGTCAAAACGGCGACCGATCAGGCATCAGGCTTTGGGAAGATCATGCAGTACGCATCGATCTTCTCCGGTGGATCGCTAAGCCAATCGACAATCTTCGGCCTGGGCATCATGCCCTACATCACCGCATCCATTATTTTCCAACTGCTCCAGACAGCCGTTCCTCGATTACAAGAACTCAAGAAGGAAGGCGCATCGGGACAGCAGAAGATCACAGAATGGACACGCTACGCGACGATCGCCATGTGCGTGATTCAATCCATCATGTGGCTTCGCTTCCTGCTGGGATCAAACCTGGTTGTGACCGAATTCACCACGCCGGGTCGCATCATGATCTTCTTCGCCGCAGGGATTACCGGCTTGACCGCAGGCTCAATTTTCCTCATGTGGCTGGGCGAGCAGATAGATAAGTACGGTATCGGAAATGGTGTGTCTCTCATTTTGACGGCTGGAATTATCTCACGCATGCCAAATGCAATTCAATGGCTCGTGGAGAATTTTCAATCCAGCCAGCAGTCGACACAATCGGGTATTGGACCCATCGGAGTTCTGTTTCTTACGGGGGCGTTCGTTTTCGTTGTGGCCGGTGCCATCCTGATAACGGTGGCGCAGCGAAGGATACCGATCCAGGCAGCGAAGCATACGCGCGGCCGCAAGGTCTATGGCGGTCAAAAACACTATCTCCCGTTGAGGATCAATCATGCCGGCGTGATGCCGATCATCTTCGCCAACTCGCTGATGATCTTCCCGTCGGCGCTGTTCGGATATCTCAGCCAGGCTTCTGCATCATCCGGTAATGCCCCGGATTGGTGGATTTCCACGACGAGCTTCCTGAATACGCACTTTCAAAATGGAGCGTATCCCTACATCGTGTGTGAAATCCTCATGATCTACTTCTTCAGCTACTTCTGGACTACCGTGGTATTCAGCCCGGATGATATGGCAAGAAACCTGCGGGACAGCGGTAGCTTCATACCCGGATTGCGACCCGGACCTCGTACTGCAGAATATCTGGAAACCGTCGTCGAGAGGATCACTTACGTTGGCGCGGGATTTCTGGCCATTATCGCAGTCATCCCTTCGATTGTCGCAAAAGAGATGGCTATTCCATTTTATGTGTCAAGCTTCCTGGGAGGGACGGGATTGCTGATTGTTGTCAGCGTGGGCTTGGACCTGATGCAACGGCTCGAAGCGAATCTGCTTATGCGGAATTATTCAGGTTTCCTCAGCGGTGGGGATCAGGGGCGAGGACCGAAATTGCGGAGCGGAAGGAGATAATTTGAATGAACGATATCAATGCTCAATATCTCTGGGGGTTGGATTGAAGCACAGGCAAGCCTATTATGATCACTTTGCATGTTCTGGAGGCAATCAACGAAGTACTTAGAAAGTAGATGGTAAAGTCATGGCGAAAGAGGAAAAAATCACACTCGATGCCGAAGTCACAGAAGCACTTCCCGATGCTCGCTTCATGGTGAAATTGGAAAACGGCCAAGAGATCCTCGCCTATGTCAGCGGCAAGATGCGTAAGTTCTTCATCCGTATTTTGCCGGGAGACAAAGTCACCGTGGAAATCAGCCCCTACGACATGACCAAGGGTCGCATCATCTACCGTTCATAAAAGCAAGCACACATCGTGCTCATAACAAATACAGCGTGAATCATCATGAAAGTAAAAAGCAGTATCAGACGCAGAACCAAAGATTGTCAGATTGTGATCCGTAAAGGAAAGCGATTCGTGATCAACAAGAAAAATCCTCGCCTGAAAGCGAGACAAGGATAAATCATCCCCAGCATATGCTGTGGAAACAGAATGGAGCTATTTCATGCCCCGTATTGCAGGTGTTGACATCCCTGAGAAGAAAAAGATCCGCTATGCCCTACGCTATGTTTATGGTATCGGCCCGAAGTATGCTGATAGCATCCTCAGCGAAGCCGGCGTGGATCCCAACAAATTAGCAAACGAGTTGACGGATCAGGAGATCAGTCAGATCGGTTCCGTGATCGATGGTGGGTATATCGTTGAAGGTGCTCTTCGCCGACAGACCCAGCAGCATGTTCAACGATTGCGTGACATTCGAAGTTACCGGGGCGAACGCCACCGCCGGGGCTTGCCGGTTCGAGGACAACGTACCAGGTGCAACGCTCGAACCCGGAAAGGGAAGAAGCGAACCGTGGCCGGCAAGAAGGGCGTCAAGGGTTAAAGTACATCACTTTCCAGGAGCTATACCAGATATCAATCGCCGAGACTTTCCCCGGCATAGAAAAGAACAATCAACCACTCGTGAGGTTCCTGCCATCTGTCATTCATTTTGAGTTCACTGCACGAGCAGAGGAAAAGGAACCGGTCGCAACGAAAAGGTTTATCCATGGCTAAGAAAAAAATTCGTAGGAACATTCTCAAGGGTATCGCGCACATCAAGGCGACGTTCAACAACACGATCATCACCATTACTGATGTGACCGGTGAGACACTGTGTTGGGATTCGGCCGGGACCGTCGGCTTCAAGGGTGCTCGCAAAGCAACCCCATTTGCTGCAACCCGGGCAGCCGAACGTGTCGCAAACAAAGCGAGGCGAATGGGCATTCGTGAGATTGAAGTGCATGTCAAGGGCCCCGGCTCAGGTCGGGAATCAGCCGTGACTGCGCTGGAGCAGAACCGATTGCGCATTACCGCGGTGGAAGATCACACCCCCATTCCACATAACGGATGCCGACCACGAAAGAAACGACGAGTCTGATGTCCTCTGGTTTTTACAAACCAGTGGCTCAAAGACCCGTTACGCTGATAAACGTACACCGACGGGAAAGAAGGTTCGATCTGCGATTCAGCAGCGCAGCCTCGAAACCGAGATCCCGCCGGCTCCTGAAACAGGACACTGCTGAATAAGTGGAAACAGAGCCATGCATATTCGATGGCGAGGACTCGAACTACCAGCCAATGTCGTAGTCGATGCGAAATCAAAAACCGATAACTTCTCAAGGTTCATCATTGAACCGTTTGAGCGAGGTTTTGGAACAACAGTGGGTAACAGCCTGCGGCGCATTTTGCTCTCCTGTATCGAAGGATCAGCCGTTACCAAGGTTCGGATCGACAAGGCCGAGCACGAATTTTCAACCATTCCCGGTGTGATGGAAGATGTCACGGACATCATCCTCAACATCAAGGGTTTGATTGTGGATCTTGACTCCGATGAGCCGAAGGTCATGCATCTGGGAGCTACCGGACCGGGCGAAGTGACCGCCGACCTCATCGAAGCGGATACGGCGGTGACGATTCTCAATCCCGATCATGTGATAGCCACGCTCACCGATGAGATTGATTTTGAAGCTGAATTAACAGTAAATCGAGGCAGGGGTTATCAACCCGCCTCCGAACAATACACACAACGGGATGAACAGGTGATCGGTGAGATTCCGATCGATGCGGTTTTCAATCCCGTGCAGCGTGTGAGATATCGAGTGGAAGATGCTCGTATCGGTCAGCGAACCGACTACGACAAACTCATCATCGATATCTGGACCAACGGTATTGTTTCGCCGGAAATGGTTCTGGTGGAGTCGGCGAAGATTTTCCGAAAACACCTCAATCCATTCGTGCAGTATTTCGATCTCGGCCCCGTCCAGGTTTCCGCCGAAGCAAGTGCGGCTGCCAATGTCGATGATTCACTTATCCGCAAGCTCAATATGTCTGTAAATGAAATGGACTTGACTGTTCGTGCGAACAATTGTCTCGAATCAGCCGAGATCCGAACTGTTGCCGAGCTGGTGCGAAAGACCGAAGCGGAATTACTCACGGTTCGTAGTTTCGGTAAAACATCACTCCGCGAAGTGAAGCGTAAACTTCAGGAGATGGAATTAAGTCTGGGAATGCAATTGCCCGAGGGGTATCAACCCGAATTTGCCGAGCCTCCATTGATGAGTCAATAACACCATCCGGCGGTCGTGAGAGCGACCGGCGGGTTTTTCGAGGAGTTCAGTCATGCGTCACCGAATCTATGGAAAACAGCTCAACCGGGATAGCGAGCATCGAAGGGCCATGTTGCGCAATCTCGCTGCCGGTCTGTTTGAGCACGGAGAGATCAAAACAACGCTGCCCAAAGCCAAAGCCGTTCAACCGTTTGTCGAACGGATAATTACTTTGGCCAAGAAGGGGACTTTCACGGCCCGCCGTCAAATCGAATCTCAGATCAATGATCGCAAGATTCATTCCTGGGTCGCCGATCCTGATGTTCCCGATGCGAAGAAAGACAATCCATATTTTGATCTTCCTGACGCCAGCGAAATCGAATTCAACCGCTACGGTGATGTGCGTAAAGCTCCACGACTGGTGCAGCATATCCTGAGAAACGTGGCGCCGATGTTTGCTGATCGAGACGGAGGCTACACCCGAATCGTGCAAACGGGTAACCATCGCCTGGGTGATGGCGGTGACATCGTCATGCTCCAACTGGTTGGACGCGAAGATGGGCCGGAAATCGGCGGTGGGACTTCCCGTCGCCGTGAGCAGGCCGATCGCCGTACCGCCTTTGCCGCTCAATTACGCAAAGGCAAGGCTGACGAATCCCCAGAAGCAGCAGCAGATGAATCGAAGGATGATGCCGCCACAGCCACGGCTGTCGTGGATGAAGAACCCGCAGAAGAGCCCGCAGCGGAAGAAATAGTTGAGGATAATGAAGCCGAAGCGACTGAAGATAAGACTGAATGAGCATCTGTTCACACCTGACCAAAGGGTCGATGGAACTGACCGCCTCAATCGAGGCGTTTTCTTTTTGGCAATCGAGACTACAGAATCAGGATCAGGATGCCGACGTGCTCCCTGAGCGGTCGCCCCTGTTATCCCTGCACCATTCGGAGTACACTTTCCCTCATGCTTGAGCATTTAGATCAACTCGAAACCACCGGGCTGGCTGAACTTGAAGCTGCCAACGATGCCGATGCGCTGGAACAGTGGCGGATCGCTTACCTGGGGAGCAAGGGCTTGCTCAAGGCCGCGATGCCAATGATGAAGGAGGTCTCGAAGGAGGACAAACCCGCAGTCGGCAAGCGGCTCAACGAAGTAAAGAAAACTCTGGAGGAGACTTTCAAAACCAGGAAAGAAACTCTTTCGGCAGGGAAGGCCGATTCCGGACCGACAATCGACGTCACAGAGCCCGGAATTGCCTGTGGCGAGGGCAGGCGACACATCATCAGCCGCACGATCGACGAGATCATCGAAATCTTTGCCCGTATGGGTTTTTCCGTGGCCTACGGCCCGGAAGTCGAGGATGAATGGCACAATTTCAATGCACTGAACATCCCGGCCGACCATCCTGCGCGCGATCCGATCGACAACTTCTACATGAATCATGAACATCTTCTCCTGCGCACGCAGACCTCAACCGTTCAGATCCGCACGATGGAAAAGACCAAGCCGCCGTTGAAGATCATCGCCATCGGCCGTGTGTATCGACCCGATACGCACGACGCGACTCACTTCAGCATGTTCCACCAGGTGGAAGGACTGTACGTCGACCGTAACGTCACGATGGTTGACCTCAAGACATCACTCTTCCAGTTCGCACAGGCGTATTTTGGCGAGGGTGCAGAGGTTCGTATTCGTCCCAGCTTTTTCCCGTTCACTGAACCGTCCGCTGAAGTGGACATGAAAATGAAGGTTAAAGGTAAGTGGCAATGGGTCGAACTTGGTGGTTGCGGTATGGTTGATCCAAATGTGTTTGAAGCAGTGGGATACGATCCCGAGGAGTGGACCGGCTACGCTTTCGGTTTGGGGATCGAACGGATTGCCATGCGCAAGTACGGTATTGCGGATATTCGCTGGCTGTTCGAGAATGACGCGCGTTTCCTCCGCCAGTTCTGATTTCCAATTCGGTTTGCTTTGGACAATCTGCATCCAGGGAAAGGATCGTGATGAATCAGTATCAGCAGTTTCCACCATCCCCCGAACCGCCCCTCATGTATGATTCCCTTCCGCCGCCACAATCATCCTGGCCGAAGGTCATCGGTATTATTTCAATCATCCTGGGATCGATGGGATTGATGTGTTATGGCTGCAATTCGCTTGCCACACTGGCTCAACCCTGGCTTGCGGATATTGCACCGCCTGGTCAACGGCCGGTCGCCGTGCAGGGAATGCAACTGGTTATGTCGGTTATTGTTGCTTGTGGAACCTTTTTACTTTCAATTTTGCTGGTAATTGGAGGGGGCGGATTAACTACGCGTAAATACTGGTCAGTGGGTGCGCTGAAATGGTGGGCAATCCTGCGCATTGTTCTGGCTTTTGTTTCATCCATCATCGGATTTGTTTACATCGAGAAAACAATCCGGGATCTCAATGATCAATTTGCCCAGCAATCCATAACGATGCCTCCGACGTTCACGAACAGTCTGATGATCATGAGTATCATCCTGGGATTTCTTATTACACTCATTTGGCCGGTCTTCCTGCTGATCTGGTTTGCTCGTTCATCAGTCCGTCGGGAAATTGAAAGCTGGGCAGTCCCAATGAGATGAGGGATGCTGTCTCTATTCCCGCGTGTTTGACCGGTTCGATCATCGGAGAACAACATGGATACTCACGATCAACAGCAACCCGCAGATGTCCCGCCCCCATCGGATCAGGACATGGAAGAAGATGTTTATGATGAGGATGTGATCCCGCAGACGAAGTGGCCGAAGGTCATCGGTGTTATTTCTTTGCTCTACGCAATCATCGGTATGACTTGCCAGGTTGTGTGGGGTGCCTGGATGTGGGTGGGAGTCTGGTTGCAACAGAAATTTTCCAATATCGATGTCAACATGCCTGCATTGGTGAAATATCCTGCATTTGTAATGATGGTACTTGCGTTTATCCTCGGTTGGATTTTATTGATCGGTTCCATCAATCTCCTTCGTCGAAAACGCAAAGGAGTAGCGCAACTCAAGGTGTGGGTGGTGTTACGTTTGCTTTTGCTGCTGCTGGGATTAGCGGTGACTGTGCTCACTTTTCCAATCAACATGGAATTTCAACGTGATTTAATGGATAAACAGATTGCCCAGGCAAAGCGCCAGGGACAACCCACCGGCATGATGGAAAACATGCGCGACAAGATGGATACTGTAGGAATGGCTTCAACCGCAGGGATAACGGTTGTCATTGCAATCTATCCACTCTTCCTCGGTGTCTATATCTCCAGAAAGAAAGTCACTGAAGAAATTCATTATTGGCCGTGATGTTCTGGATGATCGTTTGGTGAGCTTATGACCGACATCGAATCCAATCCTCCTGTTGAAACCGATTCGACATCCACGGAGTCGTTACCTTCCGTTCCGCCCGTGGTTCAGGGAGAATTGCGCTCTCCTTCACCAACGCGTCGACCCATTTGGCCGACGGTCATCGGGATCATCGGTATTGTTTTCGGTGGATTGGGAATCATGCAGTATTGCATGCAAGCAGTGATATCACCGTTTGCGGCTTCAATGATGCGAACAGCTACGCAGATCTCCCCACCCGGCCAGCAGCCTCCGCTTGATATGGATGACATGGTCAATTCGATGCAGGCGCAGATGCCTATCACCATCATTGTTGCGGTGTCAGCGCTGGTATTATCGATCTGGTTATTAGTTTCATCCATTGCGTTGATTAATCGTCGACCGAAATGCCCCCGACGGCTGAAGCAATGGTCATTGTGCAAAATAATCCACGCTGTCATAGCATCATTTGCAGCTTATATGATGATGCAGTCTCAATTGGGCGCTATGCAATCAAGCATGGGATCATCAGCATTTCCCCTTGCTACGTTCGGGACAGTTATGGGGATCGTCGGCGTCATATTCAGCTTTGTTTTCTACGCTGCCTATCCAATCTTCCTGCTCGCCTGGTTCAGCAGGAAAAAGGTGCGCGCCGAAATCGAAACCTGGACTTCAGGTGCACGCGAGCAGACGATATTGAAATAATTATGAGAGTGTGAAAGCCCCGGCATGGCATGCCGGAGTATCTTCAGCGAGCCGCGTCGTCCTCGACTCGGCAATCTTGGCGCACAGTTTCACGCAGCTCGGCTCACCTTACGGACATGGCCCCCATTCACCGAGAATCGCAAAGATATCGTCGATGTTAACTATGCAGTCTTCCGTTAAATCACCATCGCAGTACGGCGGGCAGGGATCATCACAATCGCCCCATAATCCGAGCACGGCAAAAACATCATCGATGTTAACTTGATCATCACCGGTAAGGTCAGCGGGGCATGGTGCGGAACCCATTTCAAACACGTACGCTGAGCCGGAGTTGCAGTCCGGATCACCGGGGCACATGTCATCACATTGGGGGGCACCAATTACTATGGTCTCACCGGAAATAAACGTAGATCTTCCAAATGCATCACCAGCATTGCCGTCAAACGCCAGCAGTTTTGTTTCCTCACTGAGTTCACCAGACCATCCATTTACCGGCTTCTGGAATATATATGCTGACCCTCTTAAGGAATCCCAGTATCTTCCTGGTGCCCCCACCACGACGGTGTCGCCTGAAATGGACACGGAGACGCCGATACTGTCAAACATTGTGCCATCGCTAGGAAGCAGCTTGGCGGATTCGTTGATTATTCCCACCCCTTCCCAGCCACCAATTGGCTCCTTGAACACGTACGCAGAACCGGGTCGTTGAGTTTGGGGATCCCCGGCTGGTGTTCCTACCACGACTATGTCATCAGAAAATGACAAGGAACGACCAAAGTAATCCTGAGGGGTATGATAGCTGGGAAGCAGCTTAGCATCTTCGTAATGTGTCCCCTGTCCATACATCCACAATTCTTCATACACATACACAGGGTACACTCGTAATTCCTCACCACCATCAAAGTCCCCACCGTTTGGCGCTCCGACCACTATGGTGTCGCCGGAGATGGATACTGAATAACCGAAGGTCGAATCATCCTCGGCATCACTGGGACGCAGTTCGCACCACTCGTTGAGCGTCCCGGACCAGCCACCGGCTGGTTTACGGAACACATACGCCGTTCCGAAAATACCGTAGTCCTTCATGCCGACAACAACCCATTCATCAGAGACGCCGATCGAATAACCAAATCGGTCACCTCCCTCACCATCACTAGCGAGCAACAGCGCATCCTCGTTGAGCGTGCCAGACCAGCCTCCAGCCGGCATGTCGAATACATAAGCGGTACCAGGATCGGGATAGACCCAACTTGTATCAGGGGCGCCTACCACGATCGTATCTTCTGAAATACTCACGGAAACACCAAATGAACCTTCGGGTGAGCCATAGCTGGGAATCAAAGTGGCGACCTGCTCCCAGTGCGTATCGATCTTTTGATATACGTAGGCTGAGCCGTACGCCCTACCGCGATTGATGGCTCCGGGTGCACCGACTACCATATAATCACCGGAGATGGACACAGATCCTCCGAAGTAGTCACCATCCACACCATCATCAGCCAAGAGTTTGTATACCACCGGGCAATTGATGGAGGCGCATAAAGTGTCCGTGCCCTGCCATATGCCTCTGTAGATGGTCTCGCAATCAGATTGTGTAACCGTATCTACACATTCAATTCCATTCAGACAGCAAGCTCCCGGGCACGGGTTTGGATCACAGGTGACGCCATCACCCATGTAGATGCCACCGAGCACGAAATCGCAGTCTTGCTGTGTCGTGAACAGGCAGGGTTCACCTACCAGGCAACACGCACCATAGCTCACGTCCGTCAAACCGAGAGTGTGGTGGAAACCCCCCGCGATTGCTGTGAAATCCGTGTTCGGATCCGGTACGTTACATTGACCATCTGAGTTCCGCCCCCACGCCACGATTGAACCATCACTTTTCACCCCAAGACTGTGACCCCAACCCCCTGCAATCGCAATGAAATCCGCGTTCGGCTCCGGCACATTGCACTGGCCGTATTGGTTCCCTCCCCATGCCACGATCGAACCGTTGGCTTTCAAACCGAGACTATGTGTGCCACCTCCGGCTACAGCGACGAAATCCGTGTTCGGATCCGGCACATTACCGATAGCTCCCCACACCACGATCGAGCCATTGGCTTTCAATCCGAGACTGTGTATGCCACCCCCCGCTACAGCGACGAAGTCTGTGTTTGGATCAGGTACATTGCATTGGCCTGAATAGTTATCTCCCCATGCAACAATTGATCCGTCAGTTTTCAGACCGAGACTATGGTCCATACCTGCTGCGATAGCTGTAAAGTTCTCGTTCGGAGACGGTACATTGCATTGGCCACAGTAATTCTCTCCCCATGCCCTGATCAAGCCATTGGATTTTAGACCGAGACTGTGGCCGCCGGGATAATATCCACCGCCCGCCGCGACTGCCACGAAATCCGAGTTCGGGTTCGGCACATTGCATTGGCCTAAATAGTTTTCTCCCCATGCAACAATTGATCCGTCCGTTTTCAAACCAAGACTGTGGCAAAAGCCCCCAGCGGCGGATACGAAGTCCAAGTTTGGGTTCGGCACATTGCATTGGCCATAGCCGCTGTGCCCCCACGCCACGATTGAGCCGCCATCAGCGGATACGACGGTTCCACAGACAAATGAAAGAGATGCGCAGATGATTCGGACCGATGTTTGAAAACGGCGTTCACTGAATTCCATCATTGTGGTTTCCTCCACATTCTGCCTCAGTACCACAGAGACTTCGCCCGGCGCCACCGCAGAGCCTCCATGTTCCAATATACACCCATTATCACAGGAGCAAAGACAATATTGTCCGTTTTCAGTCGAGTCGTTAGCCCCAGGCTCTGCCTGGGGGCCTCAGATTGTGTGAATGATGATTAATAGCCTGCGGGTTCCCCCCCCCCACACATTGCGCCAAATTTTCATGCGGTGTTTCGGAGATAGCCGGGCTTGTGGACGAGCCGGCTCGCTGAGATTTTGCATTCTAAAACATAACTCTGCGAGATATTATCTCGCAGCTACCCCCACGAATAACTCTGCGACTCGTTGAGTCGCAGTTACCCCCCACAATCCCCATGCATACATTACACAACTCTCTCTCGATTCTGTTAATCGTCGGATGTTTCCTCCCTTGCGTGCCAAGCGCTGAGGATTTCAGATTCCCGTTCTTGAGAAAGTCCGGTGCGGAGATTCTGTCGGCGATCCTCGGGCAACTTAAGAAACCAGTTGAGTGTATCACGAGCAGTATCTGCTAATGGCCTGAACTTCAATCCGGCATCAGCCGCCGCTTTACTTTTCATCAGGGCAAATCCTTCATAGCCCTCAATAGGTGGCACCCATGCAGGGAGATCCGACCACGGCTGGACATTGTGCTCGTCGAGAAATTCACGATCGACCCAGGTGAAGGTCGCATTGGTCGATTGCGAAGCCCTGATGCCATGCAACATCCCCGCCATCGTAAACTGACCTGCGGGAGTAACGGCATTGAACAAACCTTTGGCTCCTGTCTCGATCGTTCTAACAACGAAAGCCGCCAGATCCCGGGCGTCAATGTATTGCACAGGATCGGTCCCCGGTGCCGGTGCCAGCACCTCGCCGCCACGATGAATCCGAACCGGCCAGTATGTGAAACGATCACTGGGATCCAATGGGCCGACGATAAGACCCGGACGAATCGTAGTCACCCTTCCCGGTAGTACTTCTTCGCACGCTTGTTCACAGAGTGCTTTGAGTGGGCCGTAGGTTTCGCCGGTGATTTCTTCGGTCGTCTCATCATCCAGCTTGCCGACCGCAGCTGATTCATCCATGTATGGAATGCTGTTATCCGCATAGACAGACACGGATGAGATAAAGACGTATTGTTTGACGCGATCGGCCAACATCGTCGCAGAGGCACGAGCAATTCTGGGAACGTACGCTGAGGTGTCGATCACCGCATCCCAATCACGACCCTTCAGAGCTTCCAACCCTTCCTCAATATCCGGATCACGATTCCCGATCAGTGTTTCCAACTTGGGGAAAAGGTCTGGATTCGTCATGCCCCGGTTGAAGAGTGTGACATTGTGTTTGCGTTCAAGTGCTGCCTCGACAATATGTGGGCCGAGAAACACCGTCCCGCCGAGGATGAGAATATTGAGCTTGCGGGTCGGAGGCTCGGATGTATCTGCCGACAGGTCAGCCATTGCGGATACAGCAGAACCTCCGAGAATGCTGATACCGGCGGCGGAAGAAAGAAATTCGCGGCGTGTCGTAGTCATAAGAGAACTCCATTGCGTCTTTCACCCCCTATCCACTGTACCATAGCGAAGACACCATGTTGCATGAGTCGATTCCGTAGAACGCACGATCTGAACGATATTCTGACATTCCTATGCCTCTGAGAACTCAGTTGAGGCAGTGAAAAGGTCAATATGCCCGATCACTCGAAAAATTCAGATCAACCGAATCTCAATCCCCTGGAGCGTCTCCTCAACCTTGCCCCCGGGGAGTTTCGCTATGTGGTTTTTGCCGCGATCTATTTCTTTTTTCTTCTCAGTGGTTACCACATCATTCGTCCCATGCGGGAAACCATGGGTCTGGTACAGGGGCTGCAGAACCTGCATTTGCTCTATATGGCAACCCTGGTCTCTATGGTCGTACTCAATCCACTTTTTGCGTTGTTAGTGGGCCGATTTCCCCGCAGGATTTTTGCACCCATCGTGTATGTCATCATTCTGCTCAATCTGCTGGTATTTCAGTTCATCTTCTTCTACCTGGGATCATATGATTCAGTCATAACGGCACGTTTATTTTACGTGTGGGTCAGCGTGTTCAACTTGTTTGTTACCAGCTTGTTCTGGTCAACCATGGCTGATGTTTTTCGCGCCAGTCAAAGCAAACGTGTGTTTGGCCTCATTGGTGTAGGAGGAACCACGGGAGCTATCGTAGGTGCCTGGATCACAGGATCCATCGCCGCGTTCATCAAAGAGAACGTAGGATCGGTTCGGATTGAAGTTGTCCTGCTCCCAACATCAATGTTCCTTCTCATGTGTGCTGAATTTTCTGCGATATATTTCGATCGGTGCCTGCGCAATCGGAAAATAGATCACGTCAATACTACATCACCATCACCAAACGTTTTCATCCAGCCCGGCAAACCATTTGCGGGAATGATGAGCATCGTGCGTTCTGGTTATCTCCAGATGATCAGTCTCTTTCTGCTACTCTACAGTCTGAGTTCAACGATCACGTATTTCGTGCAGATGTACATCATCGACAAGGTTGCGATTTCCAATGCCGACCGCGTGGAATTGTTTGCGCTCATCGATATGTGGACGAACATTCTGACGGTGATCACCCAGATATTCCTCACCGGTCGCATCATGAAAAAACTGGGAGTAGGACTGACGCTGGGGATCCTGCCCATCGTCACACTGATTGGTTTTCTTGCGCTCTTTGCCTGGCCCGTCCTTGCTGTGCTGGTGGTGTTTCAGATCTGCCGGCGGGGCTCGAACTATGCCCTCTCCAAACCCGCCCGGGAGAGTCTGTTCACTGTGGTTCCACGGGAGGATAAATACAAGGCCAAGAATTTCATCGACACCTTCATCTATCGTGGTGGTGATCTCCTGGGGGCCTCCGGCTTTGCCTACCTCACCGGACCGTTGGCGTGGGGGATATCTCAGGTTGTTGCACTGGCAGCACCCGTGGCGGGTGTCTGGTGGCTGCTGTCGATCTGGCTCGGGAAAAAGCAGCATGCACTCAGCCATTCAGACACCGCCTCGTCCAAGCCAACTGGACGTGTGGAACCATCCGAATAAACTGGTGCTTCTGACTTCCCTTCCGTAACCATGAAATCTGCGAGGTAGCATGAATTTTCTGGATGAGTTGCACTGGCGCGGCCTGTTACATCAAACCACAGCCGGCGATGAATTACCCCAGCACCTGGATACTCCCGGGCGCGTGGGATACTGCGGCTTTGATCCCACCTCCGACAGCCTGACCATCGGCAACCTCATACCCATCATGCTGCTCAAGCATTGGCAATTGTGCGGCCAACAGCCCATCGTGGTCATGGGGGGCGGAACGGGAATGATCGGTGATCCGTCGGGGAAAGACGCCGAACGTACTCTCATGTCGCGCGAGCAGATCGAACACAACGTCAGCAGTCAGCGCAAGATTTTCGAAAAATTGCTCGATTTCGATCCCGCTTTGCCCAACGCGGCCGTCATCGTCAACAACATGGACTGGCTCGAGCCACTGGGCTACATCCAGGTGCTGCGTGATGTGGGCAAGCACTTTTCCGTCAACGTGATGATGCAGAAAGATTCCGTGCGTGATCGGCTCCACGAGCGAGAGCAGGGCATAAGCTACACCGAGTTCAGCTACATGGTCCTCCAGGCGTACGATTTTCTGCACCTGCGACGTGAGATGAACTGCACCTGCCAGATTGCAGGGAGTGATCAATACGGCAACATCGTGGCGGGGATCGATCTGATCCGTCGGGAGTTCGGTGTTGATGAAAACGCCGCGCCGCAGTCCTTCGGCATTACCGCACCGCTCATCACGAAATCAGATGGGGGCAAGTTCGGCAAAACCGAATCCGGCGCAATCTGGCTCACACCCGATCGCACCAGCCCCTATGCGTTCTACCAGTTCTGGATCAACGCTGATGACAATGATGTCCTGCCGTTCCTCAGGAAGTTCACATTGATTGATCAGGCTGGCATCGACGAACTGGCTCGCCAACATGAAGAAGCGCCGCATGAGCGGAAAGCTCACCGCGCTCTGGCGCAGCACATGACGAAAATGCTGCACGGACAGGACGAACTGGATCGTGTTGAAGCTGCGACCCGGGCGTTGTTCACCGGCGATGTGCGCGATCTGGATGAAGCTATGCTGCGAGAGGTGTTTGCCGATGTTGCTAACTCCTCGCATAACCAAACCGAGCTTGATGGCGCTGGGCTTTCACTTGTGGAACTGCTCCCTCAAACCTCGCTGGCCAAGTCTAAACGGGAGGCACGCGAATTTCTCAGCAATGGCGCGATCTCGATCAACGGATCAAAAGTCCCTGCAGACCATGCTCTCAAACGAGAAGATCTTCTGCCGGGTAGTACAATACTCTTGCGACGGGGAAAGAAATATTGGCACGTAACCAGGTGGGTGTGATCTCAATAGTGATGATGACGTTTAAATCCCACTTTCCTTTTATTAGTTTTGAAAAAAGAATGGTGATTAATCATGAGTGATCATGTGTATAAGAAAATTGAATTGACTGGTTCCTCCACGGTGTCTTCCGATGACGCGGTAAAAAACGCGGTGGAACGGGCCGCCAAAACGATGCGCAACTTGAGATGGTTCGAGGTTGTCGAAACCCGCGGCCACATCCACGAAGGCCAGGTCGCCCACTGGCAGGTAACTCTCAAAATCGGTTTTACACTGGATGAGTAGGGGGGGTGGCATAGGCCTGTCTCATGAATCGGGAGTTCTTGGGTAGCCGAGATGATGTTGTCAAGACAATTGCGCTTGGCTATTTGGTGATTTGGGTCAAGCTCAAATGGCGAGATATCGGATATTTGTATAATTAGACGGACTACTGATTTCGGGTTAGGCTTTCACCATGGTCACAGGTTCTCCTACAATTCCCAAACCTTTTCTACGGTGGGCCGGGAGCAAGCGTAAACAGATTCCAAGGCTTAGGGAATTCTGGAGTACCGATTATGACCGATATGTTGAACCGTTTGCGGGTTCGGCTTGTTTCTTCTTCAGCCTTCGTCCCGAAAAAGCTCTGTTGGCTGACAAAAACGCTGACCTGATCGAAACTTATGAATTAGTGCGGGATAAACCTGGCAGAGTCTATGATCGTGTAATTGCAATTCCTCGCACGAAGGAACGTTACTATCTCGAACGTGCTCGAGATCCAGCAAGGCTAACTCCAATCCAGCGTGCGGTTCGTTTTATCTACTTAAATCGCAACTGCTTCAATGGTATCTACCGAACTAATCTATCTGGACAGTTCAATGTTCCATTTGCAACATCAAAAGCTGGTGCTTTTGTAACTCGTGATGAATTCATTGAGGCTGGTAAATCACTTCAGCGTGCGACACTTCGACCTTGGGATTTTGGAACAACATTGCGTTATGTTCGTGAGGGTGATTTCGTATATCTTGATCCACCGTATTTTGTAGAATCACGGCGAGTATTTCGCGAGTATGGTGAACGCGCCTTTTGCTCCCACGATCTGTGCCGATTGAGTGAACATCTCGAAAAAATGCACAATCGCAACGCCGCATTCTTAGTTTCTTATGCAGATTGCCGAGAAGCAAGATCTTTGGCTGAAAATTGGTTTTCGTGTCGAATGCGTGTTCGACGGCATGTTGCTGGATTTACCGGGGATAGAAAAGCTGCTTATGAGTTGTTGATCACTAATATTGAATTATCAGAGTAAAACTGTGGGAGTCCAATAACTACTATGAATGGTAAAAGGAAATCCAAAAGGAAAAAAAGGATATCTAGTGGGTATTCTCCACATCAGATTGGCGTGAAGACCATTGCTACAGATGATCTGTTTCCCAATCCGCATAACCCACGCACTCTATTTGATCGAGATCCGCTTGACATTCTGCGTTCGTCGATCGATCAAGTAGGTATCTTAGTCCCACTAACCGTATATTACGATACTCATAAGAAGCATTATGTTATCTTGGATGGTCAGCGCCGCTGGATATGTGCTTGTGAGTTGGAAATGGCAACTGTCCCTGTCAACGAAGTTGCAGAGCCAACATTAGTCCAAAACATCGTTACGATGTTTCAGATACATAAGCTTCGTGAGGATTGGGAGCTTATGCCAACGGCCTTGAAACTTGAGTTGCTGATGAAAGAATTGAGCGAGCGAAACATTAAAAAGCTTGCTGCTTTAACAGGACTTGATCAAGCGGTTATTCAACGTTGCAAAAAACTATTGGATTATCCAAAGAAATATCAGGATATGATGTTGGATGGTGATCCAAGAAAACGGGAAAAAGCCGATTTTTTCATAGAACTCTATGCCGTACGAAATGATAGATTTGTCAATTCCTTCGAATGGTATAAGAAAGATCAATTTACAAGAGCAATGCTTCAGAAGTATCAAAATCCAAAAGGTGGATTGAAGGCAGTAACGGATTTTCGTCTGATTAAACAACATATCAACAACGCTAGAAACGCTGGGAAAAAATCTCAGATTAGTCGTAAGCTCAGGGAATTCGCAGAAAATGATAATCTTCCTATTGAGCATTTACAAATTGCAAAAGCTATAACTGCTGCAGAGGCTAATGCAATACAGAAACGTGTGAGGAGACTTGTTGATGATCTTCGCGAATTGGATATTGAAGGATGTATTGGTGAAGAGAAATTCTGGAAGGCACTCGAATCTTTACTGAAGCTTATACAGAGGAGACTTAGAGACGCCGGCCGGAGGTTCACCAAATGAAGAAACCATCTCGACGTAAGACCCGCATTGATCTGAAGAGATTGAGAGCGTGGTCAAATGACTTTTCGAGTTACCGTCATAATGTCTCTGAAGATCGAATCCGTGATTGGATCCATCAATTTGACAAAGATAACGATTTAGCAGCACGAATACTGGACTGCATTGACTATTTTACACATGACCAGATCGCTGGAGCTTTCCGGTCTGTGTTACAAGGTCTTAATGGGTGGAGTATAAATGAGCACGATCGAGTTGGTACTTGGCGCTTCATTGCGTACTCAGCAAGCGCGGGAGAGAGTGGTGATTCGATGCTCCATAAATTTCGACACGCAAATAACCTCGCGAGCAGAGAATATAATGAACTATTCATTCACCGGAGCGACATACTTCGAGAACGTCTAGGTAAAAAAGACACAGTAGTATTAATTGACGATTTCGTAGGATCAGGAGATCAAGCATGTGACGCATGGGCAAATCAATATGGAGAATTATTAGCAGGTGTCGGTCGCGTATACCTTATAGTCGTTGCGGCCTGTCATATTGCTACGCGCAGAATCGCGAGTGAAACAGGCTTGGAACTCGTCCCGCATTTCCACCTGACAGAGGCTGATGATATATTCTCATCGAATTGTCAGTATTTCAATTTGCATGAAAAAGAAACTTTGCTTGAATACTGCTCCAAGGCAGAACCCAAACAGCCGCAAGGCCATGGCGATTGTGGTTTACTTGTCGTCTTTGCACACACGTGTCCTAATAATAGTATTCCAATTCTTCACAAATCGAATAAGAATTGGGAAGCCCTTTTTCGCAGATATAACTGATGTATGAATCGTTAATTTAGTATATGTAGATTAATACTATACTGACTATGGCTTCTCTGTTATCTCCACGAAATCAGGACGGAGGGCGTCGATAAGACGGCCGAGGTCGAAAATGCGATCAAGTGGTTGATCATGCATGATCCCTGATGGGCTGTCAAAGGCAAGCTTGACCTGGTACTTACCATCCGGCTGTTTGATGTCGATTAATGTAGGAAGCAGCGGCCAATTGACCGACAAACTTCTTTCCTGTTCCACACGATCGTATCGCCGAGGTGAACTTTCAACGATCGGTTGTTGTTCCTGATCGAGTAATACGACACGCTGAAGTAAGCCTGTCTGGCGCGAGAAAGAGATTTGCTGCTGAAGCTGATGCTCATCGGGGGCAAGTGTCAGCAGCCAGGCATCATTGTCCGCATCATATTCAATGAGTGGTAGTGACAGGCGAGACGCCTGTCCCACTGGGGAATCCTGATTGTCCTTATTTGCAACTTCAATCGGTAATTCCCCCAAGCCCATCAGGTCAATAATGACATGAGGCGGCAGCATGATCGGCTGATCACCTTCATCGCTGCTGAAATCATAATCGTGTGACTCGAGATAGAGCACCTTTTCATCGTTCAGGCAATCAAAGAGCCAGTACTGTTGCTCATCGGAACCGATCCAGAGGAGTACGTCACCGAGCTTGCTGACACGCAATGCGGAATGGTGCGGGAGCATCATCCAGAGTTGAAGATCACCCTGTTCAAAGTGTTTGCCATCCTGGTCAGACCAACGAAATTCGATAACACCATAGGTATGGAATTGCTGTAGTTCCGCAACGCGCTCGTTATGTGTGCGGGCCAGCTCTTCGTAGGCGGGCAGAGGATCCGGTAGTGTAGGTGTGGGGGGGATCTTTTGACTGGAAGAGCAGCCGGTGGGGAGTACTGTCAGGAGAAGCAGGAGAAAAAGAAAAATGGATAGTCGCAGTGCAAAAATGCGTTGGTATTGGAGCCGTGCTTGATGTGATATTGTTGATGGGAGCATGTTGAATTGCTGAAGATCATAACCGCTCCCTCACGGTCGCGGCTCGTTGAAGATTGAAATTGCATTCATGATGTGTGGGGGGGTTAGAGTTCACTTTGGAGAATTTCGCTGAGTTGTGCGGTGAGTTCGAGAATATCATCATCGGACAGGCGGGGATTCACGACTTCGGCAGGTGGCAGGTCTTCCGAGGCACCGCGCGGCTGCATGAGCCAGATCTCGCCATCATCCTGTTTGGTCCTGCCGATGAATTTCAGTTGCCGCTTTCTCATGAGGATGAGAGCCAGGACAAAGCGGAAGGCAACACGCTGAGGGCGCTGATCGTCTGCCAGCCGCTCGAAGATATCCATCACCACCGCATCATCCACGATCGGCTTGGCCTTGGCATTCGGCTCGGGAGCGGTGATTTTCCAGTAGCTGAAAAGCTGATCGGGTCGGGATCCCGATTCCCAGGCTCCAAGTGAATAGTCCAAGCGGACAAATCCCTCATCTTCAGGATCTTCGCTCAGCGTGGCGATGTAGACCTCGCCTGGCTCGATCGGCTGTTCTGTTGCGGCGCAGCGCCCGGTGGGGCGAGCGATCTGGTATTGGTTTCCATAACGAGACATGATGAGATCGTATGAGATTCCCGGCTGCGAATCACCCCCATTGGAGAGATTAGATTTTCAAAGCGATAGTAACCGATCATAACAGCGGAAAGATAGTGCACATCAAGGCAGGAAATTCTGACGCTGAATTGTTCAGGATCGGTATACTGCTGAGGAACCAGGTGCAGTCCGACCAGGATACAGACAAGGATCATGCTTCAGTATCTCTACCAGGTTTTCCGTGGCTACGAACTCTATGAAGTCGTCATCGAATTGGCCTTCATCTGGGTTTGTGTCTACTTCATCTATCGGTTCCTGCGCGGCACACGCGGCGCGGGTGTGATCAAGGGTGTGGCGTTCCTGCTGATCGTGACAACCCTTCTCATTCGTGTATTGGGGAAAGGCAGCGATGCATTTGGTCGCCTGAACTTTCTGTACGATCGACTACTGGGTTTGCTTGCGATTTTACTGATCGTGGTGTTCCAGCCGGAATTGAGGCAGGCGATGATTCAGTTGGGCGGCGCTCGTTTCTTCCGCGGCTCGCAACGGGCGGTGGAAGACGTGGTGGCTTCGATATGCAGAGCAGTGAAGGAACTCAGTCAACGCCGGTACGGTGCGTTGATTGCAATCGAACGAAGCGTCAAGTTGGGCGGTCTTGTCGAAGGTGGTGAAACACTCGATGCTCGCTTGAGCGCGCGATTGTTGGAATCGATTTTCTGGCCGAGCAATCCGCTGCACGATCTTGGGGTCGTGGTGCGTGGAAACCGAATAATCGCTGCGAGCGTGCAGTATCCTTTGGCGGAGGAAGGAATTCTGCCGCGGCGGTTTGGTTCCCGACACCGTGCGGCGATCGGTTTGACCCTGGAAAGTGATTGCCTGGTGATTATCGTCAGCGAGCAGAATGGTGCGATCAGCCTGGCTGAGCGGGGGAAGATGATGTACGACATTTCGGCGGAGCAGTTACACGATCAATTGTTGAGCAGATTACGCTCGGCCGGTGAAATAAAAGACGAGGAACCTCCATCGGGTGGGTCTGAAAATGATGAAGTGGGAACCACGATCGAAAAAGTAGGTGCAGCCTGACCAAAAGGAAATCAATCGTTGAAATGGAATCGTGAAATCTGGTCGGTCCTTTTCGTCACCATCGTAACCTTGCTCATCTGGGTTTGGGCGGCAAGTGAAACCCGAGAGTCGGTCGTGGCTCATCCGATCGTTCATTTTGCCGTGCCCGAAGAGACGGCGACGTGGCTGGTCCAACCGGATCAGGAGGCGATCAGCATCACCCTTGAGGGATCAAAAGTTGCAATTCGCAATGCCCAGCAGAGTCTGGAAGAGGGTGTTCAGGTTCTGTTGAAACCTGAACCAGGAATGCAGCAAGTTGATTTGTTGAAAGAACTTATCTCTCACGACGTGTTTCAGGAAGCAGGTGTAAGCGTAGTTGCGACCGATCCCGGGATCAGCAGTGTGAATGTGGATACTTTTGTTCAACTCCCTATACGCATTGTTTTTACCCCACCTCCGGGAATGCAGACTGTCAGCACTCCGATCATTGAACCTGCTGAAGCAACACTCACACTCCCCAGTCAGATGCACGAGCGATTGTCCTCTCCACCAGTGGTTGAGGCTATTGTGTCAGCCGATGAACTTGACCGTTTGCCGCCCGGTGTGCCTCACACGATTGATGTTCCTTTGGCTGTGAAAGGACGACTGGGTGAAAACGACACTGTCACAATTTCACCGAGCACAGCACAGGTATCTTTGACGATACGTTCACTTATTCGCGAACACCTTCTGGATCATGTGTGGGTGCACGTGTCTGGGCCTCCGGATAATGAGTATTCAGTCACGTTACCCCAACCGACACTTCAACAGGTGTTGGTCTCGGCTGATGCTGATCTCATCCAGCAGATTATCGCTGAGGAGATGTATGTCGTTGCTGTGGTTCAACTCAGTCTGCGCGACAAGGAACAGGGAGTGACTGAAAAACCTGTGACGTATTTTGTCGCGCTGCCTACGGAGGCGGATTCTGCCCAGCGAGCACAACCTGTTACCGCATTGAAGGTTGGAGAGTCGACGGAACCTCCGACAATCGAGTTGAATATCAGTAAGCATTCATCATCGAGCTAACTGCGCTATGTATCAGTCAAATCACTACAAGGTATTTTGTGATTTGATGCAGTTGTGCAATTTGATTCACACAGCACGAATCATAAATCACAGTTGTGCAAGCTCTATATTCCCATGTACGCGATTGAGATTTTCCTTCGTTGCCCTGACCATTTTGTTCTGTTCGTCGAGTGCCTTCGCCGAGGATTTGGTGCTCCAGGGGGCGTCAAACCAGGGACATGTGTGGTTTGTGAGTCCGAGGCCGGAATCCGATCAATTGGTTTATCCTCTTTATCATCATTCCAGTTATTCAAGCGGGCCGTATCTCCAGCAGATGATCCAACTATCGGAATTGCCCGAGAGAATGGCAAGCTGGAGTAATCAACTCTGGCTGGTGCAACCTTGTGATCCAAGCCAGGATGATGCACATCGAGAAGTTTTCACAATACGAGCACGGTACGATTCTGCCGTCAAAACGTATCATCCGGATCCGGTTGATCGTTTAGTTGTCGAATCTTCCCTCCCTGCCTGGGGCGCAGTGGCAGGATTCATCGGAACGGCAGACGGACCGGTAGCTCTCCTCTGGCCGAATCAGAAGCCCCAGGTTCCAACTCATGAAGGTGTTGAACTCAACACCGAGTACCCGCCTCCTGACAAACCCCAACTACTCTGTCTCAAATCACGTGAATGGCAGGAAGTCCCTTTACCACAAGAGTTTATGCCAGGTGATCAGGGTAGACTGTTTTCCGGGGGTGAAGATGGTATGGCGTTTCGCTTGTTCACCACTATGGCTGGAAATGCATCAGAAACAATTTGCTGGGATTTTCGACCGACGGATGGTACGTGGCAAAAAAGTATCATCGATCTGGATCTCGACAGTGTGCGTTGGTGTGGATCAACAACCGGGCAATCGTTTCTGCTTACGGTGGATAAATCCAACTCTGATCGTTTCGAGATTGCATTCATTCGACCCGGGAAGATAATCCCATTTCAAACGATCACTGCACCGGTAGGAGAGTGGGCGATCTTTGCCGTTCATGATGGATTGCGAATTATCGATTCCATGCGTGATGGCTCTCTCTACCTACGACGCATTGATCCGGTCACCGGGGAGTTTCAGGAGCGGGAACGAATGCGTCAGGCGCCGCTGCCGACCGGAGGTGTTGTCCACATGCTCCTCCTGCTCAGCGCGACTGGTCTGGCATTTATACTCGTCATTCTTGCTCGACCAGCGATACGGAATGCAGTACCACTCTCAGATGGATTGACTCCATTGCCTGTAGGGGGGCGGCTTGGTGCATTTGGGATTGACTTCCTTCCCGGAGCAATAGTGGTCGGTCTGGTGACACAAAGTTCGCCATCGGCATTGCTGCGCTGGCCTTTGTGGACGGCTGAGATCGCAGAATCCATACCCTTCCTGGTAGCGGGTGGGATCTTCATCGTTTATGTCACGCTGAGCGAACTTTTTACCATGACCACTTTTGGCAAGGCAATATTCGGAGCGCGGGTGTGTTGCGCCGACGGTTCCCGGCCGAGACCGAGCCAGATCCTCTTTCGTAACCTCGTCAAATGTGTGTATCTCGTCATACCACCACTTGTGATATTTATTCTGGCAAGCCCCAACTTACAGGGTTTGGGTGATTTACTCTCACGGACCGCAGTATTGCGACGATCGCACCAGAACGCCGACCAGGATTGACCTCCCCCACACCACTCAACGCAATGAGAGGCCCCAAAGCAGGATCAATGCCAGAGGGAAGTGCTCGTTCTGATGCGTGTTTCCTGAAGCAATGCAACGAGAAAGGCCGATAATCCCAATCTCCGATGAATGGATTCATCGGTTTGAGGTGATCGTCTGTACTGGGTGCGAGTGCACTCCCGGCCGAAGAGAGGATCTCGAGTGGCTGACGATCGGGCAGCGAAACAACCTGATGAGGGGAAGCAGGGTTCCCGCGCGCAGAACGCGGATGCCGATACCTCAAAATCTGCAACTCCTGCATGGGGTGATCTTTGGCAGGTTCCCACCATCATCATCAGCATCATCCTGATTAGCGTGGGGATTTATATTGCAACATTGGACAGTCCGGAAGAAGGCAGCCAATCTGCGCTTGCTCAAGCAGGCCAACTCATCCACGGCGGTTACTTTGACGAAGCTTCCACTCTGCTCACCGAGCAGATTCAACCGAACATCGGTGAAGCCACACCGGAAGAGCAGGCGCTCTACCACGCCACTGTGGCTGACTGGTTGGCCTGTTGGCAACAATCTGAAAATATCAATCTGTTCGAGCACAATCAGCGAATCGACCAGGAATACGGCAACGCCAAGAAAGGTGGATTTCAATTCAACCCAGCCAGGATTGAACGTTGGGCACTTGCTTTGATAGATCTGGGAAAAATCGAAGAAGCCCAACAGTGTATTGAGGAATTGGAAGCCTTGGATCTACGTTCGATGAAGGATGATATTCGCATGCGTCGCAATCGTGTATTGCGTCGCCTGGTGGAAAAGGCTCTGCATCAGAAGGATCTGGCTTCGGATGCCCTATTTGAGTTGCTCAACGAATATCAGAAAGATTCTCGTCTCAGTGCCGCGGACTTTGCCTGGGGAGCCGCTCGACAGGCGGAACTCAACCTGGAATTGGGGGATCCCGAGGAAGCAATACACAAACTCCTGGTTGACATTCGCCGGGTTGAGCGACGTGTGGAAGAAACCGGTCAATCTGTCAGTCTTGCGGAACTCACGGCCTTACTGGGGCGTGGTTATTTCGATATCGGCGAATATGAATATGCCGATCATCACATTCAAAATGCACTCAATGAACTGGACGGGACTGATCAGATCAGGGGTGGTGTGCTGGTTCTGGCCGGGATGCTCCATGTGTTGCAGGATGAACTGGAAGACGCGTTTTCCAATTTCGATGAAGCAGTGCGTGAGTATCCTTCCAGCCGCGGCTTTGTGCCGGCGCTATTCAACCGGGCGGAGACTCGCAGCAAGCTGGGAGATCATAACGGTGCGATAGCAGACTACGAGCGATTGATCAATCTCGTGATGAGTGGTGAGCCGCGTCGTGATATCACACCTCAGCGGGTATCACAGAACCTCTGTGACAGGCATGATGCAGCATTGGCAACGAATCAACTCACACTTGCCCTGGATTACACAGGCTTGGCAGAACGACTTTTTCCTCCTTCGGATGTACCGCGTGATGTGCTGCTTCGTGCAGCGTCCAGTCATCGTCAGATGGCGGACAATCTGCTGATGGAGACAGATGATCAGTCAGAACAGGATCAATCCGTACCGAGTCGTACCAATCCGGTCATTCGTAACGAAGCTAACGAACATTATGATCAAGCGGGTGATTATTTTGTCCGTTATGCCCGCACATCCATGTTATTGCCCGATCAGGATGAACAATGGGCTGAGGCGCTCTGGCAGGCGGCAGACAGCTTCGATCTTGGTGGCCGACCGGATAAGGCAATTCGCCACTTCCAGGAATACATTTCCGGGCGTCCAATGGAAGATCCTCACCGAGCCGACGTTGTCTATCGACTTGCGCAGGCTTACCAGGCAGAAAGAGAGTATGAACAGGCAGTCCAGCATTATGAGCAGGTTATAAAGGAACACCCGCGAAGCCCGCAGGCTTCACACAGCCATGTGTATCTGGCACGTTGCCTGATCGAGTTGGACCGTGTGCCGGAAGCCAAACAGCTGCTGATTCGAGTCGTTGAAGGGAATGGTATTCTGACACCCCAGTCGCGCGATTATCGAGACGCATTGATTTTTCTGGGGACGATGAACTATGAGATGGGTGAGTACACTGATGCCATCGAACATTTGAGTCTTGCCGTGGAGTATTACCCCGATGATGAACGTGTCAACGAATTGATCTTTCGATTGGGCGACAGCTTCCGTGGCAGTGCAGAACAAATCGCAGAATTTCTGGCAAGTGATGCAACCATACCTGTTCGTGAACAACAACGGTTGAGTGAACTGCGTCAGCAGCATCTTCATCGGGCATTTGATGAACTGGAGAAGGCAGCCACAGCATACAGCCGACTCGATCCCCATGAGTTAACTGCAGAACAACGACGATTTCAACGCAATACGCATCTGTATTGCGGTGATACGGCCTTTGCGCTGAGTGAGTTTGAAAGGGCAATCGGTTTTTATGATTATGTTGCACGTGTTCATAACAAGCACAGTTCGTCAATTACCGCATTGATTCAAATTGTTAACTGTTACGGTGAGTTACGTGACTGGGAACGAGCCGCAGCAGCTCATCAACGGGCTCAATCACGATTGGCGCAAATGCCGGATGAAGCATTTGATGCACCTGATGCCATTATGAACCGGCAGGCCTGGGAGCTGTGGTTTGTGAACAATCCACCGTTGACGGAGGCGGAAACACACGCAGCAGCAACGGATTCATCAGAGTCATCGCAGTAAGAGGAGGTACCGCATTTGCGGATGAACATGAAAACTGCTTCAACAACCTCTTCTGTTTCTCGCGCGACCTGGGCTGACTCTTTAATTGAGTTGCTTCAGCAGCAATGTCAATTGGTGGATCAGATTGCCATGTTGGCGGAAAAACAGCGTACCATCATCGCCACGGGGCAAAATCAATCATTGCTTGAATTATTAACACGCAGACAGGAACTTATCGATCGCCTGACCAGCGGGCAGCAGGAACTCATGCCCCTGACAGAATCGCTGGATCGTTATCTGGCTCAGATTGAAACGAAAAAGCGGGACATCATTCGCGATCTACTGGATCACATCGCGCAGCACCTCGATGAAATCATGCAACGCGATGAGCAGGATCAACAGGCTTTGCAGAAACACCGTGAGGAAATGAAACAGGAGATGCATGCCATCGGCACAACCCAGCGCGCTCGCCAGGCTTATAGAAGTCAATCAACGGAAACGAACCGCTTCGCTGATCATCAGGGATAAACATGAGTACCGCAGTATCATCCAATAAGGTCGATCAGCAAACGACACTCCGGTTGTCGGATACGACAGTGCCGGAAATTGAAATCATCGATACCGAACATCTGGCGGTGGATGATCTCAGGGAATTGATGCGGAGCGTTGATGAAACCACGCGAAATCTTCAGGCTACACACGTCGCGCTGCATCAGCAGGTGGCTCATCTGCAGGGTGAGCTTGCCGAAGCCAATGCGCAGTTGCGCCGGTCGAGATCCCTTGCCGCACTGGGTGAAATGGCTGCGGGAATTGCCCATGAAATCCGCAACCCGCTCGGATCAATTCAACTCTACATTCAGATGTTGGCAGAAGATGTTTCCAACCGACCGGAACAGGTGAACTTATGTGAGAAAATCAATCTGGCAGTGGTGGGTCTGGATAACATCGTCCGGGATGTTCTTACATTCGCTCGGGAGATGAAAGTTAAACCCATTGCCACGACCGCTGAAGATCTCATGCAACGGGCGCTATCCGCGTGTGAGTCACTCTTGGTGAAGGGTGAAGTCACTGTCATACAGCCAGAATCGATTAACGAACCACGTGCATTGAAAGCCGATGATGGATTGATTGTTCAATCGCTTGCCAATGTGATTCGTAATGCTGTTGAAGCGATGATCGAACATAAGAATCAACCACTTGAGTTAACATTGGGTATTGATCGACGACGTGTGAGATGTCCGGATGGGAAACGTGCATCACGAGTTGTTATGTCAGTGGAAGATACCGGGCCGGGCATACCTGAAGATGTGATCGAGCGCATGTTCAATCCATTTTTCACTACCCGCGCGACCGGTACAGGCCTGGGATTGGCGATTGTTAATCGAATTGTCGAGGCCCACGGTGGGCATGTGAATGCGCGGAACCGATCCGGTGGAGGTGCAGTGATTGAACTCTGTCTCCCCTCAAAACCATCTCCCGATTTGCCATCAGAAAGTACGATCTTACCTGTCGATGCCCGGGATGCGCAACAACTTGCTCACGACGTTCGGAATCAGATCATCAAGGAGGAGCAATCGTGACTCGAATACTCGTTGTCGATGATAAGGAACTCATGCGCGACAGTGTTGCAACAACACTGACGCGTAAAGGGCATACGGTCGTGGCGGTTGCCAACGGTAAAACAGCGATTACCAAGCTGTCACAGAGTGCGTTCGATGCGGTAGTCACCGATCTTCAAATGCCTGAAATGGACGGCCTGGAGCTGCTCACTGAGATTCGTCAAATTGATGAACAACTGCCGGTTGTGTTTATGACTGCGTTTGGAACGATCGAAACCGCGGTCGCCGCCATGAAGCAGGGAGCGTATGATTACATCACGAAACCGTTTTCGGGCGATGTACTTTGCATTGCGGTGAAGCGTGCACTGGATCACGGCCGCCTGCTCAAGGAAAACCAGATCCTGCGAGCTCAGGGAACGCCCGCATATCAGGGTGGAGATTCAGCTCCCGTGCAACATATTCTGGTCGGCAGCGGAGATGCGATGACACAGCTCAAACAGCGTATGGTGAGCATTTCCGACAGTCACAGCACCGTACTCATCAGCGGTGAATCAGGAGCAGGGAAAGAAGTAGCAGCACGATGGATCCACGAACACAGTCCGCGCGCACGTGGGCCGTTCCTTGCCATCAACTGTGCAGCACTCTCCACGAGTTTGCTTGAATCGGAACTGTTCGGCCATGAAAAAGGAGCATTCACCGGAGCCGACAGACTCCGCAAGGGGCGATTTGAATTAGCCGACGGCGGAACGTTGCTCCTCGATGAAATAAGCGAAATCGATCCGGGTATTCAGGCCAAGCTTCTGCGTGTTCTTCAGGAACGTACCTTTGAGCGTGTTGGTTCCTCCACCAGCCGCATGGTTGATGTACGAGTGATTGCTACTACCAATCGCGATCTTCCTGCGGAGGTTGCCGGCAAACGATTCCGCCAGGATCTGTATTATCGTTTGAATGTGCTTCCCCTACACATGCCGGCTTTGCGTGATCATGTCGATGATATTCCGGAACTGGTTGTACACTTTCTCCACGATGTAGCGCAGCGCGAAGGTAAACAGGAGAAACGCGTTGATGATGATGCGCTGCGATTGATGCAGGAATATCACTGGCCGGGGAATGTCCGTGAATTACAGAACATCTGTGAGCGTGCAGTTGTTTTGGCCAATGACGAAGTCGTGAGAGCGTCTCTCATCGGATCATGGCTGATCGAGTTGGAGCAGAATGCATGTGGGATCTCCACCAACGGAGCGGTGAATAATGTCGAAGTCAACGGCACGCATGTCGCTCATGACTATTCAGACATCGGCTTGGTCTGCAATGGTGAGCTGACTCTGGATGACATCGAGAGGCAGACTATCGTGGCAACACTGGAAGCGAACAACGGCCACCGCCAGCGAAGTGCTAAAGCATTGGGGATCGGTGTGCGAACGTTAGGTTTGAAGCTCAAAAAATGGAAGGAGCAGCAGATTGTCTCAGCATCCCTGTGAGCCCATGCTTATGCGCAAGAATTGCCGGTTTCTCCCCGATCCGCATGAATTTGCGCGATTTAACCTGCTGCATAATGCAGGGGATTTCAGGTCCACTTTTTGCTGCAGGTCACGTAGCGCTCTTTGTGAAAGGATGATTTGCGCATGATTGCCGGTGTGACCAATTCTGATGCTCTGCCTGTTCTGGAGCGTTTGTTGCAGTTTTCCGCCCAGAGGCATCAATTGATCGCGCATAACATTGCCAATTTTGATACGCCGAACTTTCAGCCACAGGATGTTTCGGTGGACTCATTTCAGACACAATTAGCCGAAGCAACCGATCAACGTCGCGACAAACACGGCAATATCGGAGGTGACCTCAATGTGGAGGATTCTCATCAGGTAACCATCTCGCCGGACGGAATGCAACTCCACCCGGAGGTTTTGGGTGAGAATGTACTGTTCCACGATCGCAATGATCGCAGCGTGGAACACATTATGCAGGATCTGGTGGAGAATTTTATGACGTTTCGAACCACGGCTCAGCTTATCCGGAGTCGTTTTGATCTTATCAATACCGCCATTCGAGAACGGATTTAGTACGAACTGAACCACAGGAAAAGGTAACACCATCAACATGTACGGCGCTCTTGACATTTCAACTTCCGGCATGATCGCTCAGCGAATGAGGTTGAATATCATCAGCGCCAACATCGCCAACCAGAATACGGTGCTCAATGCAGATGGAGAGTACGATCCCTTCCAGAGGCGATTTGCCCTGCTCTCACCCGGGGACGGGGAATCAGAAGATGGTCTTGGCGTGCATGTGTCAGAGATCATTCTCGATCAAAGTGATTTTCGGATGAAGTATGAACCACAATCACCGTTTGCCAATGCTGATGGATATGTTGCGTATCCCAATGTCGATCCCGTGATCGAGCAGATGAATGCAATGGAAGCAGCTCGGTCTTATGAAGCGAATATATCAGCGGTTGAGGCTACCAAGGCCATGTACTCAGCCGCGTTGCAGATCCTTGCGTAGTTTGAGTGTTTGAATACGTGAGATATTAATATGCCTGACCCTCTTGGACTCATCGGAACAACAACGACCACGCCTCAGGTTTCTCCCCGGGCGGGAGCCGGAGCCGGGGATGCATCACAAGGTGCCTCCTTCAAGGAGCAATTGATCAAGCAGATCAATGATGTGAATCAACTGCAGCAGGATGCCAAGGAAGCGGTGGAAGATCTAGCCACCGGACGGCGCGATGATGTTGAGAGTGTGATCATTGCCACACAGAAAGCGGATACCGCGTTCCGCATGCTCCTGCAGGTTCGCAACAAAGTAATGAATGCGTATGACGAGGTGAAACAGATTCGAGTATAGTGTGCTTCAGATTGACATGACGCTGGAAGTGTTCAGCCAGGATGGCAAACCAACCCCAGCGTAACACCGTGCCGTTGATCATCGGGCAAGGAGGCCGAAAACGATGCTGGCACTGAGCCAAACAATTCAGAGCATCCATCAACGGATGGGAGATCTAAGCATGGTCTCGAAACTCCTCATCGGAGCGACGATGGTCATTCTTATTCTCACGTTGATCCTGGTGGGTCTTCTCACCAGTCAATCGACCCTGTCGCCACTTGCAGTCGATGCCGATGCGCACACGCAGGTGATTTCGTATCTGCAGCAACAGGGAATCGAATATGAAACCAGGGCGGGACAACTGTATGTTCCCAGCGATAAAACCTACACGGTTTTAGCGGCTCTAGCGGACCAGGATTACATCGCGCCTGACCAGATCGATTTCGACACATTGGTCGTCAACGACAATCCATTCACGGATACAAGATCCAAGGACCGTAACTACCTTATCGCGAAGATGCATGTGCTGGAGAGGACCATCGGTCAGATGGATGGAATCAGTCGGGTTACGGTCGTGATAGATCAGCCCACGCGCCAGCCGGGAATCGGATCGCTGGCCCTGATGCCTACTGCGATGGTGCAAATCATTACCCAGGGGAGTGATTTTACGCAATCTCGTGTCGAAGCTCTGGCTCATCTGGTTGCCGGTTCACACGTCGGCTTGAAACATGAGAATGTCAAAGTGATTGTCGACGGCAAGTTGCGCGAGGTGCGCTCAACCGATGATGCCATGACTGGTCGTTATCTTGAGCAGAAATTGGCTGCCGAGAAACATGCCAAAAATTCGATCCGCGGCGTTCTTGGTTATATCCCCGGAGTGTTGATCGAAGTCAACGCCCAAGTCGATACCGCGCGGGAATTTGTCAATGAACGAACGTATGGCGATCCAATCGTGGGACCGCTCAGTTCTGAGAGCGACTCGTATGAAGCAAGCAATCAGAGTCCATCAGGGGAAGCGGGGGTTCGACCGAACACCGGCGCAAGCATCACCGGAGGTAGCGGCCGTCAATCCATGGTGAAAAAAGAACGTTCCGGTGAAGAGACGCTTCCGTTTGTCCCGACCACAACGATCCAGAAAGACAATCCCAAGGGGTATGCGTTAAAAATAAATGCCAGCATCGGCATACCAGAGTCGTTTCTCATCAGCTTGTATCAACAGCGTTCGGGTGATGAGGCATCAGAGCCGGATCGAGCGGCATTGGACACATTGATTACAGAACAGACAGCGCAGATCAAATCGTTTGTTGAGCCGCTGATTGATACCGGTGCGATTGTCGGTGCCGTACCCGGTACGGTTGAGGTATACGCATTTGCAGATTTTGCCGCAGCATCAGCGACCGGGAGTGGAGGATTCGATGGATCGGGTGAGGGAGCGGGTACAGGCATGTCTGGAGGTGTACCGGGAGGAAGCCTGGTACGAAATATCGGTCTCGGCGCACTGGTGTTAGTCAGCCTGTTCATGATGTTCATCATGGTGAAAAAAGCTTCCGTGCGCGAGGAGTTACCCTCACCGGAAGAGTTGGTCGGCATGCCGCCCGCCTTGAACAAGGGAGAATCTGATCTGGTTGGGGAGGCGGGAGAGGCGCAGGCGGCAATGGAAGGTGTGGAAATTGAAGAAGATGCGATGCGTTTTCAGCAAATGCTGAATCAGATCAATGACATGGCGAAAACAGATCCAACAGAAATTGCCAACCTGATGCGACGATGGATGAAAACTGTGGAGTGATTAAATTACATAACAGTTCTTGCTTTTCCCTGAATTTTCTGGAGTTCAATTAACCTGATGCCCGTTCGACCCGGATCAACATTGCCCAGCAACATTGATGAACTTGACGGTTTGACCAAAGCCGCAATTCTCGTCTTGGCGTTGGATTCTGAAGCTGCCGGAAACCTGCTTCGTGAATTGAGCGGCGAGATGGTTGAAGATGTGACGCGAACTCTCGCGTCGCTGGGAGAAGTATCCGGTGATCTGGCGGAAAAGGTGATCGAAGAGTTTTATGCCTTGCGTATGGCCAGCCAGTACACACGTGAGGGTGGATTGGACTATGCTCAATCACTGCTGAAGAATTCTCTCGATCCGAAAGTGGCGGACAAGGTTCTGCAACAGATCCAGACTCAGGTACAAAAGACCCCGTTTTCGTTCATCCAGAAGGCGGAAAGTGAAAACGTCCTGACGTTCATTCAGGATGAGCACCCCCAGACGATCGCACTGATCGTCAGCCACCTGGCACACCACAAAGCCGCGGAGATTCTCGTGGGGCTGCCGGAACAGAAGCAGATCGAAGTTGTTCGTCGTGTCGCCAACATGGAACAGACCAATCCCGATGTCATTCGTGAAGTTGAAACCGGGTTGGAATCACGCCTCAGCAACATGCTCATGCATTCCGTGGAAAAAGTCGGCGGTGTGGAAACCGTGGCAGAAGTCCTCAACCTGTGTGACCGAGCCTCGGAAAAGGCAATCATGGAGGGTATTGAGGCGGAGGAGCCGGATCTCGTTGAGCAGATCCGACGCCTGATGTTCGTGTTTGAAGACATCATGCTGGTCGACGATAAGGGTATTCAGGCGGTTCTGAAGGAAATCGACAACGATGAACTCTGTCTGGCAATGAAAACCGCCAGTGATGAACTGGTGGACAAGATCTTTTCCAATATGTCCGCACGGGCAGCAGAATTGATCAAGGAAGACATGGAATATATGGGACCGGTACGCCTGAGCGATGTGGAAGCGGCGCAGCAACGATTCGTCGATGTTGTGCGGCGTCTGGAAGATGCGGGTGAGATCATTATCTCAGGTCGAGGTGGTGATAAGGATATCGTCGTGTGATCGTATCTTGCTGGCGTTATGTACGTTTGCATCCGGGAGCAATTCACGAATGGCATTGTTGAAGCAGGGAAATTCCGCTCACCTCATCAAGAATGCGGTGGTGTTGGATCTGGGGGATCTCCAACAGGAAGCTGAGCGTCTCCGTCGGGAAGCTCAATTGCAGGCAGAACGCATCACCCAGCAAGCGCAGGAAGAAGCAGATCAGTTAATTGCTCAGGCTGACGAACGTGGTTATCAGCAGGGCCTTGAACGTGGCAGAAAAGAAGGCTTCGCCCAGGGTGATAAAGAGGGGCGTGCGGTACTCCTCCAGGAATTCAAACCACAATTGGAACAGATCACCGAATCATGGCCAGCCGCTTTGGAACAATGGGAGGTTGATCGCCGCGAGATGTTCCTTGCTGCCCGTGGAGATGTCCTGCAATTCTCCTTTGCCCTGGCACAAAAAATCATCGCGCGTACCGTGCAAACAGACGGAACCGTGATCGAAGATCAACTGGCAGAAGCATTATCTATGGTCAGTCAGCCGACTTCAGTATTGATCACTATTCATCCCGATGATCGGGAGACCGTTAATAACATACTCCCTGAACTGCTGGAAAAAGCGCACAACTGTGAACACGCAGATCTTGCCGAGGATGCAGCAATGCAGAGAGGCGGTTGTATTGTCACCACGAAAGGCGGGTGTGTTGATGCAACGATTGAAACTCAACTGGATCGCATCGCACAGGTTCTCCTGCAGACAAATTCAACGGTGAGGGAAGATCACTCTTCCGAGCCCGACACGCAGCAGGAAGAGTGACCATGAGCGTGCTGGGTCCACAGATAGAAACGCTGAAGCGCATTCAAAGCCGACAAATCATCGGCACGGTCTCCACGGTTCGTGGTCTGAGCATTCTCGTGGACGATCTGCCCCTGCCTATTGGAGCGTTGGTGAGATTGCAGCGGCAGGATCATGCAGGTGATCCCCGGGATGCATCAATCTGGGGGGAAGTCGTCGCCTTCGAGAAAAAACGAAGTGTGGTGATGCTATTTGCCCCGAGCCATGGCATCGCGCCCGGGACATTCGTGATGGGAGAACAATCAGCCCAGACTGTCCAGGTTGGTTCAAGTCTTCTGGGACGGGTGATTGATGGCATGGGGCGTCCCATCGACCAGAAAGGTGCCCTGCCCGATACCGTTGCACGTCCGCTCCATGCCAATCCTACATGTGCCTTGCACCGCCGGCCGATTGATGAGCCGATTCCGACCGGTGTTCGGGTGATCGATGCGATGCTCACGCTGGGAAAGGGTCAGCGTGTCGGGATCTTTTCCGGTCCCGGTGTGGGAAAGTCAACTCTGCTGGCGACTGTTGCTCGAAATACTGAAGCGGAGGTGAATGTTCTGGCGCTGGTCGGAGAGCGTGGTCGGGAAGTACGCGATTTTCTGGAAAATGCACTTGGACCTGAAGGATTGGCTCGATCCATTGTGGTAGTCGCGACGAGTGATGAATCACCGTTGATTCGAGTTCGGGCAGCCTTCCTGGCCTGTGCGGTGGCGGAGCATTTCCGCGATATGGGGGCGGATGTGATGTTCATGATGGATTCAGTCACCCGTTTTGCCCAGGCACAGCGTCAAATCGGTTTGGCAATCGGTGAGCAGCCGGCAACGAAAGGCTATACACCATCCGTTTTTGCACTTTTGCCAATGCTGCTTGAACGGGCTGGTGCGCTGGAGAGTGGGGGATCGATTACAGGCCTGTATGCGGTTCTGGTTGAGGGTGATGACATGACCGAGCCGATTTCTGACGCCTCGCGTGGTGTGCTTGATGGTCACATCAGCCTATCCCGTAAACTGGCATCAAGTGGGCATTATCCCGCAGTTGACGCGTTGGATTCAATATCCCGTGTTGCCGTTGATGTGTGTGATGAACATCACATTGCTGCCCGGCAACAGATACTCAAACTCCTCGGAGCGTATGCTGAGGTAGAGGAATTGATCAACATTGGAGCATACGCAACGGGTTCTAATCTCCACTGCGATGTTGCGATTCGGATGAAGCCAGAGATGGATGCGTATTTCCAGCAGGATGTCAATGAGAAAGCCAACTATCCCGAGACATGTCGCGGGCTGTTGGATCTGGCAATTCACGCAGAGCAGCTCCAGAAACAGCAATCACAAGCGCAGACATCTCCTGGCTCCATACCGCAACTATCAAGTACCCGTGAGGGAGCTGGGGGATAGTCATATTGTACGTTGGAATCAAACTTGCTCAGATTCTGACGGTTTCAGATAAGGATTCTTCAGATTCATGCCACGCTTTGTCTTTCGACTTCAACCTCTCCTTCGTGCTCGGCGTCAAACCGAGCAGGGCAAGCAACGCGCTGTGGCGGAGTTGGAGCGTCAACGTATGCAGATTGAAGACAATCTGCGCAACCAGCAGGAGTGGATCGCTCTGAGCAAACGGCAAATGAGCGATCGTCTGGTCGGGCAATTGGATCTCGGCGAATTACGAGATCATGCCGGCGCCACCCTGCGCTTGATGCGAGATGCTCAGCGCATGGCTCTGGAGTTGGCGGGCATTTATAAACGTGTGGAGACAGCGCGCGAAGAATTGCTCGAAGCAACCAAACAACGTCGAGCGCTGGAGCTTCTTCGTGATCAGCGTTTCGCTCAATGGCGATACGAGTTGGAGCATGCTGAGAGTGCTACTCTTGATGAATTAGCTGTTATACAGGCAGCACGCAAGGATGCAATGTGATGAAAACACTTTGGAACATCATCAGTTTTATGGCAGTGGTTCATCTTCTCGCTTTGTTGATTTTCATTGGATGGTTATGGCAAAGCCAGCGCCTGAATCGTGATCGGATTCAGCAGGTGCGGGAAATGCTTGCGGTAACCATTCCCGAAGCAGCCGCAATAGTGGAAACCGAAGCTCAAGCCCAGGCAACCGTTCAAGCTGAGCAACTCGAAGAGGCAAACAAGCATCGCTGGGGTTTTTCCAGCGCTGAAATCATCAACTCGTATGCCAGCATTCAAGCTCAGGAACTCCAGGCGGTACGCCGGGTCAAGTCCGAGGTTGAAGCACTTCAATTTCAGCTTGACCAGCAAACCCGCGCCATCAATGCCCGCCAGAGCCGATTGGATGCTCGGGATGAAGCCTGGAAAGAGGCCAATGCGGCAGAAGTGGCCCGCAAATCTGATGAACAGTTCCAGAAAACGGTCAAGTTATATGAGTCGGCCAAGCCCAAGCTCGCCAAAGCCAGGCTTCTCAATCTCTACGAAGGCGGAGATCTTGAACAGGTCGTGGCGTATCTCAATGCGATGAATCCGCGAGCATCGAAAAAGATCCTGGATGAATTTAAATCTGACCAGGAAAATGCAATGGCAGCTAAATTGCTGGAAGCACTTAGGACTTTCGGATTGCCCCCCGAAAATCCTGAGGGCTCCACCTATGATACAACCGTTGCCAGTGCTGATTGATGGACCGACTGCTACGTCGCAATCGTCTGGGAAACAAGCACAATTTCCGGATGCAATCAGTGATTCTGATGTCGCCTTTCCCAAGGCACTTCAGGACGCGACGGTCATACCTGAAACGGATGTTCCGATAATCGATAATCCCACAAGTGATTCTCGGCAGAATACATCAACCTCTCCTGATACTGAATCCAACGATATACCGATTGATGGGCAACAGATGACTGTTCCTGTTGATGCGGAAGACAGTGGGGGAGCGGATGATTTACAAAATGTCGCATCGGATGTTCCCATTGGATTGCTCCCCTATGTGAACCTGTTGCCGATGAATCCGGCAATTGAGGGCAAGCTTGTCCCGATGCACGCTATGGCCGGTCAAGCGCAACTTGTATCCAATGATGCGCAAGGATTACCGGCTTCTACCGTGCGGTCTCCTGAGCAACTGGTGGGGATGTTGGATTTTGCCAGGGATTCTCTGCCAACTACACAACGATCACTACCGCAGCATGTCATCAATTACTTATCAAATTTGAACATCCAGCATGAGATTTCCGCTGCGGGCACTACGAAAGGTGTTGTGAACCCGCCCACGGGAAATCAAGTTACTCCATCAACTCACCAGCCGAGCAGTACACTGCTTCCAGTTTCCGCCCAGTCAATTATGGAAGGTGAGACAGCTCTTCCGAAGTGGATTACAGATCGAATCGCTACATCGACCGGAAAACAGGCCCGCCTCACACAAAGCTCCACCCACACCCCGAGCGTGTCTTCTCAAAGCAATCCGAGTCACCAATCATCAAACAGTGGATCGAGGCCTGTAACGAATCAACTGGAATCAGAATCAACGAAGCAAATCAGGGGTTATGGTTCAACAAGGGACCGGGTTCAGGGACTACGCATTCTGCATCAGGTTGAATCATTGCGTATCTCCGATCAAGGCACGACGGGCAGAGAATTTACACCTCAAAAACAAAAGATGCCTTCAGATCGATCAGTGCTCCGGAATCAGGAACCGGTCTCGACACGCAATTATCCAATCAGAAATTTTTCCGGGCAGAATATGAATTCTGATATGCAAGCAGCCGCTCGCGCCGTTCAGATCGATTCCGGTCTTCGATTCGAGTCTGCGAATACTCCGCTACAGCAAGTAACAGCAGGCGAACCCACTCTACCGGTGTCCATGCCTTCAGTGACACAAGTTACTGCCGGTAGAGGAGAAAATATTTCGTGGAACGAGAGTAATGCGACGGTAGCTCCTCTTTCCCAGAAGGTGTCCAGCGAGGAATCAGCATTTACTCAGCGTGTCTGGCGGGGTTTGACGACATTGCTGAACCAACGTGGCGGGGTCATGAATATGCGATTGGAACCCCCTGAGCTGGGCGAACTTCGGGTGCAAATGTCCATCACGCAGAATCATGTGACAGCGACGTTCCATGCTGAATCCACCAAAGCCCAGGCATTGTTGGAGCGTAGTCTGGGGATGCTGCGAACCGCATTGGAGCAACAGGGACTCACAGTTGATCGATTGCATGTACAGCACACACCTCCAAATCAGAGCGAACAGCTCCGCGAAGAGGCCAATCAGGAACAAGATCAGAATCAAACCCGTCACCAGCAAGATGCGGGTGATGGTCGAAGCCGCGGCAGAGGCGATGAGGAAGGAACATCATCCGATACCCAAACCCGTGCTGCCGACGATCTCTTTGCGGAGTTGCTTCAGGGTTATAACCCCGGAGATATAACAGAATGAGTCAGATACCAGCTTATTATCCTTACGAAGCCACGAGCCAACGCGAAACTGTTAACCAGTTCAGTGACATGTCATCGGAAGATTTCCTCAAGGTCATGTTTACCGAACTGACACATCAGGATCCACTGGCACCAAGCGATACCAAAGCCCTTCTGGAGCAGATCAACTCCATACGATCCATTGAGTCTGATATTGCCATAACTAAACATCTCGAATCACTGGTGACTGATAATCAAATGACCTCGGCAAGCACGCTCATCGGGAAGTTTGTCGGCGGCTTGACGACAGATGCTCAACGTGTGGCAGGATACGTCGTTTCAGTGATTCGCCAGGGTGAAAATATCACGGTCGAACTCGATAACGGTTGGCTCATCCCGGTAGAGAATCTCGAAACGGTGATTGACCCGAACCTGTTTGAGGATCCGGAACCCGACCCGGATCCGGAACCCGACCCGGATCCAGATCCAGATCCAGATCCAGATCCAGATCCAGATCCTGACCCTGATCCCGATCCAGATCCCGATCCCTGAGACGATGACACGGGCGATAAGGGAAACAACGGTATGCCCGGTTCTGGATAACAGACCGAATAACACAGGTTTTGGAAATGGCGATGATCCACCCGACCCAACTCCTTAAACGACTGGAGCCTCCGGTACGTCCTGTGTCAGCCGACGATACTGGTGATCCGATACCCCTCCCCACTGAATTGCAGTCGTTTGATCAACTTATGACCCTTGTTGCGCGCGGTGATATCACCAGTAATCGACCGGTTACTGTGGATGCTCACATTGATCCACCGCTGGAAGAAGCACAAAAAACTCGACTGGCAGTCGCAGCCGATGTTGCGCAGCACAACGGCTCAAAACATGCCGTCTTGATGCTTGATGGCAGAGCGTTGATCCTGGATGTGGCACAGCGGTTGATCCATGATGAATTATCCGGAAGAACGCCGGGAGGACACAGCTCAGTCGATGCTGCGGTCTATGTCGCCGATGAAGATGAAGAGATATATGGGGTAAGTCCACCGAAGAATGCCGATTTCCTGCCCTCCGGGATGCTTGCACATCTTGAATCGGCACGGCATTCGCTACATATCAACAGACGTGATCCCGGTATCAACTCTATTGAAACCGGGAATCATAAGCCCGCCTGAATGACGGAGGTTTACGATGGCTTCTACAACTGCACTTTTTACCGGGTTATCCGGCCTGTCAGCCAATTCACGCTTCCTTGACGTGATTGGCAACAACATATCCAACGTTAATACCACGGCTTACAAGAATAACCGGATGCGCTTTTCCCCAATGTTCAACCGAACATTTTCCATGGGAACTTCGCCAAGCGATTCGTCCGGCGGCACGAACCCAGGTCAGATCGGCTTGGGAATTACTGTTTCCGGTACGCAACGGAATTTCAATAATGGTGCAATCAGCGCTACCGGTGTAGCGACCGATGTCGCTATTGAAGGCGATGGTTTCTTTATCGTTCAATCTGCAGGCGAGCAGTTTTACACCCGCGATGGCACATTCCAGCGTAACGAAACGAATGACCTGGTAACAATCTCCGGCGCGCAGGTGATGGGTTACACCGTTGATGACCAGTTCGAGATCGTCGAAGGAAATCTGGTCGAACTCAATGTTCCCGTTGGTACGCTGACCCTCGCTGAGGCAAGTCGAAATGTCATATTCAACGGGAATGTTAATGCCTCCGGCACAGTGGCAACGACCGGGTCAATTCATGAAACACGCGCTATGTACACCGATGCTTTGCTGACGGTCCCGATGACCGGAGCAGAAAATCTAACGGTGGGCGGTAATGATCTATATATCGATGATGGTGCCGGCGGATCATTCCTGGCGCTGGAGGCGGGTTCCAGCCCGGTGATCACGATCAGTGGAATCGAAAAGGGTGGGAAGGATATCGGCGAACATACGTTTTCCTTTACTGATGCTGGAACCGCAGCCACACTGGGGGTTGATGCTTATGGATCAGACATGAACGATTTCGTCGCGTGGCTTGATGACATTCTCGGTCTGGATAGTACATCCATAGACGGCCATGATCTGGGTGGTGGGATCACCATCAATGGGAGTGGTCAGATCGTCATCACCGGCAACGAAGGAACCGTGCAAGATCTGGATATAGATACAGCTGATCTCGTGGTGACCTATCCACTTGGAACTGTCGGATCACCGATCAGTCAACCGTTTGTCATGACCAGGGCAGGTGAGTCTGATGGCGAGTCAGTACGCACGAGTTTTGTCGTCTATGATTCGTTGGGCACACCGCTCACGATTGATCTGACATTTGTGCTGCAGGAAACCATCGACGGAAGCGGTACGAAATGGGAATTCATCGCTGAGTCATCCGACAATGCCGATGACAATCGGATAATCGGTTTGGGTGTGGTGTCCTTTGATGCCAACGGTCGCTACCTCAATGCAACGAATCAGGCGTTTTCGATCATTCGAGACAATGGTGCTGTAACCCCATTGACAGTGACGATGGATTTTGACTCGGGAACGGATGAGATCTCAGCCCTCACGGACACCATGAGCAATCTGGCTGCAGTCTATCAGGATGGTTCTCCAATTGGAACGTTGAGTAATTTCGCAATAGGTGAGGATGGAGTTATCAGTGGTTCGTTCACCAATGGATTGACTCGAACCATTGGGCAGATTGCTCTGGCAAAATTCGCCAATCCTGAGGGATTAGTCGATGCCGGGAGTAACTTGTTTGAGGTCGGTCCCAACTCGGGAACTCCTTTGATCACTGCACCCCTTTCGTTCGGCACAGGGCGGTTGATCGGAGGTGCCCTGGAATTATCCAATGTCGATCTTTCCCAGGAATTTACCAACATGATCCTGGCTTCGACCGGTTATAGCGCCGCCAGTCGGGTTATTAACACCACGAATGAACTTATCGATCAGCTTCTCGTTCTGGGTCGATAATGAATTGGTCTATTGATTCCTGAAATTGAGTTGCAGCAGTCACTTTCAGCTCATCCCATGATTACTGTCAAACGAATCAACGGTAAACCTCTTGTCATCAACGCTGAGTTGATCCGCACGGTTGAGGAAAATCCTGATACAACGATCAAGCTGATCAATGGCGATCACATAATCGTTCAGGAATCCATGGCAGACATCGTAAGCAAGGTGATAGAATACGGCAGATATCTGCGCAAACTCATCCCACCTTCGTAGTTAATGAAGGCAACTAATCACGCACAAATCTGACGCGCGTCATCATTAATTCCAGAGTCTGGCACACAAGATCGACTTCCCGCTCGGTCATTCGAGAGAAGAAGGGCAGGGCAATCGTCCGTCCGCCGACTGAATGTGCGATGGGAAAATCGTCTACCCCGAATCCATATTTACGACGGTAGTAATTCATGAGTGGTATGGGCGGGAAATAGTTGCTTGTTCCCAACTCATGTCGACGCAGACCGGCAATGATTTCATCACGGTCATCCGGGGTAAAATGATCACTGAGGCGAACGACGTAGACAAACCAACTCATATGCGTGTTGGGTTCCACCGATGGGATGATGAGTTCCGGATTTCCCATAAGCCTGCGCGTGTATGCTTCAGCGATGGTTTGGCGAGCATCGATCAGTTCATCCAGGCGACGCATCTGTGCTACCCCGAGTGCGGCTGCGATTTCGCTCATGCGATAATTGAATCCCAGTTGTTGATGATCAAGCCAACTCCCCATGCCCGAACCGGCCTCCATCGTTTCGCTGGGGCGGCCATGATTGCGCAACGAGCGGCAAATATCGGCGATGTGATCGTCATCGGTCACAATCATTCCCCCTTCGCCGGTTGTGATCTGTTTATTGGGATAAAAACCAAAAACGGCGATGCGGCCGAATGCCCCGACCGGCTCGTTTCCGACACGCCCCCCCAGCGCTTCACACGCATCTTCAATCAGAGGGATTTCATATTTGGTGGAAAGAGCCGCCAGTTGGTCCATCCCGCTTGGGTTTCCAAACACTTCCACACCAATGATCGCTTTGGTTTTTTCCGTTATTTTCCGATCCACCTCGCTGGTTTTCATGTTGAGCGTTCGGGGATCGCAGTCGACAAAGACGGGTTTTGCTCCCACATACTCCACACAATTTGCCGAGGCGACGAAACTGAATGCAGGGGTGATCACTTCATCACCGGGGCCGATACCCAGAGCGAGCAAGGTTAAATGCAGGGCACTGGTTCCGCTGTTCACTGCAATGCCGTAGCTGCGATGTGCACGCAATGCGACTAGGCGCTCAAATTCTTCCTGCTCCTGCCCAATACTCAAACGTCCGCTACGTAATGTGCGAACAACCGCCTGTATTTCGGCGTCGGTAATATCAGGAAAACTCAATGGGATGGCACTCGTCACCGGGAATCATACCTCCAAATAAGATGAATCATGGTCCAACAGCAGTAACCTGGCTCAAAGCATGATCCAGCGACTCACTGTGTTTCAGGTAAAGCCACGCAGCCTGGATTTGCAAGACATCGCTTACTCGGCCGCCGCCTGCTGCAATCGTACCGATTTGATGGCGATCCTGATCTGAGATCGTTGAAGCATGTTTGGCAATCAACAGGAGTGCCAGAGAATCAGCGCGACCGGATCCAATTCTTCGTAGCTTTGCGGCAGCTTGACCCACCGCCAGTGAACGCGTCTCGAATAAACCCAGCAGAATAGTCTGTTGGAGCAGGCTGTCGTCCTCGGCTGATTCAAGAAGATTCAACAGCGTCTCGGGATCACGTTGAAAAAGTTTGTCAGTTGCCTGGACCGCAAGTGCGACGTGTGCATCACGGACATGATCCTTCGAGACGGCGTTGATCATGGCTACATACACGGGAGTCGCTTGCTCAAGCGGAAGTTCCTCAATCGTTTCCTGTATCCAGAGAGTTGATTTGGTGTGACCCAGTTCCAGCAGGGAAACAAACGAAGATGCGATATTTTCACCCGTACAGAGTGCTCGGCCGGCACCTGCCATGTTTCGTAAAAGTGCATCATCTGCGGGAAGCTTGTCAAATTCTTCCTGTGTGGCCTCATCGCAGGATTCAAGCAGGAGCAGGGAATAACGCACTAAAGCACGTTTGGAAGGTTCGGGGCCGAGGCATTGTTCCCATCGAGCCATGCCGCGGGGAGGATCGAGTTGTATCAGTGTCATCAGTCCCCAGTACACGAGATCGGGATCAGATTCCGGATCGATAACAGCCTGCTCTACCCAATCAAGCATCGAGGTAAGCTTGTATTTTCTGGCAATTTCAAAAAGCCACAACTTGCGGGGTTGGTGATATGTGCCTGGGAGATTCTGAAGATCCTGGAGATAACGTTCAAAATGCTCCCTCTTCCCCAGTTGCAGGAGTAAACATGATGCCAATCCATTGACCTGGTCGTCAGAACTCTGCGCCAGTTCTGCGAGAACATTGGTATCAACCTCCTGATTCTGATTGAGGAGCTCTCCCAACAACAAAACCTGTGGGTGATCGTTGAGACCACCCCAGGATAAGAGTTCCTTGATCTGATCCAAACCGATCAAGTCCAGGTCAAGTGCGTTGATGATGATATGTTCCTGCGCGAAGGGATCAGCATGACTGATCAGCCACGGATCAACGCGAGGATTCGGATCGATCTCGGCAAGTCCAAGAATGGCGTGAACCTGCACCTGCCATTTGGGGTGTTGTGTCAGTTGGTGAAAAAGTGGTTTGAGCGAGGGATCACGCAATTGTCGCAACGACAGCAGCAGACGCAGGTGGCTTCCATCACGTTGTTCTGTCACGGCTTTGCGGAGTTGGCGAATCGAGGAGTCGGTTGGATTACCCCCCGCCGGTTGATGGAACAAGAGTACCACCAGCGCTGCCAGCACCGGAGCGGAAATCAAATTGATACCTCGCTTCATCACTGCAGATCACCAGTGTACACGATTGTGATCGATGAGCGAACTTGACCAGCATTGTGGTAGAGGGGGGTGTGAAGCAGCGTGATAATCCAGATCATGGTCATGGATCAGGGCTGGGATGACAGACTGGCCGCTTCCTTGCGGATTGTGGCCCGGAGTTCCTCCACCAGATCCTGCAGGGGGCGAAGTGGCTGACCATTCCTCAAACTGTATTTTTCCTGATTTTGCAATTGACGACGAAACCTCACCGCAGCGGTATGGATGGTCGAGTGATGGCGACGCCCGAGAAATTGAGCGATTTCAGGATAACTATGTGTGGTGAGTTCCCTTCCCAGGTATGCCACGAGTGATCGTCCCAGGACGAGATGGCGGTGACGACTCCGATCCAGAAGCTCGTGCTTGTCAATCTCAAGTGCCCGGCACACCACCTCAACGATGGTTTTCAATTGGATGGGACGAGTGGGAAGGTGTGTATTTTCTGATATCAACTGTCGTACCAGGCTGATTCCAACCTCAGGTGGTCCATTCTCAAACAACTCCGGGGTGAAATAGTCCGGGGAAGGTGCAGGGTAAGATTTATGTATAGACGCCAATGCAGAGAGCTTCGTGATTGCTCCTTCCAGTTCTCGTACCGATCCAGCAAAGTGCGTTGCCATGAGTTCAACGGCTCCTTCACTGAGCCTCAAAGCCCGGTTTTTCGCTAATCGATGGATGAGTTCAATTCGCGTTGATCGGTTCGGAGCGTCGATTCGCACAACCATGCCCGACATAAAGCGGCTAACCAATGCCTGGCTGAAGCGCTTGATATTCTGCGGGTGCTCATCTGAAGCCAGAACGAGCCGTGATCGATTGAGTCCGATGTTGTCAAGAGTATGGAGAAACTCGTTTTGAGTGCGGACTTTATTCTCGAGGAAATGGATATCATCAATAGCCAGGAGATCGAGTTGTCGAATCCGATGACGGAATGAATCAAGTGTATTGTGACGGACCGCATTGATGTATTCGTTGGTAAATTGCTCCCCAGTTACGTAACGTAACTTCAATCGTGATCCGTGTCGGGATCGCGCGCGATGGCAGATTCCCTGAAGCAGGTGTGTTTTTCCCACTCCACATCCACCATGGATAAACAGAGGAGATAAACCGAGGTTTTCATCACCTTCAGTAAATTTACAGGCTGCGGTGTACGCCAATTGATTGCAGGATCCGACAACATACTCGCTCAAACGACGAAAGCGGAGTTTGTGGCGTCTTCTCCGGCCGGCATGGGATCGGTCTGCTGGATGGGACTGATTGATAGAATAGGGTGACCGGTCTTTTGGCTGGACTTGTTCGGAGGAGGAATCCTCTCGACCGGGTATTGTCTGCGATGTGGTCTGAGGAGCCGATCCGTTGACTACATGAACCTTTATCCTGGCTTTCTTTCCCAGGAGTGAGGTCGCGACATCCTGAAGATCATTGCTGAAATGAGAGTCAATCCACCGGGCAACAAATGCATTATCTGTTGAGATGTCCAGACTTGAACCATCCACCTTCATATCAAGATGCCTGAACCACATATCGTATTTATGTGATCCAATGCGTTGTGTGAGATGTTCGGTGAACTGATGAATTTTCATTGTGTCAGAGTGTTTTCCAGCATCCTCTGAGGAATTGCTTATATCAAACCTCTTGGATGATCGAGGGGATCATCCCTGGAACGTACCGATATTGGACAACATCATTCAGTTGCCTGAACTCGGTTCAAATCAAGCTATGGAGCGGTTCCTTCCTGATCACCCAGCAGGCGGTTTTTAGCTTCGCCTTACCATCACCAATCCCTCCCAAGGCGAGGATTGTTCCGCATTAACGAAACGCTCATCGCAATTGGACCTGAAGGCAGTTGCTTCAAGGGTGAGCAACCATGCTGGGCGTGATGGAGACTGAGATGACATTCATCCTTGAACGCTGAGCAAAATAGAGATGACACCGAACAGATTCAAGAGGTATTTTGTGACAATCTGACCACCCTGTGACGGAACTCCCTTATTTGCAAGGTTAAGGTTTCGTCAAATTTTTTTCTCCACCGTCATGCAGGCATTTGTGACTTGATGGTGGAAAACTTCCTCATCGATGCATGTGAATTCACCAATTTGTAGTTCGAGCATCACTCATTTTCCGCAGGAAGATTGCGCAAAGAACGCACAAAAGCGACTCGTCGAAATACTCGTGTGAAACCTTCTTTTTTGTAGAGGTTGAGTGCAGGGGAATTCTGCTCATCCACTGCCAGTGTAATTGTGTGCTCCTTTCTACCGGCCAGTTTGAGATATCCATTTCTGAGAAGCAGCCTACTCAAACCTCGTCCCCGGGCCGCTTTTGCCAATCCGATATACACGAGTTCGACCGTATTCTGAGCCGGAGCCGGATTGAGCAGCAGGGCACCACTTGGGCACCCATCAACATAGAACAAAGTCCACAATTCCGGATCAAATTCATGAGTCGAGAGATGCCCTTCCAAAATGTCAGATGTATTACGTAGACCGGTCAGACCTGGACAATCAAGAGTCTCTTCGTAGCTGGCATCGAGAATTGTGATGAGATCATCACGGTGTGAATCTGTATACGTTTGAACCGTAACTCCTTCCGGCCAATCAGGTTCCTCGTGTTTGGCATTCGGTGATAGCCGCCGCTGCATATAGCTGAGTGTCCCCAGTTCGAAAAATCCACCAGCACGGTACGTTTCCTGGGAGGTAGTCTCATTGACATCCAGCAGTGCCTGGACCAGGTGAATCCCCTCCTCGCCCAGCTGGGTACATGCATGATCGATCAGACGTCCGATCCGGTCCACATCTGCTGAAGATGAGGGATGTGTGGCAAACATCATGGCAGTTCGACCCGGATGCGGGACCGCAAGGACAGATGCGGTCAATAGCCCCTGTTGATCCTCGCAGGACCAGAAATAATCCAGAGAAACCTCATTTTCCTGGGCATAGGTGAGGAATCTTGTGACTGCGGCCGTTCCCTTGTTCAGAAGCATCTCCGTGGCAGCCTTGCGTCTGGTAGCATCAACGTGGATGATCCTCGCACAATCCGCATTTTCAGCTTGCCCCGACATGTTTCTCTACACTTTCCTTACTGCAATTGAGTAATGCTCGTTGCTCCGCTGGGGATGCTCACTAGAATACGGGATCTCACCTCAACAGGAGAGTCATGATGACTTCACGATTTTTCAGTTCCTTTTCACGATTCACAGCGGTTGTCCTGTTGCTGTGCCTGGCAGGATCGGTTCTTGCGTATCCCAAGCCGGCTCCCGTTCCCTACCGTTGGGAACTGGATTTCCAGCCGGGCGATCTGAGATTGTATTTGGATCGAGCAAGCGGCGATACATACTGGTATTTCACTTATAAGGTGATCAATCTCACCGGTCGGGATCAGATCTGGACACCTACCATCGTCCTTTTCACCGATCATGGCCACATATTGAAATCAGGCCGTGGCGTCCCCAGTCGTGTGACGAACGACCTGATGGCTCTCATGGGGAATCAATTCCTCGAACGTCAGAATGAGATAATCGGCGAAATCCGCCAGGGAAAGGAATATGCCAAGGAGGGGCTGGTCGTGTGGCCTGCCGATGATGTCACAGTGAACGAAATATCCCTGTTTGTTGCCGGGATCAGCGGCGAAACCGCTCGGGTCATCAATCCCCAGACGGGGGAGGAATATATCCTCCGGAAAACCCTGCAACAGAATTATCTGGTTCGCGGGGATGCCCTCTCCCGTGGATCTTTACCGGCTGAATTAGTCGATTCCCGCTGGATTTTACGCTGAAGATTCAGTAACATACGAGATTCGACCTATTCCAGGGTCATATCAGCTTTTAGTGAAGTGTTTTTTCGGAGCAGTGCTATGGCTCATAAAAAGGGACAGGGATCCAGCCGAAACGGGCGTGACTCCAATCCCCAATATCGTGGGATCAAGCTTTATGGTGGCGAACAGGCCAAAGCCGGCTCCATTATCGTTCGTCAATGCGGTACCCGTTTCAAGCCGGGTTACCTGGTCCGTCGGGGGAAGGATGACACCCTTTATGCCACGACTCCAGGCTCGGTGAGATTCCGAAACCGTTTCGTGGACATTATTCCTGACGATCCAGCAGTACCCCAATACACCGCTGTTGAAAAAAGTGGCGCAGCGTAAAAGAACTGCCAAACCTCAACTGTCAGCGGGGCGTCGATGTACGCCCCGTTTTCTATACAACAACCGGGATTTGCCATCGTGTTCATTGATCGCGCGACCATCTTTGTTCGATCCGGGAAAGGCGGCAACGGGTGCCTTTCCTTTCGCCGGGAGAAATTTGTCCCCAAAGGCGGACCGGATGGTGGCGATGGTGGCAGCGGCGGAAATGTTATTCTCGTGGGGGATTCATCATTGACAACCCTGCTCTCCCTTACACCCCGGCCGCACTACCGTGCTCAAAATGGTCGGCCGGGAATGGGGAAATCCATGCACGGAGCAAACGGGGACGATTGCCTCGTTCCTGTACCCGTTGGAACACTGGTTTACGATAAGGAAACCAACGAGTTGCTGATCGATGTCGATGCTCCCGGGCAGCGATTCATTGCCGCTGCGGGCGGTCGTGGAGGATTTGGTAACGAGCATTTCAAATCGGCCACGAACCAGACACCCCGAGAATTCACCCCTGGTGAGCTGTGGGTAGAGCGAACACTCCGTCTGGAACTCAAACTCATCGCAGATGTCGGATTGATTGGCAAACCCAATGCGGGTAAATCCACGCTGCTCGGAACCGTCAGCCGCGCTTCACCCAAAGTTGCCGATTATCCCTTCACCACCCTGTTCCCGCATCTGGGGATTGCTGAGCTTCCCGGAGAGAGGCGTTTGATCCTTGCTGATATTCCAGGCCTGATCGAAGGTGCCGCATCAGGGGCAGGATTGGGTCATGATTTCCTTCGGCATGTGGAACGTTCACAGGTACTTGTACATCTGTTGGATATCTGCCCAGCCGATGGATCGGATCCATGCCTCAATTACTCCCGGATTCGACGTGAACTCTCAGAATATTCACAGACACTGGGCGCGAAATCTGAAATCGTCGCGCTGAATAAGATTGATCTGGTACCTGCTGAAGATCGAGAACGCGTTGTATCACAGATTACAGAGAAACTTCAGCTATCCAGTGATCAAAGAGTATGCACGATCAGTGGTGTTACGGGTGAGGGTATTCCTGATCTCATGGAGTCATGCTGGACGATCCTGGATCGTGCCACCCCGGCAGGTTGGTCTGTTCGAAATTCAACAAATACGAGTTAATGCAGATTGTATTCCTTTCTCGTGTTGAGCGTTCAAACAGGAAAATGTGTATGTTGAAACATCCAATATGACGCGCCGCGACTTCGTCGCAATCAACTGCGCTACCGGCACAACTCCAGATACACATTGAAGAAATGACGGAACTCTTCTTCGTACGCGCCCCCAAGGGTGAGACCTATAACTTCCGTGATCAGACTATCTTCTTCTTCCAGATTGACACACTGCCCACCGCCTGCTTCAGCGATTTCAGGAAAGTGATCCACATCTTTTGGTGAAGCCTGAATAACGTGCGTAGTGAGATTTGCATCATTCCATGCCAGCTTCGCCAGTTCAATGCAATGTGTTCCATAACCCACGTGTGGAGGGGCGTCGCCGATGAGAATGAGCACCATCGTGTGCTTGCGATTCCAGGAAAGTGATCTGTATGCCCGTGAGAGTGCAGGATAGACCGCTTCTGGTGAATCACCGCCTCCGTCAGCACTGAGCAGCCAGAGTCTTCGACGCGCTTCGTTGATATCACTGGTGAAATCGCCGACCTTGGTTTCAAATTCATCTCTTCGATCACGATAAGCGACAAGAGCGATGCGCAGTGAAGCAGCGACATCACCTACAAAGGTCATGAGTTCATCGATCCCCGCCTGCGCCATGGTGAGTTCGCTGTACATGCTTGCAGTGCAGTCCAGACAGATTGCTAGATCCAGGTGCCGCTCATCCAGTGTGTTGAGGTAATCATCCAGCGCAATGAAGCGCTGGACCGGTAATGAGGAAAATCCAACTGTTTCAATCGGCTGATTTCCCTCGGGTAATGCATGGGCAGGTTGAAGCTGGAGTTGGCGTCCCTGTTTTCTCAGCCATTGCTGCCAGCGAAGCGGACGAAGATAGTTGTATCCCCCAGTGACGATAGCCAGGCGGGGCGAGAGTGAACCCGCCTCTGTGCGATCCATGCGCAGAATAATGGTCCGAGCAGTTTCATTCGCAAGTTGCTTTAATCCCGGGTCATCACCGGCAGCCCCCAACTCAACTGCCAGCATCTTCTGTTCAAGATCTGATTCAATGGCCAGCGATCGCACACCCGGTTCAAACCAGTCCCAGGTAACGGGATAGCGGTACCGAAGCGCGGCTCGTAGAACCCGGGGGTTACTCTCTGTCTCGAACCAGTTCTCACCTGCAGGAATCCTGCGATTCCCCAATGAACGTATCGCAAACACGCGTACCCGCCAATCCGAATCATCCAACAGTAAAGTGAGCAGAGCCTGGCTCTCAGCGCAACCATATCGCTCCAAACGCATTGCAGCGACTGCTCGGCGCGTCCAGCTACCTGATTGCATAAGTTTTTTCAGGACAACCTGTTCGGATTCCGGAGCGAGATTCAAATGGAGAGTTTCATCATCGGCTGTCTTATCCGTTTTTGCTGCAACAACTGGAGGAGCATTATCTTCAGTCTTCGGCGTCACATTTTCGGCGTGCCCCCATTGATCAGCGAAGATCAATAATCCCGCAAGAACAAAGCCGATTGAACGAATATAACAGGGCATAATTACGTTTCAGTCATCGAGTTTCACTGTGAATCATCAGGGATACGAAGGTACATTAACTTACTATGATGATGATTCATCCACTTGCTGTCTTAATGATCGCAAAAGATCAAACGCCTGAATCGGGGTGAGTTGATCAAGATCGACTTCCCGCAACGCATCGACCACAGGATGCGGAAGATACTCTGTAAACAACATAAGCTGATCATCCTGCTGTGATTTTGCCGGCCTAGTTGTGGGCAGAGTTGGAATATCGGAGTGAACGGCTAGCGTTTCCAGCAACTCCGCAGCGCGCTGGATTGTGTCAGCGGGGAGGCCCGCAATCTGCGCAACGTGAATGCCGTAGCTTCGATCCGTGCGTCCCGGGAGAATGCGATACAGGAATACAATTGTGTCACCCCATTCCCGCACGGTTACATGGAGATTGGTAACGTTCGGTAGGTGATCCGCCAGAGAAGTGATCTCATGATAATGCGTTGCAAACAGGGTGCGGCATTGACGTTGAGCCAGCGTGTCCGCAATAGCCCAGGCAAGTGATAAGCCGTCCAGTGTGGATGTGCCCCGACCGATTTCATCGAGAATGACCAGGCTGCGATCCGTTGCGTGATGAAGAATATTCGCCGTTTCCGTCATCTCCACCATGAACGTGGATTGGCCGGTATGGAGTTCGTCTGAAGCGCCGATGCGGGTGAAAATGCGATCGGTCAGGCCGATCGTTGCCGATTCAGCCGGGACAAAACAGCCGGTGTGGGCAAGAAGAACGATAATCGCAGTCTGTCGGATGTATGTACTTTTACCAGCCATGTTGGGGCCGGTGATCAGCGCCAAAGTTGCCGGCGATTGTTTCGGTGACGTATCAGCGCTGTCGTTTTCATCAGAATCCTGCACGGCAGCCAATGGACCGAGCCGACAATCGTTGGGCACGAACTGCTGATCAAGCGACTGATCCAGTACCGGGTGACGCCCCTGTCGAATATCCAGCACCGGTTCATCCACGATCTGCGGCCGCACATAACGATGGCGCAATGCGATGTTGGCAAAACAGGCCAGCACATCAAGCTCCGCGACAATATCAGAAAACTGAATGAGTTGTTCGGTATGCGTGCCTGCTTGTCGACACAGTTGATCGAAGAGCACTTTCTCCCGCTCAATCGCGCGCGCCTGGGCGGTTGTCACCTTATCCTCAAATTCCTTGAGTTCCGGCGTAATGTAGCGTTCAGCGTTTTTGAGTGTTTGCTTGCGATTGAAATCAGCCGGAACCTTATCCTGATGAACGTGCGTGATTTCAATGTAATAACCGAAGACTTTGTTATATCCGACCTTCAGGGTGGATATATTGGTGCGTTCGATTAACCGTTTCTGATATGCAGCCAGCCAGGAGTTGGCATCGTGTTGTAGTCGCCTTGCTTCGTCGAGTTCATGGTCCACACCGTCCTGAAACACGCCTCCTTCCCGCAAGTGTGGTGGCGGGTGCTCCACACAACGCGTTGCAATCGTGTCCGCCAGTTGCATAAGATTATCTTTTAGTCTACTCAATCGCCGGTGATAGTCGGAAAACGCCGGCCGCTCCGCGATCACATCCAGCAGTGCATCAATGCAGCACATACTTTTTCCCAAGGCGACAAGATCACGGGGATTGGCTCGCATCATGGCGATTCTGCCGGTGATTCTCGCTACATCCTGCACTGTCCCGATAGCCGTTACCAGCACCGATGCTGCATCTGCATCGCTAACAAGGGCTGCCACTGCATTTTGACGCGCTTCGATACTCTCGATCTTGCGCAGGGGAAAGCACAACCATTGCCGCAGGAGACGCTTCCCCATAGGGCTGGAACATCGTTGCAAGATTGACATGAGCGAACCGGTCACCTGCCCGGTACGCATGGTCCGTTCGATTTCCAGGCTGCGCAACGATACCGCATCGACCAGGAGAAAATCGTTGCTGGGTAAACGCCTGGGTGGTCGTATGTGACGGAGTCGATTCTCCTGCGACGAGTCGGATGGAGCCTGTGTTTCCTGCAGATATCTCAATAGTGCGCCGGCCGGTCCCAGTGCAGGATCATCATCATCCAGCCCAAAGCCCGCCAGCGTCGCAACATTGAAATGCTCGCGCAGAATGTCAGTCGCATCAGCCTGGCGAAATGACCATGCAGGGCGAGCAGTGAGGGAACATTCAATCGTTTCAGGAACTGATGCCAATCGTGGTGGGATCGCGCCGTCTGCGGTCTCAACGTAGAGCAACTCAGATGGATTCAACCGCGCCATTTCATCGATGATACGGTCAGCAGGCAGGTCCACGAGCGTGAATTGACCGGTGGAAAATTCAGTGATGGCGAGTACGGCCGGTGAGTCATCTCCCGCTTCTGTGAACATGATTGCCGCAAGCTGGCACGCTGCCGCTTCATCCAGCAGCAGTTCATCCACGAGCGTTCCGGGCGTCAGAACCCGCGTCACTGCGCGATCGACAATGCCCTTGGCATCCTTGGGATCCTGAATCTGATCGCAGATGGCAACGCGAAAGCCCTGATCGATCAGACGTCGCAGGTAACTGTCCAGCGCATGATAGGGAACCCCCGCCATGGGAATTCCCTGGGTTCGTTCCGTGAGCGTGATTCCCAGTGCCTTGTGTGCGGTGATGGCATCGTCATCGAACAGCTCGTAGAAATCGCCCATGCGAAAGAGCAGCAGGCATTCCGGGTGTTGCTTCTTGAACCGTGCATATTGCTGCATGGCCGGGGTATCACGCGGATTCCGTGACTTATTGGCTGCCCTTCGGGATGATCTTGTTTTCTGAGCCATTTCAGAGATTGTAGAAAAAGCCCGGGAATCATGACCCGGGCTGCCTGATAAAGTGGAGCAGATGAGACTCGAACTCACAACCTCCTCGATGCGACCGAGGCGCTCTCCCAGTTGAGCTACTGCCCCAGGAAACCCGCCCACAGTTGATTATGGGGGAAATAGCCATGATAGCCCGTCTTTGTTCAATTGGCCAGATGGAATAACAAGCTCACAAATCTGGATACAAAGCGTTGAAATTGCAGACCTTGTGGGCTGATCTCGGCCGCTGCATCGGCTATCATATCTATCTTTCATCCGGGGCTTTGCATCCCATGCTCGAGGAGAAATCCGTGTCTGGCGCGACTTACGATTCGATTGAACCCATAAATCAAACACTTCGTGTTATGCGATTGCTGGCCGATCCATCCCGCCTGCAAATGCTTCATCTGCTGCGTGATGGTGAACTCAATGTCAGCGAACTTTGCTCACATCTGGAGTTGGCTCAACCAACCGTCAGCCACCATCTGGCCCTGATGCGCGCAGAAGGATTGCTCACCAGTCGCAGATCAGGCAAGCACGTCTACTACGATCTGGATGCATCCATGGTGAATGGCTCTGATAATGGAAATCTGCGCATCGTGGCCGGCCCCCTGGACCTGCGTCTGGGTTCACTTGCGCCCGATCCTCAACCGGAATCAAAACCGGAGCCTGAAATGGAACTCGTCGCCGGCTCCGCGTGAGTGCATGCAAAAAGCAAATATGCCTTTTGTAAATGCGAGCTGCCGTGTTTAGCGGCGGGGGTATTGTTCATGCGGAGGTAAGCTGCGATTCGTAGCGAGCCGGGCCGTCCTCGGCCCAGGCAATCCACGAATGAAAATACCCTGCTTCATAAACAAGTTGCCGGGGTGGGGGACCACCCGGCTCACACGGAAGCGCTGATCGCCCGTAGTCCAACGCTCAAACCAATCGAATGCGATCACGAAGACTTCAAGTCTACTGCCTGATTATGGAAAGGCGTGTGAAGCTATGACAATAACTCTCACACTACTTGACTCGCTATTGAAACGGCGTGACTAAACTCAATTACTCTCTTGCTCATTCGACTCCGTGGGGAGTAGCTTTCTCCATTCATCAGCTTTGGCATCGTAACCGTGGCCTGGTTCAGCTTCGTCCCACGTATCATAGAAATAGACTGCATGACTGATAAAATCTTCACGAATATTAATTTCCTTACCGTTTATAAAACATGCTTCCCAATCGCTATCATCTGTAGATACTGCATTAAGTAATATTGACTCCGCCTCCTTAAAACGCTGTGCTCTTTCTAATGCCGTTATCAAATTCTTGTGAAAAGCATGTATCTTTGGATTATTTTGAACTGCGAATTTTAAAAGTGGGACTGCTTCATGATAATTTTCATTCATTATAAGATTGAATCCTATAGAATTCATCAATCTTGCCAAGAGTTCAGATAATTCAGGATTATTATCACCTTGTCTGTCTTGCATCGCCTTCGCGGAAGCGACAAATATATCGAGTATTTCAGGAAGATTATCCACCCGGATAATAATACCAAGTAGCAAGTCGTGTGTGGATTGGGCATTTTTATATTGCTGACGAGCTCTTGTTGCACTTCTTTCAGCTTCAGCTTTTGCAATAAGAGCAGCTTCTTCGGACTGTTGTCTCTGTATGACTTCCTGAGCAAGAATGTTCTTGGCTTCTATTGCTTGAGCGTAGTAAATTAGACTGATTGTTGTCGAGAGTATTAATACGATGAATACCAATGTCGAAGCCGTGGTAAGGACTCGGTTGCGGCGTGCAAACATTCGGATTTGATAGAATATACTCGGCGGACGAGCTTCGATCGGTTCGCTACTCAGATACTTATGAATATCATCGCCAAGCGCTTCGGCAGACTTGTAGCGACGCTCGCGCTCTTTCTCCAATGCCTTGAGCGCAATTGTTTCAACGTCGCCGCGCAGTGTTCGGTTGATCGTGCTCGGTTTTGCCGGCTTCTCTTCCTTGACGACCCTCGCCGCTTCAAACATTGCCACCTTCGTTACATTGTATGGCAATTGACCGCACAGCAGCTCATACAGCACAACACCAAGAGCGTATACATCACTGCGGGTGTCAAGATCTTCAGGATCGGCTTCGCATTGTTCGGGACTCATGTACTGGAGTGTGCCGATTAACTGGCCCACGTCCGTTTGCAGCGTCGTGACAGCCATATCCGAATCGGTAGACCGGGCAACGCCGAAGTCGATCACTTTCGGTTCACCGTAAGAGTCTACCAGTATATTTCCCGGTTTCAGGTCACGATGGATGATCCCCTTTTGATGTCCGTGATGAACAGCATCACAGACTTTGGTGAACAACTCCAGACGCTCCTTCGTGCTGAGCTTCTTCTCCTTCGCATAGTCCGTGATCGGTTTCGCGTTAGCAATGTACTCCATCGCAAAGTACGGGATACCGCCTTCGCCCTCATCGTAAGTCCCAGCTTCATAGACCTGCGCGATGTTAGGGTGGCGTAGGCGACCAAGGATTTGTGACTCGAACTCGAAGCGACGAAGTGCAGATCTTGATGCGATCCCCTTCTTCATCAACTTCAGTGCGACTTTACGCCGGGGATGTTCCTGCAGAGCAAGGTAGACATGAGCCATTCCGCCGGAACCAATGTGCTGTTTGATAGCGTAGTGGCCAATCTTCTTCGGCTGCGGCGGCGGAATATCCCGAAAAGTGCTCGAATCACTGAGGGGATCTGGCGGCGTATCACTCGTCTCCGCATCGTGATCGAATGTTGGGTGTTCTTCATCAGTCATAGGACAACCTGTACTGAAGCCACAGGATCGTGACCAGTACATTAGCATATCAGATTGATCCGATCAGGCATCAGAACGTCCCGCTACACGGGTATGGCTTTGCTCTACCTGCGCCACCCGGTTAATTGCGGGGACGACCCACAATCCACTCATTCAAGCCTTGACCGAATCCCGCCGATGACTATCCTTTACTGACCATGAAACCTCAATGCACCATAATCATCGCTATTCCCAAGCCCCGTTGAGGGCGAGTGCGATGTGTGCATCAGGAATAGGTGATCACCCCTCGGCCTCGCTCTCTCAGCGGGGCCGATTGTTTTATAGAAAACCACAGAGAGACGATATCAGCATATCTGCTGCTGGAAATCTCTGATCCACACGAATACCCCTGCTCTTACGATAGAAAACCATGACTGAAACGACTGCCAAACGAAATTACAAGAAGACGCTGAATCTTCCGAAAACGAAATTCCCCATGCGGGCGAATCTGGCTCAGAACGAGCCGGCCTCGGAGAAGCGCTGGGACCAGATGGATCTCTACCGCCGCATCATGGAAGCGCGTGCGGACAATGATCCCTTTGTGTTCCATGACGGGCCGCCGTATGCCAACGGCTCTATCCATGTCGGACACCTGCTCAACAAGGTGCTCAAAGATATCGTGGTGCGAAGCAAATTGATCAAGGGGAACCGTTGCACATTCGTCCCCGGCTGGGATTGTCACGGCCTTCCCATCGAACACAAAGTGATGACGGAACTGCACGATGCAGGGAAGATGGCCAAGCTGGCGGAACTGGATGATGACTCCCGCCGCATGGCGATCCGCCGCGCGTGCGCTCAATATGCAGAGAAGTATGTCAAGATCCAGGCGAAACAGATGAAGCGTCTGCTGACGTTGGCCGATTACGATGAGCCATACCTCACGATGGAAGGACGATACGAGCAGGCGGTGCTGGAGGTGTTTGCCCGTTTGCTGGAACAGGGGATCGTGTACCGTGCTCTCAAACCGGTTCACTGGTCCATCGCCAATGAGACGGCTCTGGCCGAGGCGGAACTTGAATATGAAGACCGTGAAGACCTCTCGATCTATGTCAATTTCGATACTGAAGATAAGGTACAGATCGAAAAGGTTTTCCAGGTTAATCTGGAATCAAATCCTGCATTCATGATCTGGACCACCACGCCGTGGACACTCCCGGCAAATCTGGCGATCGCAGTCCACGAACGTTTCCAGTATTCGCTGGTTCGCTTTGATGATCAGGTTACGGTGTTGGCGACGACACTGGTGGATCAAGTTGCCGAGGCCGGCGGTGTCGGTGAAGTCGAACGATTAGCGGAAGTGACCGGCGCGGAACTTGTCGGACTGAAATACGTTCAACCACTGACGGGAGCAGTCTGCCCGATCGTGGCGGCGGATTATGTTACGTTGGAAGATGGAACGGGACTGGTCCACACCGCGCCCGGACATGGTGCGGAGGACTATCACACCGGCCAGAAGGAAGGTCTGGATATCTACTGCCCGGTGCAGAACGATGGTACTTTCGACAACACTGTGCCCGAGTGGCTACGCGGAGTGGATGTATGGTCGGCCAACGATTTGGTTACACAGCATCTGCGTGAATCCGACCACCTCTTTTATTCGCACACTTTCTCGCACAGCTATCCGCATGATTGGCGCAGTAAAACGCCGGTGATCTTCCGCGCGACTGATCAGTGGTTTATCGGCGTGGATCAACCACTCAAGGAAGAGCAGCAGAGTCTTCGTAAGCTGGCGCTCGACCGGGCGGACAGTGAGATCACCTTCTACCCTGGGTGGGGACGTAACCGCTTGCGCGGCATGCTGGAATCTCGCCCTGACTGGTGCATCAGCCGTCAACGCGCGTGGGGTTTGCCGATCCCCGCGTTCACTACTGCCGATGGTCAATCCTTCATGACACCGGCATCGGTGCGTGCCGTGGCTGATGTGTTCCTGGAAAAAGGCAGCGATGCGTGGTTCACCGATCCGCCGGCGACTCTGCTGGCTCAATATGATCCTGCATCCGATCCCGATGCGCCGGATGGTCTTGATGTCGCCACGCTGACCAAGGCGTATGACATCTTCGATGTGTGGTTTGAATCCGGATCATCCTGGAATGCAGCCATGCGCCAGCGGGATTTGGGATACCCCGTCGATCTCTACCTGGAAGGATCTGATCAACATCGTGGATGGTTCCAACTTTCTCTTCTGCCCGCACTTGGTATGACCGGCCACACACCATTCAAGAGTGTGCTGACGCACGGCTTCATGGTGGCCAAGGACGGCAGGAAGATGAGTAAATCCGGTGGCAATGCACTGGAAGTCGATGAACTTCTCAAACATTTCGGTGCAGATGTCTGTCGCTGGTGGGTCAGTTCGCTGGCATTTGAAAATGACATCAAGGTGGATGAGGAATTCTTTGAGCTGGCAGGTGAAACGTATCGCAAGGTACGCAACACGCTGCGGTTCATGTTGAGCAATCTCTTTGATTTTGATGCAGGAACGATGTCAATCCCACTGGATCAAATCGATCCGACATCGCTTGATGGTTATATCCTCGGCGAAGCGTCATCGCTGCAGCAAAAGGTAATGGCAGCTTACGATGCGTACGAGTTCCGGCGCGTCAATCAACTGCTGTATGATTTCTGCAATGACACGCTCAGCGCGCTTTATTGTGCTGCGGTGAAGGATCGGCTGTACTGCGATCAATCCGATTCGCCAAGACGTCGGCAAACGCAGACGGTGCTTTTTGTCGTGACCGATATGCTATCCCGGCTGTTGGCCCCCATCCTGCCGCACACTGCTGATGAGACGTATCGGTTACTGAAGGATTCTGATGATGCATGCGTGCATCTGGAAGTGAACGAACCGTTTGCATACGAGGCTGATTCGGACTGGGCCGAAGCTTTGCAACTGCGCGAGGAGGCTTTGAAAAAGCTGGAAGATGCCAAAACCGCAGGAATCGAGAATCCGCTGGATGCGGAGGTCGTCATCCCTGATCCCAAGGGTCGTCTGAGCAAATTTGCAGCAGATTGGGCGGACATGCTGGGTGTCTCACGCACTCGTCACATGCTGGAAGATGGTGAAATCACCGTCAATGATTTGCGTCAGGAACCGCGTTGTGAAAGATCATGGAAGCGAGATGGCACGGTTAGTCAGCGCAGTGACGGTGGTATGCTGACCGATCGCGATGCCGAGGCAATCGGCCTGTCGAATTAGCACCTGTTCGTGAATCAATACCATCGCATCTTTCATTAACAAGTCGGGGGGTGGTTCAAGACAGCGTTGAGGATTACCATACTGCCACGATGGAGAATACAGTTATGTCAACCAAGCCGCTTATCCCTTTCGATGATTTCATCAAGCTTGATCTTCGTGTTGCCACGGTGACGGCCTGTGAGCCACACCCCAATGCAGATCGGTTGCTCAAGATCCAATTGGATGATGGAACGGAAGAAGGGAGGCAGGTGTGTGCCGGGATACGTCAGTGGTATCAGCCGGATGATTTGATCGGACAGCAGGTGGTGATTGTGGCGAATCTGGAACCGCGGAAAATCCGGGGCGAAATCAGCCATGGCATGATCCTGGCTGCCTCCGATCTGCACGGTGCGGATCCCGATGATGAATCAGCGCAGCGCGATGTCATCATCACCACTGTCGAGAAGAAAGTTACCGCAGGTTCAGGTGTCAGTTAATAGTTTCAACCAAAGTGCATAGTGCATGGTGTGTGATTATCAATTCAAAAAACCGCCGGTAGTATCGGTGGTTTTCTTATGAACGAATTGAACGTTGGCACTGATGATTACGTACCGGTGTCGTCTGCCGGTGGTGTTGACTCCTCGGGTGCATCCTCTTCATCTTCATCGTCCTCTTTGGCAAAGGCGAAATTGTGTCGTTCCGCCAATGCATCGAAGCTGAAGGCATTTTTCAGGTTCTCGCCAAGCGCGAGTTCATCCATGGCGATCATACCCTGCAAAGATCCCATTGCAGTCATTTGTCGGAACAGTTCGTCAGTGAGAGGAATCTGAGAATTCAATTGCACCACAAGGATTGACAGGTGATTCTCGATCGGGAGTGCGAAAATTCGTTGCTCATCTGGAAGATCTTTGAACACGGCATTTTCGGGCAGTTCCAGTGCTCGGTCGAGAATGGCCTGGATCGTGTCAATGTCCTGGCCGATCACAGGAAGTGTGGAGGGAAACTCGCGCAGCATTTGTCTTTGTCTTACCAGGAAGCTCACCCAGTCATTGCGGATCAGCGCCACTGTTGTTTCCTGGGAGACAGAGGATCCGTGAGCCATGGCCGTTGCGAGCAATCCTTCCTGTTGAGCCTTCGTTTCTATCGAAGGCATTTCCTCCAGCAATTGCTGGTAATGATCGGCACGTTTGAGATCTCGGACCAGATCCTCGCGCACTTCATCAACGGAATGAGGCGGACGCGACGGGTCGGTTTCAATGATGCGGAAAAGATAAACCGGCAGGGGATCACCCGGTCTGAAGGCGTCGGGGGTCGGATCCGGTCGCTCTTCGTCGATGATGGGTCGCAGTGGAGGGCCGGCCACTCCCTGCTGGATGATCGCTGCGGAAGGCTGATCGAATTCACGAGCCGCGGCGATCAGATCCTGGAATGGCATTTCAGAGGTGCCAAACCGATCGGAACCGATTTTGGCAAAGGGCTTTTCCTTGCCGATCTCATTCACCGCAGTCCATTCCTGACCGGGCGCGGTGTAGATCGGAGCGGGTATCTGGAATTCATCCTGGATGAGTGTGGCAAGTTCAGGAAAGCTCAACTGCTGCTCTTCCCAGTCATCAGGCAGGGTAAAATAACCATCTTCAGCCACGGGCAGACCGCGCTGGCGTTTGCGCAATTCGTCATAGGAGAATTTGGCGATGTCATCCATCTTCTGGCGGGTCAATTCTCTGAGGAGATGTCCCCGGACCATCTCTGGAATAGCTGTATTTTGAGTAATTTCAGGGAATCCCAACTCTTCATCATCGATATGCCGTCGCCAATACATGCGCAATGCGACTTCATCCATTTCATCACTGTTGCGAATCATCTCTCGAACAGCATCAACTTCAACAATCAGGAGTTCATACTTTGCGCGATCAGGCAGCTTGTAACCAAACCCCATGGTTCCGCTTCCCGGATCCACATCACCGTAGGTTGCTAACTGTTCAACCAACTCCTCCTCGGTGGGTTCGATCAAACTCTGTTCATCATCTGCATCGATAAAAACCATTTCTGCGCGTACATTGAGGAATTTGGTTTTCGCGTAATGGAGGAGGCGCTGGTCGGAGTATTTGCTGGTGTTGGCGTATAACTGCGCAAGACGATTGACACCGTCGACCTTGGAAAGCGTCCGGGCGATCACGCGGGGTGACTGACTCAGGGATGGCTGTTTTGCCAGGAATACAGCAGCATTCGTGGCCAGGAGTTCTCCGCCGACGAGGTTTGCCTGTTCCGCCTCGTGGACCATGAGGTACCAATGTTCCGGGCTTTCAGCAGAAGAGGCCAGGGTATTGGTAAGGCCGGGAAGCCCCATCGCATTCAAACGCTGGATCAATTGAGCCTCCGCCATGGCTTCTTCCCAATCGTTGCGGTTGACTTTTTTATCATCCAGAGTTGCCACCACACCACTCCGTTGTCCCGCCCTCTGAGATAGGCTCTGGATGGCCTGGGGGATGAGGAACGTGATCATGAGCAGCGTTCCGCCGACGGCCAGGATCCACTTATTGTATTTACGCAGAAACTTAAACATGTCGTTAATTACACCTCAAAAACGCAGCGGTGAATAGAACCCCATAGTCTACTGACTGAGATGGGTAAAAACCATGCCTCCCGGTACTATTTACGGGGGGATTCCCGGGTGATCTTCTTCGATGAATAAACCCCATGTTTTGAGACATGGGGTTTGGAGTGATTGGTTTAGTCGGCTCGGCAGTGTTGATTATCGATAAAATTCGACGATCAGATTGGTATTGACCTCGAAGGGGATTTGGTCAGCCATGGGAGCCGCTACGATTTTCGTGGTGAGCTGGGCGGGGTTGAGTTCCATCCAGTCCGGCACGATATGACCGGCCATGGATTCCATGCCCTCCCGAGCCAGTTTGTGGATGCCCTCACGGAGTGAAACAGTATCGCCCGGCTTGAGAGCTGCACTGGGGCGATCGACTTTCTTGCCATTGACCAGTACGTGGCCGTGGGAGACCATCTGACGGGCCGCCCAGATCGTACGGACGAAACCCGCGCGACGAATGACATTATCCAGACGCCGTTCCAGAAGCTGAAGCAGAACCTCACCGGTGTTGCCCTTTCGCCTTGTTGCATCTTCAACATAGCGCTGGAACTGCTTCTCCATGATGTTGTAGTGGTAACGCAGTTTCTGCTTTTCGGTGAGGCGGATGCCGTAATCCTTCTGCCGCCTGCCGCGGTAACCGTGCATGCCCGGAGGTGACAGTTGCCGCTTGGCGGTATGCTTGGGGATGTCGGCAATGGGAACGCCAACACGTCGTGAGAGTTTCACCTTGGGGCCAAGGTATCGAGCCATACTGGGTATCCTCAAATAGGATTTCGCCGGGGGGCATCAGGGTTAAATGGGGCAGTTACCCCGCAAAGAGACAGACCACGTAGTAGAACAAATTTTTCGCTATTCGTCAAGCAAACTCATTCACGCTGCCTGGCGTGTTTCGGTGATCTCAGAGTCTGGGGATTGGTGCTGGATGGTCGAATTAGCAGCTGTGGGGTGTCCCAGAGCCAGCAGGCACTGGTTTCGGTAATTTTCCAGCTTCTTGTGCTCCTCAGGGGTGAGGGGTGGGAGCGGTCGACGGAGATCTGATTCAAATACCGCCAGGGCATCCTGTGCCAGCTTGGAGAGGAGTTTGAGACTCGGATCGGAGCCGCTTTGCCGCGCGCCCCTCGATCTACAAATGAGTTGGCCGTGACAGGCTCTCAGCCAGCAGTCAGCCATGAGTTCCTTATCGATCCCCTGCTTTGTCAGGGAAAGTTCGTGAAGAGCTTCCAGTCCCAGGCTGTGCCGATTGCAGTAAGCTGCCGCCACAATGAGAATGTGTAGTGCTTCCTGTCGAAACTGGGGAAACCGGGCCAGACGCTGCACACGCGTCAAACAGGCTGCATAATCACTGAGGCTCAGGAGGATTCTCCCAATCCGCAATTGTGCTCGATGATGTTGGGGGCTGATGTGATCAATGACTGCACGGAGGCGATTCACATTCCCGATGACTTCAAGCAAATCCAGGAGTTGAACGAGCAGCGCGTCCTGTTCCTGGGCATCTGATGCTTTCCCGACCGCTTTCTCAAGCACATCGGCAGCATCCAGAAGTCGGCCTTGTGCCTGGAGTAGACGAGCCAGATGAGATGCTGGAATGGGGATTATTGTATGAAGTACAACCTCAGCCCTGACTAAACACTCAGCCTGGATTAGCGCTTCGACCAACTCACACTTGAGGTTCTGTCGCTCAGGTTGCAGTTTCACCGCCTGTTCCAGATAGCGAATTGCCCGTGGTTGCTGATTCAATTGCTGAGCAATCCGCGCGGCCAGTCGAAGCGATGCGACATGGTGGGGTCGATTCTGGATCAGGAGTCGCAGTTCACGATCAGCGATCTCAAGTTGCCCTTGCTTCATCGCACATTGAGCCTGTAGGAGGGCGAAACTGGAATCGCTCGGTCGCAGCAAGCGCCACCGGGCAATCATGGATCCTGCTGCCTGTGTATTACCCTTTTTCAGCAAATATTGGATTTTTAGACGAGCCGCCATCCTGCTATCGGGAAGCAGTGAATGAGCCCACTCGACCAGTTCACCTTCCTGTTGGGGATTAGCGCGACGTGCTGCCCGGAGTATCCGTGCCGCTTCTACCCGATCAATAGTCTGAGTATCGGTCATGCGGCTTTCTCCTGAGGAGGTGTGGTTGTCTCTGAAGAATCCCTCCCGATGCGTGCCAGGATCGAATCGTCCTCCTGTGGAGTCTGATCCGGAGGCATTTTGGTTGTGTCATCCGTGATGAGATGCAGCTTATGCGGCATGGCTTCCTGCTCTGCGAGATTCGTCCAGCGATCAGCGGCGATGTGATTGTCCAGAAACATCGCCAAGTCCGCCAATGCTTCATAAGCACGGGTTTTGTTGTTCAGTTCCGGTAGTGCGCGTTCTATCGCTCGGTTGAGCAGTACCACTGCCCATCGCTTAGTACGCCGACGTTCAGCTTCCACCAGTGCGGGAATGACGTCCTTATTCACCAGGATTTCGAAGGCGAGGCTCTCTATCTGCTGTTCACTCGGTTCGACTTCCGGACACGATCGTGGTAATCCCAGTGTTTGGAAGAGAAACTCAAGGTCAGGCATATCGTCTGATTCAATGGGGCATTGATGAAGTCGTTGCGCCCAGTGGGTTACGTGTTCGGTATGATTCTGTTGCTGTGCCATAAGCAGCAGAAGCGTCAGGGAACGGGGATCTTCCAGATGCCGTAGATTGTGGGTAAGCGCCTGCGAAGCGGCATGCGTGTCACCGGCTTTCCACTCCAGAAGCGCCAGCATCATCCTTGCTTCCAATGGAGCAACAGAACGCTTGGACCAGCGATAGAGGTCGGCATGAGCTTCCTCTCTTCGGCCAAGTCTGATCAGGCAAACCTGGCGCAAGAGATTCAACGCTGCCGACTGATGAGTGCAGGCGTCGATCAGCCTCAGAGCAATGTCAGGCTGATCCTGCGATAATCGCCAGCGAGCGAGGCTTTCGGTCAGTGTGGGATGCCCCGGCCCAAGTTGAATAGCAGTTTTGGCAAGCCGTTCAGCATGCTCGGTCAGTCCAAGGATCATGGCGCGATCCAGAGCTTCGGCCAGCGAGCGTGCGGTGAGTCGTTCCTCAACTGATGAACCGGGTGAATGAGATGTCGCTTGAGACGCACCATCTGCATTGGGCGTCTTGTTTGCATGACGTCGCAATGTCCTTTGCAGGAATGCCCGCACTTTGTTCACGTCAGATCTCCTCCCGGGGACGGGCTTGCCGACGTCGTGCTCGATGACCAGGTGTGGATCAACTCCGGCGGCACCGGTTTCGTCGCGGGGCCGATGCTCCCGACGACCCTGGG
>JANQEQ010000166.1 GCA_028278245.1 Phycisphaerales bacterium | reverse complement strand
TTTATCACCCACACCCGGTGTGTTCATCCAGAGGAGAACGGCAGCGGCGGCAAAACTGCATTGGCCCGTCAGCACCTTCAGTTCGTTAGCGGTGGCAAGGAGTAAAAGCAGCAATCCAACCAGGCTCCACATACTGACGGCAAATCCATCATGCGTTCTGATCACTTGAAGATCAGGCGAGCGAGCAATCAGCACGAGTCCGCCGGCGCAGAGTCCGGCCAAAATTGGCCCGCCAACTGTTGCCCAACCAGATACACCGCATGCGCCGATGTCGCTCTGAATCTGCCCTACACAAAATAACCAGGGCAGGATAAGCACAATCGGTCCCCACACATCGGTGATGATGCGCTGGTGTTCTGTGTCGTGTTTCACCCAGGGCAACACCCAGCGCGTCCACACCAGAACGCCGGCCGAGGCGAATATGACTTGAGCGATCCATGCCAACCACTGCCAGCTCATTGAAAATCACCGATCTGCTGAAGAAAGAACAAGCTGAACCACTCCTGTGATGTTGACCACAATATCAGGTTCTGCTGTTCCCTGTTCAATCCACAATCGGTTTGAGTCGTTGACGAAGCACTGTCAGCAACGACTGACCTTCCAGATATTGTGGAGGCGGGCGGTAATACACTGTTGATAAACCATCACGATCCGGCTGCCCCACGAGTCGCAAAGATCCTTTGGCTTGTGCGAAATGTTTTTCAAGCGTGTGAGGTTGCGAGGTTTTGAAAATGATGTCACCCTCATGGCGGGTGGCGTTCCTGATACCGATATGGTGTGCGTTGAGACGTATCTCCGCCAGTTGCATAAGCATTGATGCGGCCTGGGGAAGTGAGCCGTAAGCGCTGATCATGTTCTTTTCGATTTCACTCAACTCTTCGGTGGTACGTGCCTGGCTGACCCGGCGATAAGCATCCATGCGCCGGGAATCGGAAGGGATATACCCCTTAGGCAATGCACCTTCAACACCTAGATCGAGTGTCGTATCGACCGCTTTGATGATTTTCTCCTGTTTCAAATCTGATACGGCATGTTCCAGCAACTGGCAATACATTTCGTAACCGACGGCTGCTATGTGTCCGGATTGCTCCGCGCCCAGGAGATTGCCCGCCCCGCGTAATTCGAGATCGCGCAGAGCGATTTTGAATCCTGCTCCCAGCATCGTGAAACTTTCCAGAGCGCGCAATCGTTTCATCGCAATGGGATTAATAATGCGATCCTGCGGCAAACAGAGATAACAATACGCTCGGTGTTTATAGCGACCGACACGTCCCCGCAGTTGATGCAACTCTGACAGGCCAAAGCGATGTGCATCGGCAATAATCATGGTGTTTGCGGTTGGTATGTCGATTCCCGATTCGATAATTGTCGTGCAGACGAGGATATCTGCTTCATGCCGGAGAAATTTCAACATGACCTGTTCCAACTGACGTGCGGGTATTTGGCCGTGACCGACGATCACCCGCGCATCGGGAACGAGTCTTTGCACATCATCCGCGACCGAGTGAATATTATGAACGCGGTTATGAACAAAGAACACCTGACCCTCGCGCGCTAACTCGCGCTCCAACGCTTGCTTGATGCGACGGGAATCATGGCCGATCACTTCTGTGACGATGGCACGTCGATCCAATGGCGGAGTGGTCAGCGAGCTGATATCACGCAAGCCGAGCAACGCCATGTGCAACGTCCTGGGAATCGGCGTTGCGCTCATCGTGAGCACTTCCGCAGTAGTGCGAAACTCCAATAGCCGCTGTTTGTGCTGCACACCGAAGCGCTGCTCTTCATCAATCACAACAAGCCCGAGGTCGGCAAACTTTACATCCTCGCTTAGCAGACGGTGCGTTCCGATGATGATGTCAACGGTTCCCTGCTGGAGTCGCTGGAGCAGTTCATTCTGTTGCATCCGAGTCTTGAACCGACTGATCGACTCGATGACGAATGGGTAATCAGCAAACCGTTCCCGGAAGGTGCGACCATGTTGCTCAGCAAGCACCGTGGTAGGAACGAGAACGGCAACCTGCTTGCCATATTCGACCGTTTTGAATGCAGCACGGATTGCGATTTCCGTTTTCCCGAATCCGACATCGCCGCAGATAAGTCGATCCATTGGGCGATGCTGCTCCAGGTCGCGCTTGACTGCAGTGATACTGACGATCTGATCGTCCGTCTCCTCATAAGGAAATTCAGCTTCAAACTCACGTTGCCAGGCCGTATCAGCAGGATATCGAGTTCCGGGCAGTGCTTCGCGCGCAGCCTGCAAACGAAGCATTTCTGCCGCCAGGTCGCGGACCGCCTCTGACACCTGCTCCTTCTGCTTCTTCCATCGCTTTCCGCCCAGCACAGATCGCTCCGGCCGCGCACGAAATGCACCAATGTACTTTTGCACCAGTTCGATCTTCGAAGCGGGCACATGAACCTTTGCTCCCCGGGCAAATTCAAGAGTTAGGAATTCCTGCTCCTCACCCCCCTTCTCATCACGCATCGTGCGCAATCCGGAAAACTTCGCAATGCCATGATCACGATGAACGACATAATCGCCGACTGCCAGATCCAGGAAATTATCCATCGTCCGTGCGCTGCTAATGCGCCGAATCCGTCGACGTGTCTGATAGCGATTGAGTAATTCGTGATAAGGGACCATCGCCAGTGGCCGCGAGGCTTGCGTGTTATCATTCCCACCACCCGTTTCACCCCAGATCAATCCACGATGCAGGTAATGTGTCTCCACTTTGATCGATGAATCAGCAAGGTGTTCGTCAAGCAGTTCGCCCATGCGTTGCGTTTCTGCAGGATTCTGACAGAACACGATCGTGTCGGATCCCCGTGCGATCTCACCTAATTCCTGAATCGCTTCCGCAGCCGACTCGGCAAAGTTCGGCAATGGATTCACCGGTAATTCAATCGCATCATCATCAGGACCACTCCCGATACCGTATTGGTGGAAGCTAACAATCGCAGCGCAATGCTCAGTCAGTTGCTTCCACACCGTCGGGATGTCATCAATACTGTCCGCATCCTCCACCCGCTCCATGTAGCTCCGCCCCTGCTCGGTCAGTTCGAGCATCTCGACCAGCACAGCAACACTGTCAGCCGGTAGATACTGAGCAACATTGATCGTTTCGCGACTATCATCACCGGGTGTCATTGCCGTTGACACCAGCTCGATCATGTCAAGTCGGCGATCAGATCCCATCGTGTCCAGATCAATTTCATAAAGCCCTTCGACTTCATCGCCAAACAAGTCGATTCGCATTGGTGCGGAACCTTCGGGGAACACATCGATGATCCCGCCGCGCAAGGCAAACTCACCGGGCGATTCGATCGCTTCGACTCGGTCAAATCCACCAGTTGCTAACCAGGCCGCAAGCTCATCGCGATCGATTTTGTCTGATGTGCGAATGACCCGCAGTTGATTCTCCCATTGCTTTAATCCCGGGACGCGCTGCATCAGGGCTGTGACGGGTGCCACGATGATCCCCTGCCACCCGTTTGTGCTCAGTGTACGCAGCACACTCAAACGCGCGGCCAGCAGATCGGGACTGACGGATGTCTCACCGGGCAGGATCTCCAATGCGGGGAACTTCATCACCGGGATATCCAGCGCCTCCAGCTCATCCGCCGCCTCGTCCGCTTCATCCAGATGAGCGACAATTAGAACATGCACTCCACCAACCAATTGCGAGAGGGCTGCCGTAGCCAATACGCTCCCCCCGCCCACCCCCCCACCTCCCCCACACATACATTCAACGCTTGTCGTGCTACTCACACGCTGCGCCAGCGCCGTTATCGCAGGATCCTGCAGAATTCTTTGAAACCACCACGACTCAGACATCAAACAACGCTCCCAATACCATCAGCGCGCAGCAGGAAACACCCGATTCCGAAAGAAATCGGCCTGCGTCACTCCCTGAATATTGTTATATCGTACGGGATCACCGGCCGAATCGACAATTCCCGGCGGATTATCTTCTGCAATTGATAGCGGCAAATATGCTACGATCACACTGAAGTCTCTGAGCGAGGAGTACGAACGTGGATGACACGACCACCATTGCTGATCTGAAGAACATGGTTCAATCATTCTGCGAGCAGCGCGACTGGGACCAATACCACACGCCCAAGGAACTAGGGATCGGCATGATCACTGAAGCGTCCGAACTGTTGGAACAGTTCCGCTTTCTCGATCTGGATCAGCAGCACGAACTCCTGAACAATCCTGAAACGCGTTCAAAGATCGAAGATGAACTGGCGGATATTACGTTCTTCATCCTGCGGTTCGCACAGCGTTTTGATATTGATCTGCATGATGCTCTGACTCGCAAGAACGAAACGAACAAACAACGCTACCCGGTCGACAAAGCGCGCGGCCAGAATTTGAAATACACGGAATTATAATTCAATGATGTGGGAATCGTTGCTATCGTCCAACACTACTTGCTGATAACATTCGATTGATTAAGCCTCTTTGGCATTGAGTTCATTTGGTTGACGAATTTCAGCAATACGATCTTGGAATATCTCCTCCAAGGTCATCTTCTCAAGAGTCGCCAATTTTTCCTCTGATAGAGTCTCAGTAGTTCGTGGTTCATTCTTCCAAGGCTTGTGGAAGTGGTCATTCATAAACCTGGAGAATAGATCACCTGGCCCGACTCTCTTGACCTCAAGGCAGAAACTTTCGTACGCATTACTTTGGTATGTATAAGGATTCATGAACAGGCTATCGGATGTGATGATTGAAAATATTGTAGGAGTTCCTTTATAGAGCTTGATTGATGAGTGTGGTGTACCAAGACCTGGTAGTCTTTTTTCTTCAGAGGTACGGTCACGTGTCAAATACCGTAGAGCTTTGATGATCTCCTGTTTAATGTCACCCGCCGCCCGACCTTCTGCGTCCTCTCTCAGGAAGGCAAGAGCCGGATGCGTCAGCAGGAACTTGAAATCCACACCAGCATCCATCTTGCGACGAATCAGGTCCGCGAAATCTTTCTTTGCTTCTATCTCCTCATCAGGATCGAGTATTCCCTTCAGTGAAGATCCGATGATGATGACCTCCTTTGTCTCCCTGGCGATGTAATCCTTGAATGAACCAAGCAACTCGTTTCTATCACGCGAAAGACGCACGATTCCGCTTTCGAGGAATGGGAGAAGATCTGTCTTAAGTGTTTCATTTAGAGAGGATCGGAGTATATCATCCACTTCCGTTCTCAGTTCATCGAAAAAGAATACACGGTGAATCAGACCAATGATGCCCGCAGGTATGAGTGCGATGCCTAAGCCCAATACGAATTCTCTCGCTTCCGGTCGAGATCCAAACTGTGCGAACAAGAAACACCCAAGTCCTGCCGTGATCACGACCGAGAAGAAGAGAACGTGGAATCGTGACGCCTTAGATAGTGATTGCCATCCCTTCATGATCGTTTATTCCTCCTTTGTCAACTCCGCTTATGTTTTGCGGTAGGGAATCTATCTGCCTAACACCAAGTATTCGTGATAAATCTCCAACGTCAACTGTTGTTCACCACAATAATCTGATTATTTGAACCGGCCATTCCACGTATCTGTTCGGCCTTGCCTCAGACCACGGCACCCGGCTTATCATGGTTACTAAGTTATATACCATTAATGATCTCTTTGATCGTATGAGCAAGTAGGGTGGATCGAGCGACGTAGTAGTGATACCCACAATTTGAACCTACCCAAAATCAAGGTCGAATGTGCTTCCATGGGTTCCCCAATCTTTATTGAGGATACCGCGCTTGACATACTGGTGCAATAAAAATTTAGCGCAGTATGAGTTTAAACGTGGAAAGTGCAGTGGTCTGAGGCGATAGCCGAAGGCCACGTAGGTAATCGTTATTATAGATTTCCGGGGTGGCACGGGTAGGACGCAGTCATACCCATGATACGAGTTGAAGAGAAAATGGTCCGCACAGCGAACCCTACCAACAAGATTTCTCCTGAGGATGCCGCGACGGGGACGCCGCGGCTCGCTGGGATTGGGGATGACCCGGCCTGATATCTGAGGTAGATCAGTAATCACCCGGGCATTCGTGACGAGAAAATCGTCACTCATACCCGGCTTGGGAGATGTGCAACACCGCACTTCCAAGCCGGGGTAAAGCGCAGCGCCGCCCCGGGTACTCTCCCCCAGCATTTACCCACACATATCCGCATCTTCCTCGTGGACTCGTCAGATGCGGCTTACGACTAAATTTGTGAAGGTTACAACAGCTTTTCGACTTTGACCGGGCGGCCTTTGAGGAAGCTGGCTAAATCAAATGCATTGGCAGTCATGTACACCACGTGATCTTCATTGTGCGGTTCACCGGCGCGGCAATGGCTGGAGCGCAAGCCGCCGAGCCACCAGCGCCCATCGGCGATGTAAAGTAAGTCGCCCGGTTCCGCTTTCATGGCAGCCAGATCAGCAGAACTCATCCGCACGATGGGATAGTACGGCTGGGGCATGCCATCTTTGTATTGCTGGTCCGGTTCGCCGGCGGAAATCTTATTTTGATATTCCTCGTAAGTCAGTGCGAGTGTGGGATCGGTGACGCCGTCGGTTGACAGGTAAATTTTCGCTTTGACTTTCTTGCCGACGGAGTGATTGGGATCCTTGCCTTTGAATCGTCTCATGCCGAAGTCCATCGTGCCGATCCACAGGCCGGCAATTTCGCTGGCGGTTTTCGGCGTGGTGAATAGGGAAACGATGATGCCGATAGCGGCGGAACAGAACAGGCCGAAGAACGCGGTCATGTAGTTGTACTGCCCCGCTTTGTCAGGCGAGACGCCGTGGGCAAAGGGTTGGACCAGCTCGGGGAAGATCTTTGACAGCCCGATGCAGGCGATACCACCAAGGAGGGCCGCGATCGCTCCAGCGGAAGTGAAGCGTTTCCAGAATGCTCCGAGGAATACGGCGGCAACGATCGGCGGTGAAACGAATGCCTGGAACATGCCGTGGATCTTGTACATGTCCTTGCCGAAGGTCATGAAGAACATGCCGATCCCCATGCCGCACAGTGCCGTCACGGCAGAGGTGACGCGCGCCGAGCGCATGTAATGTTTATCTGTCGCGCCGGGTTTGATGTACGGCTGATAGACATCGTAGATGAACAGGGCAGCGGTCGCGTTGGTGAGGGTATCAATCGTCGACATCAGGGCGGCTGATAGCGCTGCGAGGATGAAGCCGAATATGCCGGGCTTACAGCATGTTTCGGCGACCGCGACGAAGATGTCCCGCGCTTCTTCCGGCGCGTCGATCAATCCCTTATCGATCATCACATTGCCGAGCCAACCGGCGTTGCCCACCACGATCATACTCAGCGGCAGGATGAAGACCGTGTTGAAGAGGATTGCCTTGCGCCCTTCGTTCACACTCTTGGCCGCCAGGAAGCGCATGATCAATCCCTGGCTGATGAACAGGAACGTAATGCTCCCGGCGACACCGTCCTGCCAGAACACTCCAACGAAGTTGAAACTCTGCGGTTCGTTGAAGTGGGCAAATGGTAGTCGTTCGGAGAGGGTGAGGTTAGCCCAGAGGGTTTTGACGCCGTCCCAGATTGCACCATCGAGCGCGAGGTAATCCAGACCAAGCACAAAGAGTAACATGCCCGCAAACAGGAGCATGAAACCCTGGGCCAGGTCGGTAAAGATCACGGCGGTTTGACCACCCGCGGTGATGTAAATTCCTGATACAAGTGAGATGACGACGATCGCCTGCCAGATTTCAACGCCAAGGATCTGGTGGGCTACGGTACCCAGCGTGAACAAGTTGAATCCGATGTAGCCTACCATGTATTCAAGAATGACAAGCACTGCGAGGAAGCGGGCCGTGGTGCCGAAGCGCCGCTGGAAGTATTCGGGGATGGAGCGAACCCGGCTGAAGTAGATGATGGGAAGCCAGCCAAACATGAAGAAGGGAATGAAGAACCAGTCGTTCATGTACGACATGCCGGACGACATGCCATGCTCGTAGCCCTTCTGGGCGTACTTCATGAAGCTGTGCGAGCCGACACCGGTGGCAACCATGCTCATGCCGATGAGCCACCAGGAGAATTTGGATCCGCTGAAGAAGAAATCGCGGGTAGACTTGGCAAAGCGACCGAAAAAACTGCCGAACCCGAGAATGAGCAGCAGGTAACCGATGATGACGACGTAATCGAGCCTGGTACCGTAGGTCTGGGCCGCTTCGGTTGTTTCCTGGGCTAGAAGAATCATCCCGCACCCCCTACAACCCCGGCTGCTTCAGGCATGATAAATATCGCGGCGAGATACCACAGCAGATGAATGCCGGCATACCAGACGAAACCAAATAGCAGCACGCCAAACCAGAAACGGTCACTCTTGCGCGACAGTACGCAGCTACCGGTGCGCAGAATGATGAACAAGCCGACCAGAAAAATGATCAACCCCACACCATATTGGTAAATGTATGGCCACCAGTATTCAGGGATTGTCACTCTTGATTCCCTTCGGATGCTGTTGATGAAACATGCAATTTGCCATCAAACCATGACATGATCAGTCAATAACAAACCGGAAATGCAGTAGATACCGATCATCTGATGGGATCTGACACTACGAGAACTCAGCGAGCGAAATGCTGTCGCCCGAAGTGATTTCTGTAAAGATTTGATCAACCCCCACACCCCCCCCA
>JANQEQ010000165.1 GCA_028278245.1 Phycisphaerales bacterium | reverse complement strand
AGGCAACCGACGTCATCGATATTCCCGCCATCAATAATATGGCAGAAGAACGCCTCGGATACCCCACGCAGAAACCCCTGGCACTTCTGAAACTGCTCGTCGAAGCATGTTGTCCCCCTGATGGAACTGTACTGGATCCATACTGCGGCTCGGGAACCACGCTCACTGCTGCATCCGAAACCGGACGACATTACATCGGCTTCGACATTAATCCTCAGGCAGTGGAAATCTCACAAAAACGTTTGATGACGCTGGTGGTAACTGAATCCTGAGGGTCAACAGATTCCTCTCCAGCACATGTGATAAAAAAGCCGCACAACACACGTTGTGCGGCATGGGGATAATCCCCGTGGTACTCACAGTATCAATCTTCAAGCTCTTCCAGGAAATGATGAAGCTCGTCTACGATTTCACGTAACTCGTTAACTTCATGCCTCAATTCTTCAATCAAATGGATGACTTCTTCCATTGGAGGCATGTGGCCAAAATGCTCTCTATGTTCGCATTCAAAATGTTCCCGTTCGATGCGCTCAGCTTCGCGCATGACATCTTCGGCAGCATCATGAAGACCGGCTTCGTGAAGATTCTCAGCGGCGATGTGCAGGTGATGAATTTGCCACTCCCACTCGTTGTCGGGTCCATGTGAGAAACCGGCTCCACCTCCAACTCCACCGGATCCACCTCGACCCGCACCTCCTCCAATTCCCCTTCCTCGGGCAGATGGATGGTGCTCAATTATTGCCTTTAACTCATGTTCAAGAGCTCGTGCCTCTTCGTGCCTTCCATGCTCGTGGAGAGCGATAATTTTGTGCTCAATTTCTTCCAGTTCACGGTGATCGGGATCCAACCCGGGACGGGTACCACCGATGGCTCGACCAGTGACAGGATTCATTTCAAGATGCGCCTGGAGCATTATTTCAAGGTGCTCAGCCTCCTCGTGGGCGCCTTCCTGATGAAGATGTTCGATCTTACGGCGCAATTCCATAATTTCCGGCGGCATATTCCTCCCCATTCCGATTCCTCTTCGATCAGACTCCTGACGAGGACCTAATCGCCCCATTTCTCGCTGAAAGGAATGTGCCAGTGCCTCGGCTTCTTCGTGTCGTCCTTCTTCTATCAGTTGATCGATCTGTTGCTGCATAAACTCCTGCCGCAGCAACATCAGTTCATGAAGCTGATCCTGCAACATCATGATATCATGCTCGATCTGCCTTGCTTTTTCGTGTTGTTCCTGTTGTTCCTGTACATGTTCATCACGATCAGCCGGCCCAATGGCCAGGGCGCTAACCAATCCGATCGTCAATAGACTTCCTAACAACATATGTTTGAACATGACTTGCTCCTAATAATCGATTGTTTCATTGGGATCATGCACATCAGGAAGAATCGGAGGTGATTCATCATTTCCAGCCGGCTCATAACGAAGCTCATCCCAGTGGGCAAGAATTTCGCTGAGCCAGTTTCGGTTCTCCCTGATGCGCACTAATTTCTCTTCAAGGTGATATGAAAACTCAACACTTTCATCGTCGACAGATGATTCAGTTATTTTTCCCCGCAGACTTCGAACATCGCCTTCCAACGAGGCAAGATCGCTATCCAACCCACGCAACTGTTCGGTAATGATGTCTCCGGACAATCCGGTTTGATCAGCATTAACAATTGATGGTTTATCCACTACCTCATGTGAGACGGAATCGGCAGCCTGAACTCCCGGCAGGAGCAGAGGTGCGATCAAAACACAAGCGGTCATTGCGGTGAAGGAGTATTTTTTGCGCAGGTGTAAACGACGTGGCTTGGAGGACACATCAAGCAAACGTCGAACTCGCTGCTGTAATGTAGATGGATGCCGAGCCATGGCCGCAATGTGTTCAAATGCCGGTGGCGGGGTTGAACGTGTTAACCACGTTGCCACATTAACCAGACAACGTGCCAGGGTAATGCCACCATCGGTGTGCCGAGCTGCCCAGTCATCGCAGCGCAGCTCAGATATATCCTGAAGTCGGCGTCGCGCAATCCGATTCAACGGCTGAAAGAGGAAACCGATCTCCAGACACTGATAGAACAGCAACCACAATGGATCTCGACGCACATGATGGGCAAGTTCATGAGCCAGAATGGTCTTCTGCTCAGAGGGTTTCAGTTCCGTCACTATCCATTGAGGCAGGCAAATCTCCGGCCGAAAAATACCCAGCGCCATAGGTGTGGTCAGCTTCGCCGAGGTAGTCAATCGCAGGTTTCTTTTCATGCCCGCATTGGAGCGCAGATTTTCCAGGACATTCAGCAGCAGGCTGTCAGTCACATTCATACGCTGAGAAATGCGGCGATGCAGCCGGCTACGCCTGATCAAACTCACCAGAAGCAGCCCAAACGCCAGGCATGCAACCGAAACCGGAACGTAAATCAAAATGCTGCGCGACCATTGCAACAGATTGAAACCGGAAAGGAGAATGGATTCCGAATTCTGTGCGGCTGTTTCCTGAGAATCCTGCTCCGAATGATCATTCAATTGCGCATCCCAGGATTTTTCCAGCCCAGCTTGGGCGGGCGAATCCGCAGTAAACATCGCATCTTCTTTGATTGGAGTAATTCCACTGCCCATTGACTCCATTGGTAATCCGATCACTGCATCATGATCAGACAACTCAGGCAAGAGTAGATCATGAACATGGTGCTGCGCTCCAGTACCGTGTTCATTTGTGGGATGTTTCGTAACGCTCTCCGCCGACACTACATCAACCTGCGAACTGTTCTGTGCCCAGGTGAGATTGAATTGGCCGACGACGGGTTGAATTGAGGTGCTGACCTGGATGGTTGCGGTAATAACACCTCCAATGAGTGCGCTACGCCAGAGAAGTTCTTTCAGTTCATCTGCCAGTGAAGCATGCAATTTGATCAGCAGCCAGACACCACCCAATAGCAGCGTGCTGTGCAGAAGGTAGGTTCCCAGCCACATGCTGAGCAGAATGGATCCATCACTCAACATGGCGAGGCTCCTTCAACTGCCGTTCGCGTTCAGCGACCAGTGCCTTGATCTGCGATAGCTCTGATTGCTCAATCTCCTGATCTGTGAGCAGGTGGTTGACCAGTGCAGTTGTGTCGCCACCGAAGAGACGATTGATCAAATCACCAACCATGGTCTGATGCACCGCTTCTTCCTGTACTGTGGGTTGGTAGATGAACTGCCTTCCTTTTTGGCGGTGAGATACGACCCCCTTTTTTTCCATTTTGGACAGCATGGTGGCAATCGTGGTCAGGGCCAAGCCGCGGGTAGGCAGGAGCGCCTGATGGACCTGCGCCACAGTCGCTTCGCTGTGCTGCCAGAGCACACGCATAATCGCAAGCTGAAGATCCCCAAGATGGTGTGAATCAGGCATAACAATGCTCCCGATAACGTTGACTACTCATATAGTACTACCTTGGTCGTTGATTGTTTGCAACAAATTGCCAAATTTCTGAAAATCTGTTGATAAAACTGTCTGAAATCCCGTTCATTGCCAAAAAAAAGGCGGTTTCTCAGGTGATTATTTGACAGTGCTCGTGGAAACGGAGGGTATGAGGGATTCCGACAATTCCTCGATTGCCTAAACTCACGCCAACCCTGTATCCGGCTCAGGGAATGAGTTTTCGTATCGCTGGCGATCAATCAATGACCCAATCCTGCCCCACGAATCCCACTATGTTCCTCCGCCGCTGGCGGATCACCGGCCAGGTTCAGGGGGTCGGTTTTCGTCCCTTTGTCTACCGTCAGGCCCAAAAAGCAGAACTGGGAGGATCTGTCTGGAACGATTCGGCAGGTGTCGTTGTCGAAGTGTGGGGGACGGAAGCACAGTTGGTAGTTTTCGTCCAACAACTCCGTGATGAAGTCCCTCCTTTGGCAACCATTGATCAGGTGACATGTGAACTGACTCGCGAGATGCCATCATCAAGCAACGCACCGAAGCATTTCACGATTGTCGAAAGTGATCAATCGCCGTTGGATCGTGGGCGTATCACGATTGATTCTGCGGTGTGTGATGAT
>JANQEQ010000055.1 GCA_028278245.1 Phycisphaerales bacterium | reverse complement strand
GGTGGGGGGGGTGAGCCAGTTGAGGGCCGCGGGGATGGAGAGACGCTGCTGCGTCCAGGCCAGATCAATCGTAACCAGATCCACCTGCTCCACCGGTTCCACGTGCAGGGCGTTGGTCCGCTCCATGACGGTGATCCGCTCATCGATGCGGAGCTTGTAATCAAGTGTGCCGTAGCCGGTGTCGATGGCAAAGACCCGCTTCGCCCCGCGCTGGAGAAGACAATCCGTAAAACCTCCGATGTTGCAACCGAAGTCTGCGCAAATGAATCCCGTCACGTCAATCTTGAACTCGACCAATGCATGAGCGAGCTTCAGACCCGCCCGGGACACAAATTGGCGTAATGTGGGATCTGGTTTCACAACAACATGGTAACACGTGCGTACGTAAAAGTGCTCACCCCTCCGCGACATGTTATGTCGCGGCTATTGAAGATGAATCGCATCATTAAAAAATAACTGCGACTCAACGAGTCGCAGAGTTTCAGTTGCGAGTTAACAATAATCACCCCACTCCGACAATTGCGACCTTCAATCGATCTGCCGTTTCAAGCACTTTCGGTTTATCAATCAGAATCACACGGCTGGTGCCGACGGCGATACAGCGCCCGCCGTGGGCCGCCACGAGTTCTACTGTTTCCAGGCCGATTGTCGGTACATCCGCGCGCATGTCGTGATCTTGCGCAGCCGTTTTGAGCAAGGTCCACCCTTTGGCCTTGCACAGCTCGCCGGCGCGTTTGATCATGCCGTCGGTCCCCTCCACCGCTTCGACCGCAATCACATCGCGCTCGCGCACGGCAATCGATTGGCCGATGTGCAACTGAACCATCTTCTCCAGCAGCGGCCAGGCAAAGTCGATGTCATCCTGCTGTTGCGGGGAGGGAGTGATCGAACCCATGGGCCCCGGGTCCGCCAGATGATCGGGAATGTAGGTGGTGGAGTCGATGAGAGTGATCCCGCTTGATTGAAGTTCATCAGCTACGGCTGCAAGCAACGCGGCATTCCGCCGATCGTGCCGCAGACGACGGTACCAGATGTTGACGGCGCGCCAATCGGGGAGTTGTCGAATCAGCCGCAGGGGATCATGCATGCGGATTTTCGCCACCCGCCCCACCATCACCGCCTGCTCCACCCCGCTCCTGCGCAGCAGTCGAATCCACCGGCCGATCTGGAACACGCCCGCACTGTGAAACTGATCGCACAAGGGCGGCAACTGGGCATCAAACTGGTCCCGCAATCCCACCGCACATACCGACTTGCCCGCCTGTTTCATCCCTCGCGCAACAATCAAAGGCAACTGCCCCTGGCCGGCAATGAGTCCGAGATTGTTTGAAGCCTGCGGCACGTGTTCACCTCACGCTGTCACCAGTGTACCCGGCATGATCGTTGCTTGCTTTGTTTGTTGGGAGAACGGATCTCTTTCACTTCCGCCCCATGGGCATGAAGCGTTCCTTATCCAGACCATTGCGTTCCGCACCGGCCAAGGCGTCAATCACCTTCACGGGATCCTGATCAATGTGCAGCAGTTCGTGGAGCACCGCTTCCTTGATGAATTGATGTTCGATGCCGTGGTGCATCATGTCTATGAGCGGATCGAAGTAGCCGTGGCTGTTGACGATACCGATGGGCTTGGTGTGTTCGCCGACGATGCGGGCGGCAAGGACTTCGAAGAACTCTTCGTAGGTGCCGACACCGCCGGGCAGGATGAGAAAGCCGTCGCCGCGCTCCATCATCTGCTTCTTGCGCTGCTGCATGGTGTCGACGACGAGGTACTCATCGCTCTGTACGTAGCCGCGTTCCTTATCGTTGAGCGTGTGGGTGATGACGCCGACGATGTGGCCACCATGTTCGTGGATGGTACGGGCGACTTCCCCCATGAGGCCGATGCCGCCTCCACCGTAGACGAGGGTGATGCCGCGCCGGGCAAGCTCCCGGCCGACGATCTTGGCCGGCTCATGGAAATCGGGATCAAGACGAGTGGAGGAGGAGCAGTAGACGGTGAGAGATTTCATGGTGATCAAACCTATCGAACCTTTTTGAGGCAGGAAGTGTAGCAACCCTGCATGTCTTTTTTCCTCAGAAAGCGTCGCAAAGCGCGGTAATTCACCGATGGCGGTACCATGCCTGACATGATTTGGCCGGTTCTGGGTCTGGTGTTAGTGGGATTCTGTATCAGTCTGCCGATGTCGTGGCTGATGGTCCGCGCCGGGCACAGGCTGGGGGCGCTGGATTCAGCAGGATCAACCGGGCACGTCAAGCAGGTTCTGCGGCCAATACCCAACATCGGCGGGATCGGGATCTTCTGGGCGGTGGTCGCTCCGCTTCTGCTGGGCCTGGCGGCCGTGTGGCTGATCGAACCGCAACGGTGGATCGATATGATCCCATTGCTCAAAGCCGATGATGATGATCCCCTGTTTTATCTGGAGCGAATCCGGAAAAGTACCCCCACCGCTCTTGCGTTGGTATTGGGGATCAGCGCCCTGCACATCATCGGATTGATCGATGACCGCAAGAGCCTGTCCGCCTGGCCTAAGTTGATCGTACAGATCATTGCCGCAGCAGTGATGACGATCTGGTTTGATGTGCGTCTGCTGGAGCTGCTGGGGACGATTCCCAGCATTCTGGTGACGATCCTCTGGATCGTGGCGATCACCAATGCGATCAATTTTCTTGACAACATGGATGGATTGGCCGGGGGGGTCAGCGCCATTGCTGCATCACTTTTTATGGCTGCTACATTGGTCAACGCGCAATGGTTCATTGCCGGGACGTTGGCGCTGCTGGTGGGAAGTCTCATCGCGTTTCTTATGTTCAACTTTCCGCCGGCGAAAATCTTCATGGGGGACGGCGGTTCGCTCGTCGTGGGATTCATCCTGGCGGTGTTGACGGCGCGCACGACGTTTTACAATCCCGCGCAAACTGATTACGCGCTGGGGACAGCGTGGTATGGATTGTTCATGCCGATCGTGGTGCTGGCCGTTCCACTTTACGATTTTATCACGGTGACATTGATCAGAATCTTTCAGGGTAATAGTCCGTTTGTGGGAGACCAGCAGCACTTCTCGCATCGACTCGTGCAGCGCGGCCTGACAAAACGGGGAGCGGTGATCGTCATCTGGGGCGTGACGGCCTTGGCCGGGCTGGGCGGAATTTCGCTGGGACGACTGGAACCGTGGCAGGCGATTCTCGTAGGTGTGCAAACGATGTTGCTGCTCATGGTGATCGTGCTTCTGGAGCACGCGAGTCGTCACAGCTCGCCCGGGGAGCGTTCCTCGTGAGTGCGCCAAGCAATGCTCCCCCCCCCCACACGCACAGCCGGGGAAGTCAGCAATCCGGAGGCGAATATCTTTGCGACATAAGCATGTACGGTATCGCAGCCATTGCCGTGATGCGCTGTCTGATCGCATTCACCGACCAGGTTGTGTTTGATGTGGATCCGGTACTCGATCCATTTCGCTTTGGTGGATTGGGACCCGCAGGAAGTATGTGGCTGGATGTGCTGCTGCTGTTTTTCTGCGGCCTGGGACTCTTCGGATGTGCTCGAAGCGGGCAGGGAGTCCGCGTGGGAGTGGTGTTGCTGGCCCTGATACCCGTTCCGATCGTGCTCTGGCATGGTTGGGATGATGCAGGCGATCTCTCCCGCGGCGTAACGTGGTTGGCTGGAATACTCGCTTGTGTAACGGTCACACACTTGGCGCGGGAGCGCAAGCGCTGGATGGTGCTCACCGTGTTGCTGTTGGCGGTCCTTGCACCATTATTAATTCGGGGTGCTGCCAACGTAACCTACGAGTTTGAAGAGAACATCGAGCAATTTGAAGCGAGGCAGGCAGAGATCCTGGCGGATAAGGGTTGGGATGCGGACTCACCCGCAGCACAGATCTTTGAACGCCGACTGAAACAACGACAACCCACCGCGTGGTTTCTCACCACCAACATTTACGGTTCGTTCATGGCCGTGGGATTCCTGTTCGGGATCGGCCTGGCGGTTAGTGCCTGGCGAAAGAGACTGGAAAGCGGGTGGAGCGGTGCGATGTTCATCCTCGCGTTAATTTCAATTGCTGCGCTGATTATGACCGGCTCCAAAGGTGCGATTCTTGTCGGCATCGTCGGTGCAATGCTGCTTGGATTATTACTTTGGAAACCGATGCTCGCTCGATTCGCGCCGTTGGTTGCCATTGGATTTATCGTGCTGGCATTGGGAGGTGTGGTGTTTCGAGGAGCAGTTTTGCCGGAGGGTTTTGCCGGTGAGAAGAGTCTTCTGTTCCGCTATCACTACCTGGTCAGTTCCATGGAGATCATGTCGGATCACCCCCTACTCGGGGTGGGCGCGGATGGTTTTCAGGATGCGTACATGCCTCATCGGAACCCGCGGAACCCGGAAGAGGTGGCCAGCGCTCATTCGGTCTTTGTCGATTGGCTCTGCACGCTGGGAGTCAGCGGGCTGGCGTGGATTGCACTGGTCGTTCTTCTGCTTTGGCGCACGGGTAGATATTCACCTGCGATGAACTCTCCGCCCAATGGAGTAAACGAACCGATCGCCCGACAATTGATCGTGGGAATTCTGGTTGTCCTGGGAATGGGAATTATGCCGGCAATTCTGTGCGAGTGGCAGATCCTTGATATTCTAAGCGGGAGTGTGCGATTCTTCGGCGCGATCGGTTATGTCATCCTGGCGATGCTGCTGGCTTACATCATCAGGCGCGCGCCGGAAATCATTGTGCGAACCACGATTGTAGTTGCGGTCATCATCCTGCTTACACACAGCCAGATTGAAATGACCTTCACCCAGCCGGGATCGTGCGTCTGGGCAATGTGTCTGCTGGGACTGGCCGGAGGTGTTCACCCGTGTGGATCCCGTTCAGTGGGAATCGGTGCTGGCGTTCTGATCTGGCTGGTTGCAGGTTGGGTTGTGATAACCGGTGCCTGGCCGGCAACAAAGCAGGAATCGTTGACCATCAACGCAGCGGAAAAGCTCTGGCCGTTTGCGCGTGCCAACCAGGCACGATCTACCCTCGCTCAGGATACTGATCCTGTATTTCGTTTGGAGGCAGCGAATCAATTACTCATTGCTTTGGTGGAACTTGAAGTCGAACCTAATATGTTGCGTGAGTTGGATTGGCCAAGCCGTTCAAATCCAAATCAATCTTTCTCAACATCACAAAATAACCAACTCGATCAATTTCTCTTTGCCGCCCAGTCACAACAACGCATCGAAGCGGGTACCTTTCTTGAACAGGCTTATCAGGCACACGACAGTAATCCCGATCCGCTCATAGCCGCAACTAAGCAATATGAACGAGCAGCTCGTAAGCAACCTTCACTCCAAAGAATGGAACTTTTGCTCAAGGCTGCCTCTCTTGCAGATCAGGCAGTTGAAGAGCACGGTTCGTCGCGCGCGATGGGATTGGCCACGTGGCTCTACCAAGCACTGGCGGAATTGACCGGTGAAACTGAATACTGGGATCGCGCGCTGGCTTATGCCTGGCAACTCACGCAGCGCGATCCCCACGGCATCACCGCCTGGCACCGGTTGGGCGATCTCCTGTGGGGGTCCGACCGGCGTCGCTTGGCAGCAGAGGCTTATCAACATGTGCTTGATGCCGATGCCAATTTCGTCCTGGATCCACTCAAGCAACTCACGGACGAGCAGCGCGAACTGTTGCGTCAGCGCCTCGAACAGGCGGGTACCATAAACTCAGAGAATCAGTAATAGAGCCATCACGATCATGAAAGACGGCTAATAAGCAATGCAACCTGTTCGTCTTGTCCTCCTGGGCATAGTGAATCAATATTGGTATACTTGTGATGACGTACTGGATGTGTTGTGGAGGTATTATTGTGACAGTAAAAAAAGGACATCTCAACGGGCAGGTAGCGGACAATGGAACTCCATACCGAGCGATCAGCAGTGTCTGGGAAGGAAGTGATGCTGAATTACTCGATGTGATGCTTACATTCTACCCGTCTATCAAACCGAGCCCGATTCTCGACGCAACCTACAATGTGGGGCGCATCTGGCGTGGATCAAATCGTCGCGTCGTTTCAATGGACATTGATCCTAAATATAACCCGGACATACTCGCTGATAATCGTGTAATGAAAGGGGTAAGAGCAAACAGATTCGGCGTCGTCGTGTACGATCCACCGCATGTTGGACCCCAAGGCCGAGATAAGAGTGTCAAACGATTTGATGTCGATTTTGGCGCGACGGTCGAATGCGGCAAACAACATGGATGGACACTGAGTTATCTTTATCCACCATTTCTACAACAGGCAAAACGGGTATTGAAGCCAGAAGGCCTGTTACTTGCCAAGATCACAGATATGGTAAACAACCACCGATCCCGATGGGCACACTGCGATTTTATGCGAATGGCTGAAGATGCAGGATTCACCGTTTGCGACTTGATCGTAAAGATCCGTAAAGGTCCGATGGTGTCAAATAGGTGGAAAACAGCTCATCACGCACGAAAGAGGCATTGCTTCTGGATCATCTGTCGTAATGGGAATAGTTGTGAAAGAGTGCAGCAATCTCAGTTACCTCTCTGGGGAAATTGCTGATCCCAAGTACTCACACGATGTGTTCCGGGGCGTCCTTTACCTGGAGTCTTACTACCAAAACCGGAAGTATTCCATTCCGGTTCGTAATGTGTGATCAAAGCAAACTCTGCCGCAAACACCCACCATTCACTTTCAAACGTAAGGTAGCGGCATTTCATTTCTTCAGGAGTGATGTTTTTCCGTTTACTGATTTTCGTGGCATGTTCATTCAATCGGCTGCGAAGAGTGCGCTTGCTCTTGGTTGTACCCTTTGATGCTTTTCCAATGTAAACTAATTCACCATTGTAGTAGAGTGCATACACTCCACTGTTTGGTGGACCTACACCTTTCTCAAGAGGCAAGTGAGGGCTATTTTCCATTGCCTGTATCACTTGGTCTTGGATACCTTTATCCAAGTCAAATTCGAATTGATGCGGATTTTCTTCAGATTCAACCATGGAACGATTATTCCCCTTGATGATTAGGATACCAATTCTAACCTAACACACATATTAGTGCTGAATCTTCAAGATAATGAATTAGTAATAGACTCAGGATTGAGCTTCCCTCACCGCTTCGATGACCTGTTCGATGGTGTAGAAATCACTTTTGAGCGTTTCGGTGCCATCGGGTTTGAAGATGACCAGGAGGGGAATGGTCAGCCGATCGACCGCCTTGAGCATGTCATTACCTTCGACATTCTTGCCGGTAAGATCGACTTTGATCGGCACCACATTCTCCTCGGCAAGCACCGCAGCAACCCGATCGCTGTGCAGCACACTCGCTTCAATTGCTTTGCAGTTCAGGCACCACTCTGCGGTGAAATCCATCACCACGACCTTGCCGGCACTCTGGGCATCGGCAAATCGTTGCGGGGTGTAATAGACCCAGTCAATCGGTCCCTTCTTCGTGAGGTTCATACCGATCGTGAGGGAGAAAACGACCAACGCCAATCCAATCCCGCCCCAGATGATGCGAAAGATCCATCTCGGGGTAATGCGGATGGTGCGGTAGGCGAGCCAGGCGCCCGAAGCAATTCCCAACCCGGCAACGACCCACCAATGTTCCCGACCCGGCGGTTCGGGAGGATTGGCCAGAAGACCGCTGACACCAGTGCCGACGAAATATGCTGCTGCAGCGAGCATCAAAAGGCCCATGACCTGTTTGATCAATTCGCTGGAGGGGCCTGACTTCGGCATTTTTTCCACGAGTTTGGGGAAGGTGGAGAGGATCTGATACGGCACGGCCATGCCGATCCCGATAGCGGCAAAAATCATGAGCGTACGAGATGCCTCAATACCGGCGGCAAAGGCGGCCGCTGCCCCCATGAAGGGTGCGGTACACGGCGTCGAGAGAACCGCGGTCATGATCCCAAAGCCGAACGAACCATGCAGGCTGTCCTGGCCGGGATTAATCCGGTAGATGAACTGCGGCAACTTCACGGAGAACAAACCACACATTCCAATTGCCATGATCGCAATGATGGCACCCACTGTTATCGTGAAGGCGGGATACTGGAAAAGCTGGTTTGTGGTTGTGATGCCGAACACGCGCGGGGCTGCAATCACACCACCCAGTGCCAGCCAGAACGCCACAACGCCCACCGACATGGATGTCCCCAACAGGAGCATCTTGCCGCGATGACCGGCATGAGCGTTCATTGCCATGATCTTCAGAGGAATAACCGGCAGCACGCAGGGCGTGAGATTCAGCAGGAATCCACCAATGGCAGCGATGAGCAGGAGCAACAGGAATCCACCGGAACCAGCCACATCCAGATCAAACGTCACCCAGTCAAACAAGGCAAAGTGGACGAGTTCCGGCGCAGCAATCCCTTCCTTGATGCGCTGAAAAACGGCAGGGTCAAAACCTTCGAAATGTGCCGTGTCGGCAAGCTGTCCATCACCGGTCTGCTCGGGTGGAACGATGTTGAGCGTCAAATTCATACCATAGTTCAGCCACTCCTCGCTCGGCTCTTCAGCGGGATTGCGCGGCGGATAAGGGGTGGCCTGAAGACAGATTTTGTCATCACATGATTGAAACGCTGCTTTGAAACGCAGCGTATATTCACCAACTTCTGCATCCGGCTCGATGGTTATTGGAACGTAAGCGATCGCACGACCTTCATAGACGTGAAATTTCTCACCAAAGAAGTCGATCTCATGCGAGGTTGGCCACTGAATCTGCCCTGTGTGGGCTGTGAACGAGGACTCCGCTTCTGTCACCACTTCAATCACAGTGCGGTAGAACATCTCGGGAAGTTCCGCATCGGCAGCGTAGATGTGCCAGCCTTTGACGTGGTCGAATATGACAGCCACCGGCAGATCCTGTCCCGGGGCGATGTGGGTGGTGTAGGGAATGACCGAAATCTGAACCTGGTCACGTGAATCATTGAATTTGGGTGTGGCGGGCGTGGGCTGATTATCCTGATCGAGGCCGAAGCTGGGGCCGGCACTTGCAATCTGAGCGGTCAGGATCCAGGCCAGGAGGACAATTCGGGTCATAATGGTCATCTGGATGCTTCTCCAGGGGTAATTTGAGGAGCAGGTGCTCTCAAGATGCGTTGGTCACTGCTCCGATAAACTCAAGGGTTGCCGTAGCAACCTCGTCACGAACAGTGTCGGGTCATGGTACGCCAACTGAGGTGCTACTCGCCACTGCTCATATTTTGTACGAATGGCCCAGACAGCATAGTTATTCCTCTGGATTGCTGGACGGCCAGGCCCCTTCCGCTCCTCACCTGCGGAGATTGAAGCTCCATGTCCGACGTTCTTGACCAGACTGATATTGATGCTCTGCTCAACGCGGTCGCTGAGGGAGAGATTGAGGAAGATGATACTTCTGCGGAAATCCAGATTTTCTCGCATCATCGTCATGATCTGGAAAGCGTGGAAATCAGGGATTATGACTTCAAGCGGCCTGAGCGCATCAGCAAAGATCAGATGCGGGCCTTGCAGACATTGCACGAGGGATTCGCTCGGAACTTTGGAGCTTCGCTATCGGGTTTTCTCCGCACCATAGTTGAGGTACGCGTCGCACATGCCGAGCAGATGACATACTCAGAGTTCATCTCCAGCCTGCCCAACCCCACCAGTTTTAATCTCGTATCGGCGGAGGAACTGGACGGTCAGATCTGCCTGGAACTTTCCCCCCTGATTATTTATCCGGTTATCGACCGGTTGTTGGGTGGATCAAACCAGGATCTGTTCATTCCGCAACGAGCGATGACGTTGATTGAAATCCGACTAATTCAGAGGATTCTTGAGCGTGGTATGACCTCTCTTTCTGAAGCGTGGGAGGGAGTGAAGCCAATTGAATTCCAGCTTGGCGATATGGAGTCCAATCCGCAGATTGTTCAGATCGTGCCCCCCAATGAAGTGGTGGTCGTAATTGGTTTTGAGATCAAGATGACCAACCGGGCGGGGACGATGAGTTTGTGCATCCCCTTCAATGTGATCGAACCCTTGATCGATGATCTCAGTTCGCAGAACTGGTTCCTCTCCGGCAAACTGCACACCGATCATCACTGGGAGGAATTGATTGCCAATCGCCTGTCGTTGGCCAAGGTCAATCTGGTGGGAATCCTGGCCGAATCAAGCATCAATATGTCCGAACTGCGCTGTTTGGAGGTTGGAGACATCATTACCACGGAAAAAGGAGCGAGTTCCCCGGTGGTGCTTCAGGCGGAGGGCGTTCCGAAATATTTGGGGAACATCGGCCAATTTCGGGGGAACAGGGCATTGAAGATCTCACGTCCGATTGAGCCTTCGGAGCAATTTTAGTGCCTGGTTGATACACTCACCCGACTTTTTTAGGGGAGACCGATAACACGAGAATGTTGACATGACCTCAAGTAACGTCATACTTTACCTTAGAGTTTTATTGTCCTGTCAGTACGGCCGCTTCAAAGGGAGTCCCGTAGTGAGCAAGGTTCGAGATATACCAGTGTCACCCCATGGCGAATAATCTGCGCCATGCTGTGTGCTGGACAACGGTCCGCGAGGAGCGAAAGGCTCTCGGCGGCGGTGTGTTTCCGCCGGCGAGCCGATCTTTCGGTGAGGTGGCCGCCATGACCTGATGATCAACACAGGTCGTTGGTTCGGTCCACGGCTTTGGCCGCCCGAACACTCGCGGGTCGCGGGTGATTTCCAGTTTGGAGATCTCCCGTGACCTTGTCTTTTTGGTCCCCTGCGGACCGCCTGTTTGCCCGGAGCGAAGCGTTCGCTCTGAATTGAAATCCCCGGTCAGCACGCTGACCTGTCCTCTTTTTCGTTCGTACAACTCAACAATTTAATACTCATAAGACGCTAACAACATGAATACAGAAACACTACGCATCCTGGATTCCATAGCTCGAGATCGGAACATTGACCGCGATGTTCTCATACAGGATCTGGAGCAGGCAATGGTGTCGGCAGCACGTAAACACTTCAATTCACTGGATGCTGAAGAATTCGGCTGCCACATGGACCGCCTGAGTGGTGAGATCAAGATCTGGCGGAATCTCGAAGACGGAACGCGCGAAGATATTTCCATGGAGTCGCTGGGGCGAATCCCCGCTCAGACCGCCAAGCAGGTCATGATTCAGAAATTCCGCGAGGATGAACGCACCAGCCTGCTGGGTGAATTTTCCAAACGTCAGGGGGAAATCGTTACCGGTACCGCCCATCGATATGAGGGCGGGGCACTGGTGGTGCAGGTCGATCGCGCTGAGGGCTTCATGCCTCGCAGCGAGCAGATTCCCGGTGAGCAATTTCATCCGGGCAGCCGCGTGCGCTGCCTCATCCTGGATGTTCGTGATGCGGGCAATCAGGTGAAAATCGTTCTCTCCCGGAGCCACCCGGACTTCATTCATCGATTATTCGAAGCAGAGGTTCCGGAAGTTGCCGAGCACGTGATTGAGATCAAAGCGATGTCGCGTGAAGCGGGCTTTAGAACGAAGATCGCCGTTTCAAGCATCGATTCCAAAGTCGATGCAGTGGGAGCGTGCGTTGGTGTTCGCGGCAGCCGAATCCGTAACATCGTCGACGAGCTGGGGGGAGAGAAAATCGACATCGTGCGGTGGAATGAATCCAGCCAGATTCTCATCGCCAATGCCCTGAAGCCGGCCGAGGTTGAGGAAGTCAGCCTGTGCTTTGAACTGGGACGTGCGACGATTATTGTCCGTGAAGATCAACTGTCACTTGCAATCGGCAGGCGTGGTCAGAATGTCCGGCTTGCCGCCCGCCTGACCGGTTGGGATATCGATATTCTGACGCCGGCAGAATTTGCCAAGTCTCTGGAAACGCTGGAACAAACGCTCAGGCCCATTGAAGGTGTCACTGACGAAATGCTTGACCGCATGGGCGCATTGGGCATGATCAGCGTCTTTGATGTCGAGGAAGTCGGCCTTGGCGTACTCCAGGATGAACTGGGGATGTCCGAGGAACTGTCCGAGGAAACGCTCCATCTCTGCAGCGAGCAGGCCAAGATCGTGGCCGAGCAGCAACAGAAGGAAAAGGAAGAGGCAGAACAACGGCGGGCTGAGGAACTGGCCTTGAGCGCGGCACTTCTGGGTGAGGAAACAGAAGGACCGATCGTCGAACCTGATGCAGACAGTGAATCGCGCGCTGATGACATTCTGGGGCTTGGATCCCCAACACCCATGCCTGACTCTTCGGATATCACACCCGAGGAGAAGCTGGAAGCAGGATCCACAGTTGAAGTTACCAATGCAGAGGAGCCTGAAAATACCGAAGAGGGAGGGCTGCCTGTTACTGATACAACGTCTCCATCCACTGGTGAGGAACTCACGAACCCCGCCTGAATATCTAATCATCCACCAATCAGTGGGAGTTCATCGTGGCTAAGAAGGGAACTGCAACTCGCGTCTTTCAACTGGCAAAGGAACTCGGTGTCGCATCGAAAGACATCGTGGCCAAGTGCCAGGCGGAGGAAATCCCCGGGATAACAAATCACATGTCAACCGTCTCGATCGGTCTGGGGGCAACGATCCGGGAGTGGTTCTCCGAGCATGAATCCGGCTCCGTGACGACTGCAGTCGAGACCGCAGCGAAGGTTGATCTCCCAACCGCACGAGCCAAAGCGAAGAAGAAGGCAACACGCAAGAAATCCGCCAAGAAGACGGCCACAAAACCAGCCACCGAAGAAAAGAAGAAACCTGCCGACCCGGTCGTGGAAGAAGTCACTACACCTCCTGTCAAGGAAACACCGGCCGAGGCTCCCGCCGTCGTACCCGTCATTGAAGAGGAAGCACCCCCTGCTCCTCCCACTACCACTATTCCAGAACCAACAGAAGAACCCGCTGTCGCGGCAAGCGCTCCCGAGGAAACAGAAACAAAGCAGGATGAGGCGGCCAGGGAACCGGTGCAACCGATTATGAACATCCCTGAGCGGCCGGAGGTCATCTCACCCGCCGGGCCGAAACTACAGCAACCCAGCAAAACGACCTTAGCCGGACCGAAGGTAATCCGCGTTGAAAAACCGGATGTCATACCCCCACCGCGACCGCGAGGAAAAGGCGGTCAGCGACCCGCTGCCTACGGAGGAGAGTCGCGACCCGTAGGCCGAGATCCCGCCTCCGGTATGCCGCCTATCGCCATGCCACCCGACGGAGGAACCGGTCGAGGCGGTCGATCTTCCTCATCCCGCAGAAACAAACGACGCAGCAGTTCCAGCCAGCAGGAAGGCGGACGCCCCGGACGTGGATTCAGCGCCGGAGAACATTCGCGGAATTGGCGAGAGCAGGATCTTCTGGAGCGCGAGCAACGCCTGCGTCATGCCGGCGGCTACCTGAAATCCGCCCGCCGGGATAATCTCAAGCGTACAACGAGCGGCGTTTCCAAAGCCAAGACTGCAGCGGAGATCGGGGGTACCGTCAAAATCAATGAACCAATCACCATCAAATCGCTCTCTGCCGCAACCGGCGTGAAAGCGGCTGATATCCTCAAAGCGCTGTTCCTGGCCGGGAAACCTTCAACTATCAACTCATCAATCGATGCGGACAGTGCAACTGAGATCATGCTCGAACATGATATTGAGCTTGAAATCACCGAACAGAAATCTGCTGAAGACCAAATCGTCGAGCACTTCGAGCAACGGGACATCACCAACGAGCAGCCACGCTCTCCGGTCATAACAATCCTGGGTCACGTCGATCACGGCAAGACATCCCTTCTCGATCGAATTCGCCAGACGAATGTCGCAGCAGGTGAGGCCGGCGGAATCACCCAGGCGACTAGTGCCTTTCGCGTTCCGGTGCATGTCGGTGACGACGATCATCTGGTCACATTTATCGATACACCCGGCCACGAAGCATTCACCGAGATGCGCGCCCGCGGCGCACAGGTCACCGACATCGTGGTTCTGGTCGTTGCTGCTGACGATGGTGTCATGCCGCAGACCATTGAATCCATCAACCATGCCAAAGCGGCGGATGTGCCGATCATTGTTGCCCTGAACAAGATGGACAAGCCCGAGGCAACCGATACGAACATCCAGCGCATTCTGGGTCAGCTTGCTGAACACGATCTGAACCCGGTCGACTGGGGCGGATCCACTGAGGTCGTTCGTACCAGCGCCGTCAAGGGTGAGGGAATTCAGGATCTGCTGGAGGTCATCGATCTGCAGGCACAGATCCTCGAACTCACCGCCGATTTTGAAGGCATGGCCCAAGGCACGGTGATCGAAGCACAAATGGAAGAGGGACGTGGACCCGTCGCTCGCATCCTCGTGCAACAGGGTGAACTCAAGACGGGCGATTTCCTCGTCGTGGGGCGTGCTTTTGGACGGGTGCGGGATATGGTTGACGATCATGGCAAACGTATCACCAGTGCTCTGCCTTCTGCACCCATCGCCCTGTCCGGCATCAATGAAGTACCCGATGCCGGGGATAAGTTTTATGTTGTGAGAAGTCTCAAGGCAGCGGAAGCCGCGGCAGGTGAACGGAAAGACCAGGAACGCGAACAGCACCTGGCCACGGAAAAGGTAACGCTAGACAATATCTTCCAGAAACTATCCGAAACCGGGCGGAAGGAATTGCCTCTGGTCGTCAAAGCAGACGTTCAGGGATCGCTGGAAACACTGAAATCAACGCTGGGAAAAATCGGATCAGAAGAAGTTGTCGTCACTGTCAAACATGCTGCAGTCGGCGGGGTGAATGAATCTGATGTCATCCTCGCCGAGGCTGCGCAGGCGATTATTGTGGCCTTCAACGTCACTGCAACTTCCACATCTCGACGATTAGCTGAAACCAAGGGGGTGGATGTCCGCTTCTACGATGTTATTTACGATCTCACTGACGACGTGACCAAAGCCGCTGAAGGTCTGCTGGATCCGGAACTGAAACTTGAGGTTCTGGGACATGCAGAAGTCCGTGACATCTTTAAAATCTCGAAGGTCGGCATGGTTGCCGGTTGTTATGTCACCGAAGGTGTTATTGAGCGGAATGCACAAATCCGCGTGACGCGTGACGGCATCGTCGTCGAGAAAGATCGCCGACTCAAGCAGCTTCGACACTTCAAAGAGGATGCCAAGCAGGTGAAGTCCGGTCTGGAATGCGGTATGCATATTGATGGCTACGACGATATCAAGGTCGGCGACATTTTAGAGTGCTACAAAACACTTCAAGTCAAACGAACATTGGCGATGAATGCCTGATTCCTGCCTTTGAGCAAAGACGCTAATGACAGTTCATCTTGAACAAACCGCATCAGTCCTGCAACGAGCGATTCAAGCCACAATCACCCGTGGCCTGAACGATCCCCGGATTCGCGGCATGATCACCATAACCAATGTTGATGTTGCTCCGGATCTCGCGCACGCCACTGTTTATGTTTCTATCAGCCCGGAAAAGCAGGGCGTGCTGACGCTTCGTGGTTTGCAACACGCATCCCGCCACATTCGTCACCTGATCGGCGATCACGTACAGTTGCGAAAACTTCCTCAATTGCATTTTCGTCTGGATAAGTCACTGAAAAAACAAGCTGCGGTGCTTCATGCTATTAATGAAGCGATACGCAACGACCGGAAACGCAATACACAATCCGAACCCAATTCTGAGACGGAGGATACACTTCGTGAAGAACACGAAAACATGTAATAAAAACCTCAGTTCTCTACTGAAGAAAATACATCAGAAACCAACGCCGGCACCATCCGATTTCAATGACCCGATTGAAGTTCTGATACGCTCATTTCTTATGTGGGAATCGACCACCGAACTCGCTGACAAAGCTTATGATCAACTTCACAATCACATTGTGGATTTCAATGATCTGCGCGTGTCGATGCCTCAGGAAATTATTGAAGGGATCGGTGAAGATTACCCGCGAGCATTGGATCGGGCTCAGCGCATACGAGCGACGCTGCGCGATATTTATAATCGCGAACATGCGGTCAACCTTGACCGGCTATCTCAACTTGGCAAGCGGGAGGTTAAGAAATATCTGGAATCTGCGGATGGCATCACGCCTTATGTTGCTTCCCGGGTCATGCTTCTCTGCTTTGCCACACACGCCATGCCGATTGATGATCAACTACGTACATTGCTGATCAACATCGGTGCCGCCGACGATTCCGCCGAAACCCCGGAATTGACATCCTGGCTCTCGCGGCAGATCAAAGCGGATGACGGTCCTTCGACGCACTTTGCCCTTCAGGCCTGGGCAGACAAGGAAGTCGCACGCCTTGGACAAAAAAAGAAAACGAAAACCACACGAAAAAAACAGCCCTCTGGTAAATAATTCGTTACGAAGAAAACGAACGAATCAACATACGCCACATCAATATCAGGGCGTTACGCCCGCTCGCAGGATCTTAACATGATTCAACGCTTCGCCCTGTTCGTCAGCATAATTCTGACTCTTTGCTTTTCAGGATGTGCCGGCTCACCGCAACGTTCACAAATTGCCCACCCCTCTCAGCTCGACGCATCGATAACCGCATCAGAACATTTGGCTCAACGTGCTGCCGATGAGCAGGCACATGACGTCGAGCAGAGCACTAATCCCATCAAATTACCGCCGGGTATCAATCCCGCAGATCTGATTGGATCAGATTCTGCCAATGAACGAAACCTGCTCACGCTGAATGAAGCACTGACCCGCGAAGCACAACACTTTCCACTTCCCGGGCCAGCGACCGGTGATATTACGCCGGTGGAAGATGAGAAGTTGCACCAGGCGTTGCGTCTCTATATACGAGGTCGGGACGCTGCGCTTCAGCGTGATTTTCAAACCGCTGGCAACGATCTTCAACAAGCTGCCATGTTGAATCCGACATCGGTTCCCATACTGAGAGAGCTGGCAAGAACATATCTAGCGGTCAACCAGGCAGGCCGTGCCATTCGCCTTTATGAACAGATCCTTCAGTTGGAACCGGATGAGTCGGAATCATTGCTGACATTAAGTATTGCGGCCCAGTCACAACATCAAAACCAGCGCGCCGTTGCTCTGCTGGCTCGCCGCATATTGGCCGGTGATCAATTCATCCACGATCCTCTGGCGGACATCATCGCCTATGACATACTGTGGAAATCACTGAGACAGTTGGGCTATGACTATGCTGCTGCGGAGGCAGTGAGCCTGCTTCTCCCGGAGCTTGGCCCGCTGGCGTCACAATCCCGGTATGTACCTCACATCACGCAGCTTCGACATGAGCGCGGCATCATTCTATTGCAACTTGGTGATACGTATTGCAGAATCAATCATTATGAAGATGCATTGCAGGCTTACCGGGAAGCTGCTTCATATCCACTGCCTCAACAAATTTCCCTGGCACCTCGGGTTGTGTATGCCAACCTGCATTTGAATCGACAACAAACCGCACAGTATGAAATGCTCAGCGCATTGCGATCGGAGTATCCTCGAGTGCGGCCTGAGCTGGTAACACTCTGCCGCTACCTGGCGGAGCAGGTTTCAAATATCCAGTTGCTCCGCGAGTCTGTGGGTGAACTTGAACCTGATCCGGATAATATTCAACATCTGCGCTTGCAGTCAGCGCTCAATGACCGGCCGAAGGCATTACAGATTCTGCGCGGGATATTGAATGAACATCCTGCAACCGGATCGCCGGCAAGTGATCTTTTCCTGCTCTACGACGCCACCCAAACGTCAGAAGCGGTTGACCAACTGATCGAATTAACGCAACTACATCCGGGAATGGCGGAAACTTATGTTGGCCAATTTATTACATCCTTCCCCCAGCCCTCAGCAGCGCTGAGGAACATTCAGCTAAGGGATCAATCGGCGCTTCTAGCAAATCTAGAATGCAGAATCCTCATCGACCTGGGGGCGCTGGGGAGAGCGTGGAATAGATGCGCAAGTGCACGCTCAGCCTGGCCTGATGATCAGGGATTATATCAGATAGCGATTCAACTGGCTGCATTGCTCGAAGAACCCACATTACTTGATGATGTTGTATCTGATGAAACTGTTTCCATGGATGCGAATACGCTGCTGACTCTTGCGCGCGCTTATCATCAATTTGAAAAGAATGAACTCGCACTGGAAACTGTAGCCCGCGCAGTGCAATTGCAGCCAAATAATGCTGAGATACTCACTGCTCTGGCGCAGAAGCATTCTGCTGATGCAACCAATGCTCAGACCGAGGATGAACAATTAAAATCAGCAGAGCTTGCACTTCATTATGCGGAGCAGGCACTGGCGATTGATCCGACACATGAACCGGTCTACCAGGTTTTGCTCGGTCTGCTGGACCGGGGCCGGCCGATGGAAAACGAAGAGCGGTATCGACAGATTGCAGCGCAGTTGACGCAAACCATCCCCGACACCGCTCTTGCCCGACGCCTTGCAACTCAGGAGTTAATAGATCATCAGCAGTATGCCAGTGCATTGGAAGCTGCGCTGAGTTATTTTGCCGGCGATCCCAGTCAAACTGAGTTTCTGGGCATGGCTGTCAATGCCTGGTCCAGACTGAATCAGCCCCACATTGCAGAACAGTGGCTGGAAGATCAGCTCGTAAAATATCCGGGACATCCCCAGCTGCTGGAACATTGGATCAACATCAACCACAACCTGGGTGAATATCAGAGTGTCACTCAGCGATTGGAGGATATGGCAAAAGCCGATCCGCCTGATTTTTTTGCCCGTCGCTGGCTGGAATCTGTTTATCGTGCAGTAGATCGTCCTGAAGATGCACTCCTGTTGGCCGAGTCACGTTTGCTTGAACGCCCCGAGGGAACACACCGAGCTTGGTCGCTCGCTACTGTTTACAGTCAGGCTGGCCACATCGATCAGGCGCTGGAACAATTACACTGGCTTGCAGCCCAGCAATCTGATGACCGGAATACCGCAGATGTTCGTTACATACTCAAGTGGCGTGATATCGCGCAGACCATGATCGATGCCGGTAAACCATGCGGCGCTGCAGAAGCATTTCGTATTCGCCTGAACGGCTCTCAACCGCTCTCCCCTGCTGCGATATCATTGCTGGCAACGATGACCATCGCGGCCGACGCTGCCTGTGGAAACCAAGCCGATGCCACATTATCTCTGCTGCGTGATCTTGATGCACTCGGAACCCTTCCGATTCTCCCCGGTGAAGAAACCGAACCGACACTGGCCAGCACGATCTACGAAGCGAGTCTCATCTACACGGCGGTGGATGAAGATGACGGGGCGATGCAACTCATGCTGGCTGCGCTGGAACTGCAGCAGGACAATTCACAATTGCTGAATAACCTTGGTTACGCCTCTCTGGAAGTCGGTCGTCATGATGATGAAGTCGTCGGCTGGATTGAGCAAGCCTATGCCCGATCGCCGGAAGATACGAACATCATCGATACACTGGCCTGGCTGCGTTATCACCAGGGACGATTCCAACGGGAGAATCCGGAAGCTGAACCGGGGGCGCTGGAGTTGTTGCAGCAGGCGGTTGCAGCCGTCGAGGAGCCAAACCCGGAATTGCTCGATCATCTGGGCGACACCTACTGGCGTGTGGGGCAAACGGAAGCAGCGCTGAATACCTGGCGTCAGGCGGCAATGATCATGAGTGAGCAACAATACCGCCCGACGCAGACGCAGCAATACCGCTTTCTCCAGATTCGCGTATGGGGAATCATCGTCAAAGATCCGCGGGAGTTGTATGATCGTCAGTTAGGTGCATTGCAGCGCCGGTTGAACGGGAAGATCCTGGCGGTGGATCAAGGCCAGGAACCGCTGGTGACGCCGATCTTCGCTGAGGTCGAAACGACGCGGTAAATGTATTGCAGGAGGCCGGAACATGGCTGGTCACAGTAAATGGGCAAATATCAAGCATCGAAAAGCCCGCCAGGATGCAGTTCGGGGAAAGGCGTGGTCAAAGTGCAGCCGGGCGATCATCGTGGCAGCGAAGAATGGCGGGGGAGATCCGGACACCAACCTGACCCTGCGCTATGCGATCGAGGAGGCCAAAGCGGTCAATATGCCCAAGGATACGATCGCCAAAGCCATCAAAAAAGGCAGCGGCGAACTGGAGGGGCAGGCCAACTACGAAGAGATCCGTTATGAGGGTTATGGTCCGCACGGTGTGGCGGTGATCGTTGACTGCCTCACAGACAAGGTGCAGCGCACCGCACCGGAGATGCGAAAGATTTTCGAGAAAGCCGGGGGCAACCTCGGAAAACCGGGAGCTGTGGCATTCGGCTTTGAGCAGAAGGGACTATTGGCAATTGCAGGAGACAATGCGACGGAAGAACAGTTGATGGAAATCGCCCTGGAAGCAGGAGCGGATGATGTTGATGAAGCGGACGGCATGTGGGAAGTATCCTGCCAACCTGTGGATTTCATCACCCTGAAGGAAGCGTTGGAGGCGGCTGAAGTCACACTTGAAAGCGCCGAGATCACCATGATCCCGACCAATACGGTGACTTGTGATGAAGCAATGGCGCAGAAAGTCCTGCGCCTCATCGAAGAACTGGAAGATCACGATGATGTGCAGAAGGTGCACACCAACGCGGACATTGCCGGCGAGATTCTGGAAAAGCTGGGAACGTGATGACACAGTTTCGTTATGACGTCAATTTCCGCGGGAGAGTGCAGGGAGTTTTCTTCCGCGCAACGACGCAGGATATCGCAGCCGGATTTGCCGTGACCGGCTGGGTGAAAAATGAGAGCGACGGATCTGTGCAATGTGTGGCGGAAGGTGATGCAAAGGAGCTGGATGCATTTATCGAAGCGATCAAGCGCGCCAAGCGCGACAACATCACGGATATTTCTATTGATCGCCGCCCAGCTACCGGTGAGTTCACATCATTTGAAATTCGCTATTGATCCTGGGAAGCTGAGCGCGAAGATGGAGCGTATGGCTGCTTCAACCGTGGTTTGATCCTCCCCAATATCATCGGCACGAGGAACACAACAAAGGCAAAGGCAAACGCCCAGCCGACGTGTTGGTAATGTCGTGTAATATCCTCCCCGCCCTCCTCGATAGCATCGTGCCACTGGAACACACGCCATCGTGCATACAGATGACATGCGGGGATGAATATCACCAACCAGATGAGTTTCATCCTGAACCATCTCATCCTCAGGAAGATCCGCGGCATCTGCAGCCACAGCACCAGGCCCGCAAGCATTGTCAGGCCCAATCCGCCAAATACACAGGGATAAAACACCATTCGCACAATGGGCTTGAGCATAAGCCATTGTTCCGGAGTTTCCCCTTCAGGTCCGAGTAAAATCAATGCTGAAAGAGCTGCCAATCCTCCCACGAAACCCATCAAGCCCACGATTTTAGCCGTTATCAACCAGGGTCTGATACCCCGACCGCTCCTGCGTCCATACTGATTGGTGACCTGGCTCATCACGACAGTTTACCCGATCCATTCCACGTCACCGAATCCGGCGAAAAAGAGAAAAATAAGCTAAAATAAACGCATCATCAGCGACTCGATCATACGCATGGGTCGCGTGCTTTTCCCAGGGAACTCAATGTCAGAATCTCCCCCAAATTCCGTTGCTGAACCGTCAGATTCCCCTGATGATGATGCGCTTGCGCTGGGCCACGTTGTTGATCTGCAGATTGACCGCGAGCTGCACGACAGTTACCTCACCTATGCCATGTCCACTATCACGGATCGGGCTTTGCCTGATGTTCGTGACGGATTGAAGCCATCGCAGCGGCGGATTCTGGTCGCCATGAACGACCTGAACCTTACGCCGGGGAAGAAATATCGAAAGTGCGCCAAGATCGCCGGCGATACGTCGGGCAATTACCACCCACATGGCGAATCGGTGATTTATCCCACGCTGGTCAACATGGGTCAGGACTGGAAGATGCGCGTCCCGCTGGTGGACAAGCAGGGGAACTTCGGATCGATTGACGGTGATCCGCCCGCGGCTATGCGATACACCGAAGCGCGCATGACCGCGGCCGCCGTCGCCATGCTCGAAGATATCAAACTCGAAACGGTCGACTTCCGCCCCAATTACGATGAGACGTGCCTGGAACCGATGGTTCTGCCAGCTAAGTTTCCCAATCTTCTGATCAACGGATCCAGCGGCATCGCCGTGGGCATGAGTTGCTCCATGCCGCCCCACAACGTTGCGGAGATTTGCTCGGCAATCACCGCGATGATTGATCAGCCAGACATTTCAGTTCAGGACTTAATGGACATCCTTCCCGGGCCTGACTTCCCCACCGGCGGAATCATCCAAGGCCGAAAAGGTGTGGTTGAAGCATTCGCTACCGGGAGAGGAAAAATCATCGTGCGGGGGAAAGTACACTACGAAAAGGCAGGGAATCGCGACACGATCGTTATCGATGAAATTCCTTACCAGGTCGTGCAGAATAATCTTATTGAGAAGATTGTCGACGCAGCAAAATCCGGCAGGATTACCGACATCTCTGATGTTAAGAATTTCTCCGGCCGCACCCATCGCACACGCATCGTTGTTTATCTCAAGCGCGGTGCCGATCCGATGGTGGTCGAAAAGCAGCTTTATCAATACACATCTCTGCAGACCACCTACTCCATTATTAACATCGCGCTCCACAATGGCCGACCTCGAACAATGGGGATCAAGCAGCTTATTCACTGCTATCTCGATCATCGCAAAGAGGTCATACGCAGACGAACGGAACACCTTCTGCGTGAAGCAAAGAAACAGGCCCACCGACTGGAGGGATTGATTTATGCAGTGTGTGATATTGATGAAGTCATCGCACTGATTCGCGGCAGCAAGACGAGAGAGGAAGCGATCGGGAAATTAATGGCACGCCGATTCCGCATTCCCGCCGATCACGAATATGCACCATTGATTCCCAAACAACTCATCGAGCTGACCGAAAGCGAAGATGGTATCGCATTATCAAAAGTTCAGGCGGAAGCGATCGGAAGTTTGCGTCTTATCCAACTGGTCAGTCTGGAAATCGAAAAGCTGACCGGTGACTACCGTCAGCTTACTGAGCAGATCGAATATTACGAACAAATCCTGAGCAGTGAGCAGATGGTGCTCGATATGATTCGTGAGGATCTTGCTGAGATTTCCAAATCATTCAGCACCCCCCGCAAGACCGCCATTGCCGAAGCTGATGCAGAAGATTTCAACATTGCTGATCTGATCGCCGAGCACGATGTTGTGGTGACAATTTCACACACCGGTTACGTCAAGCGATTGCCGATTGACACGTACCGGGAGCAACGTCGCGGCGGCCGGGGGATCAAGGGATCACAGGCGAAGGATAATGATTTCATTGAGCATATCTTTGTCGCTTCAACGCACGATGATCTTTTGTGTTTCACCAACACCGGTAGGGTCTTTCGCAAGAAGGTATACCAGATTCCTGAAATGCCGCGCACCGCGCGCGGCAGAGCCATTCAGAACATGCTGGAGATGCGGGCAGATGAACGGATCGTCGCTTTTCGGAGCATTGAGGATTTTGAGCGCTCGGAAGATTACCTCTTTTTCGCAGCGGAAAGCGGGCGGGTGAAGCGAACCGCACTGAAGGATTACCGCAACGTTCACCGCACCGGAATTATCGCGATCAATCTCAACGAGGGTGATCGCTTGATCGATGTGATCCTGACCCGTGGCGACGATCATATTCTCCTGGCAACGCGAAACGGTATGGCGATCCGCTTCAGTGAACATGATGTGCGTGTCATGGGGCGCAACGCAGCAGGCGTCAAGGGGATTGACCTGCGCGGCGACGATCTTGTCGTGGGATTGATCCGAGTTGATCCCGATGCCGATCTGCTCACCGTCACTGAAAACGGCTACGGCAAACGTACGGAACTGAGCGAGTATCTCGTGCAATCCGAAGAAGGATCGCGGCCGCAGAGTCGTGGGGGGAAAGGTCGGATCGATATTCAGACCACCGAACGCAACGGATTGGTCGCAGGGATTCGGTGTGTCAACGAAACCGACAGCATCGTTCTCATCAGCGAGGCAGGCATGCTGGTGAGAATGGCCGCTTCCTCGATATCCCGGATCGGACGAAACACCCAGGGTGTGCGTGTAATTAACCTGAAGGAAGGCGATCGCCTTATCGCAGCAGCACGTGTGATTGATTCAGATAACGGTGACAATGGAGCCGATACGGAGTAATGGAGAATACACATGCCCCTGAACGAATGGTCTGAATCCATCCTGGTTCTGGAACTCAACGATGAGCCGGTATTCTCCGAAGATATGGATACCATCATGCGCCGCCTGTCAGGAAAAATCGGCAAGCTCCCCGACGTGGTCGTTAACTTCCAGGGTGTAACCCGGCTGAACTCTTCAAACCTCGCTCAGCTTCTGCGCTTGCGCAAACACCTGCTGACACATGGATCGCATTTGAGCCTGTGCACGATAAGTGATTCAGTGTGGTCGATTTTTATCACCACCGGTCTGGATAAGATGTTCCAGTTCACTGAAGATATAAGCACATCGCTGGCTTCACTGCAAATCGGTGATGATTCAGCGTAATTCCAAACGCTCCTGCTTATGAATGCACTACGACGCACCCAACACGAAACGCGTATTGAGATCATGCCGCTGATCGATGTGGTGTTTCTGTTGCTTACCTTTTTTATCTACGCAATGGTGCTGATGAACCGGGTGGACCTGCTACCGATTGTGCTGCCCCAGCTTGCTTCGGCTGAATCCGCGGAGCCGACCCCGGCAGTCACTATCAGCATCGATGCCAACGGCAAACTTTTCTTCAACCGTCAGCCGATCGTTCTGGATGAGGTATTGTCGCGAATCGAGCAGGCTCAACGAATTGATCCTGACACCGAGATTTACGTAGCCGTCGACGAACTGGGCCAGACAGATCGCTTACCTGTTTTTATGAACTTGTATGACCGTCTCTCTCAGGAAGGGTTGGATATTAAGCTCGTTTCAATGCCCAAACCGCTTGCGGCTCAACCCGAATCGGAGCCTGAACCGCAATAAGATCATGGTATCGTCGTTCTGCCGGAACATTGAGGTACATACAATACTGTGATGGATCGTCGTCGATTCAATTGGCCTCTGCTGGGGGGTTTGCTGCTGTCACTGATGCTGCACGTTGTTGCGATCGGTCCGCTGATGGCAATGATGAGCAGTTCAGCGTTAATCAAGTCCGTAGACGCACAATTCGATGATGATGATTACCTGCTCCCCAAACCGAAGCATGAGGATCCGACACCTCCACTGGGTCTGGATGAGGGAACTGCTTCCACACTTACCTGGGTCGGTTACGATGAATATCAGGAACACATGGCGGAACTTTCAGAAGTCGAACAAGCATCATTTACCCCCCCCACACATATCACTCCACCACGCCCTCAAATTGACCACTCCCCTCCCACCCCCCCCACACAAAAAGTAGCCGTTGAAAGCATCTCTGTACCGGCACACCAATCAGAGATCATGGCACAAAGTGATCCCCCACCACCCGGTGAGGAACAAAGCGCAACACCGGCTCAGTCGACTTCAATCCTGCCTGATCTGGCAGTGAGGGATGAGTCGACACAAATTAACACGGCTGCTGAGTTTTCACCCGAGCCGGAGATGACGCCGTTTGATATCGGCGATGAAAAATCTGCATCTGCACCTGAAACCGAATCACCGGATCCGTCAAAGCCGCAGGAAAAACAGCCACCCGAGTTGACTCAAACGAAACCCGGTTTGCGTCAATTGATGAAAACTCTGCAAGAGATGGCCGCAGCATACACATCAGCAGCAAGTCAACTACCAACACCCGAGGCTCAGTCAGAATCGGAACCGGAGCCGGGCGATCCTGCGGATAAACAGTCACAACCCACTTCGGTAGTCGATGTCTCACTCGATGATATTAAGATCGGCAAACCGCTCGCTGCGCACGGTCTGGAATTAAGACCCCGCAAGCCCGAATTTACGACTTTACAGTTGCTGACTGCCTCTCCGGGCAATCCGCTGGTGAATATTAAGTTCGGTCCCGATGGTGTTCCACGCAAAGCGGGTGTTGTTGAAACCAGCGGCGATTATCGTATTGATGATGCCATTCGCAATAGCTTGTATCGCTGGCGCGCCCGGGGCAAGCCGCTGGAGAAAATCACCGGCGACCAGACCATTGACATCCCGATCAGGCTTATTCTCACTCGACGGGCGCTTCCTTAGCGGTCATCAACCTCTGGCGCCAGATTTCCAGACGGTCAACATTGGTCAGATCAAAGCTCAGGGGCGTTACGGTCGCATAGCCGCTGTCGAGTGCTTCGACATCCGATGCGGTTTCCATGTGGGTAAAGATCAATCCGCTGCCGCTGCTCCAGTAATAAACCTGGCCGGAGGGACTTTCCCGACGTTCATAGCCATCAATCCCCGGAGCAGTGTTCATCGCCACAACGCGGATCTCCGGCATGGGCGCATCGGCACTTTCCGTGGTGGGAATGTTAACATTAACAACACCGTGTGAATGAAGTTCATGTTCGAGGATACGATCGATGACGTTTCTCGCATTAGCGGCGGCTCTTTGATAATGAATCTTCCCCAGATCGCGATAATGCAGACTCACGGCAATGGCCGGTACGCCGAGGAATGCGCTTTCCACTGCGGCTGCGACGGTTCCGGAGTAAATGATATTGATTCCGCTGTTGGCTCCGGTGTTCATGCCGCTGATTGTGATATCGGGCCGCGTGTCCGGACCGAACTTCTCCTGCCAGATGGCGCGCAGGGCGACCTTGACGCAATCTGCCGGACGCCCATCCACTGCTATGCCGGTCATGCGGTCGTTGACTTTCACTTCTTCGGTCATCAGTGGCTGATGAAACGTGATGCCGTGGCTTGTCGCTGATTGAACTGTTTTGGGCGCAATGGTGATGATCTCGCCCAGACCATGCAGCGCCTCGTGCAGCGCAATAATTCCCGGAGCATCAATTCCATCGTCATTGGTGAGCAGAATTCGCATCTTTATCCTTATTGATAACAGTGGCGTATTACACGCACATTGTATGCTGCAAATGAGATGGCGACAGAGAGATGCTCAACGAACTTGCCGCACATAATCACGATCCGCCCACTGGATGGGACGCTGATCCTTCAGATCGCGGGCACCGTCAAACATGATACGAGCAACTTCCCAGCTTCCCAACGGATAGAAAATGCAGGCTCGATGCGGCGCGCCTCCCAAATGATAAATCCAGCGCAACGCAAGGAATTGCACCAACCACCCTGCCAGAACAATACTGCCGGTCAGAATGCCCAGACCCGGGTCATTTGATCCCCGGAAGATGATAATCGCTGCAACCAGCGCGAGAATCTGAATCAGGGGAAGAACAATCCCGCTGAAGATCACCCGCCGAGCGTTTTTCATCAGTCGTCCAGGCTTTCGTTTACACGCTTCGACAAAAATGCGCTTCCACCCTCGGCGCATGTCGGCCAGTGAATCGTACATCGAGCAGGTGAGCATTCCATCAGCAAGGAACACCCCGCAGCGCCCATTGTTCTCGTGCATCAGACGCGCAAAGGCAATGTCTTCCAACAACTCATCCTTGACGCCGGTATGTCCGCTGATGCGATCATAATCTTCACGGGGGAAAAGCATGAATTGTCCGTTGGCAAAGGGACGAGTACGACCGGATTCAGCGCGATTGACACGATCCATCGGATACATGCGGATCAGGTTGAGCGTTGCGACCGGCTGCACGATGTACTCAAACATCTGTTTGAAAGTGAGTGTACTGAGCAGACTGAGTAGACTCAGTTGCTGGTGGTTTGCCAGGGCCAGCGATGCCTGGGAGAGGTTCGGATCAAACACCGTGTCGGCATCCGTAAAAAGCAGCCAGTCTCCGTGTGCTTTTTCTGCTCCCAACCGGGCTGCGTGACACTTGCCCGCCCAGTCTGACGGGCATTCTTCGTTTTCAATGAGTGTGATGCGATCATCTTCTGCTGCATGTCGCCGGAGTATCGCAAGGGACTGATCCTCGCAGCGATCCAGCACAAAGATGATTTCCAGCCTTTCGTAATCCTGAGCGCGTAAGGAAGAGCAGCAGTCATCAATGACGCGCTGTTCGTTATGCACCGGGACAATAATGCTCAGTGTCGGCCAACCGTTTTCCGGTGCATCGAGTGACAATCCTCGCCTCACTGTCGGACGATCCAGAAGAACACGCCCGACCCGCCAGAGTACGATCAGCCAATACACCAATCCCAATGCGGAAAGCACCAGTAGAATCCAGGTTATGACGAGTAATACTTCCATGCGATGTGATGTACTGTTCCTGCGGCGTGTATATGAGGTGTTGTGGGGAGAGTATGGTGGATGTGTGGGGGAATGTGTGGGGGGGCGTGTGGGGGGGGTCAGTGTACTATGTGAAATGCGTTACCGGGTGACATGCGTCACGATTGAAGATGGAATCCCACGGCAAGATACCGGCAACAGTGGTAGACTTTCTGAATATGCACCCCCCCCACGCACAACCGCCCCAACATCGACACGATTCCTCGCATCCCACACCCGACGCGCCGACACAATCCGATCCGCTGCCTGATACTTACATCCTTGATCGCGAATCGGTCCGCAAGATCGATCAAACTGCCATCAACGATATCGGCATACCGGGCATGGTGCTCATGGAAAATGCTTCGCTGGGTCTGGCCGAGGAAGCTCTGGATATGCTCGCTGATCAGGTGTGTGATCAGCCTCATGTCCTGATCATCTGCGGCGGAGGCAACAATGGGGGTGATGGCTGGGCACTGGCCCGACATCTGCACAATGCGGGTGTAACGCCGATTATTGTCCCGCTTTCTGAACCGAAACCGGAGGGTGATGCCGGGATCAATTGCGCGATTAGCCGCAAGATGAAACTTCAGGAGATTTCCGCAGATCAATACACCACTTGCACTGATGTGCATCTCATTGTCGATGCGATTTTCGGAACGGGTCTTGATCGGCCCATCACCGGACCTGCCGCAGACGCCATCAACTGGATCAACGAAACAGAATGTCCGGTGCTGGCGGTGGACATTCCCTCGGGACTGGATTGCGACACCGGCAAACCCCTGGGGATAGCGGTGCAGGCGGATCGCACCGTTACCTTCGTCGGCCTGAAACCAGGATTTCTCGAACTGGACGCCCAACCTTACGTCGGTGACATTGTCGTTGCTGACATCGGCGTTCCGATAGATCTTGTCAGACAATACGGCCAGCCCGTCATGTCCATTCCCCCAGATGATTCTCCATCGGGCACAAAACAACCGCCCGCACCATCACGCTGATCGAACACGATGTATCACGCCCTGCTCACCAATCGCTACCTCACCACGCGCGTCATTCCATTGATCGCCGTAGCCGCGGTGGCGTTGTGCGTCGCGCTGGTGATCATCGTCGTCAGTGTCATGACCGGATTCCTTGACATGGTGAAGGATTCCGGACGAACACTCATGGGCGATGTGGTTATTTCCTATCCCATCAACGGCATACCGCATTATGAACGTCTGATCGAGCGACTGGAAAAACTGCCTGATGTTCACGCCGCCACGCCGGTCATCGACAGTTGGGGGCTGGTGAAAATGCCGTATCCGGACGGTCCCAACAAACAAACTGAAACCGTGCAGATCTGGGGTGTCGATCCGGAAAGCTTTAACGAAGTCACGGGCTTTGCAGATACGTTGTACTGGCGACCCTTAACGGAGGACGAGCAGAACAAAGCGCACGAAGATGACTTTCGCCGACTCGTTTCAAATAAGGTATTGCAGGATGGAATCGCGCTGCACGACAGCCGCTCCGATCTGCCCGGTATCGTGCTGGGCATGCATGTATCAGAAGCCAATGTGCGACAGGAAGACGGCTCATACCAACCGATGCGAGAAGGCTATTGGTGGATGCCAAATTTCCAGGTGACATTGACGACGTTACCCATCGACACTTCCGGTGGATTCCTCGAACCGGAAAGCACTATCCTGCCGGTGGTCAACGAATTTATATCCGGCGTGTATCTCATCGACGACAAGCGCGTGATGGTACCCCTGCAAATCGCGCAACGACTGCTTCATCTGGATGAAGCGGAACTTCTCGATGAAGAAGGAGAGGAAGTCATCGGCATTGATCCGGCGCGCGCCACGATGATCCTCATCCGGGGTAAGGGGAACATGACACCTGATGAACTGGAACCGATCATCGAACAATCATACGAGCAGTTTTACGATGAACTGTGGAAGGATACATCGGCGCAGATCCTTCCTCCCCCACGAGCAACGGAAGAGCAGCACGGCGCAATCATCCAAACCTGGGAAAAACAGCAGGAACCGTTCATCGGCCCGATAGAAAAAGAACGTGAACTGATGCGAACACTCTTTTCGCTGGTGTATCTTGTCTGCGCGGGACTGGTGTTGGCGATCTTCTGGGCAATTGTGTACGAAAAGACGCGCGACATCGGCATCCTCCGTTCAATCGGTGCATCACGCCTCGGCATCAGCTGGATTTTTCTGCGTTACGGACTTGTCGTCGGCGTGCTCGGATCGATCGTCGGCCTGGGGCTTGCGTACCTCGTCGTCCACAACATCAACACGATTCACACCGCCATGGGACACCCCCCAATCACATTGGCGATTGTCTTTGCCTTGTCGGCATTGGTAACGTTGATCCTGACAATCATGCGCAGTCGTTCGGGCCGGCTGCTCCCATTGGTACTGGGCCTGCTCATCACAGTTACTTTGATTCTGCTGGCCGTCCTGGTCTACATTGCCTGGAAGCTGGGGGGCGTGGTTATCTGGGATCCGAAGGTGTATTACTTCACGACCATTCCCAACACACTGGATATGGCCAGCGCTCTGTTGACGATGATCGGCGCGGTACTTTTCAGTTTGATCGGTGCATTTCTCCCGGCCGCCAAAGCTGCGGACACCGATCCCGTCAAGGCGTTGCGTTATGAGTGATCAGACCACCACTCAATCCGGTGATTCGGCTGCATCACCCATCCTGCAGGCGCGCGACGTGCATAAAACGTATCGACTCGGGCGGGTTGATGTCCCTGTGCTCAAGGGTGCATCGCTCACGGTTTATCGCGGGGAGTGGATCGCCATTCTCGGTGCATCGGGCAGCGGTAAGAGCACACTGCTTCACCTCATGGGAGATCTTGATCAGCCCGACACTGCAAAAGGGACAATCCACTTTGATGGGAATGACCTGACGCAGTTGACGCAAAGTCGGCGGAATCGCTATCGCAACAACTCCATCGGATTCGTTTTTCAGTTTTATCACCTGCTGCCGGAATTGAACGTCACCGAGAATACGATCCTGCCTTCACTGGTGGGGCTTTCGCGATTTGCGTACTACAGGCAGCGCGCCGAGCTGCGCGGACAGGCGGCTTCACTGTTGCAGGCGTTTGGTCTGGATCACAGATTGACACATCGGCCGCGTGAACTCTCCGGCGGGGAGCGCCAGCGGGTTGCCATAGCACGGGCATTGATTAATCGGCCACAAGTCCTCCTCGCTGACGAGCCGACGGGCAATCTCGATGAACAAACCGGGGGAGAAATCCTCGATTTGCTGGCCAGGCAACATCAGGCGGGATTGACGATTGTCATGGTGACGCACGATCCGGATATCGCAAAGCGAGCAGATCGAATAGTCCGTCTGCATCACGGGCAGGTGCAGGAAGACATAAACCGCATTTGACGAGTCTCCGAGGAAGATGCGGATAGTGTCGTGAAGACCCAAGTCTTCGTGACAGAAATTCTGTCACTCAGACTCGGCTTCTTTTCTGCTATTTCCGGCATAAAGGTGGGTGAACACCGGTTTATACGGATAGATACATGCCGCCAATATGGCATATCGCGTCCTCCTCAGGGAGAAATCGGCATCCATTGGAGCCGTTACATTGCCCTGAATTAGTGATGGACAGGGCATGGGAAACCGATGGAATGGTACGCCTGTTGCCCTTCTTGGGTGGCATTTGAGCCCTCTGGTGGAAGGTCCGATAGCTCGCCGCTACAGTTGACCGGAAGCCTGAAATTCATCTGGCGAGTTTTCGCCGAACCTATGGAGGTTGACCAATGTTTGAACGGCTCACTGACCGTGCTCGAAAAGTCATGGCTTTGGCCAACCAGGAAGCACAACGCTTCAATCACGAGTACATCGGTACCGAGCATATTCTGCTGGGTCTGGTCAAGGAAGGATCCGGCGTTGGTGCCAATGTCTTGAAGAACCTCGACATCGACCTGCGCAAGGTTCGCCTGGAAGTTGAAAAGCTCGTCAAATCGGGGCCGGAAATGGTCACGATGGGCAAGCTGCCTCAAACTCCACGAGCCAAGAAGGTCATCGAATATGCCATCGAAGAAGCGCGGGCACTCAATCACAATTATGTCGGTACCGAGCATCTGCTTCTTGGTTTGCTACGCGAGCATGATGGTGTGGCAGCGCAAGTTCTGCTGAATCTCGGTCTCAAGCTGGAAGAGGTCCGAGAAGAGGTGCTCAACCTGCTGGGGGCAGGGAGTCCGGAAGCAGGGGAAGTCGAAGAAGGCCTTGAGCCAAGCGGTGGACCGGGAGGGGAAATGGGCGCTGCCCCGAAACGAGGAAAAAGTAAAACCCCGGCACTGGACAGCTTCGGTCGAGATCTCACCGAACTGGCCCGCAATAAGGATCTTGATCCCTGCATCGGCCGGCAGGATGAGATTGAGCGGCTGGTACAGGTTCTATGCCGGCGAACTAAAAACAATCCCGTACTACTGGGCGAAGCGGGCGTTGGCAAAACTGCGATTGTTGAAGGTCTTGCCCAGCAGATCGTTGACCAGGAAGTTCCGGATCTGTTGCAGGATCGGCGTCTTGTAGTACTTGATCTGGCCATGATGGTGGCCGGGACGAAATACCGAGGTCAGTTTGAAGAGCGCATCAAAGCGGTCATGAACGAAGTCCGCCGCGCCAAGAACGTTATTTTGTTCATCGACGAGTTGCACACACTGGTCGGAGCAGGTGGAGCGGAAGGTGCGATCGACGCATCCAACGTCCTCAAACCGGCGCTTTCCCGGGGTGAAATCCAGTGCATCGGCGCAACCACTTTCGATGAATATCGAAAATACATCGAAAAGGACAGTGCGCTGGAGCGGCGATTCCAGTCGATTCCTGTCGAACCCCCCACCGCCAAACAAACCATTGAAATCCTCAAGGGTTTGCGCGAACGATATGCCTCGCACCATCGTGTAGAGATCACGGACGGCGCACTGCGCAGCGCGGTGGAGCTTGCCGGTCGATACATCCCCGGTCGGGTTCAACCGGACAAGAGCATCGATGTGATAGATGAAGCCGGTGCCCGGGTCAGGCTGACGAGTATGACCAAGCCACCGGATCTGGCCGACATGGAAGAAAAGATCGAACTACTCTCCATACAGAAAGATGAAGCCGTCAAGGAAGCGGACTACGAAAAAGCGGCTGATCTTCGCGACCAGGCTGAAAAGCTTCGCAGCGAAAAGGAAAAATTGCAGCAGGAATGGCGCGAGCAGATGAATGAAATCGGCGGCGTGGTTGACGAGGACGTCATCGCTGAAGTCGTCAGCAAAATGACCGGCGTACCGCTGACAAGACTGGAAAAGGAAGAGTCCGAACGATTGCTCAAACTGGAAGAAGAGCTGCATAAGACCGTCGTCAGTCAGGACGAAGCGGTCGAATCGGTCGCCAAGGCTATTCGCAAGGCGCGGTCCGGACTCAAAGATCCCGAGCGCCCCATGGGTTCGTTCATCTTCATCGGCCCTTCCGGCGTGGGAAAAACCCTGTTGGCCAAGGCGCTGGCGGAGTTCATGTTCGGAGACGCTGATGCCCTGATTTATCTTGACATGAGCGAATACATGGAGAAGCACAATGTCTCCCGCCTCATCGGCGCTCCTCCCGGATATGTCGGTTACGAGGAAGGCGGTCAGCTCACCGAGCGCATCCGTCGCCGCCCCTATGCGGTGGTTCTGCTTGATGAAGTTGAAAAGGCACATCCTGACGTCTTCAACATGCTTCTCCAGATCATGGAGGAAGGCCGACTTACCGATTCCTTCGGCCGGCACGTCGATTTCAAGAATGTCATCCTCATCATGACCAGTAACATCGGCGCAGATCTGATCAAGGGTGGTCAATCGTTTGGCTTCGGCAAGCGCGATGATGTCCAGAACTACCAGAAGATCAAGGACGCATTACTCGCCGAGTGCGAGAAGTTCTTCCGCCCTGAATTCCTCAACCGGTTGGATGAAATCATCGTCTTCCGTCCGTTGATCAAGGAAGATCTTTACGAGATTATCGAGATCGAATTGAACAAAGTACGCGAACGTCTGGAAGTCAAGGAAATGACGCTGGAACTCGATCAGGCGGCAAAGGACTTCCTGATTGAGAAGGGTTTCAATCCAGATTTCGGTGCCCGTCCGCTCCGGCGCGCAATCGGCACGCACATCGAAGATCCGCTGGCGGAATCGCTCCTCAGTGGTGATTACGTGGCCGGCGATCAGATCAATGTCACCCACAAGGAAGATGCGGACAACCTTTTCTTCAGCGCCGTCCACTCTCCCAAATCCAAGGGAGAGAACGATGAGGGTGAAGATGACGGTGATGATGACAATGGAGGAAATCAACCCACTCCCACCACCCCGACAACAGCCCCGGCTGCTGCTGGGTAACAGAAATTGAATGCAACCCTCAGGGAGCACTGCGGTACAGATTGGGTACAAATCAGCCCCACATTCGCCCCTTGAGGAAGTGGACTACGGGAGGCTTCGCATCAAGCCTCCCGATTTTCTTGCGCAAATCCGCTTCGTGCTCCACCTGCCACCTTGGCAGCCGCAGGGGTACACGGGACGTTCACTGTCAGGATCACCCCCTCTACGCGCTCACCCCTAAACCGTGTAAATGGTTGATTACTGGTTAGTTATGCAGCATTCACCCCTGTCATGAATGTGGCGCGGTATTTGATTCTGAATCGACAGGAAATTATTACTTTTTGACCGGATCACCCTGAATTTTCGGAGAGATACCATGGCCGTGAAGGAATTGGCCTTTGATACTGAAGCTCGTAAATCGCTGCTACTGGGCGTGGAGAAATTGTCCGCCGCAGTCAAGAGCACCCTTGGCCCCCGTGGTCGAAGTGCGGTGCTGGATAAATCCTGGGGCGGCCCCACCGTGACCAAAGACGGCGTCACTGTGGCGGAGGAAATCGAACTGCGCGACAAGGTCCAGAATATGGGCGCTCAGCTCGTCAAGGAGGCGGCAAGCAAGACCTCCGACGATGCGGGCGACGGAACGACAACTGCCACCGTGTTTGCCGAAGCGCTGTTCAAAGCCGGCCTCAAGCAGGTCGCTGCCGGAGCAGATGCCAACGCACTGGTGCGCGGCATTCAGTATGGCGTAAAAGCGGTCGTCGAAGAAATCACAACCATGGCTAAACCGGTTCGCGACAGGATCGCCGACGTTGCCGCAATCAGCGCCAACAACGATGAGGCGATCGGCAAGATCATGGCCGAAGCCTTCAACAAGGTCGGGAAAGACGGCGTGATCACCGTCGAGGAAGGAAAAGGCCTGGACACTTATGTTGACGTAGTGGAAGGCATGCAGTTTGACCGCGGCTACCTCAGCCCCAACTTCGTCACGAATCCTGACGAAATGGAAGCTGTGCTCGACAAGCCGCTGGTACTGATTCACGAAGACAAGATCGACAGCGTGCAGAAGATCGTCCCCTTCCTGGAAAAGGTGATGGAAGCGAAGAAACCTTTGCTGATCATCGCTGAGGATATCACCGGCGAAGCTCTGTCGACGCTCGTCATCAACAAGCTGCGTGGTGTCCTGCAGGTTGCGGCGGTGAAGGCTCCGGCATTCGGTGATCGCCGCAAAGCCATGCTCCAGGACATTGCGATCCTGACCGGCGCTGATCCGATCATGAAGGATCTGGGCGTTGAGCTTGATAAAGTCACGATGAAACAACTCGGGCAGGCAAAGAAGGTCACGCTCGATTCAGATAAAACCACGATCATCGAAGGCGCCGGTTCGACCAAGGCAATTCAAGATCGCATCGCGCAGATTCGCCGGGAAATCGAACTCACCGATTCCTCCTACGATCAGGAAAAATTGCAGGAACGATTGGCCAAGCTGGCCGGCGGCGTGGCGCAGATCAATGTCGGTGCCGGTAGCGAAGCTGAACTGAAGGAAAAGAAAGCTCGCGTGGAAGACGCACTGCACGCAACTCGCGCAGCGGTCGATGAGGGAATCGTCCCCGGCGGCGGCGTCAGCTTCCTCCGTGCAATTCCCGCACTGGAAAAGGCGCGCAAGAACGTTCGCGGCGACGAGAAATTCGGCGTGGATATCGTCGAAGAAGCACTCTCCTGCCCCCTGCAGACCATTGCAGACAACGCCGGCGAAAAAGGTTCCGTCGTCGTTGCCAAGGTCCAGGAAAAGACCGGCGACTTCGGCTTCAATGCTCTCACCCTGCAATACGCCAAGCTGCTTGACGATGGTGTGATCACACCCGCCAAGGTCGATCGAACCGCACTGCAGAATGCAGCTTCCGTCGCGGGATTGCTGCTCACCTGCGATTGCATTGTCACCGAAGCACCCAAGGATGAAGAGCCTGCAATGCCCGGCGGCGCACCCGGTATGGACGGCATGGGCGGTATGGGTGGTGGAATGCCCGGTATGGGTGGTATGGGCGGCGGCATGCCCGGTATGGGCGGCATGGGATTCTAACCCCCCCACACCCCACAAACGGGATCTGCCCGCAATGAAATCTGTAGGATCCGCTCGGCGGACCAAAAAAACTTAAATTCACATGATTCACAAATAAAAATCATCGCACGGAGATAAATACAAATGGCTGTCAAACCTTTAGAAGATCGCATTCTTATTAAGCCCCTGGAAGCAGAGACCAAGACCAAGGCCGGCATTTATCTGCCTGAATCGGCCAAGGAAAAACCCATGCAGGGTAAAGTCGTCTCGACCGGTCCCGGGAAACTGCTGGACAACGGCGAGCGCGTCAAACCTGCTGTCAAGAAAGGCAACGTCGTGGTGTACGGCAAGTACGCCGGCACTGAAATCGAAATCAAAAACGTCCCGCACATCATCGTCCGCGAGAGCGAACTGCTCGGCGTGGTCGAAGGATAATATGAACTGTTTGCCGAGGATATTCTCGGCGCACACTCTGTTTGATTCTTATGCAAGCATAGTGGTGAGCAAGACACCTCGATTGATCGGATATTAACTCATGACAACGAAACAAATGAAATTTGACACCGCGGCTCAGCGGGAATTCAAGAACGGTGTGGACCAGATCGCCCAGGCGGTCGCGGTCACGATGGGCCCCACCGGTCGCAACGTGGTGATGGACAAGAGCTTCGGCGGCCCCTCGGTGACCAAGGACGGCGTGTCCGTAGCCAAGGAAATCGACTTGCCCCAGCCGTTTGAGAATATGGGCGCCAAGATGATCAACGAGGTCGCCAAGAAGACCAGTGATCTGGCCGGCGACGGTACCACGACCGCTACCGTTTTGGCGCAATCCATCTTTTCTTCCGGCCTTCGACTCGTGGCAGCAGGTGCCAATGCCGTGGCGGTGCAGCGTGGTATTAACAATGCTGCCCGCGTTGCCACCGAGCACATCGAAAACATCGCAGTGCAGTGCAAGGGTAAATCGGATTACCAGAAAGTCGCCACGGTCAGTGCCAATCATGATCAGGAGATTGGTGACCTCATCGCCGAAGCGATCGACAAGGTTGGTGCTGATGGCGTAGTGGAAGTCGAAGAAGGCAAGACCGCCGAGACCACCCTCGAGTATGTCGACGGCATGGCCTTTGACAAGGGTTATCTCAGCCCCTACTTCATGACCGATCCCAAGGCAGCTGAGTGTGTGCTGGAAGATCCCAACATTCTGATCTTCGAGAAGAAAATCTCCAACCTGTCCGATTTCCTGCCGCTACTGAACAAAGTTGCCTCAAGTGGGAAGCCGTTGCTCATCATTGCCGAAGACGTGGAGAGCGAAGCACTCGCGGCATTGGTCGTGAACCGATTGCGCGGCACATTGCAAGTCTGTGCAGTTAAAGCTCCGGGTTTCGGTGATCGACGCAAGGCAATGCTCGGCGATCTTGCCATCCTTACCGGCGGCACGTTCTTCTCTGAAGACATTGGACGCAGTCTGGAAGAAGTCGAGCTCAGCGAACTGGGCCGAACCAAGAAAGCCATCATCACGAAAGACAGCACAACCATCATCAACGGTGCCGGGAAGAAGAAAGATATCGAAGCCCGCGCCAATATGATTCGCAACCAGCTCGAAAAGACCACGAGCACTTATGACGCAGATAAGCTCAAGGAACGACTGGCAAAACTCACCGGCGGCGTGGCAATTCTCAATGTCGGCGCTCCTACCGAGATGGCGATGAAGGAACGCAAGGATCGCGTGGAAGATGCACTGAATGCAACCCGTGCTGCAGCCCAGGAGGGCTACGTGGCCGGTGGAGGCGTGGCCTGCCTGCGTGCGATCGAATCAGTGAAGGATGCCCGTAAGAAAGCCAAGGGCGAAGAAAAGCTCGGCTTTGATATCGTTGCCCAGGCGCTGGAAGCCCCCGCCAATCGCATCGCAACCAACGCCGGTGTCGACGGTGATCTCGTTGTCGAAAAGATCAGGGAAGGCAAAGGCGGATTCGGTTACAACGCTTCCACGGAAACTTATGAAGACCTGATCCAGTCCGGCATCATCGATCCGGCCCTAGTCGTCTGTGCCGCCCTGCAGAATGCTGCATCCGTTGCAGGCCTGATGCTCACCACCGACGTCGTGGTCACTGAACTGAAGGATGATGACGATCCGATTGAAGGAGCCGTGTATTAACGACGATGAATCGTAACAGGGGCCGAGTGTTGGCAGCTTGATTCGATTCATCGCTGACAACATTCGGTCCTTTGCGATTCAAAATAAGTTTGAATTCCATGCCTGCAACGCGCGACTATTATGAAATCCTCGGTGTGTCGAAGGATGCCTCGGCCGAGGATATCAAGCGCTCGTATCGTCGATTGGCGATGAAGTTTCATCCCGATCGCAATCCGGATAATCCGGAAGCGGAACAGCAGTTCAAAGAGTGCGCCGAAGCCTACGAAGTTTTATCTGATAATCAGAAGCGCGCCACCTACGACCGATTTGGTAAGGAAGGATTGCGTGGCGTACCGGGTCATGATTTCAGAACCATGAATGTCGATGACATCTTCTCGATGTTCAATGACATCTTCAGTGGTTTTGGCGGAATGGGCGGTCGGCGTCAAACCAGGGGCGGCGGGGGGGTGCCTCGCGGATACGACCTGGAAACTGAAATCGAACTCACACTCGATGAAGTGCTGACCGGCGCAACCCGGGATGTGGAATTCAAGCGCCTCGCTGTGTGCACAAAATGTGAGGGAACTGGAGCGAAACCGGGTAGCCAGCCCGCCACCTGTCAAACCTGCCAAGGACAGGGAAAGGTGTCACAACAGGGTTTGGGCGGCATGTTCCGTATGGTGACCTCCTGCCCGCATTGCCACGGCAGGGGATCGGTGATCGTTGATAAATGCCCTGACTGTCGCGGCCGAGGAAGAAACTCACTCAAGCGTAAACTCAGCGTGAAGATTCCTCCGGGTATTCACGATGGCCAAGCCGTGCGGATCAGCGGCGAGGGTGAACCGCCCGCGCCGGAAATCAGTCCGGAGGGTAAAGGCATCTGCGGCGATCTGCATGTCGTTGCCCGCGTACTCCCACACGATAAATTTGAACGGGACGGTGATCACCTCCTCCTTGCCGTCCCCATCGCATTTACCCAACTGGCACTTGGCGCGAACATTGAAGTTCCAACATTAGACGGAACGGCAGAGTTGACGATTCCGCCCGGGACACAACACGGCGCGCTCTTCCGCGTTGAAGGGAAGGGTTTGCCCAATGTCCGCATGAAACATCAGGGTGATCTGGTCGTCATCGTGCAACTGGTCATTCCACAAAAACTCACAGATTCACAAAAAGAACTCCTGCAAAAATATGCTGAGACGGAAGAGGTTGACGTAGGCAATGGGAACGGATCATCAATCTGGTCCAAATTGAAGGGTGCTGTCACTGGGAGCTGATGACCCCTTCGTGTTCTGCTCTGGATAGACGTATGTCCAAACGTAAAGAACAAAAGAAAAAGAAACACGACACGAAACCGGACGAAGATGCTGAAGTCCTGGTGGATGATGCGCAGGATCAGACGGAACCGTTGATTATCGACGGTGTGAAAATTGATCCGGCGCAGGCGGAAGTTTTTCGTCATCTCGAATCTCAGCAGAAAGAGGCGGAAGAAGCGAGGCTGCGGGCGCTGGCCGATTTCCGCAACTTCCAGCGCCGCTCGATGGAAAATGAGATCCGCGCACGACAGGATGGCGCGATCGATGTCGTTCGCGTGCTGTTGCCGGTGCTCGATCATTTTGATCTGGCCCTCAACCAGGAGCAGGAGCAACTCACCCTGGAACAACTCTACGACGGAGTCAAAATCGTCCGAGACGAGCTGACCAAGGTGCTTGCCGGCCAGAATGTCGAGATTATTCAGCCGGAAACAGGTACGGAATTCGACCCGGTACGTCACGAGGCTATGATGAAGCAACCTGCTGAGGGAGTGGAGCCGAACCATATCGTGACGGTCATGCAAGTCGGCTACATGATGGGGGATGTGATTCTTCGACCGGCGAAGGTATCAATCGCTCCACCAACCGAAGCGGATGAGGAGTAGAACTTCATGCCCACCTATGAATATCAATGCCGAAGCTGCGATCATGAGTTTGAGCTTTTCCAGCAGATGTCCGATCCAGTGAAACGCAAATGTCCGGCATGCAATCAACTGCAACTGGAACGTCTCATCGGAACCGGTGCCGGTGTGCTATTCAAAGGAAGTGGATTCTACGAAACCGATTACCGCAGTAGTTCATATAAAAAAGCCGCCCAAGCGGAAAAGAGCGCCGCTGCCGGAACAAACGGTACATCTGATAAGAAAAAGAAGAGCAGCGAGAAAGCAACTTCCAACGGCCAGAAAAAGACCAAGGCGAAGGCTGGAAGTGCAGCCTGATACGCCGGGGATGAGGGGGTATAGGTAAAGAGTAGTTATGCCTGTATGTTGTGCGGAAGCCTTAACCGCACACTTACGGTCGCGGCTCGTTAATGATGTTTAACGAAGAATTTTTATTTCATCCCAGGTATACGACGACCCGCGAGGATGCAGGATCCACGTAGAGCCAGATTTGCAATCCACCAGGAACGTCGCGCCGCCGGCATGTTGAATTTCCAGATAACCGGAAGTTTTCCCGGCAACTCCCTTCACATGGGTAATCCAGGACGCGCGTGATCCGGGATTATCAAGATTGCCGTTGAAACGATGGATCGCGCCAGTGGATGTATCAAATCGAGCAACTGAATGATCAAAATTGATGATGCGCACTTTGCAGAAAATATCTGAATGGGTGCGGCTCATGGCGCTCGATCGCCCTGCGCCCAGAATCAAGACCACGGCGACCAGGAGCGTCGCAGCAGCAAGGACCGACAACATACGGAAAGCAGATGGGGTGCTGTGTGAGGACATAACGATCTCCTCCTGCGCGGAGATAAGGGGATTGGAAATACGCTTCAATAACAAGACCCACCATCACCTTGTCACATTCCACGGCAATCGTCGAAAGAAATATGAAAAAAAGAGAAAATGATGCAGACGGTACTTGCCGAAGCTGCCGGAATTGCCTCATTTCACAAATGATCGTACTGTTCAGCCATGCCTTTACGATATACCCAACGCATCCTTGATCATCTGGCCCATGCGCTTTACCAGCCGTCATCTGCATCAGATATCGCGCGCGATATGCGGATCGAATCGGATGAACGGGCAGCGTTTCGAGACTCGATCGCTCAGCTTGTAGAAGAAGGAAAGATCAGCCAGGATGAGGGTGGGTTCATTTCCCTGCCGAACTTCGGCGATGAGGTTGTGGGGTGGTTTCGATTGAATGCCCGCGGATTTGGATTTGTCAGACCGGAAACACCATATCGGGATGGAGATCTGTTCATCCCTCGGGGTTCGGTCCGCGATGCTGTGTCGGGTGATAAAGTTCGCGCTGAAGTGATTCATCAGGCGTGGCGAGGGAAAGCTCATAAATCACGCAGCGAATATGTGGGGCGTATCCTCGAAGTACTGGAACGGGGACAGGACAACTTCGTCGGTGTGCTCGTCAAACGAAAGAACACCTGGCTCGTCAAGCCGGATGGCAAATCTCTGCATCATCCCGTTGTGATTCGCGATCCTCACGTTAAAAACGCACGTGAAGGTGACAAAGTAGTCATTGAACTGGTGCATTATCCGGAGGATGACTATCACGCTGAGGGCGTCATCACCAAAGTGCTCGGCGAAGCAGGCAAGCCAGATGTGGAAACGCAGGCAGTCATAGCGGCCCATGGTTTGCGGACGGAATTTCCCGAGGAAACACAATCCGAAGCACGTGATGCAGCACGCTTGTTTGAACAGGATGGTGCCGATCCACTGCCGGATCGTGAAGATCTCACTGACATGTTCATCTTCACCATCGACCCGCCTGACGCCAAGGATTTCGATGATGCAATCTCCATTGCTTATGATGAGAAAGATGATGAATGGACGCTCGGTGTTCACATTGCAGACGTAAGCACGTTCGTCACCAGGGATTCTGCATTGAATCAGGAAGGGCATGCGCGGGGCAATAGTGTGTACCTGCCGCGGCTGGTGATTCCGATGTTGCCGGAGACGCTTTCCAATGGTGTCTGTTCACTGCAGGAGGGTGTACCACGCTGGACGAAGTCTGCGTTCATCACGTTCGATTACAAGGGTCGGGTCATTACTCAGCGCTTCGCATCAACAATCATCCAGTCCAATAAACGGCTGACGTACCTTGAAGCGCAGGCTCTCATCGATGGCAATCAGACCGAAGCGCGCAAGCATGCGCGCACTGAACCGAATTACTCCGATGAATTAATAAACCAACTCCGGCTCTGTGATCAGTTGGCAAAAATCCTGCAGAAGCGACGACGGCGCGACGGCATGATCGTGCTGAACCTCCCTGAAGTCGAACTCGTGTTTGATGACGATGGACATGTGATCGATGCTGTGCCTGAAGACGATGCGTACACACATACGATTATCGAGATGTTCATGGTCGAAGCGAATGAAGCGGTCGCACGGTGCTTCGACAGTCTGAACGTACCTGTACTTCGTCGTATTCACCCTGATCCGGTGCATGGTGACCTGGCGGAACTGCAAATGTACGGCCGTGCTGCCGGGGTAAAAGTACCGGAGCAACCGACGCGCCATGATCTGCAACGGATACTGGATGCAACGCGCGATACACCTGCCGGACGGGCGCTCCACTTTGCGGTGCTGCGCACACTATCCAAGGCCACGTACAGTCCTGCCATGATCGGTCACTTTGCACTGGCCAGTGATCATTATGCACACTTCACCAGCCCGATCCGAAGGTACCCCGATCTTGCTCTGCACCGCGCATTGCAGGCGTATCTCGATGCGACTGATAACGGGAAAAACATTCCCGGCGGGAAAAAACGCAGGCAACTCGGGCGGCAGATCTTCGACGATACACGCACACTTGATGAAGGCGAGTTGATCATTCTGGGGCAGCACTGCACCGATACGGAAAACGAAGCGGAACAGGCCGAACGCGAGCTGCGCGACTTCCTGGTCATGCAATTCCTCAAGGAAAATCATCTGGGTGATGAATTCACCGGCGTCATCACCGGCGTCACCAGCAGCGGCGTGTTCGTTTCGATTGAACGCTTTCTCGTGGAAGGTCTGGCGCGGATGCGTGATCTTCCTCAGTCACCCGGACGGCCGGACCGCTGGGAAGTCGATGAATCCTCCGGCAGGTTCACCGCACGTCGCAGCGGTGCATCAATTGGGATCGGCGACATTATAACCGTGCAGATTATAAACATCGATCTCGCTTCGCGCCTTCTCGATTTGATGATCACCCAATTTCCCGAACCCTCGGAGGGTGTTTCCCGCGCAGAAACACAAACTCGAAGAAAAAACCGTTCCGAGAAATCCAATTCATCCCGTAAGGGAAAACGCAAGGGTTATAAACAGGGGCGACGCGGAAAGAGAAATCGCTAGAGGAATGTGACTTCTAACTTTACCCGAATTTAATCAAATGAAAAAAGCCCCGCATATTACGGGGCTTGATCTTCATAATTTCAAATTCCCATTCGCCTCTGTTTACATTCAGAGACTTGACATTTTTCCGGTATTGGCATCCGTCGGTGGGCCAAAAGACCAGGTTCCGTCGTTGACTAATTCCACTGGTCCTCCGTCAAACGAAGCATAGTGTTCAAATGTTCCATCGAACCGGACCAGCGTGATGAATTTGACACCGTCGTCCCTGACCCAGAAGAAAATGACAAGTGGACCGGCAATGCCGATGATTTCTTCATCTGCACAACCGGTTCGCGTGCCGTACAGGAAAGGTGGCGCAGCACCCCATTCAAATTGCATCCCATCGCAGTAATCATCAAATGAAATATCAAACGCCTCGGCATTATTGACTGCGATGAGCGATGTGAGCATGACCGCAATCAGAATGAACAGTGAGTTACGACGCATATTTTTCTCCTTGTATATCCGTATATATTCGTAATTCAAAGTAAATAGCATTGACCAGTATCGGACAGCGCTTGGGGGGTACGACAAAAAAGGGTGGTAATCCCCCTGCCGGGTCATGAACCTCAGCCGTCAATCAGAGGCGAAAATCAACGACGGAATGACCGTATCAGCGTCGCAGTGGAGTCGCCTTGCCAGGGAAGCATCGAACGATGTCCTGATTTCCGATTCATCCGATCGGCTCAAGAGAAATCGGATCACCGCCTCCGCCACGCGCGCCGGCTCATCCGCCCCAGCCGGTGACCAGAGGTTGTAGTCCGCCCAGGCCAATGTCAGTTGGAGCCGGAGCAATTGCCCCCGCTCATTGAGAATCTGAGCCTGAAACTGCCACCCGGATGCGATTTCCTGCTCTTCAATGATTTCAATCTGTGCCACCGGAAATGTCCTTCTCGGTATAGGATGCCGTCAGACAGCGTAGCATCTGCACTATTTACCAGCTACATTGATCGCAGCTTCACCGAAGAGCTGCCGGACGTTTTCCATGAACTTTCTCCTTGAGATCATTCGACTGGGTATGCAAAATCTGCGATTGCACCTGCTGCGCAGTGTGCTGACCAGTCTGGGCATCATTCTCGGTGTGGCGGCGGTGATTATTATGGTCTCCATCGGTGAGGGGAACAAACAGGCTGCCCTGCGCAATATCGAAGCACTGGGTGCGACGAATGTCATCCTCCGATCTGTCCGCCCGCCGGAAGCTTCACAGTTCGGCTCGGAAGAACGATCGATCATCAGCAAGTACGGTCTGACCAGGCAGGATCTTCGCCGCCTGGAGAACTTCCTCACCGACGTGGCGGATATCGTTCCTCTCAAGGAGGTCGGCGGTGAGATTTCATATCGTTCCAGCCGCACGATCAGCCAGTCCTTCGGCACGACACCCGCTCTGCTGGACGCCGCCAACCTTCGTGTTGAAAATCGCGGTCGATACCTCACGGACGATGATCTGGAGCGTGGGCGCAATGTCGCGGTGATCGGCTCACAGATTGCCCGCCAGTTTTTCCCTCTGGAGGATCCGCTGGGCAAGGAGTTCCGCATCGATCAGCGCGTGTTTCGGGTTATCGGTGTGCTGCGACCGATCGGACTGGCCGGGGGCGCTGGATCTGCACTCATTGGGCGCGATCTCAACAAGGACATTCACATTCCGCTGAATACTGCTGATCTGGAATTCGGCGACATCATAATCCGCCGCTCGTCCGGCTCATTTTCCGGTGAGGAAGTGGAAATATCCGAAATTTTCATCACCGCTCGATCCACCGATACGGTCATCGACACTGCCGCGCGCATCCAGCGCATTATCGAAATCGGGCACGAAAACCTTGCCGACGTTGAAATCATCGTCCCCTGGGAATTGCTGGAAGAAGCCAAGCGCACAACGATGGTGATGAACTTCATGCTGATTGCGATTGCTGCCATCAGTTTGCTCGTCGGCGGCATCGGCATTATGAACATCATGCTCGCTTCGGTGACGGAGCGCACACGCGAGATCGGCATCCGGCGCGCACTGGGCGCAACCCGAAAACACATCATGCTCCAATTCCTCGTGGAAACCGGTTCGCTTTCATCCGTCGGTGGTTTGATCGGCATCGGTCTGGGGGTGGGTATTTCCGTCGGCCTGGAACAATTTCTCCGCTGGCTGCTCACGGAAACATTTATCAGTCAATATTTCCAGAGCACCGTTTCGTTTGAAACCCAGGTTACCGGCTGGTCGATCATTGCTTCGTTCGTCGTTGCTGCCGCAGTCGGACTTATCTTCGGTCTTTACCCCGCTCTTGTCGCCAGCCGCCAGGATCCCATCGTCGCCCTGCGACATGATTAATTTGCGGATTGATCAGGTTTGAACTTTTTCAATATTCTTGTCATACTATCGCTGTACATTGCTCGTTTTGACAATATATGCCACTAAGGTGATCATTTTCCTTTCCGGTATATGACTGTCTCTTCCCCGACTATTGCTTTCTGTTGCGCTCCGCAACAGCTAACGTGCTTATTTTCCTCATCAGCTGATCTCGCTCACCATTGACTGGCTAGCAGTTGATCTCGGGACGGGAGGTCGAATGTCGGGGGAGGGACAGCCGTGCCTCGAGCCACATCACTCAAACCTTATCTGATTGCTTCAGACTCTGATATTCGAAGGAAATTCAGGGAACTGGAATCTCAGAAAGATGTTGCTGCACTTTTGGAAATAGCACCACGAACTTTACGTTGGATTCTTTATGTTGCTAAAGAACGAAAACATTATTCCGAACATGCCATACCGAAGAAGGATGGTGAAGTACGTCGGATCTGCATACCAACAAAGAACATTCGAATATTGCAGGATAAACTACTTCGTGTCCTAACTCTCATATTCAACCCGAGGATGTGCGTTACAGGTTTCACTCGCGACAGGTGTATTCTCGATAATGCCCAGTTACATATTGGCAAACGGTATGTTCTAAATCTTGACCTCGATAATTTTTTCCCTTCCATACACATTGGTCGAGTGCGAGGTATTCTAAAATCAGCACCATATTCTCTAGGATCAGGCGCTGCGCTTACGATTGGACAGATCGCGTGTCATGATGATGGTCACCTTCCACAAGGTGCACCTACGTCGCCAATTCTAGCAAACATGGTCTGCTCACCGCTCGATTATTCACTTCTTGAACTCGCAAAAGAATATCGACTCGTTTACACGAGATATGCCGATGATATTTCATTCTCGACAAACCAGCGCAAATTCCCTCCAGAAGTTGCCACAATCGATGCTTTAGGCACCTGTCACCTTGGAAAGAATCTTGTTGAAACAATAAACAACCATAAGTTTTCAATCCGTGATGGAAAGACTCGATTACGTACTTCTTTGCGTCGGCAGATGGCAACCGGACTAGTAGTAAACGAGTTCGTGAATGTACCTCGCAATTACATTCGAGAACTTCGTGCACTGATACATTCCTGCCAAACCGTGGGCATTGCCTCCGCAGCAAAGATCCACGCGGAGAAACATCATCGCACAATCCTTGGCGATTCTGGGAATTGGATTTTGAATGTCATTCGGGGAAAGCTTGCTTATCTTTCGATGGTACGAGGTTCAGAAGACCATATTGTACGCCGATTACAAAATGACGCTCTACGCATTAATAGAAATATTTTTAAATCACCAATACCGCTTTGCGATCAAAACGGACAGCCGATTCAACGAAGAAGTAGGCTCTCTCCAAATTGGAAACTCTGGTCAAGCAAGTACAGTGATTGCGTGTTTCGACTACTGTGTGTAAACCCTAATACAGAGGATGAAAATTATGGAACTGCGTTCCGGGTTGGGCCAATACAGTTCCTGACTGCTGGTCATAATAGAATACTTAGAGCTTCCGATGGCAACGAGGTGGAACGAAATCTTTATCTCACGTTACCACTTGATTCTTCAATTGAATTAACTTGCATCAAAGCAATATGCGGTGAACAGGGCGACATTGATCTTGCGTTTGGATCCGCAGAACTACCAGAGGAATGGACCAATTCATTTATCCTGACGCAAGAGAGGTTACCGGTTATCGGGGAGGAGGTAATTGCTCTCGGGTATCCAGATATTGCCTTTCGTCACGTAGGTTTAGTAATGCATGTGGGTAGAATTGAATCTGTAATGAAAGGCTATAGAGAAGCCCGGTTTCTCACAGTGTCCTTTGAGGGTGGACCTGCCATAAGCGGTGCCCCACTGCTTGATGCAAACGGGTATTGTATCGGCGTAATGGTTGAAAATTCGTTTAGAAAACCAGCAAACGATGCTCCACATCGACCCTATGGTCAGGCGATAGCAATAGGACATTGGCGTGATATACCAGGAGTTGGTACAAAATTAACTAATTCATGTTAATCTTTGTATTGTAACACGATCACATCGCCTCTGCCCCAATCGACCCAGCCGTCAAGGTGTGCATGCTTGACGTAACCATGTCGTTGAAACGTGTCCCACTGATCCTGCTGGAGAAGATGCGGATACAAAATAATAATCCAATGTGACTTGGAACGTGCAAACTGGTGAGAGAAATCCTGGCCACGGTTTGAGATGTAATCGGGATACAGATCGGCAGCATACACTTTCATCACGCGATGTCGCAATCCAATAATGGACACCTCCTCCCCGGGAGTGCGTGCTGTGCGTACGATTTCCGCAGCCTCACGTAACGGCTGTTTCGGTGGACGCACACTCAAATCCCCTACCCCCCACCCCCCCACACAAAGTAGCATGATCCCTCCGCAAATAGTGTTCTTTCTCCACAACCACTCCAGGCCGATTGCCATGGCCAGAATGGCGCCCGGCAACACAAACAGGGCAAAGCGCGCATACATCCACGAATTGGCAAAGTAAAGAACAATCGCCATGATCGGCAGTCCCAGCAGAGAAAGCAGTAGCGTAGAACCCGGATGAACATAAGTTTTACCCGATGTTTGATCCGGTAATCCTTTTGATCGCATGGAAGCAAATATACCCAGCGCGAAAAGCACAAGTCCGGGGATTGTCGCCCACCAATACCACGAACCACCTAACTGGAGAAGCGTATGCAATCCTTCTTCCCCCAGTACTCTTGGCTCATCACCCGTTTCCGCTGTGAACTGATTGCGCATCTGCCAGATGTCTTCGATCGCAGGTAAATACAGCACAAACGTTACCAGCGCCGTCAGAAAAATTGCCGTTATTCCCATCCCCCTGAACATAATTTGTTGTCGGAGACGAGTGGGTTCTTGATGGTGTATGATTGATGTAATACTTGCGCCGCGGCCGAGCAACCAGAAAAAGTGACCAACAACGATCCACACCGTCATCATGTGCGCCCAGATTCCCTGCGCGCAGATCACTGCATAGATAATCCACTTCCACCACGCATTGCGCTGAAAGGCAGAGAGGATTATCCACGTGGAGGCGGCAGATGCGCAGATCATCATGCTGTAGCCGCGCGCTTCAACACCTTCAAGCACAGATACCGGAAGAACCGCAGCGAACAAACCCGCAAAGAACGCAACACGCCTGCCCGCAACAACCCGCCCCAGAAAATACACCATCACGATCGAAAGTAGTGAAAACACAAATGCCGGGAAGCGCAATGCCAACTCCTGGCCAAACCACGAACCCAGCCATTGAACCGACACAGAGGAAAGTAATGTGTGGAAAATATGATTGGCCGGATCAAAGTATGTCGTGACAATCACTCGCGGCCCCTGCTGCGCGTAATCCAGCCAGGCAGCGATCTCGTCATACCAGAGACTTTCACTCAGACGGGGCAGCCGAGCTACACATCCCAGCGTGACCAGACCCAGCACGAGCCAGGTCGTCTTGCCGTCGGCAGCTTGTGCATCGACAACTTCAGCGCGCTGCTCCCGGCCGAGATCATTTGTCGATGTGTTAGTCCGTCTGTGTTTCACCAATGCATCATCGCTTCCCCCCCACACATACACAACCCCCACCCCCCCACACAACCCCTCACATATTCATCCGAAGCGCTGACTCTCCACATATACCACCACAAATTGGTAATTCAGTAAGATGTTTTGCCAACAATAGAGACCATTCACCTTTTCACACTTTTGCTGAACAGTGAGAACTGATATGCCTACTGACGTGATTGATTATGAAATTCTCGGCGATGATTTGCAGGCGGTGGTAATTACGCTTGATCCACAGGAGGCAGTGGTCGCAGAAGCCGGCGCGATGATGTATCTCGAAGATGACATTGAGATGGCAACCTCGCTATCCATGACGGATGACCAAGGCGGGATAATGGGCAAACTCTTCAAAGCCGGAAAACGCATGGTGACCGGTGAATCGTTTTTCATCACCTTCTTTGCCAATGAAGGTTCGCAGCGGCGTAGTGTCGGATTTGCCGCGCCGTATCCCGGCCACGTTATCCCGGTCGAACTGGCCAATCATGACGGACGGATCATCTGCCAGAAGGATGCATTCCTCTGCGGCGCGCGCGGCATCGACGTTGACATCGCATTTCAAAAACGGCTCGGTGTCGGATTCTTCGGGGGTGAGGGTTTCATCCTGCAGCGCATCAGCTCGCCGGAGGGAGACGGACTGGTGTTCATGCATGCCGGCGGATCTGTCCTGAAGCGCGATCTCAATCACGGCGAATCGCTGCGCGTCGATACCGGCTGCCTCGTGGCCTTCCAGGATTCTGTGCAGTACGACATCCAATGGGTCAAGGGAATCAAAAACAAACTCTTCGGCGGCGAAGGTCTGTTCTATGCGCACCTGCGCGGGCCGGGAACCGTCTGGCTGCAAACCCTTCCCTTTAGCCGACTGGCTGATCGTGTCTATGCCGCAGCTCCCCAGGGCGGAGGCAAGGATAAAGGCGAAGGCTCAATCCTCGGCGGTGTGTTTGACATGATCGGCGGTGATTAATTTTTAAGCGCAAGTCCTCGCGTTTAATCTTGCAGACACTCCTGCGCTTCGAATGTGTAGGGTTCGCTGTGCGGACCATCTTCTCTTCAACGAGCCGCGACCGTGAGGGAGCGGTTAAACCGCTGGCTGTAAGTGTCTTTCTTTGATCATCAACTCTGCAAAAACTCCTGCGCTTCGAGTTGGCGTTGCTCTGCAGCGCGATAGACTTTCTTCAACATCGGGGTGAAGGTAATCATCAACGCCGTGACTATCAATCCGGGTAAGCCCAGGCCGTACCAGACACCGTACGGTTGACCGGTCATCAGCGCGTAAACAGACAGGTAGATCATTGCGATACCGATCGCCAGCATCAGCCAGTGAAAAGCAAACATGAATGATTTCGCTTTGCCACGCGGAGCGAGTATCCCTATCAACGTGCCGTACAATCCTCCCAGAACGCCGACTCCACCACCCACAAGGCCGCCGACCATTCCCATGTTGGAAAACCACGGCTCGACTGTGGTCAGAAAAGTTCCATCAAACAGATTCATCATGAGCATCATGGTTGGTCTCCTTCATTCAAAGTCCGTCGTGGTGGATGCGCTTGTGTCTATCCCCAATTCTGCATCGGCACCCTTATCAATCCCCGTAAGTGATTGGCGGTGAAGATCACGGATCTTCTTGGCCGCCTCCACCGAGAGGTATCCCTTTTCGATGAGTTCCGCCAGATATTCCGCCAGGGGATCGGTTCCCGGCCCTTCCACATGCTGCCTGAGCCGCCGTATGAGACGATCAAGCCGCTGCCGCATCGTGGGGTAGGACACCCCATATGCTGATGCGAGTTGCTTGATCGACCCGGATGCCAGCACGAACGAGGTGACCATGTTGAGGTCTTCCTCATCGAGTCGAAACAGCGGGTGATTGTCGAGGGTGGGATTGTTCATAGTTACTCACATCAACTTCAACAATATTGATATTTATTGTGAAATATGCAAATAGATTTTGAATAAATTGTAAATTAATTTAACTTCGTTGAATACCATTGCAATCAGATAATGTCACAAATGAAATAAATATGTGGAATTTAATATCATATATGATATGTTTTTCATGCTCGGATGACGATAGGATCCTGTATGGCCGCTCCATTACCCCAGGTTGATCTCAAGCAAAGGTGCCGGGAGTTGGGCATGAGCCACGCTCTGCTCGCCCGACGCAGCGGGGTATCGCTGTCGACGGTGAATCGCGTGCTGGATGATTATCACACCGCCACCTTTGAATCGGTGGAGAAGATCGCCCGGGCGCTTGGCCTGGATGTCTCACTCCGGCCGCTGCTGGATGTTGATCAAATGTGTCGGCAACAGGCTCGCCAAAAAGCCGAGCGTCTGGTGGCGATGGTGCAGGGAACCTCCGGTCTGGAAGGGCAGGCGGTGGATGATGAAGCCCAAAAACTGATGGTCACCCAGACCATGTACGAACTCCTGGCCGGCTCACGCAGAAAGTTGTGGGCATGACGAACACCTGGGACACCATACCCGGCGAGACGCCGATGGATGATATCTCCGGTCTCAAGATTACCGGCATATCGTCGCGTGCTGAGCTCAACCGTCATGAAGCAAACAACATCCGCAAAGCAGCAGTTAAATATCTTGCTGCACCTCCCAGCAATCGTACTGCCCCGTTTAACTACGCCTGGATGTTCAAGTTGCATAAGGAAATGTTCGGCGATGTCTGGATCTGGGCGGGTAAGCCCCGACGATCAGAAAAAAATCTGGGCGTCGCGCCTAATCTCATAGAGCCGTCCATGCTCAACCTCGCTGAGGATATGAAAGTCTGGCGCGATTCAAACATGACCATTGTTGAGCAGGCAGCGCTGCTGCATCATCGCGCGGTGCAAATTCATCCGTTTGAAAACGGCAACGGTCGTTGGTCACGTTTGCTCGCCAACATCTGGCTCATCAAACATGGTTCCGAACCCACCCGTTGGCCGGAAGAGCATCTTGGATCAGTCAGTATCATCCGCGAGGAATATCTGAAGGCGATCGTTACCGCCGATCAGGGTGATTTGACATTACTTACAGAATTGCACGAAAAATATATTGGTTGATATAACTCAACAATCTCAAGTATGTGGAGGAGATGTGGGATTATTGTGTGGGGGGATTAGCGTGCCCATTTGACTTCAGCGCACCAGCTTGCGGCATCTGTGCTGAGCGCTTTGCCAACCAAATGAAGTGTGGTATCACTTTAGAGATTATATTGTGTGCTGGATGTCGAACATTTAGTAAACCGCAAGCTTATCAGAAGGTAGTGCAACTTGTGGAAAATCCTCGAGGAACTTTCAGTATAGAAGAGTAGACTGTTGATAAGGTAACAATTAAGTACATGATTGATCTACAGTACTTAAGCTGGTCACTAAATATTGCGGATAGCTATGAAGCATAGGATGGTTAACCATGGAAGTTGTGCAAGAAATAAAATGTAAATCCTGGGATGAATTCAAGTCTCTTATCTCAGAATACACCGAAAATAATGATTACATATTTCGTGGTCATGCTGACTGTAGCCCTGACCCTCCCAATGGATGGAAAGATCAGCGCTGGAAACTTCAGTCGCTTTATGAGCGCTGGTTTGAAAGAAAATTAGCACTTCACCCCCCGGGGATGCTCAGAGATGGTGAAAATTTCTCATCAGAGGATAATTTACAACCTCGACTTGTTCGATTTCGTAAATGTCTAATTCCACACTACCCCCAAGCTGCTAATTGGAATCCATTCAATTTATGGGCTTTTGGCAGACATCATGGTCTCATCACTCGACTTCTTGACTGGACATGGTGCCCGCTTACAGCAGCATTTTTTGCTTTCGAAGCTTTCGCAAAAGTGCGCTTACCGGGAATAGAAATCGGCGATTACCAATGCTATGAGTCATATAATCTAGAAGAATGTTTATTTGGTTGTGTATCCGTTTGGGCTTTGTGTCTTTCGAATCTACCATCGTTCGATGAATTTCATATACACAACAGTACTCCTCCCGAGCCTGGCGCAACAAGGCAAAGGGCTCAAAGAGGGTTGTTTACAGAGCTTAGCAGTACCAAAGTATATGATCTTGAGGCATTTATGCGGCAAAAAGTAGTTTCAGACCACTTAGTTAGATTCATTCTCTCAGGGACTAGGGCTGATATCGTGCTCAATGATCTTAAAGCGCATAATAAATCCTATTCGACTCTCTTTCCCGACCCGGAAGGATGGACAAGAGATTCAAATCTACATAATGGCACATGGGGGAATACTTGGTGACGTCATATTGAGGAGTTTTGTGAGTACGGTCGAGTTTTCATCGGGCCCATTTGACTTCAGCGCGCCAGCTTGCGGCATCTGTACTGAGCGCTTTGCCATCGAGTCGCGCAGTTTGTTTGGGACGCAGATCGACCATGCGCCAGCCCATCACCGGGGAAAGTTCAAAGCCGCTGGCATCGTAAAAGATAATGCGATAGTCGATGAGATAAGTTTTTTCCGCGAGGTTGCGCACGGGGAGTTGCACGTGCATGGGGCGCTGGCCGTCATCCTGCACAATCGGGGTGTGGAATCCCAGCCAGGGGCGCAGATCAGGTGCGAGGATTGCGATGCGCGGGTCATTCTCCGGCGCCGGGTAGGGATCGCCCATCCCGGTCGGCGGCGAGAGATCCGGCGGGGCGGTGCAACTGGTGGCTAACATCACAAATGCTGCGATGAAAAAAAAGTATGCAAACTTGCTCAACGTAGTCATGGTGAATCTCCAGGTGGTGTATTCTCAGAGACACGGGTCATTGTGTGATCATTCCCCTGTGTCTCATGATTCATGTTGTGTGTAGTCAGCCAGGCTGGTTGGGGACCAGCATGATGATAGAGGCGAAGATAAATTACGCGCGGCTGATCGGTCGTTCCCGGTGTGATCGCTGGAAGTTGTATGGTCGCATTGGGCACGTGTTCGATATGCGCGCTGAGATCGCTGATTTGATCCAGTTCCAGGGGAATGAGGTAGATGAGTTGCGGGGCATAATCGAGATAGCGTAGATCGGCAGAGGAAGTAGCTCGGGAAAAGAGGCCAGCCAGCATCATCCCCACGCCGGCCCAGAGTGTGGAATCGTCATCGCTCGCTCCTGCCAGGATCGCGCCGGAGAGGAACAACGTTTGACCGATTGCGCTTTTTGTCTGCCTGATTTCCTCAAAACGATTCCAGGTATATTCATCTGCCAGCTCATTGACATTGCAAACCGGAAGCGCGCGAATTGATTGCTGCTTATTGATCGTGATTCGTGCTGCATGTTGCTGATTTGATTGGTTGATGAATTCTGCGTGGGCATTGTCCGGGCCGAAGGATTTCTTGGAAGGCCCCTTGCCGAAATCCAGCAGGAGAATGGTGTTGTAACGTCGTTGTCGAAGCGCATCGATTATTGATCTCAATTCAGTATCATTCTTCAACGCCGCTTCATATAGCGGTGTACTGTCGGCAAGAGAAGCATGATCAGAAGCAATCGCCTGCATGAGCAGACCCAGGGTGAAATTCGTTGCGGGATTATTATTGGAATATGATTGCGGACCTTCCTGGAAATCGCTCAGGCGCATGATGCTGTTGGCAGCGGCGGCGCGGGCATTTTCCCAATCGTTGTTGATTGCGTGCAGCGTTGCCACATAATGATAACCCAGTGCCTGCTCAAACGGCTCACCCTTCCAGATGCGGACACCTTCGTGCGTCAGTACTGCCGCGGTATTGCGATCATCGTTGAGACCGGGTGTGCTGAGCCAATGAAATGAATGGTTCAATGCTCGATCTGCCTGTTCCCAATCTCCCTCTGCCAATGCCGCCATACCCAGGCGAAGATTGTTGAGAATCACCTGCTCATCATCACTCCCCATGATTTCTTCGCGCAGAATAGTACATGATTGAGCAAAGTCATAATCGTAATACGCATCTCTCGCAGGATTGTATTGCGCTCCGGTTTGGCATCCTGATAACGCAAAGATCAACACGCAACCTACAGCAGTACAGGCTAGGTTGAAGGTTGATCTGAACATAAGTTTCTTCCAATAACAATGTCATATATCAGTGATATTGATCAATCATACGTCAGGCCGGAGGCGTATCGCTTTACTTCCCATGCATCTTCCCAAACGATCAAACCGGATTGAAGATCGACGAGTTGATAATCACAGACATAAGTATCAGAGCGCCCCGTATGTGATGTATTAGTCAGTGCAACGAATTCACCGGTGAGAAGATGTGTGGGCGTCAAACGTTGCTCAGCCAGGGAAGAAGAGCCTGTATTCTCATCATCAATCCGCTGTATTCCCTCCGGTGGCACCACCCAGATCATGTTATGCCTGGCAGAACAATCGGATTGCGCAAGTCGAGATCGCAAGCGGGCAACATACAACCATCGCTCTGATTCAGGGATAATCTGCTGGGTGTTATTAACAACATCGTTCAGGCTGATTACCCACGGAGAGTCATCCGAAGTGCGTGAGTTAATAATCTCATCATGAGCGAACGATTCTGAGAGATTGTTGGTCATATCCACCAGATCAACACTACGAAGAAACGGGGTACGCGGATGCGTCGGCATTGCGCAACCCATCACTCCCAGCGTGAGAATCATGAACATCAATGATTTCATCGGGATCGCCATGGTGTTGATCTGAACTGCAGATGATTCGGTGGTCAGATTTATTGATACTTCACTTCGTACATATTCTCCCACACGATCGCGCCGACACCGACGTTGGGACCGGACTCTGCATTTTCAACGAGCTGAATGAGCTGGTAATCGAAGAGGAAATAATTTGTGCGGCCGGATGGCAGATCATAAAGTTCGCAGGTCAGCATGTAATCGGCATCGGACTGATAGGCAGCCGCGGTACGTGTCGGATCTTTCTCGCCGTACTCGCGCTGACGGTAGGTTTCCATATCCTGTCGCTCACGGATGAAACGCAATCCGTGACGCGCGCCGGACGATTGCAATGTCGCGCGCAGTCGAACCAGAAATGCCTGGTAGCTCTGATGCGGCATCGACGAATTGTTTTCAATCGAGCCCATCACAATATGCGGAGGAGTTTCACGGTTGGTGATGTCCAGCCGAGATGCGATGTCCTGAGCCATGCTGTCCGTTGCATTCACCAGGTCAGCAGATCTTGGTGCCAGGCTGCCAAGCTCGGCATTGGAATCGTGCGTGGGATCCAGGCGCATGCCGGATCGGCCGCGATTAGGAGGCGGCTCCTGCGTGGTGGTGCAGGCGGTCAGCAGAACAGACGCCAGGATGATGAGTGATATCAGTTTGCAGTTCACGGTCAATATCCTTGTGCTGATGTGTCAAAGAAGGTTGCGCAGTCGCCGTTGGATTTTTACCAGTTGGCTGATGCTATTACTGAGACACCGGGAGGGAAAATCTGTTCCCCTCTCCTGGAAATTGGTTGGCGCGGGTGACAGCATCACTCTCTGTATTCAATTTCAGTCAGGCAACTCAATAATCCCAGGGTCCGGTCGACTCGGGAGGCTCGGGCAGGCCGCCGATGGCACGGACCTGTTCCTCCCGCAGCACTCGTGCCAGGGCGCTGGCGGTGCGAGCGCTGAGTTCATCGCGGTCAAATTTGATTGTCGCAAGTTCCTGCTGACGGGCAAAGTAATCCTTTGCTTCAGCGTCTTCCGCTTCCATCCTCCACCAATCCAGCTCGCCTCCCAGATCAACGAGTTGCTGGCAATACGACGCATAAGCGGGCCTGTACTCAGCAGCAATTTCCTCCAGTCTCCTCCGCTGCTCTTCGGTCAGATCGTTGAGTTGAAAGGCGCGCGTGAGATGCCCCGTCACGGAGGCTTCATCTTCGTACACCGACGGGTATGCCATCCTGGAATATTCTCTGCGGATGACGGACTCATCGTAACCGGAAATCTGTTCGGTCAACTGAACCATCGACTGTTGGTTCTGCTGAATGATCTCTTCACAGATATTACTCACCTGCTCACGCGCGGTTCCCATCCTCTGTTGATATTGTCGGCCGATTTCAAGAGCATTGAATTCTCCCTCCTGTTGCAGGCGCGTGACTTCTGCGCTCCAGATATCCGACGTTTTCTGGTAATTCATCATGATCTCGTATTTTCGCTTGATCAGATCAGCGGATTTTATTTCATATTCCGTCATCACCTCCTCGATCGATTCGAACTGTTCGGAAGTTAAATTCAGCTGTCCAATTAACTCCGTCAAATCAACACGTGATGATTCATTGTTGTTGTACGTGTAGATGTGCTCCTGAACTGAACGGTAAACGTGGCGCAGACGACTCCGAGCTGCACGCTGTACCTGCTGTATCCTTGCGTTGTCAGTAAAGAGTATCGCCAGATCACTGAAGAACGATTGATCGAGCTTCAGAACGGCATCCATCGCTTCGCTGCGCAACCGATAGAGATCCCGCACCTGTTTTTCGGTGGGCGGCGTGACTGATTCGGTATCTTCATCATATTCCCAAAGCTCATTATTCGCTTCGGAGACGGACTCCAGCTTTGTCTCTTTCAATTCATCAAAGTTAAGAAGATAATCTTCGTGCAATGCATCAACCAGCGCTTTTTCCGCATCGGATAAATCCATCGGCTGGAGATAATCGTGAAGCTCCCTTCGGCCAATGCCGTTGGGCAGGTAGTAATCTCCACTACTCAATCTCGTTTCCCGTTGTAGTTCGCTATCATCAATCTCCCGAGTGACCACTTCAGTCGTATCTTCAGCCTGTTCGCGATTTGCTGCCTTTCTCACATTTTGTGTGAGTTTCGTTGTCAGCTCTTCGCCAAGTGTATCCCTGAGAGAATTCATAGCTTCATTTGCAGTTACTGTGAGATCGCTTTGCAGCTCTCCGATATTCTTGAAATGTTCCTGCCAGAGTTCCATGTCGTAATCAAACGGATTCATGTTCTCTTCGAACTCGGAAATAAGTTTGACTGCTTCTTCCGCTACTTTGTCACTCTTCTCCTGCATAAGTTGCGCATATTCAGTAACTGCCTGGCGTTGTGGTTCGGTCAGGTCTTCCATATCCGCTGCGACATTGATCCACGGTTCGTAATTTTCCAGCGCAAAAGCGCTCTGACCGTATGCGTTTTGATAAAATTGGTTCCGTAGTTTTCGTGCTGATGGAGGTTCAAGCAAATCCGCCACCATATTGTAAGTGCGTCTGTTAAGTTCCTTGAGTTTCTTTGATTTTTTCTGAGTCTCAGCCATGATCTCCATCATGATCTGCTGCATGGTTTCCATGATCTCTTCAGCTTTTTCCGGATCCTCTTCGAGATCCTCGAAGTTTTCCTCACCGAGCCCCATCTCGTCCATGGCGTCGTACATTCTCAAGATAACCGAGGCAAATGAATCATTAATTTCACGCACACCCGTCGTCAAACGGCGTTCATATTGCTCGATCACAGGATCCGCAGCGGCAAATTCCTCCTGCGAAAGATCAAGTTCAAGAAACGGCTCACTGAGATCATATGGCGGCCGTCCGCCCATGAATGCCATCATCAACTGGCTGGTCAGGCGTGTGCGCTCTCGGGCTAACTTTACACGCGGTAGTTTTACCGCCTGCTCATCCGTCAAAATCGTCTGCATTTGATCCATCAGGCGATCATCAATCGACGCGATACGTTTCAGTAAGCGCGTACGATTTTTGAATAAATTCTCAACACGCTTCCTCTCCGGCAAAGTGCCACCTTCCATGATGCTGAGTTCTTTCATGAAGATAGTGATCTCTGATTCATGCAGGACACGAAATTCTCGTTTGTACTGATCGTGAAATGCATAAACCGCCAGGCACTGTTGCTCACTCATCCCCAGGCGATCAAAATAAGTTGTCAGTTCGCGCGAGGAAATTGGATTGGGCAACATTCCCATCGTGCCCTGTCCCTGTACTGCGGCAACATCAACCAATATCACCATCATCCAGAGAAGGATTGTCAGGGAAACAAGTCGATTCTTTGTGAGTAATTTCACGATTCGCTCCTCATTCACATATCACGCGCAACTTTGCGTTGAACCATTGTCTCATCGCTTCAGCGTACCAGACTATACACACACCCTCTACCAGCCGGTCCCTGATCACTATTCCGTCATTTCCTTCATCATTGCATATTGAAGATGGGGGGTACTATTGCGCGGGGGGATCTGGTAGACGCTCGCTCTGTTGTTCGGTGAGCAGCCCTTCTATTTTCAACATGGTTTTGTGGTTCAGATCATCTCGATCAAAGTGAATGCGCGCCAACTCACTGCGTTGGTCCATCCGCTGCTCCCAATTTGAACGTCTTTCCCCGGAATCAGATTGTGACTGCTGTAGATGCCAATTCAACAACTCGGTATTGACCGTGTTATACGCAGCATGATACTCCGCTGCGATATCGGCCAAACGTTGCCTTTGCGCTTCGTTGATATCTTCCCAACTCATCACCTGTTCCAGCCAGGGTTCAGCTGAGGTTGGATCTTCGTACACTTCGGGGAACGCTACCTGATAATACAAGATGCTGATCGAATCACCGCTGACCTCAGCGATCCTGGCTTCAATATCCTGCATGGTGTTGCGATTCAATTGCTGAATCTGATTGGTAGTCGTGGTGATGTCCTGCTGCAATTGCCGCGACTGCTCATACCGTTGCCGATCAAAGCTGGGACGACCCTCACCTGCCCTCTGCCTGAATTGTTGTGCGATCATCATCTCCTGCCAGATTCTCGTTTTCCCGATCATTTCATAACGCTTCCGCAAAGAGTCAACCAATTCTGATTCGTAGGCTGACAGATCATCGGATAAAAGGTCTTGTTGTACTGCTTCAAGTTGGATGTCATCAAGCATTTGAATAAGATCCACTCTGGCTTCATTTTCCAGCTCACTTCCTCCACCAAACATTCCTCGACCGGGACCGCGCGGTGACTCCTCTTCATCTTCGCCTGCTGATTGCAGACGCCGATACATCTCCCTTTCGTGCCAGCGTTGCCACGAATTCCAGGCTGCGAGATATTCTTCGTCAGAAATAAGAACCTCAATGTTATCGAAAAATCTCTTGTCCACTTTTTGCCGCAGTTGAAAGCAATTCTGACGCGATTTTCCGAACTGCTCAATCTCCTGATCTGACGGAACCGACGAATCCTGCGGCGATGATTCGATCCTCCATGCATCCTGTATCCGTTTACGCAGTGGTTCCAGTTCTGTTCGCTTCCAGGTTTCATAATTCTCAAGGTAATCCTGATAGAGCATATCCAGCATCACGGACGTGCTGTCATCTAACATCAAGCGCTGATTAATATCCTTCAATTCCTTTTTGCTGATGGGGCCGGGCATATTAACCTGCCGCACCACGGCACTCATTCTCTGCAGATACTCCTGCATCCCTCCACCCCCACGCCCCGGTCCTCCGCGCGTCGTTGCATCCCCGTCGCCTTTTCCATCAGAACCCACTGACGTAAGAATCCGGTGTTGGTCATCATCCAATACTTGTGCCAGATCCGGACCTAACATCGCATCAAGATGATCAAGCGTACTTTGATGGAGATCGGTCACGCGTTGTTGCAGGTCGTCGAGTTCTTCACGAATAGCGGCTGCTTTTTCTCGATCGCGTGCAAACCGATCTTCACTCCGCTGCTCCTCTATCAAGTCGATCATGTCATCGGCAAGTGAATCGTTGCGGTGAATAAACGCCTGCTCCTCAGCCTCAATTGCCTCACGTTGTTCATCTGTTATCTCGGGCAACTCCAGAGCAGCATCAAACCGACCGAGTAGTGCAGTGGGATTACCGTTTAATCTCGAATAGACACGCTGATAATAATCCCAGCGAAAATCCAGTGCCGTATCCTCTGTCAAAATGGTCGACCATAAACGACAGGTACGGAGATTGAACTCACTGATCCCGGCTGACTGTTCCGTAATTTCGCTGCGTACAGACCGCATGGCACCCCACATGGACTCGCGCCATTGACGACTGATTTCCCTGTGCTGAAGCGAATCCTCCGTAATACCGAGTTCATGAAGATCGTTCAGTTCCTTGGCCATCACTTTGAGAGTTCCCTCATGCACATCGCGGAGCTTGCCTGTTAATGATGTTTCGTACTCGGCAACATACATCTGCATCGTAGCGGTTTCCTCTGGATCCAGATCCATTTCCAGCAGCAGATCAGACAGCGCAACCCCCAGAGCCGGATTCCCACCACCCATAAATTGAAGCATGTTGACACCATACCGATCCCGCTCACGTTGTTTCGTGACCTGCGGCATAATCTGCATCTGCTCTTCGGAACACAGGGTTTCGATCCGATTGAAAAATTGTTCATCCAGGGCGCGAATGTGATCCAGCATCCGTCGCGCATCCTGCAGAACATCGCGCATTTCGCTCACGTTTGCATTGCGCATCATTTCCCGGGGAGCGGTACGGAACCTTTGTACAACATCCTCAATCTCCCGTTCCCGGAGAAATTCAAACTCTGCCAGATATTCAGAGTGATACGACGCTGCCAGTTGCTGCTGACCTGTGCTGAGATTCAGTCGTGTGGCGTACCTGTCCAGGTCCCGCGAGGAAATCGGATTCGGGACGCCGGGGTTAATCTGTTCCGATCCCTGACCGTGAGTAGGTGAACAAAGCAACACGGACATTACTGTCATAAGAAAAATACCGGTATGAAAAATGAATCGCCTCTCACTCCCCAGGGCTCTGATGAATAGTCGTAAATTATTCACGATCCTGATCCTCCATCATTTCAAGTCACACCCGAGATCCCGACACCTGGCATCGCTGGCAACATCAAAAGATGGCGCATTGACACCATCTCAACTCCGATAAAACGACTGATATCCTCGATTCTTGCCTTTTTCCCGTGTTACATACCCACATATCGCGCATACAGAGATCTGGCCAGATCAAGATCCTCGGTACCCTTGAAAATTGCCCGCCCGGTGGGAAACAGGGTCAATTCAATCGGTTTCTGATCGATTCCAATCTCGTGGATCAATTCTCCCTGCAGAAGAAAGTGATGCTGGGTAAAAGTTCCATGCTCGGCCAATTTGTGCGCCATTCGTTTCAGATCCACATCGACACCCGGTGTCTTCCGATTGATGTGGTCAGGCGCCATAATCTGCACCGCGCCCCGGCCGCACATGCTCACTGCTTCACTGGTCCTCTCACCTTGCATATACGGAAACAATCCCTGATCACAGCACGGACACGTCTCACCGCCGCGTGCTTGTGCCGGATCAATTCGCCGCAGTTGATTCTCCCACAGGTCCAGTGACAGGAGCGATCGGTCTAAAGCATCAATGTGCCCGGTGAGAAGTTTGATCGCCTGGGATGTCTGATGCGCCGCGACCCATGCAACGGCAGACCCCAGCACTCCGGCTGTGTCGCATGTCGCTGCACTCCCCGGCGCAGGGGGGGTGGGAAACACGCAACGCAGACATGGCGTTGCCCGCTCCACGCTCCACTGAACGTTCGATGTTGAGTCCGCTACTCGGCACCTGGCATGTGGCAGGATTGGCATGGATAAACCGCTCGTTCCCACTGCTCCGCCATAGATGTACGGCAAGCCACGAGCAACCGCCAGGTCATTGAGCAGGTAGCGCGCTTCAAAGTTATCCAGTCCATCGAGGATGATGTCGACACCATCGATCAGCGAGTCTGCATTGCGATGATTGAAATCATCCACGACAGCACGAATCTTGATTCTGCTGTTGATTCGAGCCAATTTTGTCTGGGCCGCTTCTGCCTTGGGTATCGCATTGGCAACATCATTCTCATCAAACAACACCTGGCGCTGGAGATTCGTTATCTCCACCACATCGCGATCAATGATCGTGAGTGTTCCCACACCCGCTCGAGCCAGCGCATCGGTAATTGCAGATCCCAACGCTCCACACCCGACAATCAGCGCATGTGAATTCTGGAGTCGGCGTTGGCCTTCTACGCCAATACTCGGCAGGAGCATTTGTCGATGATATCGATAAAGATCTTCCGGTATGTCGGTCACGCTGCCGCCTTCAATAGCGTTTCATCACGCACCGGATTGGCGCGGTCTAATTACATTGTAGATGCAATTTGGTAATCAGGTGATTCGGTTGTTCACGTGGAATAGCGAGCGCTGAATTCCTGCGGAACATCGGCAAGATCAATCGGCTGCAGATCGTTCAGCCAGATGGCTTCATCATCTCGATAGAATGTGAGCACGCGCCCATCATCCCGGGGATCCTTCGCCCGGTGATAGCGACAGTACATGAACGAATCATCGATCCCAACCATTTCCACCTTGCCGCTGGCATGTGACATTGCATATCTGGCCCGGCGCGAAAGTCCGGAGACGCACTTGCGAGCTTCATTGACCAGACCAAATCCCCTCACCAGGGGCAGCATAAAAGGTTCATTCCCAATAGTGGGTCGATTCTGGAAGATGTAGTATTGCGGGCAGCCGATGTTCGTAAGCATCTCCCACATTTCCACGAGGACATCCACATCATCGTTGATCCCGCGAAGCAAGGGACACTGGTTGAGCATTTGCGCGCCGAGTGATTGCATCAGCACCAGCGATTCGATTGCCGGCTCGGTCAATTCCCGGGGATGATCAAAGTGCGCCATGATGTAGATCCGCCCTCGCCAACTGGAGCGACGACGAAGCACATCCTGAAATGCCTCATCCTCCAGGATGCGATATGGATTGAATGCAGGTATTTTCGTTCCGATGCGCACCGTTTTGACATGCGGAATGCTTTGCAGTTCGCCGATGATCTCATCCAATCGACGGGCGCTCATCAACAGCGGATCTCCCCCCGACAGCAGCACATCGGTAATTTCCGGATGAGCGCGGATATACGCTAATCCCTCACTGACATCCTTGCTTGCTTCATCATTGCCGTTCATGAAAAGGCGCTTGCGGAAACAGTAACGGCAATAGGCGCCGCATATTTCGTTGCATAACAGCAATGCGGTATCCGCGTATTTGTGTTGGATGCCGTGCCCCACAGTCACGGCCGATTCCCTGCTCGCATCGACTTCACCCCACTCATGCAGTTCTTCGGGTTGTGGAATGACAATGCGCCGAATGGGATCATCCGGGTCTGACCAGTCAATTAATCCCAGGTAATAATCGTTGGCGCGAAAGGCATATTTCTGTGCGACGAGATTACAAACATCCCGTTCCGAGGAATCGATGCCCCGGATTTGCTCCACTTTTGTGATGTAGCGGACTCGGTGTGACATGCAGGCTCACAATACTTAAGCTGTTACAAACAAACAGAAAAATAATGATTCCAACGATCCGTCAATCCCTCAAACAAACCGTTGCTTTCGCCCCTGTAAAAAGTATATATGTGATATACATCACTGCAAGTCTCAACGATGAGAATGATGGGACATGTAGTGCGTATATGTGTAAATGGCTGAAAAATAAGGGGGAAGTGCAAAAAAAGATGATCATGTAAACATGATCATCACACGTGTGGGGAATATTGCGCAACCACAGAAAGTGATTGAATGCGTTTACCAGGCAAAGTGCGCGAATGCTTTGTTCGCTTCTGCCATGCGGTGTGTCTGGTCACGAATGTTCATCGCTTTTCCTTCGCGCCGTGCTGCATCGAACAGTTCGCGCGCCAGACATTGCGCCATCGGCTTGCCTGTTTCTGCACGACACGACTGGATGATCCACCGAAACGCAAGACTTTGACGACGGCGCGCATTGACCTGCATCGGAACCTGATAGTTGGCTCCACCGACGCGCTTGGAACGCACTTCAACTTCCGGTCGAACATTGTCGATCGCAAGGTGAAACAGATCGATAGCGCTTTGCGGAGCGTTTTCGTCGTCGATCTTCTCTTTCTTGAGACGTTCGTCGATCAGATCCAGGGATTTGTAGACGACGCGCTGCGCCACCGCTTTCTTGCCGTCATGCATGATGCAGTTGATGAATTTTGCCAGAACCTTGTCGTTGTAACGAGGATCAGGACGAAGCTGTTGTTCTGATGCAGTAATTCGACCAGCCATGCTTGGTCTCCTTTGGCTCATCTGCTTCACCCGGGGTGAAGCTCACTGTTCACCGCAGCCTGATAATTCCGGGACCGGGGCTGCGATTACTTGCCGATTGAATGTCAAATCTGCCGGCTATCATCGCCGGACAGTCATACGCTTATTTCTTGCCTCGCTTGGATCCGTATTTGGAGCGGCCCTGCGCTCGGCCATCCACACCCAATGCATCCATGGAACCTCGGATCACGTGGTACCGCACGCCGGGCAGATCCCGGACACGGCCGCCCCGCACGAGAACGATCGAGTGCTCCTGCAGGTTATGCCCCTCACCGCCAATGTATGCGGTAACTTCCTTGCCATTGGACAGGCGAACACGGGCGATCTTTCTCAACGCGGAGTTGGGCTTCTTGGGGGTCTGCGTCCGCACCTGCAGACACACACCACGCTTCTGCGGGCTTTGATCCAGATCGCGGACCTTGCTCTTGGACTTGGGGGCTCGCCGGGGTTTGCGTACCAGTTGGTTGATCGTGGGCATAGGATAAGTACTCTCACAAGACGTGGAATCCGGGATAGTAACACGCAAATCACCTCCGGGCAAGGCTCAATACACCACTATCAAGGCAATCCCATCCATAAATCAGAATGCTACGCCGCAAGCGGCTTTGCTTTTTTCGCCGCTTGCGGCGTAGCAGTTCCTGCCTCAACCAAGCCGGGTTGAAGTGAGCCGCAGGCGAGCGCAGACCCGGGTAACCTAACCTTCGTTAAATGAATTCACTTTCACCAGTATCGCTCGGCCGCTTCGGTGGCCATGAGATCACACTGCTCGTTTTCCGGGTGTTCGTTGTGGCCACGGATCCAGATGGGATTGAGCGTGTGTTTTTGACGCAGCTCGTCCAGTTCCTGCCAGAGTTCCAGGTTCATGAGTTTTTTCTTGTTCGCCCGGCGCCAGCCCTTGGCGATCCAGCCGTCGAGCCATTCGCGTAATCCATTGATGACGTAGGTGCTGTCGCAGTACAGATCGACGTTTGCTTTCCGCTTCAACTGCCTCAGTCCCATGATGACGGCGAGCAGCTCCATCTGATTATTTGTGGTTTCCGCCTTGCCGCCTGATTTGGTGACTTCCTTCCCGGATCTCGTCCAGCGCAGGATGAACGCCCAGCCGCCGGGGCCGGGATTCCCCGTACACGCGCCGTCGGTAAAGAGTTCCACAGGTATCCGTTTCTTAGGCATGGGGTGGCATTGTAAGTATTTCCACGTTGAGCGATACTGCAACGGAGCATGTTTAATGTTTGCCCCGGCATTTGCCAAAGCCCAAGGAAAAGCGCATGACAATCGGCTCAACTGTTCATCGAATCGAAGTGCGATCACGCAGCGGATCACCCGATCCGCGTGGCGAAGCGGTGTGCAGGGAGGCTCAAACGCTCGGCTTGTCACAATCGCCTGCGCTCATGGAATCCGCTCGGGTGTACTTCATCCAGGGTGACCTCACAAACGATCAGTTGCATCGAGTGGCAGACGAACTGCTGGCTGATCCAATCACGGAGCAGGCTGAAATCGGGGCGTCGCAAGTGGAAGCTGATGCAATCATTGAAGTCCATCCTCTACCGGGGGTTATGGATCCTGATGCCCAGGCAATCCACACGGCGCTGTCGGCAATCCTCACCACGAAAACCCGTGTTCGCACCGGCTGGCGCTACGATATCCATGGCACTGATACCGACACCGCCCGCCGAATCGCTGAGCGCTGCCTGGCCAATCCCGTAATCCACGACATCCACACCACGCCCTACCTGCCTCAACAATTCCCGACCGGATCACCTTACCACTTGCGCGATCACATCATCGCCCTGCGTGATATGGATGATGCCGCGCTGGAAAAACTCTCCCGGGAAGCTCATCTATTTCTCAACCTCGAAGAAATGCAGGCGATTCGGGCTGAATATCAACGCCTCCAGCGCGATCCGCGCGATATCGAACTGGAAACACTCGCACAGACCTGGTCGGAACATTGTGTCCATAAAACACTCAAAGCCACCATCAGATACAACCCCCCCACCCCCCCACACTCACCCACGCACGATCCCCCTTCAGAGACGAACGAATGTTTTACTTCAAGTATGGGAGGGGGCATCGACTTTTCATCGCGACCTGGGCACGAACTTCACGATGACGGTTCTGTCACCATCCACAATCTATTCAAATCCACAATTGCGGCAGCGACTGATGAACTGATTGCTGATGGCATCGACTGGTGCCTCTCCGTGTTCAAGGACAACGCAGGTGTGATTACTTTTGATGATCAGCAGGCGGTCTGCTTCAAGGTCGAAACGCACAACCACCCTTCCGCGCTGGAACCTTATGGTGGAGCGGCAACGGGGATCGGTGGCGTCATCCGCGACATCATCGGCACCGGACTTGCCGCCCAACCTATTGCGTCGACTGATATATTCTGCGTCGCTTATCCCGATCACTGGTCGAGAAACCATGACGATCAGGCTGAATCAACGGGCGATTCATCTCAACGTCCCCTGCCGGCCGGCTGTCTGCATCCCCGACGCATCCTCTCCCAAGTCGTGGCCGGGGTACGCGACTACGGCAACCGCATGGGAATCCCCACCGTCAACGGCTCGGTCTGGTTCGACGACCGATACATCGGTAATCCGCTGGTCTACTGCGGCACGGTCGGCGTCATTCCCCGCGACAAAGTCACAGGCGATCCCAATCCCGGTGACCGCATCATCGCACTGGGCGGTCGGACGGGGCGGGACGGCATCCACGGTGCGACTTTCAGTTCCGCTGAGTTGACCGACACGCATGTGGATGAGTTCAGCCACGCGGTCCAGATCGGCAATCCAGTCACCGAAAAGATGATGCTCGATGCCATTCTGCAGATGCGCGATCATCCCGATGGATGCCTGTACACCGCGATCACTGATTGCGGAGCGGGTGGCTTCTCCAGTGCGGTCGGTGAGATGGGAGAAGCGCTGGGCGCGGAAGTCCACCTCGAACAGGCACCACTGAAATATGACGGCCTCTCGCCCACGGAAATTTGGATCAGTGAAGCTCAGGAACGAATGGTGATTGCCGTTCCACCGGATTATGTCCAGCGCGTGCTTGACATCTGCGCGGCCCATGATGTCGAGGTCTGGGAGCTGGGTCACTTCGGCACGGAAAATAGTGAATTGATCCTGCACTACCACGATACCGAGGTCGGCCGACTCTCCATGGATTTCCTTTTCAATGGATTGCCCGGAACCATGCGTGAAGCAACCTGGCGAGCCGATTCAATTTCAGCCACGGAAACACCTGAACAACAACCAGCACCCAACACGAAGGAGGCGTTGCTTCGGCTTCTGGCCCATCCCAACATCGCATCCAAACGGTGGATCATTCGCCAGTACGATCATGAAGTGCAGGGTCAATCGGTAATTAAGCCGCTTGTCGGACCCGATGGTGAAGGGCCCGGCGATGCTGCAGTCATGTTGCCCGTCGATAGATCCACAAAGGGTTTATCCATCGCACACGGTTTGACGACGGGACTTCAGGAAGATCCCTACGTGATGACTCTGGCAGCAATTGATGAATGTGTGCGCAATCTCGTGTGTGTCGGAACAGATCCCACGCGCATCGCATTGCTGGACAATTTCTGCTGGCCTTCGTGCGCCGACCCGGAAAGTCTTGGCTCACTGGTCCGCGCTGCTGAAGCGTGCTACGACGGAGCAAAGGCCTTCCGCACGCCATTCATCTCCGGCAAAGATTCCCTGAACAATCAATTCGCAACAGAAGACGGCGAAACGATCACCATCCCGCCGACGCTGCTCATCTCCGGCATGGGCATCGTGCCTGACATCCAGCGCTGCATCTCAATGGACGCCAAGCGCGCTGGAAATCTGCTTGTGCTGCTCGGGCAAACCACATCTGCCATGCGCGGATCGCATTATCAAATGATGTTCGGTTCTGCAGGAGCAAGTGTACTGCCAGTAGTTGATCTCACTCTGGGCAATCAATTGGCGCGCACAATGTACGAATTGATATGCAGTGGTTATATCCTCTCAGCACATGATTGCAGTGAGGGTGGGATGCTTGTTGCAGCGGCGGAAATGTGTATCGCAGGCAACCTCGGCCTGTCACTTCAATCCTTTGACACTCAAGCCTGCTTTGCCGAAACCCCGAGTCGCTACCTGCTTGAGATCGCCCCGGATCAACTCGATCATTTCCGGCGCATAGTGAACGATTTACCCTGGCTTGAAATCGGTCGATTCAATGACAGTGACCGCCTGACCATGGATCATGGTGATTTGGATGTCACTGTTGATAAGCTCCGCGCTTCCTGGCTGGGAACACTGAACTGGTGATTCATACACCGACTTCCCCACTTTACTGGTACACTATGAATTATGTTGATCTCCGCCAGACGATTGCTCCTGGCTTTGTTGTGTGTGATTGCAGCATCGGGGATCGTCATCTGGATCCATCCCATCGGTAAGCAACTGGCCTGGCTGGTAGTTGTGGGTGCTGTGGTGGGGATAGTGATACTGATTATCTTCAGCGTCCCTCACCGCGACACAACCCCGCGCGAACCGGAATCCGATGATATCGGTCAGGCAACGGAAGAGCGGCTTAAGGAACTGGTACGGGGGACGAGCCTGCATCTGCGCGATATGAACTATCGCTACTCTGTGCGGATCGACACATCGCAGGCTGGTGATCGCCATTGTTTTTCCGCTGATATCAACACGATCAAACTGGGATTCGTGCCGATCTTTCTCATGGACCGTGGTGATGATCGTCAGGGCATGGGGTATCTCGCTTTTGTCCATGACGGCAAGCGCTGGCGCGGCCCTGGGCTGCCCTGCCCGGCCGATCAGGCTGACGCGGTACGCCATGCCGCGCAATGCGTATCTCCCCTGACGACCGATGACGAAAAATCATGACGTCGGTCCTATTGCATACAGAAGCGCGGCAAAGCCGCGACGCTTCATGGGCAATAAACTCGAATACAGACTTGGAATCCGATTTACACCGTTATGAAACGGTAGAACATTCTGTTGATGTGATGGCTCGTCTCAACTGCGCGACAACCTCTTCGGGATCCTCAGCATGGCAAACAGCGCTACTTACCGCAATCCCCTGCACATTGACGCGGATAAGTTCCTGAATGTTCGCCAGGGTGATTCCGCCAATCGCCAGGTGCGGCATCTGCGGACAGCGATCGATAAAATCCTGTAGATAACCTGGTCCAATGGGAATCCGATCCGGTTTCTCGGCGGTGGGGAACATCGCTCCCACACCGCAGTAATCCGCGCCCGCTTCTACAGCCGCCTTCGCTTCACTGAGATCGTGAGTGCTGGAACCAATAATCAGATTCCGACCTGCCAGGCGACGCACCTCAGCAATCGGCAAATCCGTCTGCCCCAGGTGCACACCGTCCGCGCCTGTAATCAGTGCAATGTCCGGCCGATCGTTGACGATCACGCTCACACCCGCCGGTTTCGCAATCATCACAACGCGCTGCACGCGGTCTATCAACTGCATATCGGTCAGATATTTTTCCCGCACCTGGATGCAATCCGCTCCGCCGTCAATTGCAGCGTGTAATACCTCCTCCCACGGTTTGAGGCAGAGTGATTCGGTAAGCAACACGCAGATATGCCATTGACATCCACGACCTGTCCCCATCTGCGATTGCACTTTGGCCGCCAGGTCATAAGCGCGATAACGCAGGTTTTCAATTTTTGGAGCGAGATGCGCATCGACTGTTTTTATCGTTTCTTCGATCACGCGCAGTGATTCGGTGAGACGCTTCCCCGCAGCGATCGCAACGTCTAGAAGATTTTTTCGCTCACCTTCTGCCGGCGTACTCAGCATTGTTCCCACGTCACCGGTTACATTGCGGTTCGCTTCAATCCAACCGGGGGGAAGTTGATCCAGCACCGCACGAAACTCATGACGCAGGTTTTTCCACTCAGCACTGAGTGTCGAATCATTCAGCGCAAAGCGCGCAATATCTTCCAGCATCCGCATCGCTTCACGCGATCGGTTTGCATTGGCATCAAGTATTCTTGCAGCATGCGGCATGGGGAATCTTAGGCGCGGTCTGATGGAAACTCACGATGCCGCCGACACGCCGGAGGGATCAATGCCTTCCTCGATCAGTCGGAATTTATCCACTCTTCTGGCATGGCGACCCCCCTCAAACGAAGCTGCCAGAAACGCATCGACCAGCGGCAGGCATTCCTCCGGGGTAATTCGATCGCCCGGCAGGCAGAGCACGTTGGCGTTGTTATGTCGTCGACTCATTTCACTTGCCCGCACATCAACCGCCAGGGCAGCTCGAATGCCCGGCATTTTATTAGCGGCAATGGAAATCCCGATTCCCGATCCGCATATCAGCACACCGAAATCAGCGCGGCCGTCGATCAGTGCCCGCCCCACCAGCCACGCGCTGTCCGGGTAATCGTGCGATTCCTCGGTAGTGTCTCCCAACAACAGCGCTTCGTGCCCCGACTGGGCGAGATGGTCGGCTATTGAATGCACTGCCTTTGCCCCACGGTGATCGCATCCCAGAGCAACGCGGTAGGAATGAATAGACATCATCGATGAACAACCTCCCTGATGCGGCGAGGAATCAGATCCATGAATTCCTCAGCCAGGGCAATGTACGCTTCCTCATCCATGCCAATGGGATCATCGATGTCACCGTTCGGATCCAGCAGGGTGATCCTGGAAATCAAAGCAGGATCATTCTGCACCAGAGCCTGGGCTGCCCTGACGTGATGACTTGTCATGCAATACACCCGCTCCGCCTGGCGAATCATCTCTGCGGTGAGGAGGCGGCTGGCCCCGGTGTGGTCAATGCCCAATTGTGCCAGTGAAGTTATAGCTTCGGGGGTGGTCGGCATCCCCTCGGCAGCCTGCACCCCTGCTGAGGCAAAGACCGTTTCCCCCGCTTCCCGGGAGGATTCCCGCTCAGCCCAGTGACGAGCGACAGCCTCGGCCATGGGACTGCGGCATGTATTTCCGGTACAAACAAACAGAATCGTGCGCATGATCGCTCCTGATTCATGGGATCTGAACGGAAAATAGTACCTTTTTTGCCCTCAACAGGTAAACAAACGGCAGGTTCATCCGCTCAAAAGTCAAGATGAGTATTGCAATCTCCGAATCTGAGGTAAAGTAACGCGCATAAACTAACGAAACCCACCATACATTACGGAGAGACCAGTGGAATTCGTTCACGACGACGATGTGCTCAACCTCTTGCAGGAACAGGGGATCTACGAAACTGAGGGCGAAGGTGATCGCATGCATCTGCGCATGGAGGAGGGCGAAATGGTCGTCCAGCTCCATGTCGCGCACGATGATTCGTCGGTCGCCGCTCAGGAAGGCGCCAGGTGCTTCACCGTAACACAAGATCAACTGGGTGATGTGGTGGAGAGCATCATTCTCAAGTTACGTCTTGAACAGGTGCTGCTGATCCCCGCCCAGCCGTGGAGACACATCTTTGACACAGTGGCTTTCAGCCTGGCTGAAAATGAAGACTGGCAGGCGGTAGATGCTGCCGCCACCGTGGAGCTGAATCGTCGGGATCCGCTGCTGTGTGAGCCGGGTGATTTCCAAATCCTCAACGCCATGATGCATGCGCTGGTTCAGGATGCAGACAATCCCGATCAGGGACTCATGCTGACTTCCACTGCTGCACCGGTTCTGGTGGAATTTGTTCCGGAAGGAGCATTTCACATCAGCGTCGGGCATCAGGTGCTAGCTGATGAACTGACCGAACTCTTTGAAACCTGATCGAAACCGGACCAGGGAAATATTCCCCACTCGATCCGGAAACACATTTACTTTGTCAATCAGGCAGAAACCAAAAGGATGTGGTTTTTATGCGGGTTTACCTCAACGACGAACTGTGTGGCATTGAAACCAAATCGGTCATGGAAGCCGTGACCAAAGGATCCACCCTTGCTCAGGAGCAGGGTCACATGGTGGTAGAAATCATCGTTGATGATAAATCGTGTCAGGAGAAGGATCTGGCTGCTTTGGAAGCATCGTCATCTTCGATTGAAGATGTTCGCCTGATCTCAACCGATCCGGTGCAACTGGTTGAAGATACTTTTGCCGATGCGGCAGCCGCACTTTCAGAGGTGGAGTCACTCCAGTTGGGGGCGGCTGAATGCCTGGAAAACAGCCAGCATTCAGATGCAATGGACAAACTGAACGAAGCCCTGACAATCTGGCACCAGATTCAACAGGCAGTGTCCATGGGTACAACGGTACTGGCGAGATTCGGCGGAACCGAAACCGGCATTGATCAATTTGAAAAAGCCATCGTCCACCTGGAGGAACAACTCCGCACGCTTCGCTCGTTCCTGAAAAATAACGATTCCATCGGTTTGTCAGATTCTCTGCGCTACGATCTCGCTGAAGTTGTCACTCATTGGCGGGAGATTCTCCAGATGCCGATTGTTCACAGCCCCACAGAGGATTCATGACTATGCCGGTGGCACCAAAATCAGAAAAAATTGATGACTTGATGAAAAAAGCCAGCGAATCGCTGGCGCGTATGTCGTACTTTGAAGCTGAGCGAATGGCAAGCAAAGCACTGGCCATGTCGCGACAGGATGATGATTTTGACCAGATGGCTCGCATTGTCATGCCTTTGATGGAAGCGCGCCGGCATCGCCTGCAACAGGCGCTTGATGTCAAGAACATCACGATTCTGGATTCTGAACTTTCTGAAAACATGAAGATCAAGCCCGGGTGTTACCTCGTGCAACCTCCGCTGGTCGGCTCTGATGCCAGGCGTTTCAGGCTGGAAGCTCTGCATCGGGAGATCCCCGTGGCGGTGCTCTGCCGAGAACCCATCACGCAGTTGGGGCTTTGCCCGATTGTTGCCGTCGGACCTTCAGGTTCAATCCGAACGAAGGTTGATCCGCCGGACGATCTGGATCATCCTGACCTGGCTTGGTTCGCCGACGCTATGTCACTGTTGGGTGATTTTGCCCTGCAATCGATCGATCCTGAAATGGCATCGCATCGCTTCCTCGACACCCTTATGGATTATCTGGATACCATTCCCGAACACGAAGGTCTTCACCAGGCATTGGAGCAGGCGTGCAAAGATGCACATCGGGATCTGATGGAAAAACAGGCTCAATCCCCCTCAACCCCGAAAAAATAAGCTCATTCTTCCCGTGTCTCTTCGATCAGCATTACGCTACCATCCCGCACGCCGTCTGTTCTGGATAGGTGGTCTGGGTGTTGTGGCCTTGATTATTGCAGACCAGTGTGGCTGGTTGCTCGTGCGGCATACCGATGACATGCAGAGTTATCACGGCCGTCAGATTCGAGTGCTCAGGGTTATTGACGGTGACACACTTGAAATCGATCAGCCGGACCATGTTCAAGATCATGCCTCAACTCGCGTGCGCTTGTGTGGAATCAACTGCCCTGAAGCAGCCGGACCCGATCGGGAAGCCCAGCCGTGGGCGCAACAGGCAGTTGAATTCACTCGCAGTCAGGTCCGGGGGCAGGGCATAACCCTCACCCTGGAATCACACACCACACGAGATAAGTTCGGCAGGCTTCTGGCGCACATCGAACTGGAAGATGGCCGCAGTCTCAACGAAAACCTGCTGGATGCCGGGCTTGCGTGGATTGATGACCGGTGGCCTCATTCTCGATTGAGCCGTTATGCGCAGGTGGAGCGCAGCGCTCGTCAGCGTGCGGTAGGTTTGTGGTCATCTGATGAGTAGTTTACACACCAATCAAACGTAAGCCGCATCTGACGAGTCCCCGAGGAAGATGCGAAACTCAGTAATCATTTCAGTTAACGATCAGACTTACCCGGATCTTCCTCACTCGCTATGCTCGTTCGTCAGATCCGGGTTACGACTTGCTATGTGATTCAGTAATCGTAGTTGGGATCGTTGCGGCGCATTTCAGACTTGTCTTGTTCGTTACCGATGATGTAACCGCCCAGCGCTCCAGCACCAGCTCCAATGGCAGCACCTTCACCGGCACTTCCCGATTGATGTCCGATGATTGCACCCGCAGCGGCACCGAGGCCGGCACCGATCAATGCATTGTCAGTTGAATGGCTACCCGTAGCAGTGCCACCACCACCACAACCAGCGGAAAAGATGAATCCGGTTAATCCAGCCATGGCCAACCACAACAGGCATTTGTTCTTGATGTTTTTCATCGTGGTTTCCCTTCAGTTCAGTTTGACCCGAGGTATGATTCGCTTTGCTCTTGTATCTCCAACGAGAGAGAACTGCGGAATTTCATACACGGAGTTCTGAATAATCAGTTACATTCTAGCACCGTGAGGTCATAAAATAAGGCGTCTTCTGAGATGAAGACGATTATACCCGCAAATCATTCCCCTACTTCGGCAATATTTCTTTTCCCCACCAGCCGATAAGAATCCATGAAAATCGTTAATCACTCAAATTGGACACTGTTATGAGTATTACTGCCAGAGTTTCTCCGGGATACGCCCTGAAGATGATCATCATTGCCGGCGTCTGCCTGGTCATGGGAGTGTGGGGTGTGTATGACTACGCTGTCGCAATTCCCAGAAAACAAGCACTTTATGATCGCTATCACGTTCTGGAAGCAACACAGGATGTTTTGGAAGCATCCCCGGCTGATGAAGACTTCGTAACAAAATTGCAATATGCATTGGACATTCAGGCAGATCAGCTTGATGCTCTCGTCAACAAAGTTGCCACTTCCGCAGGAATTACCCCGCGCTCGGTAAAGGATCCGGACAACGAGCAGTGGTTTTCCCTTCTGTTTCTCCACCTCTCTGAAGCAGAAGCACTTCCTGAGGAGATCACTGCGAATCCCGAATTTGAGGAAACACAAAGGCTGTTCCAGGCAATCACTGAAGCGGGAGAATTACCCTGGCTGAAAGACCTGTTTTTATTCCGTCTGGGTACCCAAGTAAGGCGTGCGCCGGATCAGCCGCTGGCCGGTCCCGCCCTGGCTGCCTACGAACGAGCCGGACAGTGGATTGATGAGACAGGAACCGTCAAGAAACCCGGGAAATTCGATCGGATCATCCAATGGGCGTTCATACTTTGCCTACCCTGCGCGCCTTATTTTCTGTGGGTGTTCCTGCGCGCGAAAAAACTGGAATACCGCATGGACGAGGATGGCACTCTCTATCTGCCCGCTCCTCACGGTACCTGGCAGGCTGATGACATTGCCGACATTGACATGAAAAAGTGGTTGGCCAAATCCATCGCTTTTGTGATCCACAAGGATGGTCAGCAGGTCAAACTTGATGATTACGTCTACAAAAACCTGTATCTCATCGTCGGTGCCATCGCTCACCGCTTTTACCCCGACGAATGGACCGAGGAAGCAAAGAGGGTCGGTAGCGAGGAGGAAGAACCGGAACCACTCCCAGATGAGGAGGATTACGAGGAAGAATTCACGGATGAGGAACAAGAGGAGGACGAGACCAAGGATTGATTTTTATCTCCGCAGTCAGCTTCATTCATTGAACAGGCAGGAATGAAATCAGGTGCGCCCCCTGCCGAATAAGCAAGAGCGGAGGACGGACAATGCCCCCGGTCATGACGGTTGATAATCAATCACATTCTTCGTCTAATCCAGCAACAACGGATTCGTCACCCCATGCCCGCCTAAAGCCGGAAGTTGTCTCAGATGCTGATCGCAACTTCGGCATCGCGATGCACCTCACCCCGTTTGCCTGCTTCTTATTTCCCGCTTTGATCCTGACACCCCTGGTGTTGTGGATCATCGGTAAAAATCGGTCCGATTTCGTCGACGACCATGGCAGGGAGGTCATCAACTTCCACCTCAGCATGATGATCTACATCCTGCTCACGTTCTGGACAATCATCATTCCGATCGTGATTGCGGTGGTCTGGGTGATCAGCCTGATCCGGGGAGCCATTTCTGCAAGCAACGCAGAATATTTCCGTTATCCGATCACCATCCGCTTCTTCTAACGGTAATCCCCTTGAAATCAATGATTTACGCTATTCTTTCATCTGCCGATGAAAGTTCGCGCTAATTCCCTGGATATTTAAATGAAATCTTTTCCGGCTCAACCCGTAAAACAAAGAAGTAGAGGGTACTGACAATGAGTGTTGCAATATCTTCAGTCCAGTGTTGCCCGGATGTTGGGAGAGGAGCGGAATGTGCCCAGGTCGGGCCGCGGCTGGAACAGAAAAATGTGACTGACTCACAGCGCACGTGGGGCGTGCTGATGCATCTGTCGCGCATTGCTGATATTTTCATCCCGATCCCCGTCGTGACGACCCTCGTACTCTGGCTGGTACGGAAAAAAAGCTCTGCATTTGAAGACGACCACGGTCGGGATGCACTGAACTTCAGCATCTCCCTGATCATCTACCACTTCCTGCTCGGCATCACGATCATCGGGATTGTCCTCTTTCCTGTGTTGTGGATCGTGGCAATTATCAGCACCATCCGCGGAGCAGTCGCAGCGGGCAATGGCGAATATTTCCGCTATCCCATGTCCATTCGCTTCTTGTCCTGATCGCATTTATGCGTCACCATGAGCGGCTGTAATGAGTACCATTCCCCCCTCACCTGTAGACGATCTTCCCCCACACCCTCCTCCCTTTGGTGAGCTCACCAGTGAAGAGAAAACACTCGGTATGCTCTGCCATCTGCTGGCATTCTGTGGCTATGTTGTTCCGTTTGGAAACATTCTCGGTCCCCTGATCATTTGGCTGGTGAAAAAAGACAGCTCCCCATTCGTGGATGACCAGGGGAAGGAGTCGCTGAATTTTCAGATTACAGTTCTGATCGCGATCATCATCTGCATCCCGCTTCTGTTCATTTGTATTGGGGGCATTCTCATGGGTGGAATCGTGATTGCGGAACTGATCCTTGTCATCATCGCCAGCGTCAATGCTGCCAGCGGTACACCATTCCGCTACCCATTGACATTCCGATTCATCAAATAATCCCCGCTTCAGGAAAAACAAGCCGAGTCTGAGTGACATTTTTGTCACGAAGACTTGGATTTCTTTCCTACCTATCCGCCTCTTCCTCACCCGCCTTGCTCAGACGTCTGAGCCGGTTTACATCGAGTCTCACTTGCATATCCCCCCTGTTCCCAGTGAAATGCAACCATGCCACTTCTCTCAGTCCAAAAGATTGTCAAGAGTTACTCCGGCAGGCGGGTTGTCGACCGGGCATCGCTGGAAGTGGAAGCCGGCGAGATTATCGGTTTGCTAGGTCGTAACGGAGCCGGGAAGACCACGACCTTCCGTATGACGATTGGCATGATCACCCCGGAAGCCGGCCGTGTGATCTTCAACGGATCTGATGTCACCACCCTGCCGATGTTCCGCCACGCGCTGGCTGGTATGGGCTATCTGAGCCAGGAACCCAGCGTGTTTCAGCGTTTGACCGTCGAGCAGAATCTGCTGGCCATCCTCGAAACCCAAGGACTGAGCCGAGAGATACGCAAGCGACGAGCGGCTGATCTCATCCACCAGTTCAGCCTGGTTCATAAAGCTAAAGATCTGGCCAACACCTGTTCCGGTGGAGAGCGCAGGCGGCTTGAAATTGCGCGCGCGCTGGCAACGCGCCCCAAGCTCATGCTGCTGGATGAACCTTTTGCCGCCGTCGATCCGCATACTGTCGAAGAACTGCAGGACGAGGTTCGGAACCTGGCTGCCACCGGAATTGCCATGCTCGTCACCGATCACAATGTGCAGCAGACCCTGCGAATATGTGACCGGGCCTACATCATCCACGAAGGGAAGAATTTGCGTGACGGTACGCCCCGCGATCTCATCAACGATCCTGTGGTGAAAGATGCGTATCTTGCCTCCACCTTCCGAGGCGATGAATTTGACGATTCACCCCTTCCCCTGGCCTCACGAGATGATTAGCACAAGGTACAATTTCATCATGCCCACTCGCTATCGCTTTTCTCTTTTTATTCCGCTCTGCCTTTTCTCGCTCGGAACGATCGGCTGTGTTGAGCGCACCATCAGCATTGACACCGATCCTCCAGGTGCACTGGTCTGGCTGAATGATCGGGAAATCGGACGCACACCGGTAACCGTTCATTTTGTGTATTACGGCACGTATGACGTTCGCCTGGAACTGGATGGTTACGAGCCGATGATGACGTTCGGTGAAGCCAAGGCGCCGATCTGGGATGCGCCCGGTCCGGACTTCGTCGCTGAAGTCGCCCCCATACCTCTACGCAGTACGATTCACTGGCATTATGTCATGCAACCGCTCAATGAAGATACCGATGCACTGGTTGAGCGCGCGCGGGAGTTGAGGCAGTTAACAAATCCAGAGTAGCTTTCTATGTGCGGGGAGAAAGCTGCATCTGATCGCAGCGAAGATGCAGATATTTGTGTAGGGGCGGGTTTTCCTCAAAGAATCGTCAGTTCCGGCTTACGCTACTCGATTCTTTTCGTGAATTGACGACGGGGATGGTGTGTCATTAAATCAAGAAAGGAAGGAATCCTCTGTTTTCAGAGGACCATCCACACTCTCCTACCGCAGATGAGGATACGACCATGATCCCCCCCCGACCCTCCCACACAACTCATACAACGCACACGCTCGCACGCGCAGAAGAGTCGACTTCCCGTTTCAGATTGTTGTTCTTTATTTCCTGCATCCTGATCTTCTCATTGCTGACAGACGTTTCCAGCGCTCAACAAAATACAGGATCGTCAACGTCTGATGAAACCCGGGCGTCGGCAACATCAACAGAAGAAACCGGGCCGCGCAGTGTCACGCAGATATTGCTGGATGAAATCGAACGATTGAAGGAGCACATCGAGCAGTTGCGTCAGGCACTGGCCGAATCGGAACTGCAGGCGGCTCACAGTCAGCGCGAGCTGGAGGAAATGCGGCAGTTCATCGAGGACCATCACGAGTACGGCAAGGACTTTACTCAATACCGTGCTGTGAAAGAGGTAGCGGAACGCGAAGCGCGCGAAAAAGAACTGGAAGCGGCACGTCAGAGGTATGAAGCAGAGAAAAACGCACGCAAGGAACGGTACCAGGCAGCAAAGGAAGAGCGCGACAAAAGACAAAGTGAACTGCGCAGACAGTCCAAATACAGGAAATCAGGTTTCACTGCGCTGGGACTCGATGTCTACATCAGCAAAATGGCGTATTCCTATCGCACGAAAGACGCTACTCAAGCACACATCGATTACATTCCGGGCCAGGGCAATTATCTGCGCGTAACTCCCAACTATGATGAAATCGACTTCAGTTCGATGATCATCTCCGGCAGCGTGCTCAACAGCTCCAAGGAAGTACACAACATCGGCGTGGCTATCACCTTCTTTGATGAATATGGAAACCAGGTCGGACATGAAATTATCCAGGTCAACAATGCCCGTCCGGATACACCCTACCCCTTCACATCAACGATTGATATGGCGCTCAACCGGCCGTTTGATTCTTCCAGCAGCTATGTGCTCTATGCCGATCCAATAATTGTTGAGAAAAACGAACAGGAAGAACCGTAAACGAACATCGACGGGCAACAAATGGTTCAAGCGGGTACAGTGCCCACAGATTTTTTAATTTCGTCTCATGTTTGAAATGTTGTCATGGCATTGATTACATCGACCGCAGCAGGCAATTCATCCCGATCGCGGAGGATTGGTCTGATTCTGGCGATCATCGTCGTTGGAGGAGGTCTTGTCCTGTGGTCATCTCACCGCGCGCAAACGCAGGCAGAGGAAATTCACAAACGCGTGACGGATCTTTGCGAATCGATCTTGCGTGATGATCGCATCCCCACCGGCATCACCATTTCAAACGCAGCGATAACCGAGCAACTGCGCCTAGTCCTGAAGGGATTGAGTCAAAACCATGGGGATATTGAATCGAATTTCACGATCGAAGTGCAGCCGGGCGATTATTTTCACAGTAAGGATCATCCAGCCACGCATATCGCGCTGATCTACATCGCAGACGATCCCCAGCTCGGCCTGCGTTTGACTACAGATGAACAGCGGGGCGTCATCGTGCTGGGCTACTGGCTGCCCCAGGCTTTTGATGAATCCCGATAATGGACCGGAAAATGCGGATTTGATCCCTGAAATCCGACAGGAAATCGCTAAAAACAGGCAAGCTCAAACCACTTTTTGACATTTTCTATTGTCACCACATATTTCAAAGCGATAATACCTCCATCACCGTTAGTCCCCGGCAACCACCGGGAAAACCCCGCTGGGCGTCGGAGATGACCTGTGACGAGCACAGATCGAGTTGAGGTACCAAATCACAACTCATTCTGTGGGCGATGAGCTTCGCAGGACGCTGCGAAGAAAAGGAACCCGGCGGCAGGTGGTCACGCCTGTGACGGCTGGGACAAGCCCATCTAACAAAGGAGGTGATCCAGTGACCAATTTATGTGACTGTACGAAGGGGCTGCACACGTAACCGTGCCCCCGACGGGACTGCATGGCGTGCAGCCCTGGACAACTTTTGATCCCAGTGGTGATCTCACCGCTGGGATCTTTTTTCATCAAATATGACCTGCAGAAGGATGATTTTTCTCCATCAGCACGCGCCGTTGGAGAAGGCGGTACAATCTCTCGCCGCTAATCGTGATTTTAAAGATCTCACCAATATTCAATAAACAAGGATCGAGCTGTGATGCAATCGTGGAAAAACCGGATGAATTGGCCAATGTTGACACTCCTGCTGGTCGTGGCCTGCTTCATGGGGTACCAGACCAGCGGATCGCGGATGGAAAACTCTGACGAGCCGCAGGTCATTGCTTTTGTCGATCTGGAAAATGTATTCCAATCGCTCACCATCTGGGTGCAGGAAATGAGCCGCCTGGAGGAAATGCGAGTCGGTCTGGAAGAGCAGAGCAACCAGATGCGTGATGAAGTGGAGCAAATGCAGGACGACCTGAAAAACGTGTACATCGAAGGAACACCGGAATTCGATCAGGCACTGGAACGCGCATCCCTGCTGGCCCTGGAGTATCAGGGCTTTGTGGAAGTTGCCGGGCGCAAACTCATATTGGAAGAAGAACTCGCGCTGCGTTCCATCTACAGCGACATCAAGACGGCCATTGGCGTGCTGTCAGAAGAACGTGGCATTCAAGCTGTTTTTGTGGATGATTCCAGGGTTGCACTCCCGGAAGATCCGATGGGCCGGGAAGAATTGACCCGACAAATTTCCGCCCGTCGTGCTTTGTACACCGCTCCGGGTGTTGATCTGACTCAGGATCTCATCGTGCGAATGAACAGCGACCATCTGCAAGAACTGGGCGAAGAATTGAACCTGGGTGAAGACTTGAACTGATCCCCCGGGATTAATCAATCCATCGTTGTTGCATTCATGGATACGCATCCAATCATTTTGACGACAGAACAGATCGCCCAGCGATTGAATGGGCGACTGGATGGTCCATGTGAATTGGAGATGACGGGAATCAACAGTCTCGACGATGCGGAACCGAACCAGATTTCCTTCATTACTGATCCGGCTCATGCCAAGCGATGGGGAGCCAGTCGAGCAGGTGCTGTTGTGGTGTCAGAGGGAGTAAACATCTCGGAACAAGATACTGCTGGCCGCGCACTCATCTATGTTCCCGATGCTGAGTTGGCTCTTATCAAGATGCTCACTATGTGGGCACCTCCCATAGCTCAACCGGAAACGGGAATTCATAAGACGGCCTGGGTACATCCCTCTGCCCAACTGGGAGAGAATGTCAGGATTGGTTCACACGTCTCCGTCGAACGTGATGTTGTGATTGGCGATGGTGTAACACTCCACGCGGGAGTTCGCCTGTATCCACAAGTTATCCTCGGTGACGGCTGCATGATCCACAGCAACTGCGTCATTCGAGAACGCTGCACACTCGGGCGGGGAGTCATTCTGCACCCAGGCGCGACCGTCGGATCAGATGGATTTGGCTATCGACCCGCTCCCGACGGCTCAGGCTTGCTCAAAGTCCCGCAAATCGGGATTGTCGAAATTGGAGATGACGTCGAAATCGGATCAAACACAGCAATTGATCGAGCCAAGTTCGGCGTGACCAGGATCGGGGCGGGCACAAAAATCGATAACCTGTGTCATATCGGGCACAATTGTGTTATCGGGCGTTCTTGTGTCATAGCCGGGGGGTGCATGATCGCAGGATCCGTAGTCATTGGGGATGGCGTTGTGATGGGAGGATGTGTCAAAATAGCCGATCACATCAACATCGGGGACGGAGTCACACTCGCAGCGGCCACTGGGGTGGGTTCTGATATACCAGCGGGCGCAACCTGGGCCGGCTATTGGGGTTGTTCGGCACAGGAATCGTTGCGTCAGACCGTTGCCGTGCGTAAGCTACCTGATTACATGAAACGCTTAACTCGGCTGCTGAAAGCGTCTGAGCAGCCGTAAAAGCATCTGAGTTTGATCGTAACAGGACGATAGTACATGCCCGAGGCTGGTGAACACAGCCTGACTGCTGACCGCGCAGGATCCATGCAACATACGCTGGCCGATCCTGCGGAAATCTCCGGCGCAGGTCTTCTGCTCGGTGAGATAGCTCACGTCACGATTCAACCTGCACCAGTGGGTCACGGCATCGTGTTTGAACGCGTGGATCTCTCACCTCCAATGAAGATCCCCGCTCACGTGTCCTATGTCACCACCCGAGCCCGACGCACAACACTCAAATCCGGCCAGGCATCCGTCGAAACTGTCGAACACTGCATGTCCGCCATGGCGGGACTCGGCGTGGACAATGCGCTCATCCAGATTGACGGCCCGGAACTTCCCTGCGGCGATGGATCTGCCACCCTGTTTGTTGAACCAATACAGAAAGTGGGTCTTCAGGAACAGGATGCCGCCCGACAGATCTTCCGGATCACGGAGCCGATCGTGGTCGAGGATGATGAGGCAATGCTCGCTTGTTTTCCCAGTGATCACGATGCGTTCGAACTGGTGTATGACCTGGATTACGGTAAAAACAGCGATCGTATCCAACGCCAGGTTCAAACCTATTCCTCACTCAACGGCGATTACGTTCATGAAATAGCCAAAGCGCGAACCTACAGCCTGAAGGAAGAGGCACAAGCGCTGTGGGACAAGGGAATGTGTCGGCACCTGACGCCGAGCGATGTTCTGGTTATCGACGACGATGGTCCGATCGACAACGCTTACCGTTACGAAAATGAGCCGGTCCGCCACAAAATCGTTGATCTGATCGGCGATCTGTACCTCGTGGGATGTGAAGTCCACGGCAGATTTATCGCTTACAAATCCGGTCACGAACTCAACCGCCGTATGGCAATGAAAATTACGGAACAAATTGCCCTGGCACAGCGCAACGAAGCACTGCTCCAGGGTCGGGAGATGGATACGCGGATGATTCACCGTATCCTGCCTCACCGATATCCCATGCTTCTGGTTGATCGGGTCGTTCAGATTGAAGGTGAGCGGAAAGCCGTCGGGGTTAAAAATGTCACCATCAACGAACCCTTTTTCCAGGGGCATTATCCGGGCACACCCATCATGCCCGGGGTGCTGATTGTGGAAGCGATGGGGCAGCTCGGCGGTTTGCTGATGAGTCAGCAACTGGAACACACCGGCAAAATTGCTGTGTTGTTGAGTCTGGATAAAGTTAAGCTCCGCCAACCTGTAACACCGGGAGATCAACTCGTTCTGGAGGCTGAAGCGCTTCGTGTCAAAGCGAGGATATGCACCATGAAATGCCGTGCTTATGTAGGCGACAAGCTCGCTGCCGAAGCGATGATCAAGTTTATGATGGTAGATGCAGACCGCGATTAGCAGGATGTTTGAGTTTATTATAACGGAGTGTCCTCACGCTGGAACATGGATAATAACTGATGCCGACCATTCACCCCACCGCCATTATTGACCCGGGATCACAGATCGCCGATACCGCGCAGATCGGTCCTTATTGTGTCATCGGGCCGGATGTGGTGATCGGTGAACACACGGTTCTGCAGGACCATGTTTCCATTGCAAAACTGACGACCATCGGCGAAGGGAATACGTTTTATCCTTATTCCGTCATTGGAACAGATCCACAGGATCTTAAGTTCCGCGGTGAGCGTTCCACCTGCATCATCGGGGATCATAATATTATCCGTGAACACGTCACGATTCACCGAGGTACGGCAAACGGCGGCGGTGTCACTACCATCGGCAGTCGTAACATGGTCATGGTCGCAGCACACATTGCCCACGATTGCATGCTCGAAGATGATATTATCATTGCCAATCAGGTGATGCTGGCCGGCCACGTGCGCGTGGAATGCGGGGCTAATATCGGAGGCGGTGCGGGATTGCATCACTTTGCCACCGTGGGAACATGTGCTTTTGTCGGCGGCTTGGCGCGCATTTCAAAAGATGTGCCGCCATTTATGATCGTGGAAGGCAATCCTGCGGAGGTCCGAGCCGTCAACACGATCGCCATGAACCGACACGGATATTCTCCTGAACATATTGACGCCATCAAACAGGCATTCAAATTGTTGTTCCGGGAAAATGATGCGCCCATGGCAGAGAAGTTGGCTGAGCTGCGCCGGCGATTTGACGATGTCCCCGCAGTTAATAAATTGTGTCATTCTCTGTCAGCGTCCGCCAGCGGCGTCTACGGCCGCTCACGGGAAATCGATCGCGCCGATGACAAGTGGAAACACCGCGAATCTGTTTCCGCCGTGTCGGCTCAGTAATTTTTTAAAAGTATATTCACGGAATAACCCCGGCAAGGCTTTGCCGGGGCTTTCAAAAATGTGCGCTCATTTTATTTCAAAACCCCGGGATGGCATCCCGGGGTCATTCGTCAATCCTGATCATCATCCAGATCGTCATCATCAACGTATAAATCGTCGTCATCGTAATCTTCGTCATCATCGTCGAATTCATCTTCATCATCGAGGAAGTCACCGTCGTAGTTTTCAAGATCGTCTTCCTCGTCATCATCATAATCATCATCTTCATCATCGAGATCATCGTCATCATCAAAATCCAGATCGTAATCCTCATCCTCTTCATCATCTTCATCAAGCTGCATGACAATCGGATGCGACGACACAACCAGTAACGAAACTGCTGAACCAGATAATGACTGAATCTCAATCGAGTCGTCATCATCACAGAACAATCCGCTACGCGATGGTGCATCAAGATGAATCGTCTGAAGCATCAACCAATCTCCCTGATGAATTGAAACAACAACGAAATGATGTGTGATATTTGGAACCAATTACTACACAATGTCAACCCCCCAACACATCC
>JANQEQ010000024.1 GCA_028278245.1 Phycisphaerales bacterium | reverse complement strand
GGTGAATCAGGTGTGGCCTAGGGCCGATTCGTTGATATGGTACGGAGAGATCGGTTCTAGGCGTTTTTTTACTCGCATCTTCGTAGCAAACGCCCTGAGAGTCACCAATAAGGCTGACAGAGGCGTCGATGACGGTATGGGACCGTCATGTTGCTGATTTTGCCGCGGTGTGGACGGTAGATCCTCCTTGATTCTCAGACGGAACACCCGAGCGAAGTTGATTGCCAGTGCAGCTGCCAGGATTTGCAGTGTCGATCTCGCTAGACCGCGCACCCGCAGTTTGCCCTTGTGGTTGAAACAGCCGGTGAACTCATTGACTGTGGCCTCCACGTTAGCGCGCAGTTTCCGACGTTCCTCAGGTATGAGCTCTATGTTCCTACTGCGGATCGAAGCCTTAGCCCAGCTCTCATCGAAGTAGAGCGTCCGTTTTCTCCTGCGCTGTACCGTCGGGCACTGCTCACGGTGAGAACATTCACCACAGATCTCGTTGTTGAAATCGGCCTTCCAGCGCTTACGCGTGCGTCCCGCTGGTGACGTCTGCAAAGGACAGCTCACCTGGTAACCGTCGTCTGTGGACTCGTAGATCATGTTGACGCGAGCTTTGCCCATCTTCGATCCAGTCTCGACATGCAGCACTTCGTGTTCAGACATCTTGGGATCAAGAACGCTTCCACCGTAACCGCCATCGGTATGCATCTCATTGAGTTCCGGAGTGTGCTCCTTGATCACATCCATACGATCCGCCAACATCGTACCGTCATGCACGTTGTTTGGCTGAACCGAAACATCGTTGATCAAATTCAGCTCGTTCCCAGGCGTGGCCGTCTCAGCTACGTTGACCTTGTATCCCTTCTGCTTCTTGCCACTCTTCGCGCTGAACGTCGCCTCAGGATCGTCAGGGGATTGCAACGAGCCGCTACCTATCTCCTTAGCCTTGCGTACACGAACACTACCATCGGCACAAATCTCGAACTGCTCAGACATCACCCGTCTGAACGTCTGGTAAACAGAATCCTCCGCATAGGTCTTCCCAAGCAACTGAAAGATCCGAACGTAGATCGCACCCAGCTGACTCAGTTCCCGAGGCAGATCAGCCGGCTTCAGCCGATACACGTAGTTGTCAGAAGACTGCGATGTGTAGGGCCCCAGGATCGAGTCCACCTTCTTGCGGTCACTGGCCTTGAGAATCCGGTACAAACGCAACAACACCTCCACAAGCAGGCGTACCCTACCGTAGTTGGCAATATTCGACATCGCTCGAAACGAATCACAACGCTGAATGCTCGCATCAACTCCAAAACGCTTCAGCAAGTTGCCAGTGATGCTGTGAAATAACTCCTCAAAGAGATTCGTACCATGCTCCCGATCGTAGCGAACAAGTCGATCCTGAAAATTGAACAACGTGGCGGGACAAAACGGCGTCTCTGACATGTCTGTCAGACCAATCGCCATCCTGGTAAGCACATCAAAATCAAGACTGCGAAACAACTCCTCGTACGTACAGTGCCGCAGCTCACGAAGAATCATCGCAGCCAACATCGAGTTCAAAGGAGCATTCGGACGACCACGACCACTAACAAACAGTGGCTCGAACATCTCCTCATCGATCCTACTAAACACCTCCTCATAAAAACGGTACTCCTTCGACTTCAACGCCTTCTTATACTTCGACTCCGGAAGACCAAAATTCTCACGGCCGAACAAATCCCGCTGCCAGTGACCCTCGTTCTTGCGAAACATCCCTTAAGAACTCCGTGGCTACGATCGCTTGATCAAACCTCTAACGCCAAGACCAAAAATCCCGCGACCATAATACCACTCTCACTGAAATTCACCGATAGCTACTTCTTAGAGTGAACTC
>JANQEQ010000136.1 GCA_028278245.1 Phycisphaerales bacterium | reverse complement strand
AACCCAAAATCACCTCCGATTGATCATGCGCGTCCGATACAATCGCAATCACCATCGCCAAATTTTTTTGTTGTGCGCAAGCTTACCGAAGGTTCACGGCATACGTTCCGCTGATTTCGCGGAACTCTATCTGTTCAATTGCTGTCAAGAAACTCAGTCCAATGGTATCATCGCCACATACGCCTGGAGTACACCAATCATCGTAGTAAAATTGGTACTTACGTACTGGTTCAGCGGATGTACCGTAGATTATATCAATCGCTCCCAACCGCCATCGTTTCTTCGTCGGATAATGCGTCTCGTACGAGACTGTTCTCTGATCACCCTCTTGATCATCATAGTGCAGCATAACCATATACATCGGATCCTTGTGCGCATGATGAGAATACGTGATGCTTTTGAGGTAGACTGTCCCGTGGTCCTTTTCATAGTTGTAAACTACGTAATTGCCGTTGGTGTCCTCAATGCGATCGACATACCACTTGAAAACGCCCGCTTCGAACTGCTGTCGTGATGCCTCGGTAGAACCGTAATAATACTTTATCCCTTCGCGGGTGGTTCCCAACCAACTGGCGACTTCAGTTGTATCATCTCGCGCGTATTGATACCTGGTGAACGCTGTCTCAAATTTCGCACCAAAAAAACGAGGGCTCCAGGTGTGCTCGCGAGATATGAGTTCTTGTCCGTTGGCGATGAACCCTCCGCTATTCTCATCATAGTTCAAACCGCGCTTGGTCGACCGCTGAATAGACGGATCTTCAACTACCAAATCAGTCCAGCTCGTAGGAACAGACCTCAGTCGCTGCTGATTATCCTTGAAATAGATCCTATCCTCGGTCCAATTCCGCTGCCAAGTGGCAATCTCAAACTGCTTACCACTGTAGGGATGAAACGAGTGCGTGATCTTGAACAATCCCTTCGCAGTGGTTTTATGACGTGCAGTTGCCTGCTTGCTCCAACGCTTACGCGGAGCGGTTTGTACTCTCCATTAAATCCGAATGTTTGAACCGAGTGATACCCCTGGGAGAAAGTCACCTCCGCACTTTGGTATACGAGTATGCCCGCCATTATCATCTCGAACGCAACCACCAGGGGCTCGACAACGAGCTGATCACGCCGATCAGTGCCGAGATCGATCCAAAATCGGAAGTGAAATGCCGGT
>JANQEQ010000131.1 GCA_028278245.1 Phycisphaerales bacterium | reverse complement strand
GTGGTCAGGGTGGTGGTGGAGGTGGTGGAGGCGGCGGGGGTGGGGGTGGTGGTTTTGGTGGAGGCGGAGGTGGTGGAGGGGGCGGTGGTGGCGGAGGCGGCGGTGGTGGTGGACTCTTTGGCAGTCCAACCGGTGATCCCGATCGCGCGACAGAAGCCGAAAAGGCCCAGGCCATCATGGATCTCATTCTCGATACAGTCGAGCCTGACGAATGGACTTCAATGGGTGGCGAAGCAGCAACCATACGCTACTACCAGGGAACACTGATCATCCGGGCACCGGATTACATCCATCGCCAGATCAACGGCTACCCCTTTGCCCTCAGACCACAGGCTGCCAACCAGTCAATCACCGGCCAGCCGCGCTACATTACCTTTTCTGGTACTACTACAACCATTGAAGCCTCAAGCGATACGCCAAGATATCCCCGCGCACCCGAAGCAAACGTACCACAGGATGAGGCGGAAACGGAAACATCTGATGAAGATCAGGATTAAGTCTCGCCTTTGCGAGGATTGACCTACCGCGCTACGTGCTACCAAGCACATTTAGCCCCAATGGCTAGCTATTCATCTTCCTCCGTCGTTTCCTCTTCTACTGTTGACTCTGGCTCCTTGACCTCTTCTACATCTTCTTCCTCTTCTTCTACCTGGGGTTCCCAGATGCCGAGGTTGCGTACCAGAAACTCTTCATACTTGCGCATCCGTCCGATTCTTTTGACATCACCACCCATTCCGTGACCGCCGGTAGGATCGAGGAAGAGTTCCACGAGGGTTTCCTTGCCTGCTTTGAGTAGTTCGCGGTACACGCGCACAGTGTCCTGGTAAAGCACATTACTGTCTTCCATACCGTGCGCAAGCAGCAGTCGCGATTTCAGGTTTTTCGCCAGGGGTAATAACGAGAACTCAGCCAGATCGGTCTCTCCCTCGCGGCTTTGTCCAATGGTGCCGGTGGAGTACCAGGAGTTGTAGTTTTCCCACTCCGTGGGGCCTGCACCTGCGATGCCACAGGCAAAGACATCAGGCTCAGTATACAAACACATCTGAGTCTGAAATCCGCCGAAACTCCAACCGTGGATGCCGATGCGCTTCTCATCCACGCCATGATTCTCAACAAACCACTTCGCCCCATCGACGAGATCTTCGACCTGCGGCTTACCGACCTGCTCAAAATTCGATTTTTCATATAAACCGCCATACCCGCTGGCTCCGCGAGGATCGATCGTACAGGTGACATAACCATGCTTCTTTGCCATGTAATACCCAAAGAAGTAACTGTCTGTTGAATAGCTTCCCCGGGTTACCATCTTACGAGTACCAAGTGGGCCGCCGTAGACATAGATCAACAGTGGGCGCTGATCTTCAGGTGTCCAATCATCAGGTTTGAACATGTGGCCGTAGATGTCCTGGCCGTGGCGATTCTGGTAGGTAAATAGCTCCGGAGCCGGTTCGGTCAGTTCCTTAGCTTCCTCCGGGTGAGAATCAGTCAACGTCTGAAAATCTTCCGGCTCGGTGTTAATAGCAACAAGTTCTGTCAACACACCGTAATCGACAAAGTTTGCCAGAATATTTTTCCCATCATTACTAACCGCCACCCTGCTGTAGTATCCATCGATCGGACTGATGCGCGTCATCTGACCGGTTTCCAGTTCAATACGGTAAATATCACGCTGAGCTGGATGTTCTTTCGTTGAGGTAACGAACAACAGTCGGTGATCTTTGGAGATGCTCTGCGGATACACCTCATAGCGCCCGCGTGTGATCTGATCGAGCTGTTCATACATGGGATCCAGGATATGCAAGTGCCGGAATCCACTGAGTTCCGTAACGATGGCGATTTTCCGACTGCAGGGCAGATAATAGGGCTGCATCATTCTCGGTGAGTTTGGTCCGCCATTGTGGAAAAACTGGTAGACAACACGGGCATCTTCAAATGTACGTTCGTCGTCTTTATTCTCACTTGCCTTTTTCTTCTGTTCTGCGTCTTCGTCAATATCTCCCCCATCCTCATGCTCGGCGTTATCTTCCTGGTCTTCGCTTTCGGCAGCCTCGCCGTCTGTATCCGAATCAGCCTCATCTTTCTCGGGGAATGCAGCAACGAGGACACGGATAAGATTGCTCGATTGCTCAAAAACGCTGAATGCAATTCGACTGGAATCCGGGGCCCATTCAGTTGCACTCACAACATCGCGGGGTCCGGTCTGGGTGAAACTGAATACCTTGCCAAGATCACCCTCCTCGGTCATCGGATCTTCAAACTCGTAGAGATACACCGACCAATCCAGATTCGGTCGTGGATCATCAGGCATGTGACGCGACACTTGTTTTACCTGTGCAAAGCGCTGGCGGTAGTTGACTATGTTAACTGATCGGCCTTTTGACCAGGGACTGTCGCCCTTGGTTGTGACGAAGGCCACTCGGGTTCCGTCCGGGCTCAGTTCGTAACGAACCATTTCCTCCCCCGCAGGGAATTTTGCATCGAGCTGTTCTACGAGATGGCTGCCAAAGACGACTTTCAGAACGGCTTCACCGCGCATGCAGGTATAACCTGATCCGTCCGGAAGATACTGCACTCCACGCTCACGTTCCCTGGTCTTGGTCAGGCGGGTAATTTCATCCAATTCAATCGCATATTGGTACACATCACCACCGGAAACAAATAACAATTCATTCGTTTCTGGGGCCCATTCGAAGGAAGATATGCCCCCATAGCGCGGCGCTTTCTCATCTTCTGCATCCTTATCATCGACGACGTTACCGAGATCCACTTCATCATCGGTTTCGTCATCCGTATCTTCTCCCGTCTCCTTTTCATCCTCAGCGTCACTATCGTTGTCATCATCCTTACTGACTTGATCTTCTGCCGCAGTTTCAGAATGCTCCCCATTCTCACCGTCTTCATCATCATTCTGTTCATCCGATGTTGTCTGACGTTCTGCGGAAATCTCGAAGACTGCCGGGGGATCATCCGTAGTGATGGTGCCGGTCATTAATGCATTGTCGATCGTTGCCAACAGCGAACCGATCAGTCCGGTCTCCGGCTCGATTAACGTGCAGGTAAGCTCGTTATTATCTGCGTCATAATTGCCTTCTGTGATCGTGGCATTGGCGATGCTGGAACGAAACGTGCCACCTACTTCGCCATCGGATTCCAGTTGGAGCGACAATATGAATGCCACCCCTTCTGGGGGGATTCCAAATTCCTCACTACCATGAAGGAGACCATTCCATTCGCCGGTAACGATATCGTCGGTCTTTGCATCGGTTTTCTCTTCCTCATCAACATCGGATTTTCCCTTTCCGCGCTTCCCGGCTTTTTCGATACGATCCTCGCGCACCTTACGTGTCGCTTCCTGGAACTTCGACATAACGGAAACAGATGTGATGCGCCTGCTTTCCCCTGATTCAACGTCGTAGATCCAGAGATCCGACCCGTGTCGCCGCTCGATGAACGGCCGATAGAGATACGCGGCATACCGTCCATCACAGGAAAACGCCATTGCGTACGCTGAAGGACCAAAGAAGCTCTTTTCAGGGAACAAGCGCTCCAGCGTCAGTTCCTCTTCCTCTTCACTCTCATCATCCTCGACCTCGGTATCAGATTTCTCAACCTCCTCTTCTTCAGTATCCTTCTGCTTCTTCCCTTCCTCGTCCGTTGCGGCACGTATGACGCTTTGCCATTGCATGGCATCCTGTTTACTGATGGATGCAGTTGCATCAGGTAGTGCAACAAGCCCAAATACGACCAGAATCAAAACCAGATTGATGATGATGCGTAGCACGGCGATATCTCCTTCGTTCCGCCTCTGCGATAGAAGTAGCGATCTTCCTTCTGAAAACCTTTCTTCATGTACTGACAAGTGCAGGATTGGTTGATGCCCGCTTGTCGAATTCGTTATTGCCCCTGCCATTTCGGTAAACGACCCGGTGTCCAGGGCGCACCAGCCTCCTCCAACTGTTCCTCAAGCTGTCGCAGATCGTTCTCAACCATTGAACGTAGTTCATTTAATACTTCGCTGAATTCTTCCGCTGCAAATTGATATTGCTCTCGCTGTGTCTGCGTCGGTGGCGAAGTGGTATACCACTGACTGTACACGACACGGCGAATGCGGCTGTTGATCGAGGGCTTTGTGGGGTATTCGCGCTTTGCCAATGAGCGGTCTCCCCGCAGCTTGATCAGCAATTCGTTTAAACGCTCTCGTAACTTCTGCTCCTGAGTAAGCAGTTCGTCGTCAACCATAGGTGATGAGAGGATTGCCTTACGAATGTGTGCCAATCGTGTATTCACCTCATCGGCCACGCGCAAAGTTCCGCTCATCGCTCGCTGCAATTCTTCGATCTGGATGTGAAATGCTGTTGTCTCTGCTGGATTCTGTGAAGCGAATGTAGCAAGATCGAGTGATACAACTTCGAACGACTCCGGCCCGGCAAGCTCCGTAATAACACCGCCAGATTCCATCACAAGCGTCACGTTGTAAGTTCCAGGAGGCGCAAGTCTGCCCGACGGCCGTTGGGAAAGTGATTCGTTTACAGGAATAACCGAGGGGTAGCGCAGATCCCAGGCAATTCGATGCATGCCTTTCCCGCGCGATCCCTTGACACGCCGGACAATGTCTCCGTTACTGTTCCGCACAACAAGAAATACAAGCGGTTCTCTCGCTTCATCTTCAGCGCGTAGTTCATCCGGTGTTGGGTAGTGAGGTATTTCGTCAGCCTTCTCGGCTTCCTTCGCTGCTTCCAGTCGTTGCTCTTTGAGGGTTGTAAATTTTTCCTTGAGCCAGTAAGTGAAAACAGCGCCATACGGAGGATTGGGAGCAGAAAAAAACGTTGCGCCCTGCGTACCTTTTCCATATCCCAGTCGGGACGTTTCAATGTAGCTCCACGCATCTCGTACAGGGAACAGGTAATTTTCCTCCTTGAGCAGTTCCTCGCTTACACTTCGTAGGAGTGAGTAGTCATCGAGTATGTAAATCCCACGGCCGAACGTTCCGAGGACGAGATCGTTCTCACGCTCCTGGATATCTATGTCGCGCACTGCAATGGTTGGTATACCACTCTTGAGTTTTATCCACTTATTTCCCTGATCCGGAGTAAAGTACGCACCGAATTCAGTCCCTACAAAAAGCAGATCCGGATTCACGTGATCTTCAGCGATCGTGTACACAATGTCGCGTTCCGGCAAATCGCCGACAATGGAGGTCCAGGTCAAACCACGATCGGTGCTCTTCATGATGTAAGGTTTGAAATCGCTGTTCTTATGATTATCAAAAGCTGCGTAGACCGTGTCGGCATCATGTTGTGATGCGAGGAGACAACTAACGTATGTCATGTCCGGGATTCCCGAAATCGTCTCGATTGTTCGCCACGATTTTCCGCCATCTTCGGTGACCTGGATGAGTCCGTCATCCGTACCGACATAAATCAGGTCGACCACAAGTGGTGATTCAGTCAAGGAAACACAATTCCCGTACCAGGATGTGTGCCCGTGTTTGCATATTGCTTCTGGCGGCCAGATCTTTCCCATCACTTCCAGCGCATCGCGATCGAGCTTGCGTGTCAGATCGCCACTTATCGCCTGCCAACTGTCGCCTTGATCGTCGGATCGGAACAAAATATTCGCTGCGAAATAAAGGCGTTTGCGATCATGGGGGCTCATAATCAACGGCGAATCCCAGTTCCAGCGGAAAGGTTCATCATTGAGACCTTCGCGGGGTTTGATATCGACCCGCTCGCCACTGCGTCGATCAAAGCGTACCAGTCCGCCATACTGCATCTGTGAATACACGATGTTCGTGTCGACAGGATCGACGACAGTCTCGTAGCCGTCACCGCCCATTGTGATGAACCAGTCCTCGTTAGCAATTCCCACCGAGCTGCGCGTGCGCGATGGTGCCCCCAGAGTGCTGTTATCCTGTGTGCCCCCGTACACATAATAAAACGGAGTCGATTCGTCGGCGGTCACACGATAAAACTGCGCAATCGGCAGGTTTGGCTTGAACGCCCAATCTCCTCCACGGTTGAAAGATTCATAAATACCACCATCACTTCCCACGAGAAGGTGATCGGTGTTATCCGGATTAATCCATAGCGCGTGATCATCCACGTGGCGAATCTTTCTCGGCACACGATGGAGCGTTTTCCCGCCATCTTCAGTACGGTGCAGAATCGTATCCAGGAAGTATGCACAATCGGGATCGACTGGATCACAAACGATTTCGTTGTAGTACTGCGGAGAAGTGGTCATGTAACTATTTTGCTTCTTCCAGCTTTCACCACGGTTCAATGACCTGAACACTCCACCGCGATTCTCCACAGCTTCGATAATGGCATAAAGACAATCCGGATTAGCCGGCGAAATATCCAGTCCGATGCGTCCCTTGTCACCACCGGGAATTCCACTGGTCAGCTTGCGCCATGTCACTCCGGCATCGGTGGACTTGTAGATTGCAGAACCCGGTCCGCCGTTGATGAGTGTCCACACGTGTCGTCTGCGTTGATAAGATGTCGCGTACACTACATCGGGATCACGTGGATCCAGATGAACTTCGTTGACACCCGTATCGTCATCAACATGCAGGATGCGCTGCCACGTCGCGCCGCCATCCATTGTCTTGTAAAGTCCCCGGTCTCCGCCTGATCGCCACAGCGGACCCTGTGCTGCCACATAGACCACATCGGAATCGCGTTTATCAATTGCGATCATGCCGATATGCTCGGAGTCAGGCAGACCCATTTGTTTCCACGTGACTCCTCCATCCAGGCTTTTGTAAACACCATCACCAAAGGCAACACTGCGCTGACTGTTGTTTTCACCCGTACCGACCCAGACGACCGCAGTGTTGTTGGGATCGATCTCCACGCACCCGATCGAAAACGATGCCTGACCGTCAAACACCGGGGTGTAAGTTGTTCCAGCATTCGTGGTTTTCCAAACGCCTCCTGAAGCAACCGCCGCGAAGTATCGCGCATGATTATTCGGATCTACAGCAAAGTCGCCGATGCGGCCACCCATCATCGCCGGTCCAATGGAGCGGAACTTCAGAGCTGAAAATGATCCGGAAGTCATGAGGATTTCCTCATCTTCCTCGTCAGTATCTGCTTCATGCTCAAAGACGCAGGATGTTGGATAGACCCGTGAGCGCCATGATCCGGTTGTTTTCAGATTCGCAGAGGCTGATGCGTCTGATACATTGTTCGGTAGAGCACTGATTGTCATTGTGCCGGCAATTGGCACAATCGCATTGTGGATCTGTGCTGCTTCGATCGTGAAGGAGATTGTGGATACGGTCACCACCGATGTTATACACTTTAGAATCATTTCAATTCTCACTGCAGGATCAATGCAAATTCTTATGGTTACGGTCTATAACTTTAGTGCCTGAATCAGCTGAGGATGCGGTTTCATGATAATTCCTCTCATGAATATCGGTCGTAGAGAATCGGAGATCGAGTTTCTCTATCATTGAAAGCCAATATATTCACACGATGGAGTCGTTTATGGACAGCCAAGCGTACGCACCTTTCCTACTGACTATAGGCTGGGTTCTGTGGAGCTTGCTCGCCCTGGCTGCGATAACAACATTCATTACATCACTGCTTGAACACCGCCTGCGACCGGCTGTCATTTCTGTAGTCATCTTCACGCCACTTCTGGCAATTATCATGGTTCCGTTGGTGCTGCCCAGCCCCGCGCAATTGTGGATCATCTCCGGGATCATCGTGTTCGCAGTCGGGTGCCTGCTGGTGATCATTCTGCCCATTGGTTCAATATCACGGATGCACGTTGTCAGCGAGCAGGAAAAGGTTGATGAACGTGATGCCGTGTTCCACCGTTTTTATCGTCTTAAACCAGGAACTGCGGAGTACACTGCATATTACCGATCGAGTCCTGAAAAAGAAGATTTCGACCGGGAGGTTCGTCAGCTACCCAAGTTAGCCGGTCCGGGTTCGGCCACATACGATCCGCTGACATCAACATTCGTAACCGCAACATTCGAAGTACTGGATACGCTCACTGACGATATTGATTGGCAGCCGGAAACCCTGGCCGGTGGTCGCATTGAAACATCAGCTGAAGATTTTACACTGCGAATCAAGGGATTTGCGAAATATCTCGGAGCTGACCTGGTCGGGACGACACAACTCAATCCTGCATATGTTTACAGCCACGCTGCCCGTCAGGGACCGTGGGGGGAGTTGATCACGTTGGATCACCCCCGAGCGGTAGTTGTGGCGGTGGAAATGAAATATGAGATGACGCGTCTGGCGCCGGATGTCGCGGTGACGACCGAAAGTGCAAATCGCTATTTTGACGCTGCGAAGATAGCGCTGATTGTTGCCCGTTATATCAATCTGCTGGGGTACGAAGCCCGCGCACATGTTGATGGCAATTACAAAGTCATGTGCTCACCAATTGCAGTTGATGCCGGCCTAGGCGAGGTCGGTCGCATGGGCTTGCTGATAAATCCTCGATATGGTCCACGTATACGTCTAGCGGTGGTTACAACCAATCTTCCGCTTATCCAGGATGAGCCGGTGCATTTCGGCGTCCAGGATTTCTGCGAAATCTGCAAAAAATGTGCGGATTGTTGCCCGTCACAGTCAATTGATTCCGGCCAAAAGAGTGTATTCAAAGGCGTTCAGAAATGGCTGGTCAACGGCGATACCTGTTACAAGTTCTGGCGCCAGCGAAGCAGTGATTGCGCTGTTTGTATGCGTGTTTGCCCATATTCACATCCACGCACGAACATGCACAATATCGTTCGCTGGGTGATCAGGCGAAACAAGGTAGCCCGTCGATTGGCACTCTTTGGTGATGACTTGTTCTACGGCAGAAAGCCCCTCCAGAAACAACCTTTCCCTCCCTGGCATCAGAAGTCGGCTATCTGAATGCACGACCGGCGAAACTCTTCATGACAAATCAGATTGTTATTCATCTGACCACATCTGCGTCTTTTTTCTACGTTGTTTCCTTTGGCGCCTGCGCACTATCGGATCAATCCAGAGCCACAGCCCGCTGAAAACCATGAACAGCATCCCGATAGCAGCCACCGGCATGATCCAATCGTGTATCCATTTGCCGAAGAATGAACCGTCGTGAATGTCCTCCAGGAGATCCGAGGGGCGTTGTGAAACACTCAACACCTCGCCGGTTACTGCGCCAACCTGAATCTCTGCATGATGATGTTTCGACAAAATCTTGTACACGCGTTTATCGGGACGAAAATCCACTCGGTCAATATCAGTCGGCGATTGAAAATCCTCATGATCCAGTGACAGCACAACTTCATATAATTCGCCCATCGTGATGAAATTCCCGATCGGACCTTCAGCATCGGTTTGTGTGGTCGGCTGAATCCAATCGACCTTCTTCTTGATGATGAGGAGAAATCCAGTCACGGCAGAGCAGGTGAAGATCAGGGCTAGAGCGATACCAATCCACTTATGTGTGGTCCAGAAGAATTTAAACATGTTGATTCGCTTGTCCGTTGATCGACATTTCTCGCTTGTTCACCGCTCAGCTTCACGGCTGAACTTTCACAATCCATGTTAGCACGGTCAGCTGTTCAGCCCAAGGCAAAAAACTGTGGGGGCGGGGATCCGTGATCAGGCCATCTCAACCACAATTCCGGCGTGTACGAATACGAGCTTTTTCGTGATCTTATCAGACGATACCGCCCACCATTCTGTCACCGCATGCTGATATATTTCCATCTGCCGGTGATAACGCTGCGCATATTCCTGCGCTGCACTGATTTCGACCGTGTCAGTTTTATAGTCAACGATCGTTGCTAAGCTTGCTGTTCCATCAGATCCGTGTCGAATGACAAGGCGATCAATGAAACCTGTCTGGAGTCGCCCGCTAACAATCCGAGCAAATGGATATTCGCAATACACTTCGTATTGATCAGAATCAGTCTCGCCTCGGGAGAGAACTCCACGTATGTCCGGTTGTTGCAATATCTCCCGGAACATCTCGATACACTTGCCAATCCACCGAGAAGATCTTCGGGGAAATGTTCGTTTCAAAAGTGATTGCAGACCGGCCGTATCTTCCTCCCAATCTTCCAGCCATGTAATCTGTTCGAGCAACTTATGGATTGCAGTACCGTGATCGAATGCTTCGTGCTGCGAGGCGGTGATGTCAGGCTTGATGAATACTGTTCCGTCAACATCATCATGTGCTGATGCGGCAGTTGTGGTGATGCCGCGCGGGAGCACTGTCTGCGATGATGTTAGACAAATTTTCTTTGCACGCTGCGGAGCAATCGATTTTTCAGGAGATGGTGCTTTCTCCTGTACGCTGCTCTTGTTCATCCACGCAGGATCACCAGCTTCGTAAAAAACTGTATCAGGCTCCAATGATGATTCTGCCAGCGCAGAACGAATCACTCCCGCTTGAGTTTTCGGGAAACTCTTCTCATTTTCTGCCGGCGGATTCACAAACACATACAAACCCTGCTTGGCCCGGGTCATCGCTACGTAAAGCAGATTGAGTGATTCGCGCACGGCTCGGTCATGCCAGCCTGTAAACAGCGACTCAAGCTCCGGCACCAGTTCACGTGTCTGCTGATTCACATGTCGGCAAATGCGCGAAATCATCCCTGCATGCCCATCACGCTCAAAGACCACCGTGGGATGGCCAACGACAAGCCCGCCCTCCAGCTCCGGCAACACGACCAGATCAAACTCCAGACCCTTGGCTTGATGAACATTCATTACCTGAACCGGTGCAGGCTGAGCATCACCCACCCTTTCACGCTCAACCAGCTTCACAAAATCGCTCGGCCGCAGAGAAGGATGGACATCATAACGATCAGCAAGTTCAATCAGCTCAAGCAATCGATCGTATTGCTGTTCATCGCATGATTCCGCCAGCGCCAAGACCCACGCTGAAATCGTTGCGGTATACCCCTGGTCGAGAAGTTGTCGACGAATTGCGCTCGCCAACTGCCTTCGGTCATTTCCTGTGTGTTCCTGTAACAACTCAACAACCTGTCCGAGCGGACTGTGCGCAACATGAAAAGCTGCGATTTTGTCATCCGGGTGATCGGCGAGTTGGAGCAGATCCAGAATAGCCGTCACCGGGGGTACATGAGTCAGGGGTATTCCTCCCTTTCCCGCTGCATGAATGTTAAGTCGTGCGGGGCTGAATTCGTACATCAGGCGGGCTACGGTTCGATTTGTCCGTGTGAGCACGGCAATTTCAAGTTGCGGGTAATCCTGGTGGATCATTGTGACAAATCGTGCCGCCTTTTCCAATCGAAGGGTGTGCTGATCCTGCCCCTCTTCAGCACGTTGAACCGTTTGGAACAGCACGTGGCCGGGCAAATCTTCCTTGGCCGTGGAATGTTTCTTAAAAGTACTGGCCCATGCGATAGCGGCTTTCTCATCGTCCCGCAGCGCTTCGTTGTCTGCCAGTTTCCCAAATACACGATTGACTGCACCAATGATAATCGGCGAAGAGCGATAGCTGACGCTGAGATTCTGCTCCCGTGTTCTTTTATCTTCCGATGCGCTGAGACCCAGCGCAGGCAGTGAATCGAACACTTCCGGAGCAGCATCCCGCCAACCATAAATGGATTGCTTAACATCTCCCACGCAAAAGAAACTGCGCGCCTCGTCGCTGTAACTGATAATTTCCCGAACCAGCGGAAGCAAAGCATTCCACTGCTGCACGCTGATATCCTGAAACTCATCCAACAGTATGTGCTGCAGCGTCGTATCCAGGCGAAAACAGATCTGATCAAACTGGCCCTTCAACTGGGTATCACGCATCGCGGCGGTGACGTCGGCAAATGTTAAGCAAGCCGACCGTCGCATAGCCTGATTGTATTGATCAGCATACTGCCTGAGGAGATCACGTGTGGCAAGGGTATGATCACGCCAACGATTAATCAGAACCGCGCGCGCATGATTGACGATCGGCAGGTACGAATCGTGAATCCCGGAAGTGATTTTTACATTGCGGAATGTGTCTTCTCCCTGCACGATTTTTCCTGCCAAACCCTTTGCCAGCAAAGCTTCCCAATCATGTGCATACGCTCGTTTGACATCACCCGCATGGGCATTGCGCAGAGATTTCTTATCAGGAAGCGAATAAGACTCCAGCTCCTGAATTGCATCAATTAACTGCGGCGCGGTTAACTCGCGTTGCGGCGGTATCGATTCCCACGCGTCATCCATCGTTTCCTGATATACACCAAGGAGATCACGCACTACACGATCGATCGTTTCAACCACAGGTCGTCCAGTTGATCCCTGTGTGAGATGACGAAGCAAATTGACAAGCGACTGCGGGCGATGTTCATCAAGTAACTGACGAATCGCATCCTGACGAACCTGCTCCATCTCCGCATCGTCGGCAATTGTGCAGGAGAGCGGCAATCCCAACTCCAGAGCAAACGTACGCAGAACCGAAATGAACCAACTGTCCAGCGTTTGAATATGCGTCCGGTGAAGATTGCTGACAAAGCTGCGGAGCAGTCTCAACACGTCCTCACGTGAAACTTCATCGCATTGAAGGAATGACGCAAGATCACTGCGGATTTCACTTGACTCCACTGCTTCAATGAGCCGTTGGAGTATTCGATCGCGGATCTGCCCTGATGCCAGACGCGTAAATGTGCTGGCAAATATCGAACCCACCGGCGCATCTGCAGCTACAAGCGAAAGGTAGCGGTGAATGAGTTGGTAAGTTTTTCCCGAACCGGCAGATGCACGAATAATCAGGTGTGGAAAACGCTCAACATGTTGCGGAGTCAGGCTCATTCTGCCACCTCCGCATCAGCAAGTGATTCTCCGGAGACATCCTCGGCAAATGATTTTGTATGACAGATGTGGGCAAACTGATCGTAGCGACTGTCGTAGTCCTCGTTACGTTTAAAATCACCAGACCGAATACGACGAACTACATCGCGCGCTGTCTCAATCGCCGATTCCAGATGTTCTTCCTCCCATTGCGCTAAACTCAACGAAGTATTGTCTGCCTTTTGCGGCAACAGGAAATATCCCAGAGTAATATCGCCTTCAATCCCGTTCTGCTGCGCGAGATAATGGTAAAGCGGCAATTGCAGGTCCACCCACTCAATTGATGAAGCGGGATCAAGCTTTTCCTTGCCATGATGTGCCTTGTGTGGGGGGATACCACTCTCACCTGTTTTGTAATCAATGATCCGCCAGGCACCGGTCTGTTCATGCTGATCGAGTCGGTCAATTTTGCCGCGCAGTAACATTGGTTCCTGGCCGGGGATATCCAGTGATGTAGTTTCGCTGAACGAAAACTCCGTGTGACGAATGATCCAACCCTCCGCCCGAACTGCAGCTTGCTTGCGCGCAAAAACCTCCAGCCGCTGTTCCAGGCGCGCAACCTGCAGCTGGACCGCAGGCAGTGGTTTAGTTCCAAATCTATGCCGTACAGTTTGACGAAGTGTGTCGATGAGGAAATCTGCGATCTCCTCTGCACCACTGGAATCTTTGATACCCGGATCTGAGCCAAATTTTTCCAGGACACTGTGCGCCAGTGTCCCAAACTGAAGCGCATCCAATTCTCGTCCATCATCGGTGAGCGATTCCAGTTTCAGGATGCGACTCAGCGCGAAGCGATACGGGCATTGCAAATACGAACGGAAGTCTGTCACGTTCATCGAAGTTGGAATTGGTAGATCCGATGGCAGATCCGGTACCACGAATTGTGTCTGCGCGCCGGCAAGCGGAATACCACGGGGAATAGTGCGCGAAGACAGATCGGTTCCGGCGCAAACAAGACGCGTCCGTTTGACAAGCGTCTCATCATCACCGGTCAGGAGCAATCGACTGGGCAGAAGCGGACTTCCCTCCTGATCGTACCGGCCGGCAATGATCTTCACGCTCTCCCGGCTGTTAACAATCGCCTGCAACAGATACATGTCGCGGCCGTATCGACTCTGATTGGAATTCAATCCCAATATCTCACGTAGCGTACTGGGAAGAAACGGATCAGGGCCGAACGTTCGGGGAATGTGATTATCGTTGCAACCAGTGATGATCATGGCGGGTGCAACATCCAGATGAAGCTCCAGCCAACCCAACATTTCAATGTGTTTGTGCGCTGCTAGCTGCGGTAACGTGATCTCTCCGGCGCAGGAAAGGAACATGTGAATTGCTGTTGGTGCTGATACTTGAGGTTGGAGCGGCTCAAGTGTTTCGACGACTTGGCCGAGCAGATCGCTCAACGTCCGGATCGCTTCGAGTGTCTTACGCTGAGCAGTATGGTCCATGCCACTGAGATCACCGTATACCTCATTGAGGACATCAAGGATCGGTTGCGCCCACGCGCTCCAGTTTCGTTCTGATTTGTTGAGCGGTTTACATAATTGTTGTACTGCATCCCAAATCAATATCAGGCGATGTTGCTGCTTTGAATCACCCAGCCAGTGCCCGGTGAGCCTTTCATGAAGATGATCGGAGAAATAGCGATCCAGCAGCGTGAGCCAATCGCCCACGCCGTAGTCGCTTTCTTTTGAGTTGGTGTTTTGATTGCTATGCAACCAATGTTCCACATCAGGATGGCGCAACAGCGTGGCAAAGTTAACAAACCGCGGTTCTTCCAGCCAATCTGCCAGCGCCGACAGGAATCGCGCCGGTGCAGATTGAAGCAGTTGTTCACCGGCAGCAGCGTGAAAATCGACTCCAGCCCACTTGCCATGGTGTTGTAGTGTTGGGCCAAGCAGTTCATCACCCAGTCCAAGTGTGATTTCATCGTGGCTGCGCGTATCAGTCAGTTCTGCGATGCGATCAAGTGCGACCTGAGCCTGGTCCGACCAACGCTCAACCACGCTGATCTGATCATCTGAGATTTGAAGCGCATGCCTATTCCACATTTCCGGACAAGGACAACCCAGATCATCAAAGTGATCCGACCAGGATTCGGGAGCATGGATCAACGCCGTGATGCGATTATTCCCATACTCCAACAGTGCCCTTTGCTGCAGATTTAGTTCGGGAATCGCAATCAGGATCACGTTCTGTTCCGATGCACATGTTCCTGCATCAATTGCCTGTAGCTGCGCTTCATGTGGATCAAGCAGACCATGGCTGCGGAGTCGCTGGTGGTAGAGAATCGCCAGTTGAGACAGCGCTCGCCAGCGATCACCCTCTGCGAACATCTCTCGTCGTTCCGCGGCTTCAGCTACATCCTGAAAGTCGATTTGTGCCCCGGCAAGTTCACTGGCCAATGAACGGATTGTCCCGGCCAGTTCAAACCAGACCAGCCAGCTTTCAATCGAAGGTCGTCGAGGCAGTAACGGCTCCAGCAGATCCGCTGATGCACCCTGCAAGGTTGCCATCCAGGTGAGTTGCACCTCCATCGGCTGAGCGACGGGTTGATCATAATCGAGCAATACATGAGGCAGGACGCCCGGTGTCACCATACGTGGTGGTATCAGCCTCAGCTTTTGATGTTGACATTCACGAACCAGCAGTTCAAGAACAATGCGACCGGCCCGTTGACCTGGAACCACGCATACATGTTGGCTGAGATCGCAAAGGCCGATTTCATTCGAACCATGCTGGACCAGCCATCGGGCAACCTGGGGAAGGCACGGTTTGCTCCAATCCAACCAGATCCGATGCATCATGATTCCTCAGAGATACTCTGCCGAATGGAAAATATCACAGTCCTACATGGTAGCTGGATCGTGCGGGATTACCTGCCCCCGTCATGTGTAGTATTCAGCCGAGGACTGACATACGGTTGTCTCAGGGGTTTCCCTGAATTTACCGCGATAAGTCCCATTATCAGGCCAATTTCCAGCTTTTTCCTTGTCAGAGCATCATAATCAGATATGGTTGGCTTGATGAGTAGGTACGTGAGTCCCCTCACATGAAGTGTGGGGGTTGACAGGTACGTACGAGAGCGGGCGGCCGTGGGGGTCGCCCGCTCTTGTTGATTCCGCATCGTATCTCCTCAATCCCATATACATACACCGTGTATGAGCAAGAATACCGGTTGCCTGACCCGTCAAGACTTCTACACTGGCAGGCATGTCATCATCACCTGTGCCCTTGAATCAGGATTCTCAGCCCGCTATTAGGGATAATGCGGACGGTTCAACTGATGAAAACCCCACGCGATCAGGTCTGCTGCTGGTCGTCTGTGGACCGTCCGGTGTGGGAAAGACCACTATCGCCCACACCATCCAGGAGAAACTGAACGGTATATTCAGTATCTCCATGACAACACGCCCTCAGTCCGATCAGGAAGTCGATGGCGAGGATTATTGCTTCATCTCAGATGAGCAGTTTCAGGCCATGCTTCAGCGCGATGAGTTCCTTGAACATGCAACGGTCTTCGGGCGGCATGCATACGGAACGCCGAAACAACCGGTTGAAGATTGCCTGGCTGAAGGACGACTGATCATTCTCGATATCGATGTACAGGGTGCGCTGCAGGTGCGACAGTCCATGCCTCAGGCTTTCATGGTTTTCATCCTACCTCCAAGCGAAGATGAACTGCTCCGGCGTCTGCGGTCACGAGGGCGTGAGGATGAGACTGTTATTCAGCGACGATTTGCTGAGGCAAAACATGAGATCAACCTCGCTCGTTCCAGCAATGCGTTCGATGAATTTATTGTGAACGACGATCTAAGCCGCACGATTGAAGATGCGATCAAACTGGTGCGCAAGCGATGGAATGCTGCGCAATCCGATTGATTAATATCACCAAATTCCTGCGCGAACTAATCCGTTACTCCCCATCGTTCCCTGATCGCATACTTAAATCAACAAGGAAGTGTCTCGCAGTATCAGGGATCAGGTGCTCTAGAGTGACATGCTAATGCCAGTGGTAATCTGGGGTCTTTGGATTCTACTACCACAGGGGAGATCGAATCGGTAGAGATACACTTTGATCGAATAGCTTGAGAAAGAACTCATGGAGTTAATAAATCTGGTGTGTGAATCTGGAAAGCAATAACACAAGTATTCTGTGATTGATTCGCACAATCCCTATCTAGATGACAGAATACTAATATCCCACAGACAGTAGATTTCTGTATTTACATGATACTATCATTATGAGTATTTATATATCCGAATAAATTTTCGGATAAGAATCTGATAATTATTCGTATCGATTACCAAGACCAACGTCCTGTGATTTATATATTTACAGATGTTAACTGTATATGAAAGATAAATATACTATTAAAAATTTGCATGTCTCGAAAATGGGAATAATCTTATATATGACATTAACTGCTAACCTTAACACATGTCTGAGCTGAACATCAAATTTATATGTATTGAATAAGAGAGATACTGCGTAACGTCTCTCATTCAAATAGTTGAGGTGATATTGTGGAATTCCGGGGTCAACTGTTCTTTCCATACTGATGCACTTGCAGAGCAGCAACCTCCGCGCAACGGAGCGATGAAGGCTATTTCGTTGAAATGTACAGTCGATCGCCAAGCTGATGATCATGCAACATTTTGCGATATCACCATATTTTACTGGCTTATTGTAAGGAGTTATGGCCATGAAGACTATGAATACAATCCTATTCATCGTTGTAATCATCAGTGTGACGAGCACATCATCTGCGTACCCAGTAAATCCCTGGTCTGAGAACGGTCCTCAAGATCCACTATTCATTGAACAGGCAGAATGGCATGAGCTGGGTAACATGCCAGCATTCCCAACTGATGAGTGGATCACATCTGTCCACACATTCACAGATCAGACATCGTGCTGGGATGGAAGTGATAATCCAACAATTCCGAACATCCTTGTTGAGATCACGAACATGACAGACGTTGCATGGTGGGATCTTCACTATGTGGCAGATCCTGAAACAACCATCACAAATTTTGATGGGTGGATAGGAAACGTGGGATTATCTGATCTCGAGGAGGCGTTCCGAATTGACTATCTCCGTGCTGGAACGATCAATGGACCCCTCGTATTTGAGAGTTTTGGTGCAGATGAGATCTTCATGCCGGGTGAAACCTGGCAGTTCATCATCCAGGACTACGGCAACGCCCTGGGAGGATCACCTTCGGACTTTAGTAGTCTGGGTATTGCCGGTATGAGTGGAGGTTTACCCTCCACCGGCAGCGTCATTGCTCGTCATTTTGTACCTTCACCGAGTGTTCTGTCATTGCTTGCTGTTGCAGGTTTCATTGGAAGTCGCCGACGACGTTGATCGCGTCACAATAGAGGATTATCTTTCTTCACCCCGACCAAGAGCTGCGGAACCTCCGCAGCTTTTTTATCTTGGTTGTAACAAAATAATATTACGATCCCATAGTGTCGAAATCTTCGATACGCGGGTGTATGAGCAAAGATCCCTCCCCAGAGAGGAGAGGGAATGAAGTGGTGTAGTATTTTACTTCATCACTGACAACTAGTTGTCAGTGGATAACCTGACTTTCCAAGACATCCCCTGTGATTTCAGATAGTGTGAAACCAACAGGAGACCTGGTGTGGAATCGGTACAAGGTAAGATCATCAACAACAATGGCGAAGTCCTGGTCGAAGCAATGATGCAGATTGATCATGTGCCGAGTGGTAGAGGAGTACTTGGTGACTGGTTCGGCTTGTGCGATGTGCCGAAGGATCACAAGGTGATGCTGGGTACGTATGAACTGATACTCAACGATGGAAGAAGTGGGAATATCCTTGTGACAAATACGTATCCATTGGGGAGTACAGAAAATACACTGGTCTTTCAGGGATCAGGGGTACTAAAGTGAATGGGCTGTTGATCAGCGCCTGCGCTTCTTCCACAAGGCGCTGGAAAGAAGTAACAACACGCCGCTCCCCGTGCCAGGTACTGCTGCACCAAAGTGCAAGTCATCAATTGTGACTGCATAGCCAATTGTACTAATTACAGCTGCATCGAATGTATCAGAAGAAATTAATCCTGCAAATGGCAACTGTCCACCACCGGAAAACCATATACTTGTATAGATAAGTACATCACTACTGAATAACTCAAAACGTACAACTCCGGGATAATCCACGGCAATCCAGTTTTGGGGATTGTCAAACTCAACCGTGATTGGTCCTTCGCCCATGCTCCCGACAAGACCTGAACCATCAGGGAACAGAAACTCATCGAGATATATAAGATCATCTCCATCGGTGAAAATGACGCCAAGATCGGAGTATTGATCAGTGATGATGGTTCCTAAAGGAAATCCCGTAAAATCGATCGTCGTAAAATCTCCAACTGCATCTTCCCAGGCAGATTTGTCTTCGTATTCGATAACCTCCGCAACACTATTGGCTGTTAGAGAAACCATAGAACTCATGATTACAATTAGCGTATTTCTCTTGTTCAACATTAGAACAAATCTCCTTAAGTCGATTGCACCCCCTCCCCTCTCTTCTTAGAAGAGGGGGGAGGGAATCCTTAATTTATTCTATCAAATTGTTCAAACAGTCTTCAATCTCTGTGTATGACTCACCATTGAAACACTGCTCGACTTGATACCAGGTTATTTCGTTCGTAAGTATTGCAGCATAACCTCCCGCATCAAGCCAGTTGAGAAGCAATTCATTCTCACCTCCGGAACCGCCGAAGGATTCTTCTCCAGGACAATCGCCCCATTCACCGAGAATAACAAAATTGTCGTCGATATCGACAGTGCAATTAAAGTCAACATCCCCTTCACAAATCACACCCTCCTCACATTCCCCCCACAATCCAAGAACAGTAAATATGTCGTCAATATTCACAACTCCATCATCGTTAACGTCAGCGGGGCATGTTTCAGGTGTGAGAAGATAGGCATGAGGTTGAATACCAGAGGTATTACTGTCATCTCCCCAGGCAACAATCCAACCATTATCGTTAATGTCATGACCTGCCCTGAATTTATGTACTTTACAATCTGATATGTCCTCGTTGGTATAGAGATCATGATGGAGATCATGAAGATCATATGCTTCCCAGCTATTATCAGATTGTTGGATCCATATCATCGCAGTATTGGTTGAATCATTTGTTGCAATAATATGTGGATCTGTCATGTTGTTGATGGCTTCAGCATATGTTGCTTGGGTAGTTCCATGATCCGGAGGCATATCTTCGAGGTTGAGGTTTGTTGGTCCCGAACTCATGCTCGACCAGTAATAAGCCCTCTTCCACCCCAAATATAGTTGTGGTCCATACCCCACGATCTCTCCATTGTCATTCACTCCACGGGCTTCTGACCTTGAAGTTACCCCTTGATTGACTGAAAGCAAAGTCAATGGAGTAGGTGTATAAAAATCTTCCGGCTCCCAGGTCATGGCTGCTTTGAATGGATCGGGGGTAGCAAGACAATCCGGTGTGAATGCAAACATGAATGAGTAGCCAACAATGAGTTCATCATCTTGTCCATATTGACTCACGTCGCGAGCATGACTGCTGTTATGACAGTATGTGGTCCCGGTTTTATATGACAATTCCGTAGTCGATGAGTAAGGATCCGATAGCTCTTGTCGAAACGACCGCAGAACTGTGTAATCGCCGGACGCCTCATAGCATTCCTCGGATGTCCAAAGGCTGAGACATTTACCATCCGTTATCTTGTACTCACCGATGTACATAGCCGGATCCGCATCATTGATCGCCATCCCACGGCTCCACGATTCACCATCAGGGTTTGTTATGGTGGCCGAACCGCTTGATATGGTCCACAATGCTGTTTTGCCCGATCCTGCTAAAGATACACTCCCCTCCTGCCCAATGATCAGACCATCAATGTTGATATCGCGCGCAATGCTCGGCTCAAGCTCTGAATCTTCAGACAGATCAGTGATGTCATAGATACCTGCGGAAAGGCCGTAGGCAGATCCCGGTAACCAGAGTGCAGCGTGTGTTTCGCCATCAAAGTCTCTGGCATAGACGATCTGCCCATCGTTATTGATACCGAACGTTCCATGTTTTACGCCGTCATTATCCGCATTGGGTACAAAGCCGATATCCCCCAGATCAGTTACCCGATACATGGGCTCACATAGACCACGATAGCACTCAGTATCATCCCCGTGATATGTACCTCCTGCGTTCTTACATAAAGTTTCAGTTCGTATTTCGCATGAATCATCCGGAAGACAACACGCACCGGTTGAATCACCGAAAGCTGAATTAGACATTGACAGAACAGTCGCCAAGAACGTCACTCCTCCCCTCATAACAAGTTGATATAAACAGAACATGATTGACTCCTTTTTTTTCCAGATATGAAAATACAATCTTGCTCCGCCTCCTCTTAAAATTACGCCAAAATTCAGCAGATCCTGCGCGAAAAATGAGCATTATCTTAAAAAGACACAATGCCAGCCGATAACGGTTCATGAACCGGCATTTGTAATAAAAAACTAGGGATTACCCTGAGAATTGCGATATGCTGGTCGGATTTTCCCATTCACGTTTAGGGCTAAAAACCGCGTCCGGTAATGAACAGATTAATAATCGGAGTACAACCACACCTGAATTTAATCAGCGGCTTAAGAGATCAGGGGGATTGGAGTAGAGTGGGATAAGGGTATGGGATGATTGAAGACGTGAATAACTTCGATAACTCCCTGGGGCTATCTTCAATTCTTACTCTTTATGTCGTAGCTTCCCAGTAGTTGCTGGAGCTTCGTACTACTTATGAATCAACCACTCTACGTAAGTGATTCAAACGGAAATTCGCTCCAACACTGCTAATCCATCCACCAGGCATTTCCAGGTGAAGCGTGTATCAGAGAGCAGATGCTCGATTACGGTTCGCATGACGGTGTAATAATTTGATGTCACATCATGGATCAGCAAGGCGCCGCCGGGTTTGAGCAGTGGGCTGTAATTATCGATATCACGTAGTGCAGCAGATTCCGTGTGCTGTCCATCGATGAAAACCAGACCGACCTTGCCGCTCAGGTACTTCAATTCATCGATCGCTTCATCGCTGGTTTTGACGATCTGCTGCAGACGATCCGACCACCCTTCCCGTTGAAAGAGAAATCGCATGACATCCCGGGTGGCAGTTCCCGGATCGACTGAATAGAGGGTTTTCCCTCCTGGTGTTGCCGCAGCCATGAGTAGGGCGCTGCCTCCCAGAGCAGAGCCGATCTCGATAATGGGATCATTCGCTGCACAATGAGCGGCTGCAATACCCAACATCACCTGCTGGGTTGAGGTCTGTGAAGCCTGGGCGATCTCACAGCGATGTACGTGCCGAGCAAGAATGCGTTCCAGATCAGTCTTGCCCAACTCCGCTTCTCGTGATGAGGGAAATAATCTTTGTGTCGCACTCGGCCAGATCTTGCCGGCAAAATCCCTGGCCGCAAAGATCGGGAGCGAAGGATGATCGTGAACCGAAACATACACCCGTTGCGTTTCAATAAATGTGGATGGATGGAATACGTCCGCTGGAGCAGGTTCACTCAGATTAATGATGTCACAATCCCGTGCAATCTGCTGATAATGATCGGAACCCAACTCATCTACGGAGGTTGAGCCGAATTTCCGCAGAGTATGTCGTACTGATGAAATACCCAATGCAAATGGAAGTTGCTGATCGCGTCGCGTGAGTGTCAGCCCTTCGACATGGAATATGCGATGAGCGCTCTCATCAAGCATGATTTGATCGCAGTTATGGAAATATGAATGTGGTGTGCCGGCTGACTGATTACTCAAACAGGCAAGCCCCCGTTCCTGCATACTGCAATAAAGCTGGTGCAAGCGATCGTGATGAGCCAGTGGAGAATAAACAACCGCTCCACATGAATTGGCTTCCTTCAGCAACTCCTCCACAGTTTCAAAAACCCGCAAGCCGACATCGCGCGCGCGATTTCGACTGATGACCTGATCATCCCAGATACAGATGCGTGATGTATCGACTATAAAATTCTGCTGTAACAAATCTGCGATCCTCGCCCCTTGATCGCCGAATCCGAGAATCAAGATTCCCTGGCCGACGTGACATTGTGCTAAAAGATCTACAAGACGCTGTTCGAGATCATCATCGACACCACATGCCGGATAATCACTCGTGAGCAGGAAGTGTTCATCTTTGACCGCGCCAAGATCCTCCAATCGAGCGACAGCCGGGTGCCCACCATCTGTGAAAATGAAGCACATTCCGCCAACAGGGCGGATCTGGTCTTCCGGCCAGATGGGAAGCGGCATATTGGGTGATCGGGCAAAATCCTCTTCTTCAGGCAGGCGGGGATCAACCAGCGCATACTTCTGATCAATCCCGGCGGTCGGCTCACCGGGCAATTCCCCCAGAATGTGGCGTGAGCCGGAGAATACCAACGCCACATATCCACGGCGGCAGATCGGGTGGTCAGCAAGGCGTTTTCCGGCAATTGTCATGTGGGTCGCGGTATTCATCGGTGAGGATCTGACCTGGGGAGCACAGGGAATTGTACTGTGTTCATCGTGTCCTCATGCCTGTCAGCCCTACAAACACGCTGCCCTGCGCAAGAAAGAGGTTAATCCGGGGAAGCCGCAACCGACTGAATCCGCTACCCTATAGGACTAATCATCACCGGCAGGCGGGTGTCTGTCGGTTTCAGGACAACAGAAACAGGCAGGTTAAATCATGTGGCATTCATCATTCCGCTTTTTCGTCGGTCTCACGATTCTGGCTGCGGCGACCTCAAATGCTGTCGCGATCGATCCGGACGTCGATTACAGCGCCCTTCCCCCTCGAACCGAAGAGACGGCCCAGGCAGTCCATAAATGTTCAATGACCATAACGGAGGCCATTCAAATCGCAGAAAAGAGGATGGAGGATGGGAGGGCAAGCGATGTCACCCTCAACCTCTCTGATTCTCCTCCGACTTACACCGTCATTGTGCATAACAAATTTCAGGCACACAGCATCGTTATCAATACGGAAACCGGGAAAGTCATCAGCGAAACAATGGTATCGCGCTTCCCCGGCATTCAGGTAGAGGGCGACTGGGAACAGACCGAAAGCGGCCTCATGTATTTCGATATCGAAATAGGTGACGAGAAGCGAACCGTCGACACAGACAGCGCCGTTCAGCTTGAATTCGATGCTTACCTCATCGATGGATCCAAATTGTGGAGTTCCAGTGATGCCGACACACCACCGACCTATCTGACCACTATGTTTTTCCCCGGCTGGAGCGAAGGCATGCAGGGATTGTCCAAGGGATCCATGCGAAAGCTCATCATCCCTGCGCCTCTGGCCTTTGGTGAGCAGGGAAGGCCGGATATTCCCGCCAATGCACTGGTGGTGATTGATGTCGAGGTGCTCGGGGTCGATCCATTCATGACTGAACCGGAAGAGCTACCCGGCGAACCGGTGGAAGGCGAGCCGGTCGTAACCGAATCCGGATTGAAGTATTACGACCTGGTTGTAGGTGAGGGCGAACAACCATCCGGCCCGGAAGCAGAAGTCAAGGTGCATTACACGGGCTATCTCAACGATGGATCAGTGTTCGACAGCTCCGTAAACCGAGGCGAACCGGTTGATTTCGGCTTGAACCGCGTGATTGCCGGCTGGACGGAGGGGCTTACCTCCATGAAGGTAGGCGGGAAGCGTAAGCTTATCATCCCATACGAACTGGCTTACGGTGAGCGCGGCAATCGGGGAATTCCTGCCAAAGCACTGCTTGTCTTTGATGTGGAATTGCTGGAAATCGTCAAACCCGCGGAACCCGGAACCGGACACTCGGTAAAGATCAATCAGGCTCCTACCCAGAAGCAGGAACAGGAGCACGATCATGATCACGATCACGATCACGAAGAAGATCATGACCATGAAGAGGATTGATCGCAATCGTGATCCGCACGCTTCATCATGACTATGCGGGAACGCCGTAACTGGTTTAACTGTCAACCATCGACATTTTGTTAATCTTTGATATTCACCCGGAAGAGAATTCTATTATGAGATGCACTCATCACTTCAAGCAACTTTTCGTCACGGTTCTCACCGTGCTGGCATTTCTAACCTTTGCCGCGCAGGCGCAAGAATCCCAAACGTGGAAAGAGTGGCTCGACTGGGCTGATGCGCGGATCCAGGAAGTCATCGATATTCCGGATGATCAACGCACCTACGAGAATACGATCGGCGCGCTGGATGATATGCTTGCCCGGCTGGAGATCGAAACAACATTTTACCACGTCATGGCGTATCTTTCCCCTGTTGCCCAGGCGCGTGAGCTGGGAAACGAAGTTGCCGAAGCAAAGTCAGCATGGTTCATCGATCTTGGACTGAATGAGGATCTTTACCTGGCGATAAAGGCTTACGCTGATACGAATCCCCCACTCACCGGTGAAAAAGCTCGTCTGCTCAAGTTCATGCTGCGCGACTATCGACGAGCGGGTATGGAGCTTCCTCCTGAAAAACGGGAGGAACTCAAGGAAGTTCAGTTGGAGCTATCGAAGTTATCCATCGAATTCCCCCGCAACATTCGTGAAGATGAAACGACCACACTCCTGACGGCTGAGGAACTAGCAGGCATGCCGGATGATTTCCTTGAAGGCCTGGAGCGCTCTGCCGACTTGTACATTGTCGGAATGGACGGTCCGACGGTGATGCGCATCTGGATGCTGTGCCCAAGTGAAACGACACGGAAAAAAGTATGGGTGGCATACAAGCGTGAGGGCGGCCAGAAAAACGTCGCTCTGTTTGAGAAAATCCTCAAACTCCGGGCCAAGGCAGCATCGTTGCTGGGCTATCGGCATTCGGCTGACTTTCAGACTGAAATCCTCATGACGAAAAATGCGGACACTGTCAAAGCCTTTTATGATCAGGTACGACCACTGGTACGAAAGAAATCGGACCTTGATTTTGCCCAACTCCGTGATGCCAAACGCGAAGACCTCGGCGATCCCGATGCGGATTTCTTTGCCTGGGATTACTGGTATTACGAAAACCTGCTGAAGAAGCGCGACTATACCGTAGACACGGAAAAGATCCGCGAGTACTTCCCGCTGGAGCAGGTCACTGAGGGGATGTTTGATGTCTTCAGCACGTTGTTCGGCATCAATTTTGTCAACGAAACCGAGAAAGCCAAAGCGGAGGGACTTCCCTTCTGGCACGAAGATGTAGTGTTCTACCGCACCTACGACAAAGCAAGTGGCGAAATGCTGGGTGAAGTGTACATCGACTTCCACCCCCGGCCGAACAAGGCTTCCGGCGCTTTTCAATGGGGATTCATGCCGCGCAAAGTCTGGCTGGACGGATCCATCACCAAACCGCGCGCGGTTGTGCAGTGTAACTTCACGAAACCTACCGCTGACAAGCCATCACTGCTGAGCCATGAAGAAGTGACCACATTGTTCCACGAATTCGGCCACTTCCTCCACACCGTTCTTACCGAGGCAACCACCTCGCGATTCTCCGGCACATCAACTGAGCGCGACTTCGTCGAGCTGCCCTCACAGATGTATGAAAACTGGTGCTGGGATGCGGATGTGTTGCGTACCTTTGCCCTGCATTATGAAACCGGCGAACCTCTGCCAGACGAATTACTGGAGGGAATGCTGGCGGCTCGTCAGTTCGCATCAGGCATGCTGGCAGAGCGTCAATTCTACTACGGCATGATCGATCAGGCGTTCAACCTGCTGCAACCGGGAGAGGACATCGATTCCACCCAGATCACGCTTGATCTGCAGGATGAGGTTGAAAAGTACGACGGCGTTGAAGGAACATACGTCCATGCTGGTTTCCATCATCTGACCAACTACATCGCCAGCTATTACGGTTACCAGTGGTCGCTGGTCTACTCCTGCGATTGTTTCCAGATCTTCGAGGAAATGGGTTTGATGAATCCCGAAGCGGGCATGAAATTCCGAAAAGCTATCCTCTCCCGCGGCGGAACCGTCGACGGCATGGATATGCTTCGCAATTTCCTTGGCCGCGAACCACAAATGGACGCTTACCTGAAACACCTTGGTCTGGAAACTGGATCGTCTTCCAAAGTGGCCGATTATCCCGGTGAGCCGGTCAAAGGTGATCCGGTCGTGACTGACAGTGGACTGATGTACTACGACATCGTGGTTGGCGAAGGTGCCATGCCAACTGATTCCTCCACCGTTGTGCGCGTGCATTACACTGGCTACTTCACCGATGGCAACATATTTGACAGTTCAGTTGACCGGGGTCAACCGATTAATTTCGCTCTGAATCGTGTCATCAAGGGTTGGACGGAAGGTGTCGGTTCAATGCGGATCGGCGGTAAGCGAAAGCTAATCATCCCCCATCAACTGGCTTATGGTGAGCGGGGGCGATCGGGTATTCCCCCCAAGTCCACGCTCATTTTTGACGTGGAGCTGCTGGACATCGTATCGAACTGATGGAGCCACAGTAGAATGCACATGGCTCACTGAAAGTCTCAGGCCATGTCAAAACCACCTCGACGTTTGAAACGACTGCGAATTGGATGTGCCGTAATCATGCTGCTCATTCTGGCCGCAGTCGTTTTACTGTGGTGGCGATCATCCCTGGCACCGTCGTGGTATCAGCCACCTGATCCACAAGTAGCGCAAAACATCGAACGGGCTGATCGTTTTGAGTACGGCGTCGTTGTCCAGGCGCAAAAAGTCCGCCCGCAGTCCGAGCAATGGTCGGTGCAACTCACCGAGGATGACATCAATAACTGGCTTTCCTCCCGATTGCCCGAATGGTTGGCGCATGAGCGCGGTCAGCAATGGCCGACGGATCTGGGACCGCCGCAGGTGAAGATGCGATTGGGTCGTTTTGATGTTGCCCTGGATCTGGGACCGCAAACCGGCGGGCGCGTGCTTGTTGTGCAATTGGAACCACAACTTTCCGAGGGAAAGCTTCGCTTTGATACAACGCGATTGAGCCTCGGCCGGGTGCCGATTTCAGGCGATCCGGCTCAGAAGTTGCTGGAGATTCTGGAAGGTGTAGCTCCGAATGGCTCGGATATACAGCAGGCAATGCAACCGCTGCTTGATATTCTGCTGGGTCGCACGGCGCTGGAACCTGAGATACCACTGGCCGATGGTCGTCGTGTGATTGTTCACGATTTCATCCTCAACGAAGAACAACTCACACTGACGAATCAGACACTCGGCCGCAGCGAAGACTAGTTTTCCAGTACAATAGGTTTTTCCTCTGATGAAATTCTCTCGAATTGTACACTTACAATGAGCGGGCTCCCATAACGTACAATTGGATGGAGTGAGAAATCCTCAATAGATAGACGCACATAGAAGCAAGCGATGGGCCTAACGAAAGCATAAGTATGGCGAAGTGGCAGACATTGACAGATTATAATAATCAAGCTGGCGATTATGACACGATGAGAAATCCCGGCGCTGAAGTCGTTGCATTTCTCACAGGTGTATTTAACAGAGCTCGCAGTAAAGGTAAAATACTTAGTATCGGGTGTGGTACTGGTCAATACGAAAAAGCAGTATTCAAGGGCCAGGGTGTCGTTGGACTTGATCTGAGCCAGGGGATGCTCGATATCGCAACTTCCCGAATTGCTGAAGTAGTCTGTGGTGATATGGTTTCGCTTCCTTTCCCGGATTCAAATTTTTCCGGTGCCTACTTCGTACAATCACTGCACCATGTCGGTGCGAATACTACAACACCTCAAAGAGAAAGAGATATATTACGTTTAAAGGCGATTGCAGAAGCCGTTCGCGTAGTAAAGTCCGGACCTGTTGCAATAGTACAGCGTGATCCGGAACAAAATATGGCTGTCTGGTTCTGGACATATTTCCCAAATGCATTACGTATAAAGCTTGAGATTCAACCAAGGATTGCACAGGTGTGTGAATGGATGAAATGTGCTGGATTGAAATCCGTGATTGCCAAACCACTCGATGATCCGATGATTAAGGATTTCTATAAACCCACTGCACCACTTGATCCTACTTTCCGACGTTCATTCTCGGAATTCAGCTATCTAAAAGACGAAGAAATCTCGATCGGCCTGAAACAACTCAACAGCGATATCAAGTCTGGAAAAGTAACGGAACTCATCGAAAATTGTCGTCATAGATTCAAAGAAATGGGTGGCACTGTATTTGGGGTGTCTGGGATAAAGGAAACCAAGGAATGAGCCAGAAGAAGCCACAACCACGACCCGATGAACTCGTCATCCCGAAAGATGTCATGAGGGCACTCCCGAAAGGATTGACTGAACGCCTATTTGGCAAAGATAAAGTGAAAGCCGAGCGAGTATTAATACCATTAATCTCGAATGCCAGAAATATGTTCAAGGAATATCTTGAATATGAAACACATCTGAAATACGTACCGAATATTGATGAGCATCAGTGGGCTACAGACAAGGTAATCGCACTTGCTGTATTGCAGAAAGCTATCCCAGAAGCTGATAGGAATCGACTACTTGCCGAACTCATTTTAAATGCTGTTCAAACTAATCGAGGATCCTATCAATTCATCAGAGAATTCCTTCGGATAAATCTTGCACCGATGATGCATCAACGCAGTATATCTTTATGTGAAGCACCAGAACTATATCCACCAAATATTCGTCAATTTTATGAGGTTGACGGACAGGCAAATTGTGCAAGCAAGGCCATCAACATCGCTATACCCTTAGCCACAACTGGATTTCTTATTGGAATGGCCAAAGGAATAGGCAGTGCGATTGGTGAGGATATTCAAAAATCTTTAAAGGAAATCACCAATCTACTTTGGCAATTTTTCTGTCAGAAGGGCGAATTTACGCACTTCTATGAGGTATTCCCTGCACTTAAAGCGATCAACGAAGCAGACCGCGCAGCAGCCATTGCAATCGCCGTAGGCCGCAAAGAGCGATTCAAAGAAATTGACAAACACATTAGAAAGCATTCTCCTGGCATACATCGGAAATGTTTGCCAAATACAAAAGCATTTCGGTATTACATTCTTCCGGATCAGTACCTTGTTCTGATGGGGGGTTCCGGACAATTCGTAACATTCAGAGGGTACACTGTTCAAGTTTCTGATTCAATCACCAACTTGATTGGTATCGACTTTGGAGATGGTTCTCGTGACGTTGCGGTTAGTGAGTGATTAAATATGCTCGAACCACAGCGGCCAAACGATTCTGACCCATACAATAATCAATCAAGAATCTATTATAAAATATCTTGAATTACACTATGTGTTCCAACACGCTTGTCCTTACATACGTGGGGATTGACATGTGGTGTGGATTACATCATTTGTTCAAACGATAGCAACTACTTCATTCGAGCGAAACTTGGCCAGCCTTAATCTGTCCCCGCAATGTCTTTCAGGACAGCTGCGCTCACCGATTCCGGCAGACTCTGCTGACTCAGATCCATGCACATATCGCGCGTCAGATCCATCGAGGCAAACATGGCGCTGCAGCGCTCACAGATGTCGTGGGTAACTGCGGGAAACTCAACCCCACGATCCAGCGCTTCCTGCTTGGAACGTAACAGATCCATACACACGCGTTTGGTGTAGGCTGCGGGCGGTGCATCGCGCTGCTGAATCTTGCCTGAAAGTTCTTCTCTCAATACCAAACGAGCCCGGTGCAGACGCGTCTTCACCGTCGATTCCTTCAGGCCAAGCACCTCGGCAACCTCCTGCACGGAAAAGCCGAGAATATCTTTCAGTATCAACGGCATGCGGTATGTTCTGGGTAGATGGACAATCGCATGTTCAAGATGTTCATGCAATTCACTGCGCATCTGTAAACGCTGTGGGTCATCATCATTGCTGGGGATGTCCGGTACTGTTCCCGCACTGAATGCAGAATCCATATCCAACGAAAGCACCCGGTCCGGCTCATGTGATTTTTTACATTGCATGCGCTGACAAAGCCGGGCGGCAATCGTATACAACCAGGTCGAGGGCTTTGACCTTCCTTCAAACTGATGCCACTTCCGATAAGCCTGGAGGAACGTCTCCTGGACCAGATCTTCTGCCTTAGTCTGATCACCACACAATCGCAACGCCAGTCCGTAGATTTGCCCACCATGATCCTGCATTAGTGCAGGAATTGCCTCAGTCGCAGGCGCCGTGTGGGAAATCGGTGATTGGGATGGCTCTGCATTCATGGTGAAAAAAGTGAGTATGGCTCCATCTTTCCTATGGTCAAGAGTCATCCACCGGCAAACGTTACAGACCTGTTACTAAGTGATCCCCTTTTCTGTCGTATTCATAGTGAAGCAAATGCTTCCTTTACCACTCGACGGAAAGGTCATGTCATGTATCAGAAACCGGGATTTCAACTGAAAAAAGTCGTCCAAATGGGGCTGCTGCTGTTGGGAATGTGTATTCTCACCGCCCCCAGTGCAGCTCAGTGGACTGAAACGCCCGCGCTGGGACGTGCTCACCACATCATTATCCCGCAGTCACGAAGCTTCACCCTGGAGCGTCATCGGGTCGGCGTGGCAATCGCGTTGGTCAACGCGCACATCAGAATCATCGAACAGACTGCCACTACGACGCTGCAGATCGAACTGGTGAATCATTCATCCCAACCGGAGGAAGCAATTGTGCTCCTCCCCGTCCCCGATCAGGCAGTAGTCAGTGCGTTTGCGTTCGATGGATCAGCCCCAGAGCCGACTGCCGAAGTATTGACCGCAGAGGAAGCGCGACGGCTCTACGATGAAATCGTCCGCCGTGTGCGCGATCCTGCCCTGCTGGAATTTGCTGGTTATCAACTGATCCGCAGCAGTGTCTTTCCTGTTCCCGCCAGTGGAAGGCAGCGTGTTCGCATTACTTATGAACACCTGCTCTCAGGTGACGGTGATCGTGTGGATTACCTGCTCCCCCGCAGTGAATCCCTGCAGAACAGCGTGCCGTGGAAGATCACCGCGGATATTCAATCGCGCCATCCGATCTCCACGATTTATTCCCCCAGCCATCAGCTGGTGACGCATCGGATATCCACCGGCCACATAAAAGTAGAACTCGATTCAGTTTCATTCAACGAGCCGGGACCGTTTCGCCTGTCATACTTGAGGGAAGGTGATGGAGTCAACGCAACACTCTTTGCCTATCCCGATCCGCAGGTCGGCGGCGGGTATTTCCTGCTCATGGCCGGTCTGCCTGCGGATGTGTCCAAACTCGCTACGATCCGACGCGAGATCACACTGGTCATTGATCGGTCCGGATCCATGGCCGGTGAAAAATTCCATCAGGCATGCACCGCGGCACAGGAGATCCTTGCCAACCTGCGCGAGGGCGAATCGTTCAACATCATCGATTATTCCACTACAGTTTCATCCTTCGCGTCGCAACCGGTCACGAAAACTCCATACTCTGCACAACAGGCGGCGATTTATCTGCAAAGCATCCGCCCCAGCGGCGGTACCAATATTCACGATGCATTGCTTGAAGCACTGCGGGCCAAGCCTACTGCGGGAACGGTGCCGCTGGTACTGTTTCTCACTGACGGATTGCCGACAGTCGGCCGAACCAACGAGCGCATCATTCGAGAGATGGCTGAAGCCGCTAACACATATAACCGTCGCATATTTACATTAGGTGTGGGAGAGGATGTTAATGCTCCCCTGCTTGATTATCTTTCCGAAGCATCACGCGGAATCAGTGATTATGTTCTCCCCGGTGATACGGTTGACCACAAGATAGCTGCACTTTTCAAACGATTGCAGGGACCGGTGTTGGTCGACGCTGAGTTGAAGGGTCGTGACGCCACAGGACGGATCAATCTGATTCGTCAGGTATTGCCTGATCCATTGCCGGACATGTTCATCGGCGACCAGCTCATCGTGCTGGGACAGTATTGGAATGATCAACCCATCACGTTTGAACTGTCGGGTAATTATCTTGGGCGTCCCCGTACATTCACATTCACGTTTGATCTCGATCAGGCCACGACCCGCAACGCATTTGTTCCCCGGTTGTGGGCCAGTCGGCGCATCACCGAACTGATCGATCACATCCGCCAGGTAGGTGCGCCGACAACAGGCAGCACGGTGCCGCTGGATTTTGACCCTTTTACCGATCCCCGCCTACGCGAGATGGCAGAGGAAGTGCTGCGCCTCTCCACGGAGTTTGGCATTCTCACGGAATACACCGCCTTTCTCGCCCGTGAGGGAACGGATCTTTCCAACTGGCGCAACGCGCAGACAGAGTTGCATCGCTCGCTCAATCAACGTGCAGTGCACAGCCGTTCCGGGCAGGGAGCAATAAATCAGGCACGAAATTACGCGCGCGGAAAAGGACAGACTGTTTTAAACCATCGCAACTCGTATTTCGATGAGCAGATGCAATCTGTGCAATACGCCAACGTGCAGCAACTTGGCAATCGCGCATTCTTCCAGAATGGTCAGCGCTGGACCGATTCCAAACTGGTCGGTACGGATCGCACTCCGCAACCCGATGTGATTGTCACCTTCGGCAGCGAACGCTACCGGCAATTACTTGATCGTCTGATCGGCCAGGGAGAGCAGGCAGTGATGTCACTTTCCGGTGAAATCGTCCTTCAACTGGACGGCCAGATCATCCTCATTCGCAATTCAGAAACACCCTGATCGCGATGACTTTCAGCTCACAACATCGCAACAGGTTTTCACAATCATCAAGGAGTTTATCATGCATTTACACACCACATTCAAAGTTACCGTTCTTTCAGCAACCTTACTCGGCATGAGCACGTTGCTCCGGGCTCAACAAGCCCCCCTTGAAGCAATCGCTCATTTCCCCTCCCCCCCACAAACAACTGCCCCTGTACAACCAACGGTTGATCTTGCAATCTGTCTGGATACCAGCGGATCGATGAGCGGTCTGATCGAATCAGCCAAGCAGAAGTTGTGGGCCATCGTCAATGATCTTGCTCTGGCTGAGCCGACACCTCGCTTACGAATTGCGCTGCTCACCTATGGCAACGATGGGCATCAACAGGAAAACGGTTGGGTGCGCGTCGATTGCGGCTTGACCGATGATCTTGATCTTATCTCGCAGCAACTCTTTGCCCTCTCGACCAATGGCGGCACGGAATACGTCGGCCGGGTCATGCAATCAGCCCTGACGCAACTCGAATGGACGCCCGGCGAGGACACGCTCAAGCTCATCGTCGTTGCCGGCAATGAATCCGCCGACCAGGATCAGGTAGTACCGTTCCGTCAGATGTGCAGTGACGCGATCAATCAGAGCATCATGGTCAATCCGATTTACTGTGGATCACCCACGGATAACCTCGCGCCGGCGTGGAGAGAAATTGCAACACTGGCAGACGGTCACTTTGCCTCCATTGATCACAATCAGGGCACGGTCGTCGTCAGCACGCCGCACGATGATCGCCTCGCTGAATTGAGCGCGACGATCAACACGACCTATATCCCCTTCGGCGTTGAAGGTGCGGAGTATCAACAGCGACAGGAATTGCAGGACAGCAATGCAGCTTCCATGAACGGTGCTGCTCAGGCTGCACGAGCACAAAGCAAGGGCAGCGCGCTGTATAACAACGCGATGTGGGATCTGGTTGATGCCAGCCAGCAGGAAGGATTTGCCCTGGCGGAAATCGCTGAAGAGGATTTCCCTGAGAATATGCAGTCAATGACACTGGAAGAGCGCGATGCTTACATTCAGAGCATGTTCCAGCAGCGTCAGCAGATTCAACAGGAAATCAAGCAAATCTCAGAGCAACGTCAGGAATTCATCCAGCAGCAGATGGAAAAACAGGGTCTGGACGATGATCAGGCATTCGATGCTGTAGTGCGCAAGGCAATCCGCAACCAGGCTCGCACCAAGGGTTATGATTTCCAGGATGATAAGCCTCAATCCGACCAGGTAACTGAATCGGAAGATGCTGCCTCCGCCGAAGATGCTGAAACCGAGGAATCTTGAATCATCAGGTAAAATGTTCCGCCATGATCCTGACATGAAACAACGTCAAGCAACTCGGCCGATCGACATAACATCCAGTCGGTCGGCTGTTTCGCCGATACCTCTAATGCCAAGGAGCTTATCGTGTCACAACCCACTGTTCTGGTGATTGAAGATGATGCTCCGATTCGCCGCGGATTGGTCGATGCGCTGCGCTATGCCGAGTATGAAGTGCTGGAATGTGCCGACGGCCGGGAAGCATTGGGGATGGCATTGGAATTGAAAATCGACCTGGTGCTGCTTGATGTTATGCTCCCGGGCATGGATGGCTTTTCCATACTGGACAAGCTGCGGGAATCACGACCGACTCTGCCCATTATCATGGTGACTGCTCGGGGTGCAGAAAGTGATCGGGTGCGCGGCCTGAAAACCGGCGCCGACGATTATGTCGTCAAACCATTCAGTGCACACGAACTGCTCGCTCGGGTTGAAGCGGTTTTGCGCCGTTCGCCGGAACGTCCTCGCGATGTCCATAAGCTCCGGGTCGATGACATCATCATGGATCTGGATCGGCGTGAAGTATCCTGGCCTGACGATCGAACGAAATCACTTTCCGATCGCGAGGTGGATATTCTGCAATATCTGGCAGGGAATCGTGATCGCGCGGTAGATCGAAAGACACTCCTGCAACATGTGTGGCGACTGAATCCCAAGGGCTTGAACACACGAACGGTGGATATGCACATCGCAAGATTGCGTGAAAAACTGGAGGATGATCCAAATCAAACACGTATTATCGAAACGGTTCGAGGAAAAGGTTATATGCTTGCTGCACAGGTAGAGGTGATCGAATCATGAAATCGTATCGTACCTGGTGGTTAATTTACTCATTGTGTGTGCTGATCAGCACTGCGGTCCTGATATGGATTACGGTATTGTTGTTAAGTCTGGAATCAGCCGAGCGTCAGGCTCGTCTGGAAAATCAACATCAGGAGGATATACGACTGGCATTGTGGCGCATGGATTCCTGGCTCGCCCCCCGGTTGGCCGGCGAAGCGGCTCGACCGTATTTCGAATACCTCCCCTATCACACGCAGCAACCCTGGAGTATGCGACCTGAAGATGTAACTGCTGATGATTCACTCACACCATCTCCGTTACTTAACTTCACCGATGATATCCTGTTCCTGCATTTCCAGGTGGATGCGGAGGGAGTTGTGCGATCGCCACAGGCTCCACCCGCAAATCTTCACGAATGGGCACATCATAATCGGATGAGTGAGGAACAACTCGCAAACAACATCGCGCGCCTGGATCTCATCAGGCAGATATTAGCGAACAATGATTTATTGTCTCGCCTACAGATCGCTGAATTAACCTTTGCTGAATTAACTGAACCGGTATCAGAAGGATTTGATTTGAATGATCCGATGCCAACCTCCGACACTCAATCAGAGCCGCGGCAATCAAAGGCAAAGGGATCTCGCGTACTTCGTGGCAAAGGATATCAACAATCACAGGTTGAGTTGGCTCAGCAGCAGATGTCAAATGTTTACCTGGAAGGTGCATGGGGCAGTATTCAATCCATCGGCCCATTAATTCCAGTATGGCTAGGGAACCTTGAGCAGGATGATCCCGAGCCACTTGCAGTCGTGCGCAGGGTTGAAACCGGTTCGACGTATTACATCCAGGGAATCTGGCTACATTGGCAGAATCTCAGCGCTGCCCTTCTGACGGAAATTCATGATCTCCTGCCTGGTGCGAGATTGGTTGCCGTAACTGAAGCAGCGCCATCTCCCGAATTAGCCAGCCGTATGCTGGCAACAATACCCATCGCGCTGGAAGTTGATTTCCCATTCACACCGGCACAAGCGTGGTCACCTGTCAAAACAACATTAACACTGACCTGGCTGGCTTTGATCATTGCCGGTATTGCAGTGGGAGTTACACTGCGCGCAAGCATTCAGTTTGGTGAGCGGAGAAGTCGTTTTGCCTCAGCCGTCACTCATGAACTGCGCACGCCGCTGACTACGTTCCGCATGTACACCGAAATGCTTGCCGATGGCATGGTCCCCGAAGAAGAAACGAAACGGACTTACCTGACTACACTCAAAGATGAATCAGCACGTCTGAGCACGCTGGTTGAAAATGTATTGACCTATGCCCGCCTGGAGGAAGGGCGTGCCAGTCTTCGCCGTCAACCGATCGGCGTTGAAGATCTTATCGACCAGCACCTGCCTCAACTTGCGCGTCGTGCTGAGGAAGCGGGCATGGAGATACAAATTTCAGGAAATGACGACTCGACTCGTGCTGTTGTGGAAACTGACATCGATGCGGTCGGCCAGATCCTGCTGAACCTGGTGGACAACGCCTGCAAGTACGCAGCATCCGCAGAGAATAGCACAATCGAAATAATTACCACGCAATCTATACAACACCAGAAAACTTATATTCAGGTTGATGTGTGTGACCATGGACCGGGTATTGATCCTGAATTTTCTTCGGTCCTGTTCAAGGCATTTCATCGTGTGCCTCAACCCACCGGAGATTCAATCCCCGGCGTCGGATTAGGATTGGCGTTATCACGCAGCCTCGCGCGCGATATGGGTGGCGACCTGACATACATCCCCTCCGCTCAAGGCGCATGTTTCAGGTTAACTTTACCTGTCAGTAAATCATCCTGAAAAAACTAAGTCAGCACGTGACCGTTCTTCTCGATCAGTTCATCCAGCAGGTCACGTACTGGTTTGACCGGCATTGCATCCAATCGCGTGGTGCAGATTACTAACAATTCGATCATGCCGTGATAATCATCCACGGAAATGATTTCCGGCGCGATCTTCGCCGGTCGTTTCCCCGCCTGAACACCATCGATATCCGCCATGTTGTGGTAGTTCTCCAGCGGAAAACAGATGCACGTTGCTTCGTATCCATACTCACTGAAAGCCGTCGCTTCGCAGGCACCACCGGACATGAGCTTGCGCTGCCACTTGAAATCAGGATGACGTTTGGCGTAATCAAGCATAATACGGCTGATATCGTTGGTCAGTGTGGGGCTGAACACGCTCATTCGATCACCGACGCGCACAATGGGACCACCGCCAACTGGAGAATCAGCAAAGCTGCGTGAATTTTCCAGACAGATCAATCTTGCCTTGCGAGAAACCGATTCGCTCTGACACGCTGCAATACAACCGATGAAGCCGACTTCTTCTGCACGCGTGAGGAGCAATCCAACATGCTTCGCATTTTTCTTGCGTCGCAGGATATCCAGTGCGCCCAGACCGGCCGCCAGTGCAGCTAAGTCATCACAGCAGTGGGCGAGAAACTTTCCCTTGACGATCTTGGGTAATTTCTTGTGTTCGGGAAATGCCCAACGCGCAATGTCACCGATCTGGATTGAATCAATTTTCTTCGCCAATCGCGCAATCACGCGCTTGAACGGTTTGGCTTTTGGTTTGAGCTGGGTGATCGTGGCTCGATGCGCAACAACATTGTTGTCATACACGTTGATCTTCGTGCCGACGAAGTACGGATCAAACACACCACCGCGGAATTCCAGCTCCAGTTCCCGATCGCCGAGTTTCCGCCGCAGCACAAATGCCGGATGATCCATGTGAGCGGTGATGAAGATCGGCCGCTTCCCGCCTTTGGATCCTTTTTGCATAATCAGCAGATTTCGGTGTCGATCCCGGCGCAAGGTCAGATTGCTACGGGCTTTGACCCAGTCGCGAATCCACGCCTCGACCCGATCTTCCTTCCCCGCTGCGGTGGGGATGGCTGTGATTTCCTTGAGCCACTTGAGATGTTCCTGTCGTTGCTTTGAAGTTGCCATTGCTGCATCGTAACAGGAAATGGGTACACTTCACGTATGGAGAGTTACCACAGCACAACAATCATTTCCGCCCGGCAGGGGAACTCGGTCGCCCTGGCAGGTGATGGACAAGTCAGTCTGGGACAGACGATCGCCAAACCCGACGCGGTCAAGGTCCGGAAGCTGGATGAGTTCGGTGTGGATAAGGCGGGCGTTCTGGTCGGTTTTGCCGGCTCTGCTGCCGACGCCTTTGCCCTGCTTGACCGGTTTGAGAGCAAATTGAAGGAATCGCCCACCAATCTGATGAAGGCTTCGATCGAGCTTGCCAAGTTCTGGCGGACCGATCGAGCGCTGCGCCGCCTGGAATCCCTGCTGATCGTGGCGGATCGTTCCCGCACACTCATGCTCTCGGGTCAGGGCGATGTGATCGAACCGAACGATGGTTTGTGCGCCATCGGGTCCGGTGGGAATTATGCCCTTGCTGCCGCCCGCGCACTAACTGCACATACAGACATGCCTCCCCAGGAAATCTGCCGACAGGCGATGCTCGTCACGGCTGAGATCTGCGTCTACACCAACAATCAGATCACCGTGCTTGAGCTACCCGGCGGAGATGGTTGATCATGCCCCGACGTGCCGGGTGGAAATCAAGTCGCCGACGAACGAAACGAAAATGGTTGGGACGACTTGTCCTCGCGTTGACCGGCGGTGGGCTTGGTCTGTCGCTGGGTACGTTAGCCCAGATCGGCCCGCCTCCCGCCCTGCGCGTCGATGCCCTGTGGGTCAATGAACATCGGCAGTGGATTCACATTCTCCTGGGATCGCTCATCGTTGCACTGATCGGATCGGGGCTGGCATTACTTATCCGGCAACGACTGTTGCTAGTCACAGTCCTCTGGATCCTGTCTTTGGTAATCGGGATAGGTTTCTTCTCGGACCGTATACCCTTAATCTGCCGAGTTTTATTCGAACACGCTCGCTGATAGAACCTATCGGTCAATTGCGACACCGTAACGGTCGATAAATGAAGCGTGGAACGATGGCTGGACAAGGTGAAATCCACCCTCGGTGGAAACACGGATCCCTATGCGCAATCACGGCGTGTGCTTCGGCTCGCTCAGCGTAGCCGTATCCAGCTGATGCTGGAATTGGAAAATCAGGATAGTGAAGACAGCAGAAAACTGACCGCCAACATTGAGCAGATAGCTGAGGATTCATTCATCATTAGTCAGCCTACTGCTGGAGTCATGGGTCATCCGCTCAACAAACGTGAAACAATTCAATTCACTCTTGTAGTTCAGGGGAAGCGTTATCAGGGTGTGACCCGATGCGCAGGCCGGGCAAGAATCCCCTCGGGTGGGAAACGGATGCTCTACGGTTATCGCCTGAATCTGCCTGAACAATTGGATACACCAGAAAGGCGAAGTGATCCGCGAACCACGGTGGGATATGACTTGGCGCCCAAAGCCGTATTGAAAATGCCTGACCATACGGAGGAAATCACCGGCATCGTCATCGACATCAGTGCAAGTGGTGTGCAGGTTCGAAGTTACCAGGCGGAAGGACTGTTCAAGGTGGGCGACAACTGTCATTTTCAAACTGAATTGCCCACACCTGTTGGTACACTCTCCGCTCCGGTGCGGGTGGCGTTTGTAAGCCCAGGAAAGGTCGATGGACAAACGATCCTCGGCCTGGCTTTCCACCAACGCCTCGATCGCGTCGCACAATTTGTCCGCTGCACAGAAAACCGCCGAGCGCGCAGACGAACGGGGTAATACAAACAAAGGATTGATACTCGAGGTGTGCAGCCATGCGATCACTGGTCGCGTGAGTCTTTGTAGCAGAAACGACACTGCTTTGCGTCTTGCCCCCAGTGTATTCACTGGGGGCTAATTACTTCACCCTACTGATACTTAGCCCCCGGTGAAAACACCGGGGGCTCCTTCCTAATCACTCACACGGCCCCCACTCGCCCAGTATCGCAAAAATATCGTCGATATTCACTATGCAATCTTCAGTGAGATCACCATCACAGTAAGGCGGGCAAGGATCATCACAATCACCCCATAAGCCCAGCGCTGCGAAGACGTCATCAATGTTAACTTGATCGTCGCCCGTGAGATCCGCCGGGCATGTTATTGCGCTCACGTCGAACACATACGTCGAGCCGGAATTGGTGCCGTTATCGTCGTCGCTGGGCGCTCCAACCACGACTTTGTCGCCGAAGATGGATACGGAGTAGCCAAAGAGGTCACCCACCGCACCATCGCTGGCCAGAAGTTTAGCCTCCTCGTTCAGTATCCCAGACCAGCCGCCAACAGGCATCTGGAACACATACGCCGAACCGGAATTGAAACCATTATCGTCGTCCAACAGCGCTCCAACCACGACAGTGTCGCCAGAGATAGACACTGGGTGGCCAAATGCATCATCGGTGGCGCCGTCGCTGGCCAGAAGTTTAGCCTCCTCGTTCAGTATCCCGGACCAGCCGCTAACAGGCATCTGGAAAACATACGCCGAACCGGAACTGAAACCGTTGTCGTCGTCCCCTGACGCTCCAACCACGACAGTATCACCGTCGAGGGTGGATATGGAGTAGCCAAAGCCGTCATCCTCAGTTCCGTCGGAAGGAAGCAGTTTGGCGTTCTCGTTGTATGTCCACCCCTGCATAAAGATATTGTAAAATACGTACGCCGAGCCTGAACTGTCGCCATTGTCATCGTCCTCGCCAGCTCCCACCACAATTGTTGTAAACAATGCGTCACCACCAGAGGTGGAAACAGACGATCCAAAAGAGTCTCCCGGCACGCCGTCACTGGGTAGAAGTTTGCCATCCTCGGAAAGATTCCCAGACCAGCCACCACTCGGTCTATTGAATATATATGCAGAGCCGGAAGTATCATTATTAAAACTATCCGGGGCTCCAACTACAATGACTTCATCCCAATAGTCATGAGGGGTAATAGAAACGGAATAGCCGAAAGTGTCATCCGTTTCGCCGTCGCTGGGATGCAATTGTGCACTCTCGTAAATTGTCCCGGACCAACCTTCAACTGGCTTGATATACACATACGCTGAACCGGGGCCGCCGCCGTCCGTAGCCCACGCTCCGACCACGATCGTGTTACCTGAGATGAAGACGGGTTGGCCAAACGAATAGCCCGCCCAGTCACTGGGCAACAGTTTGGCTACCTGTTCCCAGTCTGAGCCGATCTTCTGGAACACGTATGCGGAGCAAATGTACATGCTTGGTGCTCCTATCACTGCGGTGTCGCCGGAGATTGATACAGATCTTCCAAAGACGTCACCCTCCATTCCTTCGTCAGCTAAAAGCTTGTATACCTCCGCGCAATTGACGGAAGCGCATGATGTGTCTGAACCCCGCCACAGGCCACCGAAGATGGTCTTGCAATCAAACTGCGTAACGGCATCGACACATTCGATCCCATTCAGACAGCAAGCTCCCAGGCATGGATTCGGATTGCAGTTTACACCATCACCCTGATAGGTGCCGCCGAGTACAAGATCGCAATCCTTCTGGGTTATGAACTGGCATGGTTCCCCCTCTATGCAACACGCACCATGGTTCACCCCCTTCAATCCCAGACTGTGTTCATTTCCCCCCTCAATGGCAGTAAAGCCCTTGTTCGGATCCGGCACATAGCATTGACCGTGCGAGTTCCACCCCCACGCCACGATCGAACCATCAGACTTCAGACCGAGACTGTGGTAAAAGCCCGCCGTGACTGCCACGAAAGATTCGTTCGGCGTTGGTATGTCGCATTGGCCTTTGTTGTTCCGCCCCCAAGCCACGATCGAACCGTCGGATTTCAAGCCGAGACTGTGGCTGTAGCCCCCCGCGATGGCCACGAATTCTGAGTTCGGTGCCGGCACATCGCACTGGCCGTAGTAGTTGTATCCCCATGCCACGATAGAGCCGTCTGACTTTACACCAAGACTGTGAGCAGAACCTGCTGAGACGGCTATGAAATCTGTGTTTGGATCCGGCACATCGCATTGACCAGAACCGTTGTATCCCCACGCCACAATCGAGCCATCAGACTTCAAACCGATAGTGTGGGACCAACCTGCTGAGACGGCTATGAAATCTGTGTTTGGATCTGGCACATCACATTCACCGTAGCTGTTAGATCCCCATGCCACGATCGAGCCATCAGACTTCAAACCGAGACTGTGGGAAAAACCTGCTGAGACGGCTATGAAATCTGTGTTTGGATCCGGCACATCGCATTGACCAGAATTGTTGTACCCCCACGCCACAATCGAGCCATCTGACTTCAGACCTAAGCTGTGCCTCCAACCCCCCGTAACGGCTAAAAAGTCCATATTCGGCGCCGGCACGTTACACTGGTCTTGACTATTTAATCCCCATGCAACGATCGAACCACTATCTGCGTGCGCGATGGTTCCGCACACAAGCACCAGAGATGTGCAGATGATCCGGACCGAAGTTTGGATACGGCGTTCACTGAATTTGATCATTGTGGTTTCCTCCACAGCTTGCCCCACGTTCCACAGAGACTTCGCCCCGCGCCACCGCAGAGCCTCCATGTAACAAGATAACACCCATCATCACAGGAGCCAAGATAATATTGTCCGTTTTAAACTGTATCGTTCACCCCAGGCTCTGCCTGAGGGCATCAGGTTGTGTGAATGATGATTAATTGCCTGCGGATTTCCACCCGCAGCTACCCCCCACACACGAATGACACTGCGATTCGTTGAGTCGCAGCTACCCCCACACCCTCCCACACATTCCCCACGCACACATTGCACCGAATTTAGATGTAACGCTTCAAAGATAGCCGGGCTCGAGGACGAGCCGGCTCGCTGGAGCCTTTACCCCCCACATGAATCACTCTGCGAGATGTTGACCATATGAGATCCAGGCAAAGCCTTGCCTGGGCTTTTTACCCTCCCCACTTACCCCCACACATACCACACACACAACACCTATCCGCACCTTCCTCGCTGCGCTCGTCAGATGCGGCTTACGAATCCTCCACAATATAAACATAATCAAAGAGTCTCACTGGATCTTCAACAGCTTCATCTCGTGTTCTTCTCGCACCATTTCCACTTGTCGAAATCGAAATGGATCTGCAACATGGCTACGAAGACGAAAACACACTGCGGTACCAACATATAAGGTTTCCACTTCTTCACGATGCAGGCCGAACAACATCCGGTTGAGCAAGCGTGCAATATCCAGGCGATACTTCCGAAAATAATTTTCAAATTCCTCATATCCTTCATCAAGCCGCTCGTAATAATCGCGCGTTTCCTCAGCCAGCAGTTGATCATAAATGAGTTGATACTCTTCGTTGTGCAGGCAGATCAGTGTGTTTTCTACCACATGTTCAGGAAGAAAGCAGCGCAGAAGAACTGTGTCATCCTGATATTCCTCGCGGATCGGTAGTGGTTGCCCCTCTTCATCAATCTGCTGTTGACTTTGAAAAAAGTCCGTCGACTGTTTGGTTTCATAAATAACCACTGTCCCGTCCTCGAGCACCTCGCGGTCCGGCAGATCCGTCACCCCTGCCTGCCGATAGAACGACGGCCGAGAGTGATATTCAATCCTGTATGGTTCGCAACCGACAAGGATCAACATAAGAAATGCGAGGAGTAGATGACGGAAAAGTTTCATCATCATGATCAGGCTTCAGCAGGTGTACACCCAGCCACGGAAACACATTCCGGTGAACCGTTGTTCACCTGCCAGCGCGCGTGGAGGAGGAACTTATCATCGGTCCCCGGGCAATCGGTGCGATAATGTGTGCCACGACTCTCCTCGCGCCACTTCGCCGCCCGTGTGATCAATACTCCGACGGTAAGCATATTCTGCGTTTCCCAACCGCGTGGATCGTCGAAAATCGAATCGAGTATGTAACGAGCCCAGAAACCGAACATGTCAATCACATCATTGAGTTTGGCTCCGGTGCGTTGAATCCCAACATTTCGCCACATCGTGCTGCGCAAGCTGGAGCGTACATCCTCAAGATCCAGTTCGCCGTGCTCACTGGTCATCATCTCGCTGACAATTTTCATCGGCGTGTGCAAAGCATTGGACATTTCCCGGGCGGCATCGCCGGCCCGCTTGCCATAGACCAATCCCTCCAGGAGGCTGTTGCTGGCCAGTCGATTGGCCCCGTGCAGTCCGGTGCACGCCACTTCACCGCAGGCATAGAGGCCGGGTAAACTCGTGCGGCCGAAGAGATCGGTACACACTCCGCCGATGGTGTAGTGAGCTGATGGATGTACGGGAATGAGATTCTTCATCGGATCGATGTCATACGATTTCAGGATGGTGTCGAGATTGGGAAATCTCCGGGCAAAGCCGTTGCCGAGATGCCTCACATCAAGGTACACCGCAGCTTCCTGGGTCTGCGCGAGTTGATCGAGAATGGCCCGACTGACCACATCGCGTGGTGCCAGTTCCGCCAGTTCGTGATACGCATCCATGAAGCGCTGATCCTGACGATCGACCAGCTTCGCCCCTTCACCGCGCACTGCCTCGCTGATGAGCGATCGACTGGCACCGGCAACATACAGCGTCGTCGGATGAAACTGTATGAATTCCAGATCCCCCAGCCACGCTCCGGCCCGGTACGCCATCGCCAGGCCATCACCGGTCGTGAGCGTTGGATTGGTCGATTCACGGAAAACCTGCCCCGCCCCACCGCTGGCGAGAATGGTCGCCTTGGCCCAGATGATTTGCAGTCCGTATTGGTTATGGTGAGTGATAGCACCGAGTACACGCTGTTTGCCTCTTTCTTCCTGGGCGGGATTAGTCATGAGATCAAGGGCAAAGCAGTGATCGAAAACGCGGATGTTCTCAGCTTCGTTGATCTTTTCCCCCAGACAACGCGCCAGTTCACGGCCGGTCGCAGCACCATCGGTGTGCAGGATCCGATTAGCGCTGTGCGCTCCCTCACGGCCATAGCTCAGCTCACCCTCTTCATTACGATCAAACCGCATCCCCCACTTCAGGAGTTCTTCCAGCGCTGCCGGCCCATCCTCCACCAATGTTCGCACCGCTTCTGATCCGCACAATCCGACTCCGGTATCAATCGTGTCCTGATAGTGCGATTCAATGCTGACCGGATCTGCATCAGCGATGGCGATCCCTCCCTGGGCCTGGGCGGTACAGGAAACATCCAACTCGCCCTTGGCCAACAGGATGACATCCGCTCCCCCTTCGGCCGCTGCCAGCGCCGCCCGCATGCCAGCAACCCCCGATCCGATCACCAACGTATCGGTGAAAATGTGCGGCAGCAGGAGTGACCGGAAAGGGATCAGATATCGGCGTTCATCAAAATGAGGCAACATGGTCATAACTATATCCCTCCCAACCCACACATGCACCCCCCTCACACACACCTTACACCCCATCACACGAGCACGGATTCTCGTTCCTGAGTGTTATTCAGCGTTTTCTCACGTTCGGGCAGATCATCATGGGCTGCGAGGAATCGCCCGATTGCCATGAGGGGAAAGTACAGTCGATAGAGGTGGTAGCGCAGGTAGAAAACACGGGGGAAGCCGGTACCGGTGAACTCTGTTTCCACCCAGGAGCCGGCCGGATCGCCCTCAGGATTGCTTGCCGGATTATCCGCATCAGCTGCCTGGAGTTGAGACAGCGCCAGCCACGAAAGTGCACGCAGCAAATCGGGATCATCCTTCCCGTAAATTTCCTGCAGGATCATCGCAGCCCAGGCTGTTTGTGAAGCAGTGGACGAACCCTGCCCCTTCAGCGAAGGATCTTCATAACTGTTGGCGGTCTCTCCAAACGAACCATCATCCTTCTGGACCGATTTAATCCACGCGCCGGCACGTTGAATCCAGGGTTCATTCGTATCTACCCCGCATCGAATCGGACCAATGACTGCCTGCCATGTACCGTAGATGTAATTCACACCCCACCGGCCAAAGAAACAGCCCTCTGGTTCCTGTCTGGTTTTGATGTATTCAATCCCGCGCTGCACAGTTACATCGCGCACTGTATATCCGTTCCAGGAAAGGCATTCCAGTACCCGGCCGGTGATATCGGGGCACGAGGGATCCTGCATGGCGTTGTGGTCGGCAAAGGGGATGTACTCCAGGATCTGCCGATGTCTGGTGCGATCAAAAGCAGCCCACCCGCCATCATCGTTCTGCATTTTCAGGATCCATTCGATGCCGCGCTGCGCTGCGTTTTCATTGGATTGACCGCCGCTGCGTTTCAGAGCCATCGCGACCATCGCCGTATCATCGACATCTGGATACCACGCATTGTGGTACTCAAAATACCACCACCCCCCACCACATACCCCCGCACCCCCACGCTTTGTCCTATACCCACGCCGGGCAGATCTGGGAATATTAACAATCCAATCCCCGATGTGATGGCATTCCTTTTCACATAACCATTGCGCTGCAGATGCCACTGACTGATCCTGCTGATCGAATCTACAATCGGTCAGTGCATAAAGCGCGATCCCGGTATCCCAAACCGGACTGAAGCATGGCTGTATGCGGATGGTCTCTTCCCCATCCAGCGTCTGCTCGATGAAAAATTCATCAAGTTCGCGTTCCGCCCGGCGCAAGATCGGATGATTACGACGATAACCCAACGCGGTAAATGCAACCTGCAGATACACCATGGGCGGGAAGATCGCACCCAGGCCGTCTGTTGCCGCTACGCCATCCTGACCAGCACGGTCATTGATCCATTGGACAATACGGTTGATCGCAATTTTGCGAACCGGTGTTCCTCCCATCGCCTGCAGGATCTTCAGCACTCGATCGATCGTCAGGAAAAACGCGGACCAGTGACGTGGTGCTCTGGCCAGGTTCTTCAGTCGATGTCGAGCACGTTGATCAACATAAAGCTCATCGATACCCAACCTTTCAGGCAGTTTACGCGTGGGGCGCAATGTCACCACCAGTGACAGGGTGAGAATCATGGTGCGCGTCCAGGCGCTGACTTTGCTGATGTGGAAATAAAACCAGCGTGGCAGCAGGATGATTTCCGGTGGAATTGCAGGGACCGCATTCCAGGAAATCTGCCCCAGACAGGCCAGGTAGAAATTCGTAAAGCTGTTACAGCACTCTGCCCCACCCGATTGGAGAATCACCTCGCGTGCTTTTGTCATGTGATCTGCCTGGGGATCATCACCCATGAGTTTGAGCGCGAAATACCCCTTGACTGTGGCGCTGAGGTCGATGCCCGATCCCGGATACTGCCCCCAGCCGCCATCAGATCGCTGTTGTCGACGCAGGTAGCGTGCGATTTTCTCCAGCGTTTCATATCCATCCCGGCCGTCCACCAGGGGGAGTTTTTCCTGGCCGAGAATGAATTTCATGAGCAGATATTCGCTCTGGAGAATCGAATCACCTTCCAGTTCGCCGCAGAAATGGCCGTCCTTGTGTTGAAGTTGACGCAATGCAGCCACCGCATGCGTCAACGCATGCTTCAAGTGGTCGAATTTCCCCTCACTTCCCCAGTGGAACACGATTGAACTCCTTGCCATTGGATCATTAATGCCAGCCAATGAATTGTAGCGGCTTTCAATGTTTATCGCTCGTAGACCTCCTTGTTTCTCTCGCGGCCCGAGGTTGCTACGATCAATGCCATGAGTTCCCCCGCATCAACCGTAAAGCCCTTTGCCGCCCAGGCATTGAGCGGCCACCTGGACACGCGTACCGCAGCCTCTGAAGTGGCTGAGAAACTGCGTGAGGATATCGGAGAGCACTGCGATCTGGTGGTGATGTTCGCCAGCTACCATCATGTGGCAGCATTCATGGAAGCGGCAGCGACCATCCGCAACACGGTCAATCCCACCACAATGATTGGCACCACAACCGAAGGTGTTGTCGGCGGTGATGAAGAGTGCGAGGGTATAGCCGGCTTATCCACAATTGCTTTTCGCCTGCCCGATGTCACGTTGCAACCCTGGATCTCCACACCGAAGTTTCCCATCCAGATCAGCAAGCCCGATACTATCCCCGAGCGGATCGGCCTGCAGGATGACACCCGTGCAACATTTATACTGGCTGATCCATTCAGCGTTCCGGTCACGCGATTGGTGCCTGCACTCACGAATTGCCGCGGCAAGGAACAACCGGTCACCATCATCGGAGGAATTGCATCGGGATCGAGCCAACCCAGCGGTAACATGCTCATGATCGACGATCAGTTTCTCAACGGCGGCGCGGTGGGCGTGAGCCTGTCGGGAAAAGTCACGGTTGACTGTGTTGTCAGCCAGGGATGTCGGCCGTTTGGAAATCCACTGGTCATCACGAAAGTCGATGGCACGACGATCCTCGAACTGGGGGGGAAGCCTGCATTTACCGTGTTACAGGAAACCACTGCTTCACTTCCCGAAGAGCAGCGTGAATTGCTGAAGAAGGGTGTGCTCATCGGCACTGTGATCAATGAATACCGGGAACGCTTCGGCCGAGGTGATTTCCTGATCCGCAACATCATGGGCATCAATCAGGAAACCAAAGCGATTGCGACCTCCGACCATCCCAACGTCGGGCAGACGATCCAGTTTCACATCCGCGATGGGGAGACTGCATCGGAGGATCTCGCCCTGCTCCTGGATGCTGAACAACTCAAGCCCCGTCCGTTCGGCGCTTTGTTGTTCACTTGCAACGGCCGAGGAAAGCGTCTCTTCGGCGAATCTCATCACGATGTACAGATGATCCGCCAGCGCCTGAAAAATGTCCCGCTGTCTGGATTTTTCGCCGCCGGTGAGATCGGACCGATCGGGAATCAGTCCTTTGTACACGGCCACACTGCGGTTGCGGCACTGTTTCGCCCAGGGAAGCCATTCTGATCACCATCAGTTCAGGCCGATCCTTTGATACACCCGGCTGCCCATACCTGCCATCGTGCCTAGGATTGGTGATTCATCGGGGCTTTGCTCCGTTCGTGCTCTGCGGATTGATCGTGCATGCCAAGTTCTGCGCTGCCATCCAATCCAACGAGTGTTCACAGGATTGATCTTGACGATCCATTTTCATCTGGCCCTACGTGTGTTGGATAACAGCCATGACAACATCAGCGATCACGACTTCAGCAAATCAGAAACAACAGGAAATTTTCTCGGCTCTCGGACTGGACAAGCATCCCTGGATCAAATCACCTGCGGATGCTCCGGATGACTGGTTGATCAGCAAGAATCCAACGACCGGTGAACCCCTTGCAGCAGTGCGGCAGATGTCCATCGAGGAATATCAGCAGGCCGTCGATCGCGCACACACGACATTCAAATCGTGGCGGATGATTCCTGCTCCGCAACGCGGTGAGATCGTCAGGCAGATCGGCGAGGCAATGCGGCAATACAAGGAACCACTGGGTGAACTGATCTCGCTTGAAATGGGTAAGATCCGACAGGAAGGCCTGGGCGAAGTGCAGGAAGCAATCGACATCGCAGATTTTGCGGTTGGTCTGTCACGCCAACTCTACGGCCTGACGATGCACTCGGAGCGACCGGGCCACCGCATGTACGAGCAGTGGCATCCGCTGGGTGTAGTCGGCATCATCACTGCATTCAATTTCCCCGCCGCAGTCTGGGCCTGGAACGCGATGATTGCAGCAGTTTGTGGCGACACGATGCTCTGGAAATGCTCGCACTCAACACCGCTCGTCACCATCGCACTCCATGAAGTCTGTAACAAAGTGATGAAAGATCACGGCTGGGAAAGCGTGTTTGAACTGGCGATGGGGCCGGGCAGGACAATCGGCAACGAGATGCTCAACGACAAGCGTATTCCGCTCGTCTCATTCACCGGATCCACCAAAATGGGGCGACACGTTGCCAAGAATCTCGGCGAGCGTTTCGGTCGCACCATTCTCGAATTAGGCGGCAACAATGCCATCATCGCTGACGAAACCTGCGATATCGACATGCTACTTCCCTCAGTCGTTTTCGGTGCGGTCGGCACCACCGGCCAGCGCTGCACCAGCACACGACGCCTGTTCCTTCACAAGTCGATAGCGGCCGACGTCAAGAAACGACTGCTCACCGCCTATCAGGGCTTACTTGATCGCATCGGTGATCCGCTCGATGAAAGCACACTTGTTAGCCCGATGGTGCACGAAGATGCGATCAACGACATGATGAATGCTCTGGAACAGGCCAAGCAACAGGGCGGCAAAATCATCTTCGGCGGCAATCGCGTTGATAAACCCGGCTACTTCGTTGAACCCACACTCGTGGAAGCGCGCAACGATATGGAGATCGTACAGGAAGAAACATTCGCACCGATTCTTTACCTGATTGAATACGATGATCTTGATGATGCAATCCAAATGCACAACGATGTGCCGCAGGGACTGTCCAGTTCCATGTTCACTTTGAATATGCGCAACGCTGAACGGTTCCTGTCTCACGCCGGATCGGATTGCGGTATCGCCAACATCAACATCGGCACGTCCGGTGCGGAAATCGGCGGCGCGTTCGGCGGCGAAAAGGAAACGGGCGGCGGGCGTGAATCCGGTTCCGATGCCTGGAAAGCGTACATGCGACGCCAGACCAATACCATCAACTGGTCGACCGATCTGCCCCTGGCACAAGGGATCAAGTTTGAGTGAGCGTTCTGAGATTTGAGAGAGAGAAGCCAAGCCTCGGAAAGGATTCCGGGGCTTTATTATTGATCTTTATACATATCACGGTTTAAACAATCTAAACCGTGATTGGTAAGCGCATTGTTTGGTGGCACCGCTCTCTGAGCGGTGAAAGTAAAATCACGACTCGGAGAACCGTGCCACCCAATCGACGCTCTGAGTCTACACAGGATTATCGCCCGTTGATCCGCTGGGTGAGAACTCCTACGATTTCTCCACCTGTCGGTCATGTTTTTCGTTGATTCTCCAGCCCCAGCGAGGTTTTTATGGCGCAAATCAGTATACGTCGGGAAGATAAAGGCCCCTGGGAAGCCCGCACGCCGCTAGTCCCCGAAGATGTCGCAGCACTGAGCCGTGATCATGGCATCACCTTCACCATCCAAAGCTCAACACAACGCGCTTTCGATGATGAGCAGTACCGAGCCGCAGGATCGACGATTGCGGATAGTTTGAACGATTGCCCGATTATCCTGGGCGTGAAAGAAATCCCACCCGCCTTGTTTGAGCCGAGCAGAACGTATGTCTTTTTCAGCCACACGATCAAGGGGCAGCCGGAGAACATGCCTGCCCTCCGCCGCATCATGGATCTGGATTGCACGTTGATCGACTACGAAAAGATAGTCAACGGGAACGGGCAGCGACTGGTGTTCTTCGGCAGATTTGCCGGCATCGCAGGCATGATCGACAGCCTGTGGGCATTGGGACGCCGATTGGAACACGAGGGCATTGACTCGCCATTCCAGCAGATCGAACCGGCACACCGCTATCGTGATCTGGCTCATGTGAGGGAATCATTTCACAAGATTACTGATGAGATTTCCACCAATGGATTGCCCGAAGTGCTGACACCATTCGTATGTGGCTTTGCCGGCTACGGGCAGGTCTCACAGGGCGCGCAGGAGATTTACGATCTTCTGCCGATGAAGGAAGTGCAGCCGTCAGAGCTGGCTGAACTACCAGTCGATAAACATGCCTGTTACAAGGTGGTTTTCAAGGAAGAACACCTCGTGCAGCGAACGGATGCAACACAACCGTTTGAGTTGCTGGAATATTACCAGCAGCCGGACAAGTACCAGGCCGATTTCATTCAGTACGTGCCGCACTTGTCGATGTTGATCAACTGCATTTACTGGGAACCGCGTTATCCCCGATTGATCACGCAGGAACAGTTCCAACAGCTTTACGAAAATAATTCACCACGACTGCGCGTCATCGGTGATATCACCTGCGACATCGACGGTTCACTGGCCTGCACCACGCGATCGACCACGCCGGACAGCCCAATTTATGTTTACGATCCCGTCAACGGCACCACCGCTGATGGTGTCATCGGGCACGGGCCGGTCGTTCAGGCGGTGGATTTCCTGCCCTGCGAGGTTCCCGTGGATGCATCACGATCGTTCAGCGAAGCGCTGAAACCGTTTATCCCCGCTCTGGCGTCAGCAGATTTCTCGAGCACATTGGATCAAAGCGGACTACCGCCCGAATTGGCTGGGGCGGTTATTGTTTATCGCGGAGAGTTGACTGAGTCGTACCGGTACCTTCAGGAGTTTCTTCCCTGAGGCATTTGTTTATCTTTCACCTTAGGAGTGGGAGTTAAGTCATGAAGAAAATCCTGCTGCTCGGTGCCGGGCTGGTAACACCACCTTCGATCCGGTATCTGCTGGATCATAACTTCCTGCTTACCGTGGCCAGTGATGTGCCCGATCATGCAGAGGATTTGATCGGAGGACATCCCAACGGCTGCGCCGTTCTTGTTGATGCAGGAAAAGCTGACGAGTTGAACACACTGGTAGCGGCTCACGATCTGGTTATGAGCCTGCTGCCTGCTCCGTTTCATCCATCTGTCGCAAAAGCGTGTGTCACGCATAAGGTGCCGATGGTCACGACATCTTATGTCAGCGATGCCATGCACGAAATGGATCAACCTGCACACGATGCGGGAATTATGCTGCTCAATGAAACAGGTGCCGATCCCGGGATAGATCACATGACCGCCATGCGTGTGATTCACGATGTTCGGGAGCGAGGCGGCAAAATTGTAAGTTTCAAGAGTTATTGCGGTGGTCTGCCCGCACCCGATTCCAATGATAACCCCTGGGGATATAAGTTTTCCTGGAGCCCGCGGGGTGTATGCACAGCCAGTAAAGCCGATGCACGCTGGCGCGAAGACGGCAAGGAGATCTTCGTACCGGGAACGGATCTTTTTCTCAATCACGAAAATGTAACAGTCAGGGGATTGGGAACATTTGAAGGATATCCCAACCGCAATTCGCTCGAATACATTGATCTATACGGCCTCGCTTACGCCCACACCATGTTCCGCGGCACGTTCCGAAACGAAGGATGGTGCGACAGCCTGAAGAAAGTCGTCGACCTGGGACTGCTCAGCGAAGAGTCCACAACTTATCCTGCTGGTATGGATATGGCCCATTGGATGCGAACCTTTGTCAGCAACAATGGATCGGATGATTTGCGTAAAAGTGTTGCCAGGAAGCTGCAGTTAGATCTCGATTCCGATGTGATCCAGCGTTTTGAGTGGCTGGGTTTGTTCAGTAATGATCCCTGTCCGATCACTGACAGAGAGACAACACCACTGGATGTGCTGGCTGCGCGCATGGCGCAAATGATGAGTTACAAGCCGGGTGAACGCGACATGCTCATCCTCTGTCATTACTTCATGGCAGAGTTTCCCGATAAATCCGCTGAAAACATCACGTCCACGCTGGTGGATTACGGCCAACCCAACGGTGACTCCGCCATGGCGCGCACTGTCAGCCTGCCCGCCGCGATCAGTGCGCGACTTATTCTCGAAGGCGCTACCACGCACACCGGGGTGCAGATCCCAGTCATACCTGAGATTTATAATCCCGTGCTGGATGAGCTGGAAAACCTCGGTGTGAAATGCGAAGAACACACGACCAAAGTGTGATTTAAAAAATCCGCAACGGAGCATCTCTCTCTATTCCATTTCACCTGATCCCTGCAACTCCAGGATTACATCTCCACATATGTGGATTGCAGCAAATACCTGCCCATTTTCACAGCAGGTTCGTTAATCACGAAGAATGGTGGACGAAGAAGTCATTTTTCTCTTGTGCAAGCTGCTTCGAGAATTATGATTTGATCAAGGTACAAGCCTGTACAAGTAACGGCTGTATCACTTCATAATCTACACATTCGTCTCACCAATGCGTGGAGAAGGAAAGGAGTTCGGGATGGGCAACCGGCTGACAAGTATGACAAGTGTGTTCGCGGCAGTTGCGGTCGTGGCAGGAATGGGATTATCACAGTCATCGCACGCGGATTTCATCGGAGACATCATGACTGCGCGGGTAGAAGGGGGGGCGTCAGCTGAGAATACTGAATTGGTTCGGGATGGGCTCGAGGAGATTGGTAACTGGTTTTCTTGGGAAATTGGCTACAACGTTCAGGGGGACACGATCGAGGTCTTTTCATACACAACCGGTAAACCGTGGTTTTACAACCTCAGGTTCGAGTTTATCGATCTTGACTGGATCGGGGATCATTACCGGGAAATCGTCGGTGTTGAAGTGACTTCTGCGACCGGCGCCGGCTGGGAGAATATTGATAACTCAGATCTTTCGTTCACATCACACAGTGTCATAATTCACGCCGGTGATATCGGAGGTCATGTGGCTTCAACTGATCAATCAGTGTTGGTGCAGATTTATGTGACCGATCTTGGTGCGTGTTGTATTAACGAAGGTTGTCTCATATTGTCTGAGGCTGATTGTCTTTCTGTCAGTGGTACGTACATGGGTGATGATACAGACTGCGATACCGTCACCTGCCCCCAACCCTGCCCGGCTGATCTCAACGGCGACGGCGTGGTTGACATCAATGACATCTTCGAAATTCTCGGCATGTGGGGCGTGTGTCCGTAACTGCAAATTCAATCACACACTCACTCCAGCTTTCCTGATCCCTAAACTCAAAAGTTTTTGCCTTCAGTGATTTTGGATCTTGTGGTATTTTGAAGGTGAAGGAGGAGTCCCCATGCGTTTCACAATCCAATTCGTGACTGCAATTCTGGTGGTTAACACGACTCTCTCGGCTGACATCATCAACGTCCCAGGTGACTGGCCCTTCATCCAGCAGGCAATATCCGTAGCGGCCAACGGTGATGAGATCATCGTTCAACCCGGCGACTACGTCGAACACATTGACCTACTGGGCAAAGCATTCACCATCCACAGTATCGATCCAACGAATCCGAACATCGTGGACACCACGCGCATTATCGGCCCAAGCGCGAGTCCGACAGTGCAATGTGTGAACGGTGAAGGGACCGACACCGTCATCAGCGGTTTCACCATCACCCACTCAACCCCGGCGGCATCTGATCATGGGATGCAAATCACTTCCTCCAGCCCGATTGTGACCTACTGTGTGTTCTATGACAATCACTCGACCACCAATGGTGGCGGAATGCTCATCAATTTAATTAGCAATCCAACAGTAGAACATTGCACGTTTAGTGGTAATACAGCCTTCTCAGAAGGTGGCGGAATTTACAACTACGTGAGTAGCCCCTTACTCGTCGAATGCACCTTCGACGGCAATGACGCCAATCACAGCGGCGGCATATACAACCTCGGGAGCAGTCCCCGGATCGATGATTGCACATTTGTCGGCTCTGGCAATCCCACCATCGACTCGGTAGGAGGACTCGATTGGTCCATCCGGGCTCCCGATACAGGCGCGTGTTGTCTTGATGGCGGTGTGTGCATGGTTGGGACCGAAGACGATTGCAACAATGCGGGCGGTATGTATGTGGGTGATTACACAGAGTGCGCAACCGCAAACTGCCCGGAACCCTGCCCGGCCGATCTCACCGGCGACGGTGTGGTAGACATCAATGACGTATTTGAAATGCTCGGCATGTGGGGTGTGTGCCCGTAAATACAAACTCAATTACACATTTAGTCACACATAGCCCCTTCAGATCTTCTCAAGCATATTCAGAACGGGCAATCCGCGGTGAATGTCATTGGCGCACCAGTAACCGGGTGCGCTATTGCCAATGACAGTGCGTGCAACATCAGGCGATCGGACATCTCTAACACTTCCGGCGGTGCATAAAGATCATCGCCGAGGATTGGATGGTTAATGGATTTCATGTGCACGCGAAGCTGATGTGAGCGACCTGTCTGAGGTTGCAATTCGATTCGTGTCTGTTCTGTTTCGCGCTGCAGAATACGCCACTCGGTTACAGCGCGTTTGCCATGGGCATGGTCGACGATATGTCTGGGCGGGCGATCCATATCCTTACGCAACGGCAAATTAATCAGGCCCTCAGACTCTTTCACGAATCCCGCCACAATTGCGACATATCGCTTTCCCACCTTGCGATCCTGAAATTGTCGACTCAGTTCACGATGCGACTGGGGATCGAGTGCCATGATGATGACACCGGACGTATCCCGATCCAGTCGATGGACAATGAGCGCTCCGGGGAAGTTGTCCTGCACTCTGCCTGCCAGACTATCTGCGTTTTCCGGACCGATACCCGGTACCGAAAGCAGGCCCGAGGGTTTATCGAGCACCACCATGTGTTGATCGCGATGAAGTATGGGGGGCAATCCAGCCGGTGGTGTCAGGGGCATGGCAAAATCGCAGCTTTTAAATACACAAATCAGTCGAATGTCTACTGTAGCTTCATTATCATGCTTCGCTTTGACTCATCTCAGGTCTTTTTATCCGGTGGTAATCATGAGAACGACACTTTTCCCCCTGATCGGCACTCTTGCTTCACTAATGGCACTTGGGCTCACCTCTTCTCTGCTGGGATGCACTCTGGAAGAAACCCTGGGTTGTCCTCATGCATCGGGTGATTCCGCCTCTGCCGAAAACGTAGTGTATCAACCCACAGAAACATCCCTGGGCTGGCGCGGCGCTGAAGCTCATGTGCTGAAAAACCATGTGCAACTGACATTTGATAAGGATTTTCATAAAGCGGGTGAAGGGTATTTCTCTCCTGATCGGAAGCGGTTTGTTTTTCAGGCTATTGACAAGCCGTTGGGTAATGAATCGCCCTCTGAGATTTTCACCATGTATCTGGCTGAAGTTGCCTATGACGACGCGGGACGCATGACCGGCCTGACCAACGTTCGCCGCATCAGCCCTGAAGGTTCAGCGAACACCTGTGGCTGGTTCGATCCGCACAACGCACATTTCGTTTACTTTGCCAGTACACTCACTCCACTGGTGGACAATGAATCAGGTGGATATCAGCGAGAAGCAAAACGCTATAAATGGGCGTTTCCCCCGCAGATGCGTATCGTGCGTTATGACATGCGCAAACCTGCGGGAGATATGGAATCGCTGACCATCATTGCGGGAAACGAAACTGCGTATCAGGCAGAAGACGCCCTCAGTCCCGACGGCCGCCACATGGTGTATTCCAATCTCGATACCGGTGAGGGAGACCTCTATGTGATGGATCTCAAAACCGGATCAACCGTGTGCGTCGTCAACAAGCCCGGCTACGACGGCGGACCGTTCTTTTCCCCGGACGGAAAACGCATCTGCTATCGCTCCGATCGCTACGAAAACAACTTGTTACAGGTATTTGTTGCGGATCTGAAATTTGACAATAGCGGTTCCATTGTCGGAATCCAGCGCGAATATCAACTCACCAACAATTCACACGTCAACTGGGCACCTTACTGGCACCCGGACGGCCGACACATCATCTACACTTCCAGCCAGCTCGGACATCGGAATTACGAGGTGTTCCTGGTCGATGCCGATCCCGGCAATCTCCCCGGCTCACCCGGCCCTGTCCGTTATGGATCCGGTCAGCGTCGCCTGACCTTTGCTGAGCGTGCAGATGTCCTGCCGATCTTCAGCGATGACGGCCAATACATGACATGGACGACCCAGCGCGGTGGCGGCATGAGCCAACTCTGGGCTGCGGAATTTATTCTCGAACTGGACGATCCCTCTGCCACACCGCCATCCGCTTCGCCACACCATTGAATGCATGATCAAGCTCAGGAATATGCTTTACCCCTAAAAATGGGCCAAGTGGCAGCAATTTCGTGACCGCAATCAGGGTGTGGTAGGATGGTTTAGCAGGATCGGCCGGATGGATCTCCGGGAGTCACGGCGGGGTGTAAAATCTGAGTTTTCAGGGGTGTATTGATACTTTCGGCTCCCCGACACTGAGGATGCTTGACTGAGGCGGCTCTTGGCGGGACACTGGCGGATCTTGGTCTCATGAGGCGGTTTCCCGCCCCCCTTTTTGACCCCTGGTCGACGAACAGTCGGCCGCTGCTTGGAGGCATTACCCATGGCGCTTCGTACTGGAGCTGGAACCGGCGTCATCGTTTCTCTGGTGGTCTTCGTGTTGACCACAATCTTTCTGCTGGTCCTGACGATTGTTTTCTATGCCGGGCAACAGAAGGAAAAGGAAATCGGCGCGCAGGCTGTCGCCGACCTGGAGAAATACGTTCAATCGCGCGAGCGCAATCGTGATGACTTCAAACGATATGAAGCAGAAGCAGGCGCGCGCTCGGTCACACGTTATCTGCACGATCGCCAGGAAGCGACGGTTCGACTTGTCAGTGGTTCACCGTCCAAAACGGTTGATGAACTGAAATCCGATTTCACTCAGTTCGGTGTCCAGGAAGGCGGAAGCGTTCTGGCTACGATGTCGCGGATGAACCGTGATCTTCGCTCGCGCCAGGCCGAGCTGGATGCAGCCAATCGACGCCTCCAGGAAATGGAACAGGAAATTCAGCAGAAAGATACTGACATTGAACAACTCAACCGTCAGCACGAACAGGAGATTGCGGGTATCCAGGGTGAGATCGATGCCTATCGCATGGCTGCGGAATCTCACGCCGAGGACGTTACGAACACCATCGAGCAACTCCAGACATCCGAAGCGCGTCTCAAGGATCGGTATCAATCGCGCATCGACAGCCTGGAACAGCAAAACGACGAACAGGGCCAACAGGTTGTTCTACTCACCGAGCGTCTCAACGATTTTGAGCGCATCATCAGTGAACGTCGCGTCAAGGGACAATCTCCGGAACTTCTCGTGGATGGACAGGTCATTGATAACACCGGCAGCAACGACCAGGTGTTTATCAACCGCGGCAAGAGCAATCGCATTGTTCTGGGAATGACCTTTGAGGTCTACGACGATGCGGGTTCGATCCGCGTGAACGATCGCACAGGTGAGATCCCCCGCGGCAAAGCGAGCCTGCAGGTCATCAAGGTTGATGAAACGACATCCACGTGCAAGATCACGCGGTCCATCCCCGGCCGGCCGGTTGTACGTAACGATGTCATTGCCAACGCGGTTTATGATCCGGAATATAAATTTAAATTCCTCGTCCACGGAAAATTCGATGTCGACAACGACGGAAAACCAAGTGAGGCAGAAGCAGAATATGTCCGCTCATTGATCGTGAACTGGGGCGGTACAGTGATCTATGCAGAAGAGCTTCCCGGTGATCTGGACTTTCTCGTTCTGGGTGAAGTTCCCCCCATGCCGCCTCCCCTTCGTGACAATGCCACCGAACAGGAGATCAACATCTACCTCCAGCGCCGCAAAGCCAAGGAGGACTACGATATGCTCTTCAAGCAGGCAAGCGAAGCTCAGATTCCGGTCCTCAACGCCAATCGCTTTTTCATCCTGATCGGTCACACTGAGCGCTGAGCCTCAACCGGCCGGCGCAGGTATCACGCGTGGCACGACATCAATCAATCTGGGCAATCTGGAGTCAGTACATTGCGCTGCGCGCGGTCTCCGGCCTCGTGCAGTGCTTTGGAGTGAGGCAAAATCTCCGCACTGCAGCAGCTGTGGGTAGCCTGTTCAGTCTGACGAATCCGAGGCGCTGTCGACGGGCGGAAGTCAATATCGCCTACAGCTTTCCCCATTGGTCTGAAGAGAGAATTCAACAGGTCGCGAAACAATCGCTGATCAACATGTTCCAATTGTTCATGGTTGATGCGCTGGTGATGCCTCGCCTGATCACATCATCATCGTGGTCTCAGTACGTGCAGGTGGGTCATCTTGACCAGGTAGTGGAACGACTCATTCGGCACAAGCCGGTCATTTTCGTGACGGGACATTGTGGAAACTGGGAGCTGCTTGGTTTTGCCCTTGCTGCCATCGGCTATCCCATCACTGCGCTGGCTCGGCCTCTGGATAATCCACTCATCGACAAGTGGCTCATGGATATCCGCCAGTCTCAGGGGCTTCGTATCATCACGAAATGGGGCGCGACACCCATCCTGCAGGATACACTCAAGAACGGCGGGCAATTGGGTTTCATCGCGGATCAGAATGCCGGCGATCAGGGATTATTCGTACCTTTCTTCGGGAGGCTGGCCTCAAGCTATAAATCCATCGGCCTACTGGCCATGCGGTACAACGTACCAATCATCACCGGCCATGCACGGCGAATCAGAAAATCATATCGGTATGAAATCACCTGCCCCGACGTCATGACGCCTGATGACTGGGTTGATCAGCCCGATCCACTGTTTTACATCACTTCCCGCTTCAATCGTGCGCTGGAGTTGATGATCCGTCGAGCACCGGAGCAATATCTCTGGCTCCACCGCCGCTGGAAGAGTCGACCCAAGCACGAGCGACTCGGCCAGCCTATGCCCAAGCGTCTGATCGCCAAGCTCGAACAATTGCCCTGGATGACCCAGGGGGAGCTGGATCTTATCATCAGTAATTCAAATGCCGGTATCGGCGGAGCTACCTGAACATCGGTCGATTCCTGACCGATGTATATCCCAGTTCCTGCCGGATCCCTGTAAGATGCGTATGATGGGGGTGCAATCCATGACGATCAATCGACTCCACAACCAGCGCATCATGATTGTCGATGACGATGAGGATATCCTCGCCAGCATCGATCTGGCACTTCGGACCGAGGGTGCAATCACGCAAACCGTCACCGATGGCAATACTGCGGTGACCATGGCACGCAGCGAATTTGATGCCGTGGTTCTGGACATGATGCTGCCCAAGCGATCCGGCTTCCTGGTGCTGGAAAAACTCAAGGGACTGGAGCCGCCTCCGATCGTCGTCATGATTACTGCAAACCTCGGCAAACGTCACATGCGCTACGCCCAGGAACTTGGAGTTGACTCTTATCTCACAAAACCGATTCCCCTCCAGCAACTTATTGATACCCTAGTGGAATTACTGGCGCTGAAAGACGACTCGAATTCCCCCCCAACCGATCCTTGATCCAAGCCTACTGTTGAGCATGACTGTGACTCTGACCCAATTCGTCATCCTGTCCCGCCAAAGCACCTCTGATGGTACGATGGTGCCGCTGGGTTCACGTCAGTCGATTGTTGACGATCTCTCCCGTCACAATTCCGCTCCGGAGCGCGAAGGTGATGACATGCTCTACGGCCCTGGCATCAGGATCGAGCTTCCGCCCGATGAAGATCCCGTTCGCCAAATGCTCGTCACCATGACCGAAGAGGAAATTGCCTGGCTCGTGGTCATTCGTCTTGCCAAGATCTTCGAATGGAAGATTCTCGATCCACTCACCGGCCGTGAACTCAATCCCTGATCAATACCCCAGGAAGATTATCTCCGGCGGACAAACCGGAGTTGATCGCGCTGCATTGGATATCGCGCTGGAATTGCACCTCCCGTGCGGGGGATGGTGTCCTGCGGGGAGATCGGCAGAGGATGGGACTATCCCGGATCGCTACCCTCTGCGCGAAACACCTTCAGACGATCCGGCGCTACGCACGGAATCTAATGTGCGTGATACCGATGGTACGCTAATCCTGACGCTGACATCCCCCACTGGTGGTACGGCATTCGCTATTCAGTGTTCCGAAAGTCACCAGAAACCATATCTGATCATCAATCCCGGTGACCAGGATTCACTCGAAAGCGTGCAGCAGTGGATCAGGCAGTATCGCATTGGGGCACTCAACATTGCCGGTCCGCGTGAAAGCGAATCCCCGGGAATCTATCGGCAGGCAAAGTGTTTTCTCCAGCTTCTGTTGGCCGAAAACACTGAAACGTCAACTGGGTTAGAATCATCTCCATGACGCAATCTGATTCAAACCAATCTGACACACTCTGGCAACAGGTAGAAGCGGCAGTGCAATATCGAGGCGATGTGACGATCATTCGCAAGGAACCGCTTTCGCCAATTGAAGGATTCGTCTTTGACAAACACCGGGGACAAGAGCTTGAGTCATCTACCCTGAGCCTCCTCCAACCTGACAATCCGGAAAGGCAAACGATTCCACTACCGGACATTGTTGCCATTGAACTGACCGGTCGGGATGCCGCTGCCGGTAAAAGCTTTGAATCGTGGGTAAAGAAATATCTCCGCCGGAAGTATGCTGATCAACCAACTGAGCCATGACCCAAACGCAAACGCACACCTCAGCATCGAAGCCGCCGGCCGATCGACCTCTCTTTGAGATCATCGACCTGGCAGTATCCTTCGATGTTGCGGAAGGCTCACCCGTTCCGGCAGTGGACGGATTAAGTCTGACAATTCGACCTCGCCAGACACTGGCACTGGTTGGTGAATCAGGTTGTGGTAAATCCGTCACCGCGCTGACTGTCCTTCAACTGTTGCCCCAACCGCCCGGTATTATCCAACGCGGCTCGATCCTGCTTGACGGGAAAAATATCCTGAACTTCACCGAAAAGCAGATGCTTAAAGTTCGCGGCCGTGAGATTGCCATGATCTTCCAGGAGCCGACAACCTCATTGAATCCTGTATACAGCGTCGGTGATCAGATCATCGAGGCGATCATGCTCCATCAGCACGTCACCCAGCAGGAGGCAAGGGACATTGCCGTGCAGGCGCTGAGTGATGTTGGAATCGATCAACCACGGCAGAGCCTGAAAGCCTATCCCCATCAATTTTCCGGTGGTATGCAACAGCGAGTGATGACCGCCATCGCAATGGCGTGCCGACCCAGACTCTTGCTGGCGGACGAACCGACTACTTCTCTGGATGTGACGATACAGGCGCAAACGCTTGAACTCCTGCATGACATGCAACGAAAAACAAACATGGGCATGATGCTCATCTCACACGATCTGGGAGTTGTCGCGCAGAATGCAGATATCGTGTGTGTGATGTATTTAGGTCGGGTCATCGAATACGCCACGGTTTTTGAACTTTTTGATAATCCCCTTCATCCCTACACGCGAGGGCTGTTCAACTCGATTCCCCGACTCGGCAGTAGAAAATACCGGTTGACGACCGTAAGCGAACTCATCAATGATCCGCGCGAGTTTCGCCAACTTCCGGGTTTCAAGTTGGGTGTTGTTCCCTGGTGGCCGACACTCCCCCCGCCGCCGGGCATTGAGTTGGCACCCGGATCGCGCACCAGTCTGCTGCATGAAGTTGTCCCCAATCACTGGGTGGCGTGCTGGCGCTCGGAATATCTTGCCCACCACCCGACACGAAGACCGGATATTGATTTTCGCAAAGAAACCGCTTCGGAATAATACATACGGGAACTGGAACAACCGATCATGGCCTTGCGCTGCTTTTTCGGGCTTGTTTCACCTTTCCATCACAGCCGGTACCATAATCAGGCGTTGATGATCCTTGCCCCTGTTTCTTATATTCAATCAAAATAGGGAGAGCATCCCATGGCCAAAGCCGTTGTGGATCCGGAAGAACTCAGGCGTTTTGCACACGATCTGAAACGTTTTGTCAACGATTTGCAGGGTCAGATGAGTGCCCTGCACGGCCGACTCATGGGATTGGGGCAAACATGGCGCGATCAGGAGCACACGAAGTTTGCGGAAGAATTTGAACAAACCATGCGCGGGATGAATAAATTCTCCGAGGCGGCCAACAACCACATCCCATTCCTACTTCGCAAAGCCCAGCGTGTGGACGATTATCTTCAGCAACGATAGAGAAAAGGCTTTTGCATAATGGCCAAGGGCGCGCGAGTCATTTCCATTGATGCCATACGGACGTTTCGGTCTCACCTCTGTACTTACATCGAGGAAGCGAGCGTGGCGCTGACCGATTCACATGCAGATGTTCAGCGCACCGTACACTGGATCAAGCACGATCGGGTACGGTTCTGGCAGGGGGAGATTCGTCGGCGATCAGAAAAAGTCGCTCAGGCAAAAAGTGAACTTTATCGCGCGCAACTTGCCTCGCGCGATGAACGCCCCTCCTGTGTCATTGAGCGCAAGGCACTGGCGCGAGCTGAGCAGCGCCTGGCTGAGGCACAGACAAAGTTCGGGAATTCAAAGAAATGGGCGCTCGAACTGGAACGCGAATCCATGCTCTACCGGGGGCAGTGCCAACGGTTCTCGGGCGCGCTGACCGGTGATCTGCCCCGGGCGGTCGCTCTTCTGGAACAGTCTGCAAATCGGCTGGAGGAGTACGTGCAACTCCGGGCACCGACAACACCCGATGTGCCCAGTGAGCAGGAATCCGTTGTCACTGAAACGACAACCAGAAGCACTCCTTCCACGAGCATCAGTCCTTATCGAATGCTGCGTCAGTTCACACCCGATCAGTCAGTTCGTGACGATTTGACGATGGATGTACCAACTCCGACCGATGAGAAAGGTGATCTACTTGAAGATGATCAGGGATTGCCGGCCCAACTTGGAGTCACTTGTCATTATGTCAGCATGTCAGATAAAGTCGTCATCGACGGTGATGCGCTGAATGCTCAGCAAATTTATCTTGAGAGATCCCCCCTTCGCCAAGCCAATGATAGCGGATGGTTTGTGGGTATTGACCGGGAAAATAGTCCATCAGCTGAGTCACCCCAATACAACGCAATAACCATAGCTCAACTTCTTGAACAGCGACCGGAACTATGTGAATATTTATCACTTCCCCCCCACTACCTTGTTGTCCTGCACCATCAACAGGTCATCGCGATACTGAACGAACAGGATGAAGATCACCCCCCCACACAAACAACGTGAGCCTGTGCTCATTACTTCATAAGGAATTTTAAACTCAAAATGAGTGTTCGAGCCAGCCGAACCAGACTTCTCGGTATGATGAAGGATCTACTCCTTCTGTGGGATCAGACCAGACACCAATGGAATGATCCTGTTTCAAAAGAGGTTGAAAAACAATACCTGGTTCCGCTTGAACGTGATCTGAAAACTGCGATTAACGCCATGGAAAATATGAGTCTTCTTCTGGCCAAGGCACGACGGGAATGTGAATGAACCTGAACTCACGACACCGCCTCTATTCTCAGCAACAGGCATTGGATCATTGCAGGAGTTTACGTCAATGAGCCAATTACCTCTGACGGACAAGGTGCGCACGGTGTTGAGGAACCTGATTCAGCTTGCGGCTGATCGTGCCGAGGCAGAAGAGCAGATCGAGCAGACGTTTCGTACTACTCGTGATCAGGCGGAAAAGGAATATCAGGAAGGTATTGAACAAACTGAATTTCGTCACCAACACGAAAAACAGGCAGCAGAAACTGATCATCGCGAACATGATCGTCATGTTGAGGATGAGTTTACGAGCAAATACAGCCGCACCCAGCGTTCGATCAGTGTGGCTCAGGACCGTATCAACGAAAAAGCGGACGCCAACGAGCTGAAAGTCCGTCAGAAATGGGAAGAGGCTCGATGGGTTGCGGAAACCGTGTATGAAGCGAAGGAGAATCAACCCAGACAGCATTATGAAGAATCCCAGGCTGCGCTGGAAGATACACAGGAACAATTGAAGGAGATTCGACAGGAATCGCGAGACCTTCTCAAGCAATATCGCCAGAAGACACCAACCATTCAAGTTGAAGATGTCACGATTTCCGATTTCAAACAATCGGATGCAGAGCCTGCATTGGCAAAACAACACGAAGCGGCACGAATACACCTGGAAGCACTGCGCAGTGAAACCACCGCTAGGCTGTTCCGTGGTCCGGGCATATTTCTTCTGGCAGGATTTCTCATTGCCATCTCTGTTGTGGCGGCCGGTCTCATTACTTCCTGGCAATCTGTTCTCTGGCCCACCTCAGTCGGTCTGGCCACGCTGGTTGTGCTGGCTGGATTGATCATTCTCCTCCACGCAACTGCTCGGCAACGAATACGTGTAACGATTCACAATCTGGAACAGTCGCTCGACCACGCACACATCGCTGCTGATGCCTGTCTGGAACAGGCACAGGAACGTCGCCAACTGGAAGAAACCGAGCTGCGTCAGCAGCGCGATCGTGAACTGGCTGAGGCTGACGAGAAGTATGGCCCACTCGTGGAGAATGTCGTTCAGCGTCGCGAACACCACCTGAGTAACATAAACGAGAAGTACCCCCAGCGTCTGGCTGATCTCAAACAGCGCCGCGATGATTCGCTTCAACGATCGCATGATACCTACCGGAAAAGACTGTCTGACGCTGATCAGAAATATGAATCAGACACGAAGCGCATCACCGAAAAACGCGATCACATCATTTCAGATAATGAAACAACCCATCAGCAACAGTGGGAGCAGATGGAATCGCAGTGGAAACAGGGCATGGCGGAAACTTATGCAATGATCCATCAGGTTAACGATGCTTCAGCCCGATACTTCCCCGAATGGACAGACACCTCATGGAAAGCATGGAAGCCGCCTCACGATTTCATTCCCGCAATTCGTTTTGGTGAAATGCAAATTAACCTCGCGGAGATTCCCGGTGGCATCCCGCAGGATCAGCGATTGATTCTGGATGAGCCGACGAACTTCACACTGCCTGCGTTCCTGGCCTTTCCTGAACAGGGATCACTGCTGCTGGAATCATCTGCCGAGGGACGACCGCAGGCGATGCTCACTTTGCAATTGACGATGTTCCGACTGCTGACTTCATTTCCGCCGGGAAAAGTGCGTTTCACGATTATCGATCCGGTCGGCCTGGGGCAGAATTTTGCTGGCTTCATGCACCTGGCAGATTTCCAGGAAGCGATCGTGGGTGGAAAGATATGGACCGAATCGCGCCACATCGAACAGCGGCTGGCCGACCTCACCGAACACATGGAAAATGTGATTCAGAAATATCTCCGCAATGAATTTGAAACCATCGGTGAGTATAACGAACATGCGGGCGAGATCGCAGAACCATATCGCTTTCTCGTTATTGCCGACCTTCCAACGAACTTCACCGACACGGCAGCACAACGATTAGCCAGTGTTATTAACAGCGGTAAGCGCTGCGGTGTGTACACGCTTATCGCTGCTGATAGCAGGAACAAGCTCCCTACCGGCTTGCAACGGGAAGATCTCCGCAGGCAAAGCGCTACACTTATGTTCAAGGAAGATCGATTCGTCTATCAGGATGATGATTATTCATCCTGGCCTCTCGTGCTGGATACACCACCCAGCGAAGCATTCTTAACTCATAAATTAAAGATCATCGGTGAGGCAGCACGTGATTCATCACGAGTGGAGGTTCCATTCCAGGTTATCGCGCCGCCCGAGAATCAACTATGGTCACATAAAACTACACATGAGGTTCGCATTCCGTTGGGTCGAGCAGGCGCAACGAAACTGCAATATCTCGAACTCGGGCACGGAACAGCGCAGCATGTACTCATTGCAGGTAAAACCGGTTCCGGCAAATCAACCCTCCTGCATGTGCTGATCACAAACCTTGCGTTATGGTTCAGCCCACAGGAAGTCGAATTCTACCTCGTGGACTTCAAGAAGGGTGTGGAGTTTAAAACTTACGCAACCCATGATCTGCCTCACGCGCGCGTGGTGGCTATCGAAAGCGATCGGGAATTCGGACTCAGCGCATTGCAGCGTCTGGATGGTGAACTTAAACATCGCGGCAATCTTTTCCGTGAACTGGGGGTGCAGGATCTTCCCGGTTACCGCACGCTGGATCATGTTGAATCTTTGCCGCGTATTCTGCTCATCATCGATGAATTTCAGGAGTTGTTTGTTGAAGATGATAAGATCGGACAGGACGCTGCGCTGCTGATGGATCGGCTTGTAAGACAGGGGCGCGCGTTCGGCATCCACGTTCTGCTCGGATCACAAACGCTCGGCGGAGCATATACCCTAGCGCGCAGCACCATCGAGCAAATGGCGGTCCGCATTGCACTTCAATGCAGCGAGGCGGATTCATATCTGATCTTTGGTGATGACAATGCTGCCGCCCGACTCCTCGCCCGGCCGGGTGAAGCCATTTACAACGACATGGCAGGTACTGTGGAAGGTAACAGTCCGTTTCAGATCTGCTGGCTCCCGGAAGCCGATCGCGAATCATCACTGGAGCAAGTCGATCAGCAGGTTTTGCAGCATAAACACGATCGATCCGAACCGCTTATCGTGTTTGAAGGTAATGTCCCGGCTGATCTAACCCGGAATCAATTCCTGTCGGAACTTATCTCGCGTAACAAATGGCCAAAGCGCGCACCTGCACCACGCGCCTGGTTGGGCGAGGCAATTGCGATCAAGGATCCGACAATGGGTACGTTGCGTCGGCAGAGTGGAAGCAACCTGATCATCGTGGGCCAACGCGATGATGCAGCGCTGGCCATGCTTGCGTCGTCGATGCTCAGTCTCGCTCTGCAACATCCACCGAATGATGCGCAATTTTACATTCTCGATGGAAGTCCATCCGACTCACCACATCTGGGTCAACTGGATCAACTTGCAGAACTTACCCCACATGAAACCCACACCGTGGCATACCGACAGGTCGCTGATGTGGTGCAGCAACTTGCCGCCGAGGTGGAGCAACGGCAGGAAGCGGACGATCCTGCTACTCCGTCGGTGTACCTGTTCATTCACTGCCTGCAGCGCTATCGACAATTACGACATGTTGACGAATTCAGTTTCACAGCAGACCCGGATGCTCAGGTGGCACGTCCCGATCAATGCTTCACAACCTTGTTGCGGGATGGGCCACCCGTGGGAATACACACGGTTGCATGGTGTGATACGGCGGCAAATTTCGAACGCACCTGTGACCGCGCATCCATGCGCGAATTTGAATTGAGGGTACTGTTTCAAATGGGGGCAACTGATTCAAGCAACCTGATCGATTCACCGGTCGCTTCCAAATTGGGATTGCGTCGCGCGCTCTTTTTCAGTGAAGAGCAGGGTACACTCGAAAAATTCCGTCCGTACGCTTTTCCCGAGGCGGACTGGCTTGAGCATGTTGCGGAACAGCTGCGTCAACGATCATCCTGAGCGCGAAGATCAAGCCGGGTACGTGTGGGGGATACCCGGGCATTCGTGATGCAAAAAGCATCTCTCATACCCGGCTTGGGTTTCATTAACTTATGTTTATCTGCTGCGCGTGAGACCTACGGTAAATGTGCTTTCATCAATCGGGGAAAATACCACCTGGTCGCCCGGTCGGGCTTTATGTTGCCTGAACCACTTCCCCCACACTCGAGATCGAATAAGTTTTCGCGCACCAACAATGTCGCTGCGCACCATCGGCCCGTCGAAGAGTATCAGCGTGACCGAGTTCCCCGCTTCGTTTTTCGTTCGTCCGCCGATGGTTGCCGGAGGGAATCGATTCATTACCTTTGTGACATACAAGGTGTTATTACGGATATTACCTTCAGTGATCGTCGTGCAGAACGAATGCGCACCGGTGACATGTCGCCGCCAAGCTGGTTCCTTTTTGAGGATTTTCCAGGCAACTCCCTGCAGAGGCGGAATATCCGGACCAGTATCAACCGGCTGAATATCCCTGAGCCAGATCAATGATGCGTAGCGACTGTTTCGTTTCCATTTCCAGAACGCATCGTCGCCGCAGATCTGTTCATTGTAATCTCGTTGAAGACCGACAACCTGTCTGGGCGTGAGATCGGAAACAAACATCACATGCTCAACAAGAGCCGTAGCCTGATACGGCCCGGATGATTGTTTAAAATAAATGCGCTCCGCAGGCTCGATCGCTTCATAAGGTGCGCGCGCTTGTTTTGTCAGACGACACTCGATCGTCTTCATCCCCTTAAGAAGGAGATCAACATAAGGTTTCATCAATATCGCAACGTGGATCATACCCCACCTTATTAATTTAGAGTTATACATCCGCCGCCCGAGCAATCCGCTTGATCACATCAGTGCTCCCCAGGCCGGGGCGGTGCGCGAGTATCCGCAGCTCCAGGCCCAGTTCCTGAATGAGATCCCATTCATTAATTGCACCCGGCTCGTAATCACCACCTTTGACATAAACCTCCGGCTGAATAGCGCGGAGCAGATCGTGTACCGTGGGCTGGGCAAATTCGATCAGATAATCTACGCACTGCAATTCCGCCAGGATATCCATGCGATCGTCGATGCCATAAATCGGTCGTCCATCTCCCTTTTGTTCGCGGACCTGTTCATCGCTGTTAACGGCAACGATCAACACATCTCCCTGCTGTCGAGATTCCCGGAGATATGCAATATGGCCGGCATGGATCACATCGAAACAACCGTTGGTAAATACAACGGTTCTTCCCGCTTCTCGATGGTCTTCCACTTCCAGGAGCAGTTCAGTCAATGTGCGCATCTTGCGCGCTTTGGGTTCTGCCTGGGCTTGCAATTCGCGGTGAACCTGATTGAAGGGAATGGGCTGCGCGCCGAAGACTTCAACTTCCAGACCTGCCGCGGCATTGGCCAGGACAACCGATTCTACCCACGTAAGCTGATGCGCACGGCCGGCGGCCAACGCTGCCAGAACCACATCACCCGCACCGGTGACATCGTAAACACTGCGTGCAATCGTCGGCACAATAATCGGATCCCCACCACGTTCGTGTAGCAACGCACCCTGCTTGTCCAGCGTCAGAACCACCGCATCCAGGTCTAATCTTTCCAGCAATTGGATTGCCAGACCGGCCTGATGCACCTGCGATGAATCAAGCGGTGTATCCCATTTCGTGGCGCGTTCAGCTTCCGTACGATTGGGCGTGATGGCAGTGGCACCGGTGTATTTGCTGTAATCATCGATCGAAGCAGGATCGACCAATACCTGAACGCCCTTTGCCCGACAGTGTGATATCAGCTCCCGGCAAAACGATTCGCTGCACACCCCCTTGTTGTAATCCTCCAGACACACCACCTGTACTGAATCCAGATGGGGAAGGATCAGCTGGAGTAATTGCTGTTGGATTTCGTTATCGAGCGGATCCGTTGATTCCTGATCGAGTCTGAACATCTTCTGCGGGTGACGATGCTGCGCCAGACCGATCAGTGAGCGCTTCACTGTGGTGGGACGGCCGGGATCCGTAATCAACCCGTCGGCATCACAACCAGCACTCCGCAGGAGAGCTTGCAGGTTCTGTCCCGCTTCATCATGACCTTTGATCCCGAAGCACTTGACCTTACCCAGCAGAGCCATCAGACACAGGGCAACGTTTGCAGCTCCACCTGCCTGATGCCGGGTGCGCTTCTGATCAACCCGCAGGACGGGAACGGGCGCATCGGGACTGAGCCGTTCTGCTGCGCCATAAACCATTTCATCGAGCATAAAGTCCCCCACCACCATGACGGAGAATGGCTGATAGTCGCGCAGTTTGGATAACAGGTTGGTGAGGGTTGAGGTCATAACGGTTTCTTATTCACGAGTCGGAGATTTTTCCTGTTATTCCTGACCCGACGTGTTTTGAGTTATTCGCTCCTGAATCAAGGCGATTAACGCCGACTCGCCGTGGAAGACTTCAAGCTCCAGTCTGGGGACGACAATCGGCATCGACCAGTTGGTTAAGTCTACCAGCTTACGCAGTTTCACCCAATCTTTTCTCGTCACCACAAGGGCATCAGCGTCCGTACAGCATTGCTTGATAATTGTGAGATGCTTCGGTTTATAATGCTCATGATCGCGAACGGCAATATCCTGGACTATTTCTGCCCCGGCCTGTGATAATTGTCTGGTGATCGCTTGTGGATGACCTGTCCCGAACATGGTTACTACCCGCTTGCCTGCCAACCAGGTTGGCGATTCAGTACGAAGATCCGACGATTGATCATAAATATCCAGATCGGACCAGATATGGCGGCACCACGCGAGCGGTTCTCGTCCGTGATGATGTGTGACTTGAACGGCGAGTTTTTCATCGATTGACTCAGCGCGGGTGACAATCACGCCGTCGGCTCGACTGAGATTTTTCAGCGGTTCGCGCAACCAGCCGCGAGGCAGCAGTTCATCCTGCATCGTGTTTCGTGTTGCATCGATCAATACCAGATCCAGATCACGGTGAAGCTGACGATGTTGAAAGCCATCATCCATTACCACACAGTCAACTTCCCGTTGGATGGGCAAAATCTTGCGCAGCGTTTCCAGCCGATCGCCTCCCACTGCCAATGGAACAGAATCGAATCGAAAACGGTGTTCCTGTTCTTCGTCACTTGGCTCATCAGCATGTGCGCGATAGCCCCGCAATGCGATCATCGGATGATGGTCCATTTGGCACAGGCGCTGAACGATCCACTGGACCATCGGTGTTTTGCCCGTGCCACCAGCGGTGATATTTCCCACACTGATCACCGGTAGATCGATTCTTCCGCGTGGTCCGGCACGATCATATTTCTGATTCCGCCGGGCAACTCCCGCACCATAAAACCACGATGCGCACGTGGCAATCGGTGTCAGGAGTGGAGGCAGGGGACGGTTCACGAAGCCGACTCCGGTGTGGAGTTCGTTTCTTCATTTCCCGATACATCAGGACAGCTCAGATTTGATCTTTCGCGCAGGTCCTTTCTTGTCGCATGCATCATCTCATCCCAGACGCGAAGTTTTTCCTCCTCGTACCACGTCCAGTTTTTCAGCGCATCCAGGAAAGCCAGCAGAATCACCAACACCATCAGTGCCAGTATTCCGAGCCACAGCGAGGCCCACAGGAAGGGGTGTGTCTGGTGGGAGACGAAACTAAGCACAGCAACCAGTGTAATATCCGCCATGATCAGGCAAGTTATGGAACCGAAGCGAACGCGACGACGCCCCGCTGACATCGGGGTTCGCCATACACGTTGGCAATACCACAACAGGGCAATCAACGCGACAAATCCGATAGGAACCGTCAGTCCGGGATGAATCACCGCCGGTGTGATCATTGCAAACACTCCGGCGGCAGGATATCTCTCATCAATCGTTGCATGGGAAGTCCCATCACTGTCGTCGGATCGCCTTCACATTGGATCGGCCAGCCCGCATCAACTCGTTCTGAGAGATTGTATCCACCTGCTTTCCCCTTCCACTGACCGCTGGAGACATACTGATGAATCTCTTGATCACTGAGCGATCCGATTGTGACAATTGCCCGATCATAAAAGATCCTGCGTTGAACCGACTTGTCTGTGTTTTCCAATGACATCAGGCATACACCGGTGATGGTCTGGTGTGTTCGATTTCGCATCTGGGAGATCATGGATCGAGCGGTTTCTTCATCGGGTGGTTGGCCAAAGATCCTCCCATCATGGACGCAGACTGTATCAGCCCCCAAAACGGTACCCTGGGGAGAGCCTGAATTGTGTAACGTATCAACCACGCGACGAGCTTTGAAATATGCCAGGGCCATGACCCAGATGATGGGGGAAACCGCCTGGTGTTGCAGCCTGCCATCATCAAGATCGGATGGGTGTACCCTGGCTGCAATCCCGGCTTCCTGCAGCATAAGACGCCGCCTCGGGGACGTACTGGCAAGCCAGATTGGTTGCGACCAGGGCATTGGGGAAATTATCTCCCTTGTTGTGAGTGGTTTATCTGAGTTGGTCAATCTGTTCAAGCACATTATCCACTGTGATCAGCCGCATGTAACGATCTCCCAGATTGGGATCCTTGAAGTTGATTTTCCCGCTGGCCGGCTGTTCTGCTTTGCAGATGACATCCATTTCCCGACCAAACGGCCCAACGGTGGCAGGATCAGTCGGCCCGAAGAGTGCCACCAGCGGGCGATCAAAGCCGACCGCAATATGAAGTGGGGCTGAATCATTGGCCAAGACAAATCCTGCATCTGCAACGACAGCCAGCAACTGCCCCACGGTGAGTTTGCCTACCAGATCCACGAAGTTGAGAGCTTGGCCAGAATCATTCGGCTTGATGCCTGCGACCTGGTCCTTTTCACCAGTTGACCCGGTCATGACAACATTTGACCAGCCGCAATCGGGAAGAGCGGTGAGGATCGATCGCCAACGCTCGATAGGCCAGCGCTTACTTGTCCACCGCGCTGTCGGCGCGATAACGACGTATTGACCCACTTCCCAGCCATGCTTTTCACATTGGCCGCGCCACCACGATTTGTCTGATTCCCCAACATAGAGTCGCATGTCACGAACCGGTTCAATCCCCAGCTCCGCAACCAGATCCAGCATTGATTCAACAGTGTGCCTCTTTTCGTTGGGATCCGGCGGAGTGCATTTGATGTTGTAGGCAAACCAGGCTCCTTCACGAGCGTGACGATGGCCGACGCGCCGCTCGGCACCGCTGAACCGGGTTATCAGGCCGCTTCTTCCCAATCCCTGACAATCGAGCACGAGGTCAAACTGCCGTCGGCGAATATCCCTCATCCACCGCCAGAGTGCCTTAGCGGATCCTGGAGACCTCCACCACTTCCCTAACTGTTTGCGGGGAAAGGCAATAACCTCATCGAGAGCCGGGTGCGATGCTACTGCGTCCACGAATTCCTCCTGGACCACCCAGTTTATCAGTGCATTGGGATATGCCCGGCGTAAGCTCGCCAGCACTGGTACGGTTCGACAGACATCCCCCAACGCGCTGGGGCGGACGAGGAGAATTCGGCTCGGCTCATCAATCTGAGTCATCCGTATTTCATCTCCGAAGCTCCCGGTAAGGTCCGATCATTATGACGAGCCCGCTAATGACAGCCATGCCGGCTCATTAATGTACATTGGGTCAGAATCCCAAGAGAAACCGCATACATAAATTGTACGTAGCACTGTATAGAGTAGAATTTCCTTGGCAATCGTTCTCCGGAGCTGAACCGGCTCACAGAAATAAACGAGCAAAAAATGTCCCGAGACCGCTTGCAGAGGAAGTGCTCTGGTCAAATGGAGTTGACAAAGACGCCATGTACGCCATATTGCGGCGTCTGGAGTCTTTTTTCCCGAATTGTCGTTTTGAGTAACTGACGTGTCCCATCCTTCCCCCCAGGATCAGCAGATGCCGGAACCCTCCAAGGCGGATTCCGCATTACCACTGGATGAGACCGATGAAGTTGCGGCCCAATCCGGCAGTGCTGCCTCTGAAGAATCACCACCCCCCAACGAATCTTCTCCAAAGGAAGCTTCACAGACTGGCAACGGCGATGATGCCTCAACGGGCGGCTTTGACACACTTCTGGGCAAGATGGTTATTCGAGCGGGGATTGCCACCAGCGATGAAGTGGAAGAATGCAACACGATCCTCAAGGAATCGTCATCTTCTGACACGTTCCAGACACTACACGATTTGTTGATCGAGCATGAATATGCCACCCAACATCAGCTCGATCGTCTCCGTGCCGAGTTTGATGCCAAAAAATCTTCGCAGCAGATACCTGGTTACAAAATCAAGCGCAAGCTCGGCTCGGGAGCCATGGCAACGGTTTTCATGGCTCGTCAGCTCAGTCTGGATCGACTGGTAGCCATCAAGGTTCTGCCCCGGAAATTCTCAGATAATCAGAAGTTCATTGATCGCTTTTACAAGGAAGGCCGGGCAGCGGCGCAATTGAATCACCCCAATATTGTTTCCGCCTTCGACGTGGGTAAAGCGGGTGAGCATCACTACTTCGTCATGGAGTATGTTGACGGCGAAACTGTTCACGAACGGATCAAGCAACACAAGCGGCTGGATGAGGCCGAAGCAATTAACATCATCACGAATATTGCCCGTGCCATGGAGCACGCCCACAAACGCGGCTTCATTCACCGCGATATCAAACCTAAAAACATCATGCTCTCATCGAACGGCCGAGCCAAGCTGGCCGATCTGGGTTTGGCACGTGCAGTTTCAGACACAGAAGCGGCCAAAGCCGAGGTAGGGCGGGCATACGGCACTCCGTATTACATCAGCCCGGAACAGATCCGCGGTGAGCTGAAGATCGGTCCCGCCGCTGACATCTACAGCCTTGGTGCCACGTTCTATCACATGGTCACCGGCAAGGTGCCGTACGAGGCAAAGAATCCATCAGCGGTCATGCACAAACATCTCAAGTCTGAACTGGTCCCGCCCGATCACCTCAATCCCAAGATTTCCGCAGGCTGCGCCCAGGTGATTGAAATGATGATGGCGAAAAGCCCAGAGGATCGTTACCAGGACGCAACCGATCTTCTGGTCGACCTGGAACATATTTCCAAGGGTGAGCCTCCCCACTTTGCCCGCAACCAGTTTGATACGGCGTCATTTACCGCAGCGCTCACCGATGAAGCTTCCGCCCCGATTACGATCAAAAGGGAAGAGCCAAAACAACCCAGCTTTGTCGAGACCCCCGCTTTTACGATCATGTCGATCATTCTGGCCATCAGTGTGCTGGCGAATATCGTTTTCCTGATCATGGCTTTCGTCAGCGACTGACATCACTCCCAGCGCCAGCTCTCAATCAAATATTCAATCGTTGATCGAGCCTGATCCCCATCGCCCGTCACAGGGAAAATGGCTACCATGCGTCGCATGGATATTTACATTGATACCGCTAATCTCGATGAAATTCGTCAGGCTGCCTCGCTGGGTGTGCTGGATGGAGTAACCACCAATCCCAGCCTCGTCAGCAAGGAAGGAAACGTACAGTTCCACGATCATCTCCGTGCTATTTGCGAGCTTGTACCCGGCCCGGTCAGCGCGGAAGTCGTGGCAACCGACCACGATCAGATGGTGACCGAAGCGGAACAACTCGCACAAATCGCAGACAACATCGTGATCAAGGTTCCCTGCACTGTTGACGGACTTCGCGCATGTAAAAGCCTGTCCGATCAGGGTATCCGGACCAACATGACATTGTGTTTTCAGCCGATGCAGGCGCTATTTGTGGCAAAGGCGGGTGCTTTTCTGGTGAGTCCCTTTGTCGGTCGCGTCGATGATATCTCAGGCGATGGAATGGAACTGATCTCGCAGATCAGACAAATTTACGACAACTATGGATTCTCCACCAAGATTCTCTCTGCTTCGATTCGACACCCCACGCATGTGGTCCAGTCTGCGATGCTCGGAGCGGACGTGGCAACCATCCCATTCAAGGTGATCGGTCAACTGATGAACCACCCCCTGACGGACATCGGCCTGGAACGATTCCTCGCTGACTGGAAAAAAGTTCACTGACGATATCTGAGTGTTATTCAGCCTCCAAAGTCATCTCAACGAGGACTGTCGCATCAAGTGGGAGAGACACCGAACCGACCGCTGATCGTGCATGCAGCCCCGCATCGCCAAATATCTTTTGCATCAGTTCGCTGGCACCGTTGGCTACCTGGGATTGATCGTAGAAATCCGCATCGGATGAGACATAGACGACCAGCCTGAGAATCCTGGTAATCCGATCCAGATTGCCATCAAGAATCCCCGCCACCGCTGCCAGCGCGTTCAATGCGCATTGAGCTGCTGCTTCTCGTGCCTTTTCCACACCGACATCAGAAGGGACCGATCCCTTTGCCATCAACTCTCCATCCTGGAAAGGCACCTGCCCGGCCACGAAAATCAGCGAGCCACTCCGAACAGCTGGAATGTAAGCTGCAACCGGTTTGGGAGCGGGAGGAATTGAGATATCAAGCTCTTGAAGTCTTTGTTGAATCAACGACATAGAGGGATTTTCCCCATTTTGAGATATGAAAATCGGATAACCGGAACATGCTAAGTTCTGAAATAGTTGAGAAATACGGGGAACTTAGTACCCCATCAAGGCGAAGTAGACTATGATGACAATGACCGATATGGAACGGTCACATTGCCCGTGAGGCAACACTATACATGATCACATAGACGTGATCGACATGCCCTCATTTCCCGGTATCCCCGGAACATTTATTCCCGCCACACGGACGACAATTCGTTGAAAACCTCTGGCAGGTCGTCGTTTTGATGATGAGCAAGTGATTGAGGATCGTCTGGTGCGCGCTAGCTATGGGAATTCCCATGCTGCTCAATTTCACCGCACCGACGTGGTTTTCTGCTCCTCATTCAACGCGCCAACAACAATCGAGCGACTTCTACGAGGCAAGAATGGCGGGTTGCTCTGAGCACCCCTCACTATTGACCGCAGATTCAAGCTGAGCATCAATTATCAGGCTCACGGGAACTGCTGAAAGTGTCTAACGGTGAAATCGCACGGTGCGATTTCACATCAACGTTGTGTTCTCATTTTTTTATCTCATACATATGGAGACCACACCATGAAGCAACGTAAAGCGTTTACATTGATTGAGTTGTTGGTGGTGATCGCGATCATCGCTCTACTCATTGGATTACTGTTGCCGGCTTTGGCCAAAGCACAATCCAATGCCAAGACAATGAAGGACAAAGCTCAGCAAAAACAGATTCATCAGTCTTTCCTCATCTTTGCGGAAAGCAACCGGGAAAAACTCCCTGTCCCCGGCCTGATCGATCGTTTGCCCGATGAATTTTCAGGCGAAGAGCTGCCCGGCCGTGGCGAGGAAGATGATTCCCTGAACCACACCGGACCATTAATGTCGGCCATGATTGCCCAGAACTACTTCACCACCGACCTCTGCATCGGCCCGACTGAAATCAATCCCTACGTCAAGGAACTGGAATCGTACAACTACGATATGTATAACCCATCTGGAACTCCGGATACTTATTGGGATGATCAATTTTTCGCCGACGTCGGCAATCAAGATCCCGGATCCAACACATCTTTCACCCACCTGACTCTCACGGGTCAACGCAAACGAATGAAGTGGCGTAACACTCAGGCTGAGAGTGATCCAATTGTCGCCACGCGCGGTACGCCGGATAACAATTCGACAACAGGCGGTGGTGGTGCTACTTCGGGAGACGATTATAAGAACTCTCCCACTCTGGAACTGCACGGTCCCAAGAAGGAATGGTGGGGCAACGTGGTATTCAACGATAATCACGCTGAGACCATCCAGAACTTCTTCCCGGCCGGCTCTTCCTATGAACCAAAGGATGGAACGGAAGGACCGCAGATCGACAACATCTTTGCGTGTGAATTCACCGACTATGATGATACTTCAGGTCTCCCCAGCAACGATACCTTCCTCTCCATAACAACGGCGATGGACGATGCCGAATTTGCTTATGACGATCCAAACTAAGAGATTGCAGTTTTCCGGGACATTTACTGTTCACTCCGATACATGCAATCTTTAGTGAAATATAAAGGAGTAAATAACCATGAAACGCAAACAAGGTTTTACCTTGATCGAACTGCTGGTTGTCATGGCGATCATTGCTCTGCTCATCGGCCTGCTGCTTCCTGCACTGGCCAAAGCTCGAGCAGAAGCAAAACGCCTCAAGGACGCCACGCAGATCAAACAGATTCACCAGGCATTTATCGTGTTCTCTCGTGAATTTGACGGGATCTTCCCCACCCCCGGTCTCATTTCCCGAGACGCCGATCCGAATACCGGTGAGTACATCCCGGGACGTGGTCCTGAGAATATTGATCTCAACAATCATGCTGCCCTTTATTCAGCCTGCATTATGCAGAACTACTTCGGCCCGCAGATCTGTGTAAGCCCAACCGAGCCCAGCGGTAAAATTTCCGTGCTGGACAACTACAACTGGGATCTTTTCAGTCCCCTCGAAAACGGAACATCTGATGCGGGAGTGTATTGGGATCCGGCCTTCAAGGCCAAGGTGACTTCAATAAGCAACATCTCTTACGCCACAATGCCCATTACCGGGAAACGGAAAGTCAAGCAGTGGCGTGAATCGATGGACAGCAAGTTCACCACCCTGGGTAACCGCGGCGTTGAAGATGGATCGATGGAAAAAGAAACCTACGACGCCTCAGTCACCTTGAAAATCCACGGCTCCAAGAAGCAATGGGTGGGCAACCTCTGTTTCAACGATAATCACGTTGAGGTAAGCAATTCTTTCATGCCGGATGGTGTCAACTACATCGAAGATGGTGTGACTCATGCGGATAACGTCTTTAAAAATGACACGGGTAGCGGATCGACATCTGGTGACGGCTTTGATTGCTGGCTTGTTGTTTGTGGCAGTGTTTTCGGCGATAATCCCCAGAACGTAAGGAATTACTGGGACTAAAAATAGCAAACACTCTCGATGGCCCAGACTGACACTGATACGGCAATCTGACCCATCGACAGTGATACGCATCTTGAACACAGCCTTCTTTTTAGAGGGCTGTGTTTTCAATTTAATGTGCGCGTAGGGTGGGACGAGCGCAGCGATTCCCACCAATGAATTGTTATCATAAACCAACCATGTCGAATTACCGAAGATCGCGCATCCCTGGTGGTTCTTATTTCTTTACCGTCAATCTGTTGAACCGCACACAATCGCTGCTTGTGGATCGTATTGATGTATTGCGGAGCGCGCTTCGAAATGTACAGGGCGCTCATCCCTTTGAAATCGATGCTATTGTGATACTTCCCGATCATTTGCACTGTATCTGGACTCTACCACCGGGAGATGATCAATATTCCATGCGATGGCGACGAATCAAGACATTATTCAGCAGTTCAATTGAAACAACTGATAGTATCTCAGACAGTAGGAAGAAAAAGGGCGAACGAGGTATCTGGCAACGGCGATTCTGGGAACACACTTTGCGTGATGATGCCGATTACGCACAGCACGTTGATTATATTCATTATAATCCGGTCAAACATGGTTTCGTTGCAAAACCAATCGATTGGCAGCACTCTTCTTTGCATCAATTTGTAAAGTGCGGTATTCTCAAAGCAGGTTGGGGGACCGATGGGATTACATTCGATCCTGATCTTGAGTAGATTCAAATGGTGGGAATCGCTCCCCTTCCAGGGTCGCTCGTCCCACCCTACTTGCTTCCTCGAAGCCTCGTCAGTTACGGCTTACGGGGTGTAAGTTCTAACCTTCCGGGGGTCGATAGAAGAGGCTCGTTGAAGATCAGGGCGAAATCGGGCAAAAACAACCAAAATCCCACTCACAACCTATACTAATACCATGCCCCCCCACCCCACCCCACACACCACACACAGTTTGGGAGTGTGCCGTCAGCACAGGTTGATGCTGCAGGGAATGTGTCTGCTCATTCTCCTGCTGGGATTGGGTTTTGCCGAAACTGATCCCCCTCCCACACAGCCTGCGTCCCCCCCTCCCGCTCCGACATCGACACCGGGGATTGCCGTTGCGGGGTATCGTCAGGCTGAGAAGGTGGCGATCCTGCCGGTGACGGGCATGATCGACGGCGTCACGCTCTATTCACTGGAGCGTCGCATTGAGCGGGCGGTAAAAGATGGTAACACGGCCATCGTGCTGGAGATTGATACCCCAGGCGGGATTGGCGTTGCCACTCTGGATATCTGTCATCTGATCAAGACCGATGCACCGGCAAACACCATTGCGTGGGTTCGTCCCCAAGCGTATTCGGCGGGGGTCATTATTGCTCTGGCGTGTCGTGAAACCGTCATGTCACCCAACTCATACATGGGTGACGCAGCGCCGATTGATATGAGGGGTGTGCCGATACCCGCTGCGGAACGGGCTAAGGCCGAAGCGCCTCTCCTGGCGGAAGTGATCGATTCGGCGCGCAAAAATCGCTATGACGAAAATCTCGTGCAGTCGTTCGTTAGTGTAGGGGTGGAGTTGTGGATGGTGGAACACCGACAGACCGGACAGCGTGCATTCGTTGATCGGCAGGAATACCTGGCACTGTTTGGGGAAGAACCACCAGCCACAATGACCCCAGTTGCTCCACCAGCAACAACAACTGGCGAGGTCCAGCCGAGGATCAACGATATCACTGTCAACCCTGAAACATGGGAGGAGCAGATTGAATTCCACCAGACCAGACCGTCTGCCCGTCAAAATTTCACCTCGGATGATCGAGATGACTGGCAACCTATCATGCAGGTGATTGCATCGGATCGATTGTTGACGATCGACGAGGACGAAGCGGTGTACTACGGTCTGGCGGTACAAATCATCAAAGATGATGCAGGAATTGCCGCGTTCTTTGGAACCGATAGCACGAAGCTCACCCGGTATGATCGCACCTGGTCGGAATATTTCGTTCGCTTTTTGAATAACATGTGGGTGCGTGGCGCGTTGATCGTCATATTCATCATCGCGCTGTTCCTGGAGTTGGCCGCGCCGGGGATGGGCGTGTTCGGCGCTACTGCTTTTGTTGCATTACTCCTTCTGCTGGGAGCACCCTTCCTGGCTGGACTGGCTCAGTGGTGGGATATCCTGCTCATTGTGCTGGGCTTACTCCTGATTGCAGTAGAGATTTTCATCATTCCGGGATTTGGTGTCAGCGGCATCGCAGGAGCACTGTGCCTGCTGGTGGGGATGGTAGGCACATTCATCTCCGGTGATTTAGACACGGCCCAGGGCCAGCAGCAACTGGGAACGGGATTGATCACCACGCTCACGGCAATGTTTGCCGCCGGAGTGGGATTGTGGCTTCTCAGCCGCCAACTGGAAGGCATACCGCTCCTCAACCGCCTGATACTCAAATCAGAAGTTGCAGACCAGCAGCCGGGAGCTCAGACCGGATTACTCTCGGCCATGGGATCATCTCAGCAGCGTGCACTTTCACCCGGTG
>JANQEQ010000062.1 GCA_028278245.1 Phycisphaerales bacterium | reverse complement strand
GTTGGCAATGTTACCCGAGACTGCAGAACTGAGATTGACACCAACGGTGCCGTGGCGGATGGTGTTGTTGTGGACCTCGATGAACATGCCCGCCCCCATGTGGAGGCCTGTGGACACGTTCTGAATCACGTTGCCTGTGACGTTGATCGCGATGGACCCCAGCAGATCAATTCCAGATGTCGCCATTTCCGAGATGGAGTTCAGGTCAGCATAGCTTCCGGTCTCGTTTGCCAGGGAGATTCCTATGGTGCCATTCACGACCTGGTTACTCTCGATGGTGTTCACACTGCCATTGAAGAGCACGATACTCGCGGCGGCATCCCGGATCACATTATTGGTGATCTGACAGTTGTGTGAATTGGTGCCATAGATGCCGAAACTGCCTCCGGTGACATTGTTGGAATCGGCAAAGGTGAAGTTGGCACCCAGGAAGGTGATGCCCTCTGTGTTGTTCCACAGAGTATTGTTGTAGAGATCATTGTTGTCGGTGAGGCCGGAGCCCGTGATGTCGATGATGTCCACTGCAAGGGATGCATTGTGGATGTGGTTGCTATCGATCTCATTGCCCGAGGAAGTAGTGATGAAAATGCCCGTTCCACCACCGCCGTCAATGGTGTTCTCGATGATCCGGTTCCCGTTGGCGTTGTTGAACAACCTCATGCCCTGGGTGAAGGCGGCAACACCTGCGATCGTGTTGTTTGCCACCAGATTTCCCTGGGAGAAATCCCGGAGACGGATGCCGATGTTGGCCTGGAACAAAGTGTTGTTCTCCACCCTTCCGAAGCCAGAATCGGCGTACTCGATGTTGGCATCCGGGGCCACTCCGCTGGGGTAGATGATATTCCCCAGTATGCTGGCGCGCGGTGTCTGATCGATGAGGACTCCGTTTTGGGAGGGCTCCAGGCTACTGTTGGCCAGTGTGATGTTCTCACTGGTGGTCACCTCCATACCCACTGTGGGGTTGCGGAAAGTCGAGTGGCGAATCGTGATATTGTCAGATGATTCCACCTGAGCACCCGTGGTGGCGATATCGAATGTGACGTTCTCCACCAGCGCCTGGCTCCTCCCCTGGATCCGGATACCGTAGCCCCCCGAGCTTCCCCCCTGCAGAGTGATATTGCG
>JANQEQ010000047.1 GCA_028278245.1 Phycisphaerales bacterium | reverse complement strand
AGCCTTGCGCTGCCTGATGCTCTGGGGGATGCTATTTCGCTGTCTGCGCAGGACGCTGACTCACAGCGGTCATTGACTCGTGCGGAGAGACTTCTTGGGTTATTCAAGATTTGGAATGCCATCCGCTATTTCTATCCATTTCCTGAAATGATTGAAGGGGACTGGGATGATATTCTCAGCGAGTTCATCCCACGGGTCACTGAGGTGCTGGGAGATCGTGAATACTATCACGAATTACAGCACCTGCTTGCCAGTCTCAATGACGGACATGCTTACGTAGGCATTGGGTTCCCATCGCAATGGCGCCCGCCAATTGAAATCAAAGAAATCGAAGGACAGGCGGTCATTGTAGCCATCGAGGCGGGGCAACCCTTGTATCCAGACTTAGCCAGCCTAAAGGTGGGAATGATTATCAGTGAGGTTAATGGTCAATCGGTGGACGATCATATCGATACACTGGTCAAATGGGTCCCGGGTGCAACGGAGCAGCATCGAAGGTTAATTGCATTCGACCAGCTGTTGGCCGGAAAGCAAGGGACAAATGTTTTGATGCGGGTAGAGGATGAGAATGATCTTTCAAGCAGTCGAAAGGTGGCTCTCATGAGAACAAGCTATCCTACTAATGATAGCAGCGCATCTCCAATCAGCTGGCTGTGCGACGACATATGCTACGTGAATCTGACAACCATAGACTATCCAGGATTTGCGAAGGCTACAGACGAACTGCGCTCAGCATCTGGACTTATCCTAGATCTCCGAGGCTATCCATCCGAAGTAGGAGCGGGAATGATCCACGATTTCGTGTTTGATGGAGATGAAAACGTTGCGTGGACTCATCTCCCACTTGTCAGTTCACCGGACTCTTATACGCAAACATGGAAGATCGATGCAAACCGAACAGACGAGGGTTCGATAGTCGCTTACGATGGAGAAGTTGTAGTGCTGACGGATGCTCGAGCCATTAGTGCGTCAGAATGGCTTTTATTGGGGCTTCAACTTTCTAATCGCTTGCTGATCGTCGGTGGATTTACTGCTGGAACGACTGGTGCCATTACATATGTCGAAATCCCCGGGCCCGCCTATGCGGGCTTTACGGGCGTGAAAGTAATGCGAGGTGATGGTACGCCATTCCAAGGCATTGGCATCATCCCCGATGTCATCGTTCATCCGACCATCCAAGGCATTCGCGAAGGCAGAGACGAAATCTTTGAGAAGGGACTTGAGGTCTTGCAAGAGTTG
>JANQEQ010000043.1 GCA_028278245.1 Phycisphaerales bacterium | reverse complement strand
GGGTGTGTATGGGGTGCGGAGCACCCCATACACACCCAAATCTGGGAGCCTCCACGCCGATTCCCAGAGAGCCAGATAACCTACTCCTGTTCGTTAGCCTTGCATTCGCGCCTGCCTGATCAACTCATCCAAGAGCGGATGTAAATCCTCTGGAACCGTCGTATCACTGCAGCGTACACTGTGCTGGTGTTCATCGCTAATTACTGTGATGTTGTATGTCATCGAGTCCGGCATTTCTGTGCGCGTCAGATCTGAAGGCAGCTCGAAGAAGTCTGCTTCTTTTAGCAACTCTTCCAATTCATCAGCTTGGTCTTCGGGCAGTGCGTCCAGGTCAATACTCAAACTGACCTTCCTGCCCATAAATCCTCCGGTACGTTCGAAGCCAATCTTTGTCATTTAGTAATTCCTTTGCCCGTTACCCTGCCAAGCCTACCGCTCGTAGTACTGCGGTCAAACAACCGGTGGGGGCATCTCCGCCGATGGTGATACCGACATCAGACCAGCCTGTTCTAACAGCTTCCTGCTCCAGACTCCCGTCACCGAATAATCCCCCGGCAGCTTCGAATGTCATGTCGGCTGCTTCTTGGAATGTTGAGCGTTCACCGAGTTTATCTGTCAGCGTTTTATACCAGATCATTCCGGCTTTTTCCCAAGCATAGCCGCCCATCACGCTGGCGGTGACGTAAAATGCCCGATTTGGGATCCCTGAGTTAATGTGTACTCCTCCGTTATCTTCAATGGTCCTAACGTAATTATCCATGTGAGCCGGTTGAGGATCCTTTCCTAACACAGGATCGTCATACGCTGTGCCAGGTTCTTTCATCGATCGGATGCCTACCCCATTAACATTAGGAGTAAACAGTCCTTCACCAATGATCCAGTTGGCCTGATCCATTGTCTCTTGACGTTGATATTGCTTGACGAGCGAACCAAATATGTCCGACATTGATTCATTAAGTGCGCCAGATTGATCCCAATATGCCAGGTCGGCTTCGAATTGC
>JANQEQ010000038.1 GCA_028278245.1 Phycisphaerales bacterium | reverse complement strand
TTGGTGAGCGGCCCGGGTTGCCCGGTTTGCGTGACGGCTCAGCGCTATATCGATGCTTTGATTGATCTGGGGAACCATGACGATATCACGTTGGCAACTTATGGCGACATGATGCGCGTCACTGGATCAGGCGGTTCACTTGAACTTGCACGGAGCCGGGGAGCGGATGTGCAGGTTATCACATCGACGATGGAAGCAATTGAACTGGCTCAAGCCAGGCCCGATCGGCAGGTAGTGTTTGCAGCAGTTGGTTTTGAAACCACCGCTCCGGCAACAGCTGCTTCAGTCCTGACCGCTAACAAACTGGGACTGGCGAACTATACGGTTTTGCCCTGTCATAAACTGGTGATTCCCGCAATGAAAACTTTGCTGGACGATCCTGACATTATGGTGGATGGTTTTCTCTGTCCCGGCCACGTAAGCGTGATCATCGGAGCCGGGACGTACCGTGGAATTGTCGACCTGTACCGAAAACCGTGTGTCATCTCGGGATTTGAATCACTGCAGATCATGGAAGGGGTGATGCGTCTGACGAAACAGATCGCAGCAGGTGAATCCCGATTGGAGAATCTTTATCCCGAGGTGGTCCACGAGAAGGGTAACCCGAATGCATGGGCATTGATAGAAAAGGTATTCGTTCCCGGAGATGCAACATGGCGAGCATTGGGGATTATGCCTGAGAGTGGTCTTGATCTGCGACCGGAGTTCGCTCAGTTCGACGCATTCCAACGGTTTGATCTTCAATTGGGTGAAGATCACGAGCCGGCTGGCTGTCGATGCGGTGAGGTCATCACCGGCCGGGCTGCGCCCTCGGATTGCGCGCTGTTTGCCACGGTCTGTTCGCCCATCAATCCGATCGGTCCGTGCATGGTCAGCAGTGAAGGATCATGTCAGGCATGGTTCAAGTATCGCAGACAGGAAATGAAAAAGGATTTGATCAATTCACCGGTTCAGGAAGTGACGGCATGACTGAATCCACGTCAAGCTCATCAGCACCCGGGGGACCACTGGTCAACCCACACGCCAGGCAAATTGTCCTGGCACATGGTGGAGGCGGTCAACTGACTGATGAGTTGATACGCGATGTGATCAGGCCAAGATTGGAGAATCCGTGGCTCGATCCGATGGATGATGCGGCGATTCTTTCGCTTCCCGGTTCGCGCGTCGCCATAACGACCGACAGTTATGTGGTTCAACCGTTGGAGTTTCCCGGTGGGGATATCGGTCGCCTGGCGGTCTGTGGCACCGTTAATGATCTGGCAGCATGTGGAGCAACAACCGCTTTCATCTCTCTGGGATTGATCCTGGAAGAAGGATTGGAGATGGACGCATTGAAGCGTATTCTCGATTCTGCCGCAGCCGCTGCAGATGAGGCGGGTGTTCGGATCGTGACTGGTGATACGAAAGTGGTCGCACACGGCCAGGCGGATGGCATGTATATCAATACCTCCGGCGTAGGGGAGATTCCAGCCAACGTTGAACTGGGAATTGATCTGATCCAGCCGGGCGATGTGGTGATCGTCTCCGGGGAAATTGCCGACCACGGTATGGCCATCATGCTCCAGCGTGAGCAACAGACCATACTGGAAAGTACCCTGCAAAGCGATACCGCTCCTCTCAACGGCATGGTGGAATCAGTCCTGCAGGAATTGAAGGATCAAGTAGTATTTTTGAGAGATCCGACTCGTGGAGGACTGGCGGGCGTCCTTTCGGATCTGGCGGAACACAGTGGATACCATCTCAGCGTGGATGAAACCAAAATACCTGTTCGCAGGGAGACGCTCTATGCTGCGGAGATGCTCGGCCTGGATCCGCTTGATGTCGCCAACGAAGGTAAATTTGTCTTTGTTGTCCGTAAAGATGTTGCTGATCGAACGCTGGCCATTCTTCACCAACATCTCTACGGCCGACAGGCTGCTGTTATCGGTCAATTCCTGCCACAGAAAGATGGTCTATGTGAACTGATCACAGATGTCGGGGGACGTCGGATCATCCAGAAACCGTATGGCGAAGAACTCCCGCGTATTTGTTGAGACGTACAGGGCAGGGATTGGTCTAACTCCAATTTTGGACCGCGCAGTCTGGAGATGTTTCGTCAATTCCTACCGATTGGATCATCAACTTACTTAGATCCTGAAACATCAATTCAATACTGAAAATAACAAAATCCACAATGAGAAAAATGGAGTATCATCACCACTCATCCTACGATGAGAAGCCCATGTGAATGTGGTTTTTCACGTGAGCGTTCCTTCTGATTTCTCCTCGAATCGTGCATCAGAGATCAGCGATGAATGAGACCCTGCAAGACACTGTAACCAGAATCTGTAGCAGTTTTAGTGGTGACCGCTCGCGTCTGATGGACGTTGTCCAGGCGGTCCACGATGAATGCGGACACGTGCCGCGACCGGCGATGGAGATGATTGCGCAGGAATTAGGCATCAGTCGGGTGGAGGTGGAAAGCCTGATTTCGTTCTATTCGTTCTACACCGATCAGCCGCAGGGGCAGGTGGTCATCCGCCTGTGTAACGACATCGTCGATCGGATGAGTGGGATGGATCGGGTCGCGCAGGCATTTTCCGCAGAACTGGGTATTGGATTCGGTCAGACGACTCCAGATGGGACCATTTCTCTGATGTACACACCGTGCATCGGCATGAGTGATCAGGGACCGGCTGCACTTATCAACGATGTTGTGGTAACCAATCTCTCCAGCGATTCTGCGCGAGAGATTGTGCAGGAACTCAAATTACATCTTGATCCCACGCGTCTCATCAAGCATCTGGGTGATGGAAATAATGCCCACGAACTCATCCAGGCCATGGTGAACAATAACATCCGTCTGAAAGGCGACATGCTTTTCAGCGTGATCAACCGTGGCGAGGCACTCAACAAAGCACTCAACATCAGTCCTATGGAAGTTATTCGTGCGGTGAAGACAGCTCGACTTCGAGGACGAGGTGGAGCCGGCTTCCCGGCAGGTATGAAATGGGAATACACGCGTGCTGCCAAGGGTGACAAGAAATATGTCATGTGCAATGCGGATGAGGGAGAGCCGGGTACATTCAAAGACCGAGTTCTGCTGACCGAATTACCTGATCGTGTCTTTGCGGGTATGACCATTGCCGGCTATGCCATTGGCGCTGAAGAGGGAATTCTGTACCTCCGTCAGGAATATGCCTACCTGAAGGAATTCCTGGAGAATGTGTTACAGAAACGCCGGGGCGATGGACTCCTTGGCCAGAATGTCATGGGTAAGGAAGGTTTCAACTTCAACATTCGTATTCAGATGGGGGCTGGAGCTTATGTCTGTGGCGAGGAAACTGCTCTGATCAGTTCGTGTGAGGGATTGCGTGGCGATCCCAAAAATCGCCCACCCTTCCCTGCTCAGAAGGGATATCTGGGCTACCCGACGATTGTTAATAACGTTGAGACATTATGTTGTGTCACTAAAATTCTCGAACTCGGACCCGCCTCGTTCAACGAACAGGGTACGGAACGAAGTGCCGGCACCAAGCTGCTGAGTATCTCCGGCGACTGCAAACTACCGGGTATTTACGAAGTACCGCTCGGCATTGAACTTAGTGAAGTGCTCAAGATGGCGGGGGCAGAGGATGCCATTGCGGTTCAGGTTGGTGGCGCCAGCGGTCAAATGGTGGCGCCGGAAGATTTCAACCGTCACATCTGTTTCGATGATCTTTCCACCGGCGGATCGATCATGGTGTTCGGGGCCCAGCGCAACATCCTGGAAATCGTCCATACATTCATGGATTTCTTCGTGGAAGAAAGCTGCGGCTACTGCACTCCATGCCGCGTGGGTAATCAACTTCTCCGTCAGCGCCTGGAGTTAATTATGGAGGGGAAAGGAGAGCCGGCGGATCTTGAGAATCTGGAAGAACTTTGTCAGACCGTCAAAACATGCTCCCGCTGCGGCCTGGGGCAGACATCTCCCAATCCCATTCTCTCAACACTGAAGCATTTCCGTCCTGTTTATGAAGCGATGGTGCAGGAAGAAAAAGATGGTTTCCAGCCTGCGTTCGATCTCAGGGAGTCGTTAGCAGTTTCGGAACGAATCATCGGCCGCCAGTCGGTTCATGTTCACAGCTAAGGATAACTGATCCATGAATCAACCAGTAACATTTTTCATTGATGGACAGGTGATCCAGGGCCAGCCGGGTCAGACTATCCTCGAAGCGGCACAGGATGCAAGGGTGTACATCCCGCGACTGTGCTACCGGGAAGGATTATCCAACTTTGGGGCATGTCGAGTGTGTACTGTGCTGGTAAACGACAAGCCGGTAGCAGCCTGCACCACGCCGATCACCGAAGGCATGATGATCGAGAACGACACCGAGCGTGTCCAGAATTACCGTAAGGATCTCATCGACATGCTCTTTGTGGAAGGCAACCACTTCTGCATGTTCTGTGAGAAAAGCGGCAATTGTGAATTGCAGGCTCTGGCATATCGTTTCCGCATCCCCGCTCCGAAATACCTTTTCCAGTTCCCGCAACGTGAAATCGACGCATCGCATCCGGATATATTCATCGACCGCAACCGTTGCATTTTGTGCGGTAGATGTGTCCGCGCATCAAAGGAACTGGACGGCAAGAATGTATTTCAGTTTGTCGGCCGGGGTACGGAAAAACGCATCGCGGTCAATGCCGATCAACTCAGCGATACGGATGCAGTAGTGACCGATCAGGCAATGGATGCCTGCCCGGTCGGTGCAATTCTCAAAAAGCACATCGGATATACCATTCCGGTCGGCAAACGTGTTTACGATCACCAACCCATTGGAGCGGATATCGAAGATTCCGCAGTTGCTTCGGATACATGATGAGGAAATCGTTCCATGGCTAAACCAAAGATCGCCACGGCTGCCCTTTCAGGATGCTTCGGTTGTCACATGTCGCTACTTGATATTGATGAGCGCATCCTGCAACTCTTTGAGTTGGTTGATTTCGATAAATCGCCGATCGATGACATCAAGGAGTTCACCGGACCGGTTGACGTGGGCATCATCGAAGGTGGGTGCTGCAACGAAGAGAATGTCGAGAACCTGCGAAAGTTTCGCCAATATTGCAAAGTGCTCGTTTCCATAGGTGATTGCGCTACGACCGGCGGTGTACCTTCACTGCGCAACATGGTCCCGCTGGAGGAGTGTCTGCGGGAGGCGTATTTCGACGGCCCCTCGGTGTACAACCCTTCCGGTGAAATGCCTTCTGACGAAGCGCTTCCACTACTGCTGGATAAGGTGTATCCCTGCCACGAAATCGTAAAGATCGATTACCACCTGCCTGGCTGTCCCCCACCGGCAGATACACTCTGGGAAGCTCTGGTCGCTTTATTGAGTGATAAACCCGTTGAACTTCCTTACTCACTTATCAAATATGATTGATTGAATTCCGGAACCTGAATTATGGTGGCAACGAAAAATACAAACCACATTGTGATTGAACCTGTGACTCGCGTGGAAGGTCACGGAAAAGTCACAATTCACCTTGATGAAGATCGCAAGGTCGATCAGGCACGCTTACATATCGTCGAGTTTCGCGGATTCGAGCGGTTCATCCAGGATCGTCCGTACTGGGAACTTCCCGTTATCGTGCAGCGACTCTGCGGTATCTGCCCGGTGAGTCATCACCTCTGTGCTGCCAAAGCTGTCGATCGTCTTGTCGGGGGTGAGAATCTAACGCCCACTGCTCTGAAGATGCGGCAACTCATGCATTTTGGACAGTTTTTCCAGAGCCATGTATTGCATTTCTTCCACTTGTGCTCGCCCGATCTGCTGTTCGGCTTCGATTCCGACCCGCTCCAGCGCAATGTCGTTGGCATTTCGACAAAGTACCCCGAGCTTGCCAAGCAGGCGGTGCTTATGCGGAAATTTGGCCAGGAAATCATCAAACACACCGCAGGCAAGAAAATTCACGGCACTGGCGCGATCCCCGGTGGGATTAACAAAAACCTGACAATCCAGGAGCGCGACGAACTGCTGACTGATATCGAGCAGATGCTGCAATGGGCACGCGATGCGGTCAAGATCGCCAAGGATTACACAGTAGAAAATCTCGAACTGGCAAAGGATTTCGGTTCATTTGAATCACACCACGTTGGCCTGGTCACACCTGATGGCACGCATGAGATCTACGACGGAGGTCTGCGTGCCATTGATACGGATGGTCAGATCATCTTCGACCACATGGACAATCAGAAATACCTCGATTACATCGTCGAGGAAGTCAAACCGTGGTCGTACATGAAATTCCCGTTCATCAAGTCGCTCGGTGCGGAAAACGGCTGGTATCGCGTCGGGCCGCTGTCTCGGGTCAATGCATGTGATCAGTTTGGGACACCCGAAGCCGAAGCAGAGCGCAAGGAATTTGCTGCCGTAACCGATGGCAGACCCAATCATCTCACGCTGGCCTACCACTGGACCCGCATGATTGAAACGCTCAATGCAGTAGAACGCATCAAGGAACTTCTACACGATCCGGATCTTCAGGGTGATGATCTTATGGTCAAGGGTGAACGAAGACAAGAAGCGGTGGGAATCATCGAAGCACCGCGCGGCACGCTGTTCCATCACTATCGCATTAACGAAAACGACCAGGTCGTCATGGCCAATCTGATCGTATCCACCACCAGCAACAACACCCCCATGAATATGGCGGTAACACGAGTCGCAGAAAAGTATCTATCCGGCGTGGAGGAAATTACTGAAGGATTGCTCAACCATGTGGAGGTGGCCATCCGCGCGTATGATCCATGCCTGAGCTGTGCGACCCATGCCCTTGGCCAAATGCCTCTGACAATCGACTTGTATGATTGCCAGGGAAATCTGCTGGACAGCAAGTCGAAGCACTGACCGAACGATGATCCAAGCACGCCCATCCATTTTATTTCTGGGGTACGGCAATCCCGGTCGCCACGATGATGGTCTGGGACAAGCGGCAGCACAAGCGGTAATCGAGTGGAAACTGCCGAACATCACGGTGGATATTGATTACCAGCTTGCGGTGGAAGATGCAGCGACCATTGCCCAGCACGACATCGTGATATTCGCAGATGCCATCATCCAGGGCGAGGAGTCGTTTACCTTTCAGGAAGTCAAACCTGAATCCTCAGTTGATTTTACTTCCCACAGTCTCACTCCCCCGGCGCTGCTGGGTCTGGCACATGATATTTTCAAAGCGCTTACGGTTGGATATGTGCTGGCTATCCGTGGTTATGAATTTGAGACTTACGGCGAAGGTCTATCCGCACAGTCTGAAGATAATCTTCAGGGAGCACTGACTTTTCTCAAGCCACTGTTACTTCGATCTGATGATCAAGATTTTTCGACCGCCGCTACCAGTTCGGCGGATTCTGATACACTGCTGATCAATGGTAATGCCGAATGAAAGACGGAAAATACGTCATCCTGTATGTTGAAGATGATCCGGACTACCGCGATTCTCTGCGCCTGGTTCTGGAAGCGAACGATTACATCATGGTCGAAGCTGCCAGTGCTGAAGAAGGTTTGGATGTCTACAAGGAATCAAACCCGGATTTCATCATCGTTGATCTGATGATGGAAGAGGTCGACGCGGGCACCGCATTCATCAAGGAACTACGCCTGCTCAAGAACACGGCTCCCGTTTACATGCTCAGTTCAGTCGGAAACACTCTAACGGAGACGATCAATCCAACTGAACTGGGATTGACCGGAGTTTTCCAGAAACCGATCAATCACGAAGCGCTGCTGGCGATTCTCAAAATCAAACTCAATCCGAATCCGACTTGATTTCCTGGCCCTGGTGAGCCGGCAATTCGATTACGAATGTGCTGCCCTGTCCTGTTGCGCTGATGACGTAGGTACGGCCGTGGTGGCTTTCAACAATTCGTCGAACCAGTGACAATCCCAGACCCGTCCCCGGAGTGCGCGATGATGAACTGGTCTGACGGAGTCGCACAAACTCATTGAACAAGCGCGGTTGATCTTCTTCAGCAATACCTATCCCCGTGTCGGTCACTTCAATGCTAATTCGATCACCGGCCATTCGCGCCCGAACGATGATCTTCCCTGATTCGAGTGTGAATTTGATGGCATTGGTAACGTAGTTGAACACAGCTTCTTTGAGGAGCCGTCGAACGCCGCTCACTGGCAGAATGCCCTCCTCGATTTCCAAACCCAGAAAGTGGCCACGGGGTTGGGCCAGATCCTGATTTTCCTCCACCACCTCGTGCAGTAGGTTGGGAATATCGATGACTTCGGTGTGCTCGCGGAGATTGCCCGCTTCCAGCGATGCCAGAAGCTGAAGATCGTCAAGGAAATCGGTCAAACCATCCAGACGTTTGAGGCAGCGATCTATCCACTCTTCCTGCTTGTCGTTGAGGTCGCCGCAAAGTCCCGACTTGAGATTGTTGAGCAGGCTGGCCATGGCACCGACCGGTGATTTGAGATCATGAAGGGCAATGTGCAGAAAATCGCGACGCATCTGGGACAAACGCCCCAATTCGTCGTTCGTATCACGCAATTTCACTTCGCTGCGACGTACCAGTCGACTCAGGCTCACCAGCAGGTACGCCACTAGGCCGAACAAAATGCCGTACACCACCATGAGTGTCAGGACGAAACGACCATCAAGCTCTTCACCGCCTGCGATTGCACCAATGGGGTGAGGCACAGTGATCCAATGCTTCCACTCAGCCACAGCCAGTAACATCAGTAAAACGTAGGCAAGAATCGTGCTTTGTACCGCAGCCCTGCGTGAGAGCAGAATGCTCGAAATAACGACATGTAAAAGATAAAACGTCACGAATGGGGAACGTGCCCCGCCAACCAGCCAGATGCTCACCGTCAGGCAAAGATAGTCCAGTGCGATGGTCGCAAACATCACGTTCAGCAGGAAGCGATAGGCACTGAAGACGCGCTGTGGGGTTCGATATTTCCGCGATATCAACCACGCGATCGAGTTGTACAGAGCGATCACGAACGCCAATCCCATAAAAGCGGGGATGTTCAGTTCCTTGATACCGACAATGTACTTGGCAAATAGTGAGCCGCTGATAATCGTCCCCACCGCAAGAAGTCTGATCCACGTGTGCAGATACAATCGCGTTCCGAGGAGACGATCATAAATCAACAGAAGCGACTGGCTGGGATCAGGTGAACGTTCACCATCAGTTACATCGCTCGTGGTTGAATATTTTGTCACCCGGCGACTCCTCCCAGGCGGTGATGGTTTCCTCAGAACCGGAGCACTGATTATATCGGCTTCACCGCGTTTCACACTCTTGCCCGCCTACAATCAAACACGACGTATCCCGTTTTGAACAGATCAATATTTCAAATCCCATGCACGAAACCGCCATCGCAGCTTCACTTCTGGAACAGGTGCGGCAATACATTGCCCCCGAAGCAGTACTTCAATGCGTCCATTTGCAGATCGGACGCATGGAGCATCTGGAAGAAACGGTGTTCCAGGCTGCGTGGTCCGCAATGACCAATGACACGCCTTTTGCTGACTCCACACTAACGATTGAATGGGTGCCGATACTGGTACGGTGTCGGAAATGCCAAGGTGAATACACGCCGGAGGATCGCGCAATTATGATCTGCCCGAAATGCGATTCGGCGTACCCGGAGATTCTGCAGGGAAGTGGAATTATCCTGAAATCATTGGATATTGATATTCCCGGAGAATGAATGCCATGAACATCCCGGTAGTTGAGAATGTATTGAAACTCAACGATGAGATTGCAGCGGAGAATAGGCGGACTCTGAAGGATGCCGGCGTCGTCACGATCACATTGATCGGCTCCCCCGGATCGGGAAAGACGACACTTTTAGAAACGACGCTCAAGTCACTGGGCAACGACCTTTCCGTCGGTCTGCTGACCGGTGACATTGCAACCAGCCGCGATGCGGAAAGGCTCGCTCCGCACAGCCCTCATGTCGCTCAGATCAATACCGGCGGGAGCTGTCACCTCGACGCCAACCAGATCAAACAGGGAATGAAACAACTTCCGCTGGACAAGCTCGATCTGCTCATCATTGAAAACGTAGGCAATCTCATCTGTCCGGTCGGATTCGACCTCGGGCAGGACGCCAAGATCGGACTATTCAGCGTTCCGGAAGGTGATGACAAGCCTGCCAAGCATCCGCGTATAGTCCTGGAAGCATCTCTATTGGTTCTGAACAAGATTGATCTCATCCCATACGTGTCGTTTGATCGAGATGTGTTTTATGGAGATCTGAAATCGATGCGTGAGGATGCACCCGTGATGGAACTCTCCGCGACAACGGGTGAGGGCATCGACAACTGGTTGGATTGGTTGCGCAGATTGGCTGACGAAGGCTGATTCTGCTGAAGCAATTCGGGATATTAAAACCGCGTGAAAGGCCACTGATCAATTAGTGTTATTGGGTGATAATTCAATAATCGCAGTAGTCTTGATCGTGAATGGCATTGATTGGATCAAGATATCTAAAATATCTTTCATTCGGCCATTATTGCGATTGACTCTGAATCTCAATATCTGTATTGTGTTGTCCATTGGATCAATTGCAGTATATCTGGCTTGCAATGTCCCCTATTCCGGGGAAGCAACCGGCATTAAAGAACTGAACACAACTCCCCAGGACTGCACACCTCAATCAGGGGGAAGGATACTTGTTATGACCGAGATTATTGACAACAGAGCACACCGAATCCGAACACTCAAGCACATCATCAAGCACCTCCATGAAGGCAAGGCGCCGGAGGAAGTGAAACAGCAGTTGCGCACGCTGGTACAGGAATGCGACAGCACTGAGATTGCTCAGATGGAGCAGGAACTCATGCAGGAAGGTATACCCACTGAGGAGATCATGGGTATGTGCGATCTGCATTCGCAGGTTATGTCGGAAATACTGGTGGATCGGCCGGTGCCGATGCTCCTGCCGGGGCATCCGGCCAAGACGTTTCAGAAAGAAAACGAAGCGATCGAGCGGCAGGTCAAATTGTTGCGTGAAGCGCTTACAAATCTTACGACTCCAGTTGAGGAGGGCGGCAATTCTCCTTCCAGCGAATCAGTAATCCAGTGCAGGACTTTGCTCAATGAACTGATGGACGTTGACAAACACTATCAGCGTAAGGAAAACCTGCTCTTTTCCATGCTCGAACGACACGACATCACCGGCCCATCCAAGGTGATGTGGGGTAAAGATGATGAAGTCCGCGAGCTCCTGAAGAATTTGCACATCGCGTTGAGCCAGGATGATGTGTCCTGCGAGGACTGGGCGCTGGTGTTGACGACTGTTGCGGAACCTGCCCTGGATGCAGTGAATGAGATGATCTTCAAGGAAGAGCGCATCCTCATACCGATGGCGCTACAGACGTTGACCGACGTGGAATGGGGAGAGATCTGGCAGCAATCGCCGCTGTTCGGCTGGTGCCTTGTTGATCCCGATGACGGATACCAACCTCCGCAGCCGGTCACACCTGAAGCATCCGATGAAGTCAGGCAGGAAGTCGATCAATCCGGCATCGCATTGAATCTCGTTCCGCCTTCTGCCGGCCGAGCCGATCCACTGCCCGATTCGATCATGTTTCCAACCGGGTCGTTGACACTGGAGCAGTTGAAGGCAATCTTTTCGATTTTGCCGGTGGATCTCACGTATGTTGATGCTGATGACCGTGTACGGTTCTTCAGCGAAGGACAGAATCGAGTTTTCGACCGACCCAAAGCAATCATTGGAAGAAAAGTGCAGCACTGCCACCCGCCGGGCAGTGTGAACATCGTCGATGAAATCATCGATGATTTCAGGTCCGGCAGGCAGAACGTCGCCGACTTCTGGATCGAGTTCCAGGGAAGATTTGTTTTCATTCGTTATTTTGCCTTGCGTGATAAAGAGGGCACATACCTCGGTACACTCGAAGTCACACAGGATCTCACACGAGAACGGGATCTCAAAGGTGAACGTCGCCTACTGAACTATGACAGTGATGATTCTGAGAAGTCATCGTGATGATTAATCGAGCAGCGATGATTACTCCGGAAATGAAAGTGGGAACACTGCTGGACACCTTTCCGGAACTGGAATCGGTTTTGGTCGAGATGGCTCCTGCATTTAAGAAATTGCAGAATCCCATTCTGAGAAAGACCGTCGCCAAGGTCGCTACGCTCGAAAAAGCAGCCGGCATGGCCAACATCCCAGTCCGCGATCTCATCATCAAACTACGTACCGTCATCGGGCAGCCAACCAGCGATCAGGATCTCGACCAGTCGGAAGCACCCCGGGGATCAGCCGGTGCAGACCTGACCAGCATGGCTCCGGCAACTATGCAGAGTGAGCCTGATGCACATCCTCCCTCATGGTTCGCAGAAGATCGAGTCCGTGAGACTATCGACGCCGATGCGATATTGGGCGCCGGTGAAACCCCCATCAGTACAATTGTTCAATCAGTAAAAGCGCTCAACGAAAAGGTCATCCTGCGAGTGACCATCCATTTTAAGCCGATCCCGATGATCGAAATGCTTGAACAACAGGGTTTCCAGCTGTATTGCCGTCGCGCTCTGGACAATTCATACGAGCTGTTCATCTGTACTAAAAACGAATCAATGCAAACCTGATGTCGAACTTTCTCTGTACAGGCAAAACTCCAACGTAGCCAATATGCTGAAGTTTCTTTTCCACATCTCCAAATGGTTCCACAAATACATCGGACTCCTGTTGATCCTTTACGGGATTCTCATGGGACTATCCGGTATATTTGTCAACCATCCGGAATGGATCGCCGGCCTGTCCGTACCACGATATCTCGTCCCACCGCAGTATCGCCCGGAAAATTTCGACCGCGGCACATTAAGCCGGGTCGTATATTCCACGCATGATCCAAACAAGGCATATCTGGCAGGCACCGAGGGAGTCTGGGTAACCAACGATGGTGGTTATACATTCCATCCGATGCAAAACGGTTTTCCCGAATCTCGCGCCTATCGCCTGACCAACGCCATCTATCTCCACGAAGAGCAAATCAACCGCCTCCTAGCAGGGACCGAAAGCGGTCTTTTTATATGCGATCCTGAGGAGCAACACTGGTCACTCATCCCGCTTGGAGATGAAAACGAATCGGTCCGTTCCATTCTCAATGTCAATAACACCATCCTCGTATTCACTGAATCCGCGATCTGGAAATGCACCCCGAATAAGACTGATGATCAGCTTTGGCAGTTTGATCGCGTTGATTCAACACGCCTCATCACCGACGGCTCAGAAGCTCACCATGTCTCGCTTATCCTGTTATTCTTCGATCTTCACTCCGGCAGTATTCTCAACCTGCCAGGGAAACTGCTCTTTGACATTACCGGCATCATAATTGTTCTGCTCTGCTTATCCGCATTTTACCTCTGGTATTTTCCCTGGCGTAGCAAACGAAAATCAAAATCAAAAGTGCCCAACAGCGCCAAGTCTGACACCGCTCGTTCCATCTTTCGATTTCTCTTCAAATACCATCTCAAATTCGGTATTTGGTTTGCACTCATACTGTTGATCATGTCCGGCACCGGGCTGTTCATGCGTCCGCCTTTGCTCATGATCCCCGCAATAGGAACAATTCCAGCCTCGTGGTACCCCGGACACCCACCCCTGGAATCATGGAACGAGCGCATGGTCCGCGCCGTGCATGACCAAGCAAACCATCGTGTCATCATTGAAGCTTCCGATGGTTTCTGGGCGACACCGGACAATCATCTCGATCAACCGTTTGAAGAAATAGACTGGTCGATCCCGATCCACGTCATGGGTTCGAACATCCTCGACACCGACGCAGACGGAAATTTGATAGCCGGCTCATTCAGCGGTGGATTTCGTTATGACCGGGAAACGAAACAAGTCATTGATCTCATCACCGATCAGGAGGCTCACGATGTCTCCACCATGCGGTCGGCTGAGCATTTGGTCACCGGCTACTTTACCACCCCAACGGACGAGCGCTTCATCACGACATACCACGGCGGACTGATCCCACTTGGCGAAACAAAACAGGACGGTCGATTCGAGATGCCGAAAGAAATGATGGAACAGTACCGGATGCCGTTGTGGAACTACATGTTCGAGTTACACAACGGTCGATTCTTCCGCGACTGGATCGGCAACTGGTATATCCTCGTCCCAATCCTTGGTTCATTTCTGTTCCTGATCCTGACCGGCACCGGAATATTTGATTGGTTGATGATCAAGATTGTGGTACCGCGTCGCATTCGTTCTGCCTCGAATCAATCAAGCCCCATCGATTGACTGAATGAGTCACCGTGCCAGGAAGAGGCCAACGGTGTTTTCTTTACAATTCCTTCTCGAACAGTGTGATGATCCAATAACTGATCAAGCGGCAATTGGGGGATACCGATACAATATGGATGCGCAGGCATTCTGAATACCGATTTGTCCGGAATCAAGGGTATTGCGATTGGATCAATCAGAGAAAACAACATCAATGACCGATGCCTCCCCACCAGAGACGAAGCGATCGTGGTGGTCGCATCGGCCTCGACCGGAGACATCACTTCTGGTCATCTCGCTGTTGTGGACATTGGGGGCTAAATTTGCCATCATCCAGCGACAGAATCCGGAAGCTATCTGGCAAACCTTCATAAAAGCCAGTTATACGGATGTGATGTTTTTTTCCGGCATCTGGTTGTTATTCCTTATGCTCTATCTGCTCCGGCTTCCCTCGATTATCAATCGACTTGCTTTGCTGATCGCATCAATAATCCTAGGGTGGTCAGTGCTCAACGCTGCGTGGTTACTGGCGGACAATGTACAGCTTCAGCCGGGCATTTTGATGGTGCTGTTACAGTCCCCCGGAGAGTTCTGGCCAATCGTCCAGGAGAATCTCCTAAACAATCTGGAATATGCCGTTCCGATTTTACTGACGCTGTTTCTCGGTTGTGCCTGGATCATCTGGCGCTTCATTCGTCCATTCCGCAAACCAGTGAGATGGACAATGTGTATCCGGTGTGGAGCTTTGGCGGTTGTACTATTCGCCGGCGCAGGGATTGGGCATCATCTGCATTTGCGACGTGGAACAATAGTCTATTCCGGTGAGGTCATCGCTCATAGCAGCCATTGGTATGCACTGGTGCAATTGATCAGCGACATGACCGCTACGCCTGATGTGGGTGCTGTCAGATATTTACCGCGCGCAGGTGAACGGGAGCTGGTAGTTCCGGATACACCGGAAGACGGCTGGCCGAATGTTGTCATCATCTTTCTGGAAAGCGTGTCTTATCCCGTCACTTCGTTGAGTGAAACGGAAGCTGCAAATACACCGATTCTCGAACAGCTTGCATCAGAGGGAATTCAGTTCAACTCAACGTATGTGCCTGTTCCTCAGACGAACAAGGCATTCTGGGCAGGAATGACCGGCATCACGCCGGTGATACAACCGGATTTTGCTGAAGCCGTTCTGGCTGATCAACCCTATGAGAGTCTGGCTACAATTCTCGGGCGGGCAGGCTACCGTAGTGGTTTTTTCCAACTCACCAAGGGCACCTTCGAATGCGGCCCGGGCCTGTTCAACAATCTGGGTTTTGACTGGGCCTGGTTCCTGGAAAACATCGAGGATGATTCCGTACGTCTTTCCGCGCTGACTTCGGATGATTTTAAAATGATCGAACCCATGTTTCAGTGGGTCGATGAGGGAGACGAGCCGTTTCTTCTGGGATTGATCAGCACCGTTGCGCATTATCCCTATGTAGTTCCTGACTGGTATGATCCGAAGCCGATTGATGATCGTTATCTGAGCTACTTACGTACAGTGGAATACACAGATTATTTTCTCGGTGCGGTATGCGATCAGTTAAAGCAGCGAGGCTTACTGGATTCGACATTGCTGTGTGTGATCGGTGATCATGGCGATGCTTTCCGACCGGGTACAAAGGTGGGACGCCTCACCCCGTATGAAGAGGTCATTCGCATTCCGTGGATCATTCGCTGGCCGGGTAAAGTCGAGGCAGGAAAGCGTGTTGATTGGCCATGTTCACAACTGGATGCCACTCCGACGCTGCTCAGTTTGCTGGGATTCGGAATCGAGTCGGCGGGTTTTGATGGTGTCAATGCACTGAAACCCACAGATCCTCAGCGACGTCTCTATTTTTCAACCTGGGTAAAAGACAGTCCGGTCGGATATATCGAGGGAGATCGAAAATTCGTATACTGGCCCTACACGAATAAACTCTTCGTTTATGATTTGTCCAATGATCCCCAGGAGATATCACCGTCGATTATCAATGACGAGGTCAAAGATCAAGTCCGAGAAGATCTCCAGCAGTGGGCAGAGCAGACTCACTTGATCATCCCTCTGGAACGCTTCCGCCAAAGAATATTGTATGAACATTGGCGCACATTTTGTCAGGGCCGATCAGCATGGGCATATTATGATCGTGAGGGAGATGAACGGTAACATCTGATGGGAGACACAACATGAGTGAATCACTCGTCTCAAATACAGAACACAACCAAAGGAGAATTGCCCTCCTGCAGGCAGGGATACTCGTGCTGATCAGTACGTTGCTCTTCTGGCGTGTACATCATTATGTATATGATGTGGCGAGTTCTGTACCTGATGCAGCCCACGCATTTGCCGTCCCGATTTTGGTTTTGATTCTAGCCTGGCTACGACGTCATGATCTTTTTCAACGCATCGGCCGAGGATCATTTTGGGGTGTGGTGATTATAGTTTTTGGTTTATTTATCTATGGCATCTCGAATTGGCCGTTCCATTATGGTTACCCCGATAAAGTAACGAGTGTCATTGTCATAGCGGGTATTATACTGGTTACCTGCGGTTGGCGTTTTTTATTCCGATGCTTGCCTCTCATCTTTCTGATTTTAGTTGCGATACCAACCGGAGTAAGAACTTTTGCCCGACTAATCATCACCCCGGAAACAATCACCCTGGAAGTTGTGCGGGCGGCATTGGACCTCCTCCCGGGAATCTCAATAACTCTTGATGGACAGGATATGTATTACCTTGGTGATCAGGGAGGTGGGGTAATTGCGTTGGCAGAACCTCACCGGGGAGCTCAAATACTCCTGGCTTACTTGACCATTTGTATTTTTCTTACATTCACTCGCATTCGACCAATTTGGCAGATCATTACATTAGCTATTCTATCAATTCCGGTCGTACTTTTCTGTAACTTTGCCCGTGTCACTCTTTGGGGAATTATTACAATTTACGGCAACTACGATCCACTCAGTGGTGTTCCGCGCATAACGTCTGCCATTCTGGCACTATGTCTTGCTTACATCATATTTGGATTATTCATCACTCTGATTAACTCACTCGTGATCGAGGGTGGGAAAACAGAGGAAATTAGTTTATCCAAAGACAACAGGGGAGAACAATCATGACATCTACGAGCACAAAAAATCAGCGCAGGTTTTTCTCCCCATTATTTATCGCCAGTGCTGTGCTGTTACTGGTTGCAGGATTGGGAATACGCCCAGCAATTAGCGCCCTAACAAAGCGTTACAGTAAAGAGCCGATTGATCTTCGACTTTCCTTTGATGATTTTGATCCCACTCAATTGCCCTCTTTCCGGTGGCTGCCGGAAGTACGCGGAATCGAAACAACACTGGAAGAGATCGAAACAGAAGACTGGTTCAGTTATATCTATCGCAGACGAACGCCTCTTCAGGGTGAGCCGGACCTTGACTCCATGATTTTCGTAACGTATTACAGTGATCCACGGGCGCAAATACCCCATACTCCAGAAGTCTGTTATCGACAAGGCGGAGCTGTGGTCCGATCCATGCGCCAAGTGACTGTACCTACCCCGGATTTAGCTCCGGAAATACAACAAATAGAAGCCCTCATGCTTCATCTGGAACAGGGAAATATTTTACGTATCCTGGTTTACGTCCTGGTGTGTGAAGGCAAATGCTACCCCAGTCGGGGAGATGCTCGAATTGCAATTGGTTGGCCGGGAAATCGCTATACATATTTCAGTAAGGTTGAGGCGTCTACGTACTGTCCTCCGGGGACTGATCCTCTCGTCATGGAAGAACGGTGTAAGCTGTTATTGAGCGAAACACTCACACCGCTTTTGAAGTATCACTACCCGGATCTGGACACTGTGCGCGGGAAATAAGCTCTTGATCGTGTTTCAATATCCAGAGACATAAACAACGGGACAATTGGGGTTCCTACGCTCTCTTTTTCTTCCCCAAGATTTTACCGACCAAGAGAACATGGAAAAGAGCTATTGCTGCAATTGTGATAGCAACGGTTATCACAAGGCTTACAGGTTTGGGAACTGGCCCCCAAATATCATGGAACACAACCGGTGCCTGGTCATTATCAAAACTGATCATGGCATCAACCTGTCCAAGAATCCCTCCGGCACTGCCCAATCGAGCGGTGAAAAGACTAGTTTGTCCAGTCCTGATCGCGTACTGTGGATCATCAGTCCAGGCGTAGAAAATTTCATCTCCAGTCGTGTCGAAACTCCACTCCCAGCCATCAGGTGGTCGTTGTGAATAGCACCGGGGCGTTTCCACTTGGAATTTCATTATTGGTGGTGCATCGATATTCGTGACTTGCCATTCGTACAAGTGCGCGGTAATCGTCGTTTTGATACGAACTCCACCCTGCTCATAAGTACGGGAATTTTCATCCTCCGCATACGCGGAATGATTCATCAGGGCAACGAGAAAAAGAATAAATAAAGACCTCATAACCGAATACTCCCTGGCAATGACGGAGGTTATTCGTGAATTACCGGTGCTGGTATGGGAACATGATACGTGATTTGGTGCTATCGTGGCAGAGGCTCAATCCTCAGCCGGAGGTGCCTGATCATGCTGCATCCAGGAATCGATTGATCAAAGCGTTGACAAAGGCAAAACGAGAACCGGCAAAAACCGAACTGGTTCTCTCTGCTGTTGCTCGACGCGCCTTCTCCAGATCGCCGGCCAGGGCCTTCATTTGCTCTGGAGCCTGGTCTTTCCATCGCTCCAACAGCACCTGGATTTTTTCAAGTTCCTCATGATCCAACCACAAGCCGTTGCATTGACTACAGCGATCGACGAACACCCCGCTATCTCCGCAATAGTTGATGACTTGCATTGGACTGCTGCATTGAGGACATGGCAGATCTCGTTGTGTCTCCTCTGCAGGAACCCCAAATTCAGGCTTGCGATCTGCCAGAAGTTCCTGGAGTTGCACGGGGAAGCGTTGTTCTCGGGTTTTGACAATATGTGTCAGTTCTGCCGGCCCAAGGAACTCCCCGCCACAGCCCTCGCAACTGTGGATGAAAGCGCTTTCATACTCCATGAGTTTCAAGTCGACGCCGCATTGAGGACATTGCATGGGAGTTCTCCCTCCTGCTGATTCAGGAATATCGGCTAGTCTCGTTATCAATATGGGGACGATTTTAAAAACAACACATGCCACAAGTCTGGAGTTGAACCATCCTGCAAAGCTGACCGATCTTCAGGACAGCAAAGCCTCGCAAGCATCCGATAACCCAGCCAGGAGCGTTTCCTTCGCTTCCGAAAGTGGTAATTGCATCCGGGCACCGGCGGCATGAACATGGCCCCCACCACCGAACCGCTGGGCCAGTTCATTCACATCGATTGCGGGGTAATCATCGAGGGATGGTTTGGAGCGAAAACTGATTTTCGTCTGTCCCGGCTCGATCTCTGACATGAATATTGATACTCGTACTGTGCCGATGGCCAAGGGATTATTCACCAGGCCGGTCAACTCTTCGATTTTCCCTCCCGTATCTTCAAAATCCTGAAGTGTGAGTTGTTGGATGGCTATTGAGCCTTGATTGAAGTATTCCAATGAGATCAGCGCACGAGCTTCCAGCGCGATGCGGCTGGGCGTAAAATTCTCTTCCAGGATCTGATAAAGTCGAGCATTATCAACCCCCACATCCAGCAGTCTTGCCGCCAGGGCAAAAGTCTCTACATCCGTATTGGAGTAACGAAACCACCCGGTATCAGTTGCCAATCCGACAAACAGTGCTTCTGCTACTCCCCCAACACCTCCGTCTATTGAATACCCCAGTTCATCGAGCAGGCGTGCCGCCAGCACGGCAGTGGCCGAAACATCCGATTCGACGATACGCAAACCGGCCACATCATCCCCGCGCTGATGATGATCCAGGACAATCGTTCGATCGTGGTGCTTCTTCAGCCAATCCGTCAGTGGATCAAGTTGCGACCACGCCCCGGTGTCAAGCACAATTATGAGGTCGTAATCATCGCCCGGAGGGTTTGCTACGACATCACGTATCGGAGTAGTCTGAATGATCTTCAGCAGAACGGGCTCAATCGGCCCCATCACTAGAATTTCTGCTTTGATTTTGTTTTTCTGCAAGGCACGATACAAAGCCAGTTGCGAACCTAGTGCATCACCATCCGGCTTGGAGTGAGCAACAAGAGCAATGGACTTTGACTGCCTGATCTGTTCAGCTACATCTGCAAATGTCGTATTCGAGCAATACTCAAACATACTTCACACTTTCTGAGCATACAGCGCCTGGACACGCTGTATATCCAGCTGCAATTGACTGACTAACGATCGTACATCAGGGTAGGCCAGTTGATCACGTAGCCAGTGTTCAAATTGTAATCGCAAATCCCAGCCGTAATCGTCATGGTCACCGTCATATCCGAGCAAGTGGGCTTCGCATACACGGTTTGAACCGCCGAAAGTTGGTTTGTTGCCGATGCTTATCGCTGCCGGATAGGTGGTACCGTCGGGTTTCCATGCCAATCCTGCGTAGATACCATCGGCCGGCAGGAGTAAACCATTGGGAGCAAGATTGGCAGTGGGAACCCCCAGAGTTCTTCCTCGCTGATCTCCGACAGTTACCTGGCCGGTAAACTCGTAAGGCCGATTCAGCAACAGTGCCGCATCACGTACACGCCCCTGATGGATAAGCCAGCGAATCATCGAACTGCTTGCACGGACCAGTGTGTGGTCAGATAATGCGATATCAACCGGATCAATGATAATGGCACGATATCCGTGAAGTGATTCAAGATCCCGCAGGGTTTGCACGTTACCCGATCGACCAAGACCGAAATGAAAGTCCGGTCCTTCGACAATGACCTGGGGTTGATAGGAATCGACGAAAGAACTTAGAAACTCCTCCGGCACCTGGTTGAGAAATTCACGCGTCGGATTCAGGCAGGCAACCTCATCGGCCCCGGCATCGACCAGCAGTTGGATCCTTTGCTCACAGGTGCTGAGTCGTTCCGGAGCTTTTTCAGGGGCAAGGACGGAAATCGGATGTGGATCAAATGAAAGCACGATGACGCGTCCATCATCTCCCACTGCCGCCCGAGCCGTTCTGATGAGCTGAACATGCCCGACATGTACGCCGTCAAAATTACCGATAGTGATCGCTGTTGCTGGTGCCATGTGCCTACCACAATAGGATCCATCGGTGTCTTGGCCAAGTGGCCTCTGGCACATCAGGAAGCTATGGTGGATGTTGATATCTTCCTTCCCCTTGCCTGACTCATCTAATATCACACGAAGTTGTGCGTTAAAATGCTGATTTACCGTCTGGTATTGATCACAAGGATCTGTCGCAACACCAATTTCAATTGGAGATCACCATGACCCGGTCATTCCATCTCACTGTACAAGGCCTCATGTTGATTGGTTTGATCCTGCTCCTGCCACGATCACTGAATGCTCAGGTTGGGCATGAAATCAGTCGGCTTGATATCGATGCTCCAATCGAAGCAGTCACTCTCTATCAGGGACGGGCATTGATTACACGCTATGCCTCAATAGAACTTGATGCTGGGATGTATAACCTGACTTTTCCTGCACTTTCACTCGCTGTGCTCCCTGACACAATACAAGCTCAGGTTTCTGGTAATCTCGAAGTCCTAAGTGTCGACTACGAGACTATCGATCCTGCTCCCACCGATGAAGTGGCCTCGTCTGAGTTCGATGTACAGATTCGCGAGCTTGAATCACAATTACGACATTTGTCAGGGCAGATGAAAAACCTTGACGCCCGGGAGCAACTGCTGGAAACGATCAGCGAAAATACCGGCAAATCAACTGGACAAGTAGTCTCACACGCTGAATTCAATTTTGAAACCCTGGCTCAACATATCGAGTTCCTCGATAAACAGCGCGAACAACTGCTCGTTGAACGGGAAGCCTTGCAGGATCAGTCACGAGATGCAGAAGAACAACTGAAATGGCTGAAGGCTCAGCAGGATTCACAGGTAATTCAATCGCAAACAAGTCTTGAAGTTCGCATCAAAGTTTCGGTTCAACACAATACAAGTGCAGGGATCCAACTACGTTATCTGGTTTCCGATGCGGGCTGGGAACCGCAATACAACATCCGCACGTACCTGTCTGACCAATCCGTACAAGTGGAGTACGACGCGATGCTGATGCAACGCACAGGTGAAGACTGGACAGATGTTCAATTGACACTCTCCACTGCTCAGCCGCTCCTTGCCACGCAACCACCGACGCTGGTTCCATGGTATGTCGATATTTACGAGCCGGTTTACGCAGGCCGGGAGCGACTGAGGAGACAACCCCCCATTGCCGGTGGTAGCGCCGGATCGGGAATTGGTCAGATGGAGGAAATCCCTGCGCGCATCCGAGGGGCGGAAATCATCGGCAAAGGTCCATCGGTGACCTATCGGCTCCCGCAACTGATTACGATTCGATCCAATATCCAGCATCTTCAACGTGCACGCATCGCCAATATCAACACTACAGCCGATCTGATCTATGTTGCCATTCCCTACCAGACTGAATCAGTCTACCTGCGCGGTGATCTGGTCAATGCCAGTCAGTTCCAGCTTCTGACCGGAAAGGCTTCTATCTTTATCGATCAGGAATTTGTCGGAACAACTACCCTCGATGCAGTCGCACCCCAGGAAAAATTCGGCTTGTATCTTGGGATTGATCACTCTATCCACGTCAAACGCCAACTGCTCAGCAAGAAGACCACGAAGACCGGCCTATTCGGTGGAGGAGTGAAGACGAGTTATGACTATCGCATTGAGATCGACAATGATTCCGGGCACGCACTCGATCTTGAATTGTGGGACCGAATTCCCGTATCACGCAGCGATCAGATCGAGATCGACCTGGTTCAGGTCAGCAGGCCGCTTTCGACTGATCCGGAGTATCTGGAAACCGAACGCCCCCAAGGATTACTTCGCTGGGATTTCAACATCCCCACAGTGAGTCAGGGAGCGAATGCCTTCGCCGTAACGTATGGCGTTCGAATCAACCGGGCAAAAGACACTGAGATGACCCCTCTTCCCGAATAGTTGCTGATTATTGTGTCAATTGTGATTTCAACTGATCATCAATGCCGAGAAACTCGCACATGTGTTCATCGTAGATTTCGGCATCACGGTCGCGCGAAAGATCCAGGCGCAATTCGTTGATGACCTTCGTACCCTGCCCGATCCACGCCTGCCAGGTTTCGGCTGCGATTTTTTCCTGAATCCATCGTCCGATGGGTCCACGGAAAGGTGGTTCGGGTAATTGAGTCCCCGCTCTGCCCGTTCTGGAACAGACGAACGAACCGGATCCACCCAAGCCTGATGTCTGACCAACTTTTTCAGGTGCGACATCCGGCGGCTCACATCCAATACTCCGTAGGAGATCTTCCATCGCATGTTTAGGAGGCAGTTCTCCTCGACCGGCGGCAATTACATACCCTTTCTCCAGAATTGGACGGGCTTCATCATTCTGTCCCAGTTCGATTAATGCATGCCCAGCAAGCTGATACGCTTTGCTCATCTCAGGATTCAGTTCAAGACATCGTAGCAGACTGTCTGCCGCCTCCTGATGACGACCGGCCTGCAAATACGCCTGCCCGAGACTGAAATGAGCCATGTCATTGTCCGGATCCCCCTGGGCCATGGTCTCAAATTGACTGATACGTTTATCCAGATCACTCATGGAAAGCACCCTGTTTGTGATTGTCGGTGTAAGATCGTGGATGATCATAGCCCGCTACGATACTTCGGTCAGCTTGAGATCATTGGCGCCCTGAGATGACATCGCTTGCTACACAACTCTTTGACATCGAACTTCGCAATCCAATTGTGGGAGCGGCCGGTACTTGCGGCTACGTGGGTGAAATGGCAGAAGTTACGAATCTGCGACATCTTGGTGCAGTAGTCACCAAATCGATCACCGTTGAGCAGCGTGAAGGGAATCCGCCTCAGCGGGTCATCGGTGTATCTCGTGGCATGATGAATGCCGTCGGTCTGGCAAATGTCGGAGTGAATCGTTTCCTCTCAGAAAAACTTCCCGGCGCGGAACGGCTGGACACCGTTTTGATTGGTTCCATTGCCGGGGCAAGTATAGATGATTATGTGACAATTGCGGCAAAGTTCGATCCCTTTGCTGTAATGCCCATGGTGGAGCTGAATGTCTCCTGCCCGAATACAGATGACGGATTATTGTTCGGCGAGAATGCCCAGGCATTGCGGGATCTCGTCACTGCAGTGAGGCCCGCGCTTACACATACGAAAATGATCGTGAAACTATCGCCCAATGTGGGTGACATCACGGTAATGGCTCAGGCGGCGATTGAATCCGGTGCTGATGCATTAACGCTGACAAATACCATGCCCGCGCTGGCAATTGATGTGGAAACACGGCAGCCGCGACTGAGCCGTGGAATCGGCGGTTTGAGCGGACCGGCGATCCATCCCATCGCGCTGCGCATGGTGCACGAGGTGTATCATGGAATAGCTCGTGATGCAGGCATACCCATCATCGGACTGGGTGGTGTGATGAATTGGCAGGATGCAGCGGAATTCATACTGGCCGGGACAACTGCGGTGGGCATGGGCACTGCTCTGATGGCTGATCCTCAATCACCACGCAAAGTCGTCAAAGGATTGAAAAAGTGGGTCAACCGACAGGGGTGCGCATCAATCAAAGAACTCATCGGTCAGGTGTCTGATCCTTCCTGACCAGGTTGATGAACGCCTCTCCACGTTTTTCAAAGTGCGCATATTGATCCCAGCTTGCGCAGCCCGGGCTGAGCAGGAGAATGTCACCTGAACTCATGCGACTCCGCGCCTGGGTATACGCTTCGGCAAGTGTTTCACAATACTGCACGCTGCCCGAATCATCTGCTTGTTGAGCAATGCTCCGGCCGGTCTGCCCGATGGTGTACAAACCTGCAAGTTGAGATGTCAGATCAGATATTGCTGTCAGATCAATACCCTTGTCATAGCCGCCGGCAATGAGATGAATCTGCGATGGATTATCAAAAGCCTCTACTGCCAGAACCGTCGCTTTGGGAGTCGTTGACTTGGAGTCGTTGTAGAACTGCATGTCATCGTATTCCGCCACGAACTGCAGACGATGAGGCAGACCGGCAAAGTCCGCAATGTGCTGTGCAGTTTCCGTCGCAGACAAACCCAGCGCTTTCTCAACTGCTGTCAGAGCAAACTGCGCATTGAGTCGATTGTGTGATCCGGGGATGAGTAAGGGAGGAAGATCGATGCCTGAGGAAAGATCCTCAAGTGTGATTCGATGATCACCCGCCTGTTGATACCGGAAGATATTCTTTTTGGATTGCTCGTAGTGCTCCTGCGTTCCGTGCCAGTCGAGGTGGTTTGGTTCCAGATTGGTCATCACCGCAACATGAGGAGAGAATCCTTCGGCTGTGGAAAAACCGATCCTTTCACCCAGCCAGTACAGCATGGCACTGGAAAGTTCGAGTACGATCCAGTCACGGTCGTCAATATCTGCAATCCGTGGCAACAAACTCCCGCCGATATTTCCCCCCAGATGACTGGATATCCCGATCCGGTTGAGCACGTGATGGATCATCGCAGTTGTAGTGGACTTTCCAGCCGTACCCGTTACCGCAATGATATGAGATCGCAGAACCCGCTCTATCAGCAGGCGGATCTCGGTTGTCACCGGCACACCGGCATCCATTGCAACCTGTAAGTACTTGTTTTCCCAAGGCTTTGGCACCGCAGGATTGGCAACTACAAGGTCAGCCGCGGAAAAATCCTCTTCATTGTGCTGCCTAAGATGAAGTTTGACCGTCCCATTTTGCACGTATGAAGACAGATCGCTCAGTGAATCAGACAAGCTATCTTCCGAAGAAAGATCCGTGGCCAGCACGGTGGCTCCCTGGTCGGCAAGCCAGCGTGTCACACCCACACCACCCCCGAAACTGCCCAAACCCATGACCAGAATCTGCTTGGAATCGAACTCAGAAAATATCGCGGCCATGTAGGTTCCTGATTATCTGGATGACGTGTCATGTAGCGATTCTGAGCATCGCAACGTAGGATGCAAACTAGCAAGAAGGAGTGCAGCAACCATGCAATATGATAATCCCTTTGATCCAACTGCAGAACCGGAAGTCAAGACCAGTGGTTTAGCGATCGCATCACTTGTGTGCAGCCTGTTGTTTTTCTGCCCCATCACAACCCTGCTTGGTCCCCTGTTGGGCCTCATCGCCATTCCGGTGATCAGTTCTAATCCCCGACGCAAAGGGATGGGACTGGCCGTAGCAGGCATTCTCATCGGTATCGTCCTCACCGCTCTATGGGGTTTTGGAGGATACAAAGTGTACAAGTTTGGCTATGGTTTTTATGAAGTCGTAGCAAAAGGACCGAATGATGCTCTCGTAGCCGGTACCACAGGTGACATCGCCACATTCAAAGCATCTTTCTATGGTCCGGGTGCCTCCGCTAGTGATGAGGAGGCGAATGTGTTCCTCGCAGCGTTGAACACTCGATACGGAACCTTCACTTCATCGCAGCTCGATGAAATGGAAATGCAGAATCGCGGGAATACTGCCCAACCCGGTGAACCAAAGGTAGAATTTCCCTATCTGCTTACCTTCTCCAATGGACAGGTCAGCGCTGATGTGGAAATCATCTTTGCCGATCCTAACACCCAACCTGCCAGCTTCAAAGAGGCGTTCATTAACAAGCTCGGCTATATCATTGTTCGCGATGACGAACTGGGTGATCTGACTTACCCCATGGCGATTGATATGCCGGAGGTCGTTGAAGAAGTACTTGAAGAACTACCAGTAGAGATGACTGAACCCGTTGAGGGAGAATAAGCTCATCAGAATCACATTGAGCGAAATACACGGAATCGTCCATGGCAGAAGAACCACTGATCAAGATTCACAATCTCGTAAAAAGTTTCGATGGGCAGGTTGTGCTTGATGGTGTCAATCTGGATATCTTTCCCGGAGAGACGATGGTGATTATGGGTGGTTCAGGATCCGGCAAAAGTACGATCCTCCGCCACATGATCGGTTCACTTATCCCCGACTCGGGTTATGTTGAGATCTTCGGTCAGAATATTTCGGATCTCGACGAAGAAGGTTTGAACAATGTGCGCAAGAAGTTCGGAATCCTGTTTCAATCCGGCGCATTGTTCAACTCAATGTCAATTGCAGAAAATGTTGCGCTGCCTCTGCATGAACATACGACTCTGGCCAGCAACATTATCGACATTCAGGTGAAGATCAAGCTGGAGCTGGTCGGACTGCGCGAACATGCAGACAAATTCCCTGCCCAGATTTCCGGCGGCATGAAAAAGCGTGCCGGCCTGGCGCGCGCACTGTCGCTTGATCCGAGAATTCTGTTCTACGATGAGCCGTCTGCGGGACTGGATCCTGTCACCAGTGCAGAAATCGACCAATTGATCATCGATCTGACGAAAAAGCTGGGAACGACAAGCGTCGTGGTTACACACGAAATGGATTCGGCATTCACCATAGCCGACCGCATGGCCATGCTGGACAAAGGGCGCATGCTCATGGTGGCGGACCGTGCCGGCTACGAAAAACTGCGCGACCATCCGGTTGATCAACTCGATGAACTCAACGAGGATCAACAACTCATTCGCCAGTTTTTACGAGGTGATGCGGAGGGACCGATCACGGAACGGCGGGCGGAAACGAATTACGCTCGGGATCTGCTGGATGAAACACGAACCACATTCGGAGAAGGACCTTCAATCGAGCCTACTCGCGTAGCTCGGTAGTTTTATGAGGAAGCGGCGGAGTTGACTTATGCCAAGTGTTGCAGAACGAACCAGAAATAATGTGAGAACAGGGATTTTCGTCACCGTCGCTTTGTTCCTCGGTATGGCGATCATTATCATCCTGACCGATCCTTGGGACGCGATCTTTTCTGAGAAAACGACCTACTCCGTCGTCTTTGATGTCACCGACGGCGTGAAAACACTTGATGAAGGAGCCGATGTCAGAGTCGGCGGTCTCAAGCGCGGAAGCGTGAACAGTGTGGAACTGACTCCCCCAGACGACAGTAGCGAAGATGACACGTATACCAGTGTGATCAAGGTTACGTTCGAGCTGGATCAGAGTATTCCCTTGTTCCCTGACGCCAGGATTGCGGTGGGTGCGGGACTGATCGGAAGCGATGCGTGGCTGGATATCATCGACCTTGGCAACAGGAAAGTTGTCAAACAGCCGGATGGCAGTGAAGCATTGGTCATGCTGCCGATGGATCAACGTGTGCCTGAAGGCGCGCAGCTCAATGGTTATACGGCAAGCATGCTCGCCAGCTTCCTGGGGCTTGATGATGAAGAAATCAAAGGAAACTTCAGCAACACACTCCAGTTCTTCGGCTCGCTGGAAACCAAATATCAGGGTGATATTAAACCGAGCCTGGATAACATAAAAGATATCTCTATTGATACGAAGGCGCTGATCGCAGATATTAGAAAACGCTGGGAAGGATGTCCGGAAGTCGGTGAAGGTTGGGGTGACAAAGTTAACAACATTGTTGAGGAAGCACGGCTTGGAGTTGAGCAATTTCACGGTGCTATGAAGGATGGGCGGGAACTCATCGCTGATGCGAAAACAGTGATTGGCGAAAATAAGGAAGATTTCCGGACGATAGTTTCGAATGTCAAAGATACAACAGAATGGGTAAAAACAGATCTACAGGATCGCATTGTTAAAATTGCAGATGACGTACAACACTTCCTTGATACTGGCCAGGAAGGATTGGATGGTGCGATCGCTCTGCTGGAGGATGTCAAACGTGATTACTCCGGTTGGAGTGGAGATATCGACGAAGCTTTGCTGAATGCAAATCTGTTCGCCCAACAACTCAAACTGGCAATGATTGAAATCCGACACAGCCCGTGGAAACTGCTCTATCAACCAAGTCAGCAAGAATTTCAACATGAGATGCTCTACGACTCCGCGCGCGCCTTTGCCTTGGCAGCGGCTGATCTGAAATCGGCCAGTGCGTATGTCGAAGAAGTCTCCACGAAATATCCGGAACAACTCCAGCAGGATCCTGAGGCGTGGGCTGATATACAGCAGCGCCTCCTCGACAGTCTGGAACGGTATGAAGAAGCACAAACCAGATTGCTGGATGTTCTTCTGGTACAACCATAATCAAGGGAAAGGGCCACAATGATCGGTGCAACGCTGGGGTGGCTGAGTCTGTGGCTCATCACCAGCGGTGCAGTGATTCCCGCACCGAAATCCTGCGCGCCTGAAACTCAAAGTCCACCGGTTGTCTTCACCATCCCTCTGGATGACGGACAACTGAATATGCGCAAGGTTATGTTCCACTTGCATATCGCGCTGGAACTGGATGTTCCGGAACTTCTTGCTGAACTCGATTGGCAGATCTACACTGATTCTCCCGAAGCCGAACACGAATTGCTCAAAGTTGAACGAGTAACCGGACAGGCAGTGCTTTTCAAAATTGAAAAAACAAAAGCTGAGGTAACTTGTTACCCGGAAAAAGTACAGTCTACTGCAAATGAGGTTGGGCAGAAGGTTCCCGACTGGTTGATTAATCTGATTGAACTTTTTCAGCGACATCAGGGCAGACGATACGGCATCACTTTTCCCACTGATACGAATCCCTACGCATCCATCACAACAATGAGATACAGCGAGTCGGGGATGCCGACGAATCTCGTGCTTCTTATCCACGGCCTTGACGATCCCGGGTGGTATTGGCGCGATATGCTTGCTGCACTGGATGAAGAAAATCATCAGGTCGCCCGCTTTGAGTATCCCAATGATGGTCCAATTGTCGAAGCGGCTGAACTACTGGCACTTTCTCTGATGGATCTTCAAGATGCCGGGGTTGAAGAAATTAATATCGTGGCACATTCCATGGGTGGGCTGGTGACACGGGAAGTCCTGACGCGCCGAGTGCTTTATGATGGAGACGGAACGGGACGTGCTGCAGATGGTCTTTTCCCCGCGGTCGATCGGTTCATCATGATCGGCACTCCGAACCACGGATCCAAACTTGCCAGGTTACGTGCGGTTGCCGAGATGAAGGAACAGCTTTCGCGCGCATTTTCCGGTGAAGGGCAGTGGCTGGGTTCGCTCTCCGATGGTGCCGGGGAGGCGGCAGAAGATCTCATGCCCGGCTCTGCCTTCCTTTCTCGATTGAATCGACGACCACTGGCAACATCAACCCGCTATACGATTATCGCCGGCCAGATGAGTCCCATTGATGAATCCTCGGTGAGTTCTTTGACGAGCAAAGCAAGAGCGTTAGCAGAGGATTCAGATGCGCCGGATTGGTTTAAAAAGTGGATCGCCAAAGCTGACAAGCAGACCACTGCGTTTGTTGATGAAGTTGTCCGAGGCATGGGTGACGGGTGTGTCACCATCGACTCAGCGCAACTGGATGGAGTGAACGATTTTATTGTTCTGGAAGCCAACCACGTGAGTCTTATCGTCAATCTCCTGCCTGAGCAGAAAGACGTACCTCCGGCAATTCCGGTCGTGCTTGATCGACTCGCTGACGAAGATACTCCCGTTCCCTAAGCATGACCATGCAATTCGATCAACTCAGCATTACAGACCTGGCGGTGCATGCCGGTGAGCGTGTGATACTGGATCAGATCGATATTGAATTGAAGCCGGGAAAAATCGTGGCCGTCACCGGTCCGTCTGGATGCGGTAAAACATCGTTGCTCCGGGTGATCGCAGGTCTGGATCCCCGGGTATCCGGCGAAGTACGATTCAACTCGCACACACCGGATGATATAGGCTGGCCAAAGTTTCGCAGACAAGTCGTCTTTCTGCATCAGCGACCGGTTATGCTGGAAGCAACTGTCGAAGAAAATCTGGAGCGACCACACCATCATCATGCTGTTGGGGGGCGGTTTGACCAAACTCAGGCGACCGCGCGGCTCACTCAGGCGGGGATGAAGGAAGGCATACTCAGCCAGGCTGCCCGAACGCTCTCCATTGGTGAGCAGCAGAGGATCAGTCTGATCCGCGCTCTGTTGATTGAACCGGCGGTACTTCTGCTGGATGAACCGACCAGCGCGCTTGATGAAGATGCAAAAGCTGCGATCGAGGAAATGATCCTGCAGGAAGTAGCGAAACGTCTGTTGGCGGTGCTGGTTGTCACCCATGATCGCCAACAGGCGCTACGGTTTTGCACAGAACCGTTGGATCTGGCAACTCATGTAGTCAGGGAAGGGAGGAGTTTTGATTAACCCTGCTACAACCGAAACATCTGCCATCCCGCTGGGAGCAGTAGACCTCACGCTGGCAGCAGGCCTGGTCATTGCCGCGGGATTGATCAGTGTAGTTCTTCGTCTCAAAATGGAAAAACGCCTGTTGATCGCGTCGATCCGCACCGTCGTGCAGCTTCTGCTGGTCGGTTACGTGTTGCGTTGGGTTTTCGATTTGCGGGAGATCATTCTGATTCTCGCCTTTGTGGCGTTGATGATTATCGCAGCAAGTCGCGAAGCGGTCCGACGATCGCGCAGAACATACCGCGGCATGATGCTCTACGCCCTGGTCACGCTCACCACCAGTGGTCTGATCACCACCGTCACCGTCACGGGAATCATCATTGGCGCCGAGCCGTGGTATCAACCGCAGTATCTCATCCCCCTGATGGGCATGGTGCTGGGGAACAGCCTGAACGGGATTTCACTCGCACTTGACAGCCTCCTGGACCAGTTGTGTCTGAAGCAGGATGAGGTGGACATGCTGCTGGCACTGGGCGCGAGTCGATGGGAAGCCGCACGGGATATTCTGGCAGAGTCGATACGCCGGGGTATGATCCCCATCATCAATACCATGATGGTCGTCGGTATTGTGTCGCTGCCGGGGATGATGACGGGACAAATCCTGCAGGGCGCGGATCCTGCCGAGGCCGTGAAATACCAGATCGTCGTCATGTTTATGATTGCGGCTGCAACGACCCTGGGATGCATGGGAGTGGTGTTGTGGTCGTACTGGCACCTGTTCACACCACAACATCAGTTGAATGTCAGGGCAATTCACCGACGCCACGAGTAAAAACATATTGCATGAGCAGAAATCCCATCACAATTACATCGCTTGACGACCCACAGGTGGATGCCTTCCGTGATGTTCGTGACAAGGATTTGCGTGGTCGAGACCACTTGTTTATGGCTGAATCGGAGCTTGTACTGCGCCGCCTGTTGCGGGTACCGAACCGTCTCCATTCGATCTTTCTGAGCCACAACAAATATGAACGAATGGCTGGTGACTTGGCAGAATTGCCTGCATCAATACCGATTTATGTTACGGACATCGACTTGATGACGGAGATTGCAGGCTTTCACATTCATCGGGGCGTACTGGCAGCGGGCTATCGACTTGCACGTGATGAACTATCTCTTGACCAGGCATTGAGGCATCTCAAAGCCCGGAACAATTGCCTGCTCATTATTGCTGAGGGTTTGACGAACGTGGACAACATGGGCGGTCTGTTCCGCAATGCTGCAGCATTTGGAGTAGACGGGATTATTCTCGATCCGACATGTTGCGATCCGCTTTATCGCAAAGCCATCCGAGTCTCGATGGGTCATGCATTGTCGATTCCGTATGCAATAGTGCAGGACTGGCCGGGCGAACTCATCAAACTCAAACAGAATTGGGGAGTATCACTTTTTGGTGCTGAAAACACGCCCGCAGCCAAACCATTATGGAATCTCCCAAAACAACAGAAGTTGGGGATGATCTTCGGATCAGAGGGACATGGTTTATCAACTGATGCGCTTGCAATGTGTGATGAGATCTACCACATCCCGATGAAGGAAGGGGTACCTTCGCTCAATGTCGCAAACGCATCGGCAGTTTTTCTATATGAGCAGTGTCGATTCGCAGCATCCGTGGATCAAGGTTCGTCAACCTGATAGCGTGTGATATCCGCCCCCATTGAATTGAGCACTTTTTCCATTGAAGCATACCCACGGTCAAGATGGTAGACGCGCGTGATCGTTGTGTCACCATCCGCCACCATCCCCGCCAGCACGAGACAGGCTGACGCGCGCAGATCACTTGCCATGACCGGTGCACCAATGAGCGAAGATGTTCCCTGCACCATCACGGTAGCTCCCTGTCGGATAAGCTGTGCCCCCATACGGGAGAGTTCCGCAACGTGCATAAATCGCTCGGGGAATATCTTTTCCGTGATGATACTGTTGCCATCGGCCAGCGAAACCAGCGCCATCATCTGCGCTTGAAGATCGGTCGGGAAACCGGGATACGGCTGGGTTGAAAGCACACATGGCTTCAACCTTCGCTCACTAGTCACCTGCACTGAACAACTGAATGGATCCTGTTGGTTGTCAAGTTTATGAACATGAACGCCAATATTGTCCAGTAGATCCAACGGCGCAAGCAAGCTGTCATAAGGAAATTCGTCGAGAATGACATCGCCGTTGGTAATGCCGGCAGCAATGGCATATGTCCCGGCAACAATTCGATCAGGTAAAACCGTATGCTCGGCCGGTCCGAGTTGATCGACGCCTTCAATCTCAATGCGAGGCGAACCCGCTCCGGTGATACGTGCCCCCATAGCATTGAGCAATCGAGCCAGATCAACCACTTCCGGCTCACACGCAGCTGATTCGATTACCGTTTTCCCCTGGGCCAGCGTTGCTGCGCTCATCACGTTTGCAGTGCCCAATACGGAAGAACCAAAGGGACCGCCAAGAAAGATGGTTCGCCCCTGGAGTCGATCAGCAGTTGCGACAATATCACCCTCCCGGAGTTGGATCCTGGCTGCCAGGGCTTCCAACCCACGCAAGTGCAGATCTACCGGTCGATGACCAAACGCACACCCTCCCGGCATGGCAACGGAAGCACGCTGACGTCGTGCTACCATCGGACCCAGCACGCACACACTGGCGCGCATGGTGCGAACGATGTCGTATCGCGCATGGGTTTGCTTGACATCGGCATTCTCGATCGTGAGCGTCCCGGGGTCATCCTGATCGCGGTGGATATTGCATCCCAGCTCACTCAGAAGCCGGATCATATTTTTGATGTCTGATAATTCGGGGACGTTGCGAAGCGTAATTGGCCCATCAGCGAGCAATGCCGCTGCCATGAGGGGAAGGGCGGCATTTTTCGAGCCGTCAATGCGAATTCTGCCCGTCAATCGGGTGCCGCCTTTTATACGAAACGCATCCATGGTGCTCTCCGTGGGGATTCAATCAACAATGATCCATGGCTACTTGTTGTATCGCCCAGAATCCTGTTCTCACGATAATACACGAGATGTGGAGCATGGCGAATGGGGGATCCGGACACCAGTGCATCATAGGGGTAATAACAACAGATACATCAGAAGTGTCATAACCGTTACAGATTCATGCTGGCCGAGACGAATTCCACATTCCCGGTGTCTGATTTGCCATATCCAAT
>JANQEQ010000025.1 GCA_028278245.1 Phycisphaerales bacterium | reverse complement strand
CGTTTTGCTGAGAGGAGAGCATTCATCTCGCTGTGGATGATTCGCTCATATTTCAATTCTCGATCGGCATACAGTGTGGAGTAATCGCGCATCCCCCGTGGAAAGCCATTGTATCCCATAGAGATGATGGTGCGATCTCCAGCCACAATGACGGCCCCACATTTGGTAGATGGGTCTTTTGACCATGAGGCAACCTCACGGGCAAGGCGAAGGAATCGGATGTCCCATCTTCTATTGTGCTGCATTTTTGACGATCCAGATGATATCGGTGATTTCGTAGTCTACTTCACAAGGGTTGGTCACGCTCGGGTTCGGGTCATGTACGATCATCAAATCTCTCGTGGAGTAGACCATCTTGCCAACCACCGAATGTCCACGATTTTCCCATCGGACCCCTACCATGCACCAACCCGGCACGATCACCTGGATTCCGTTCTCGGTGACGGGGGAGGTATAGGCTCGCCACCCGTGCATGATGCACCACTGCCGAAAGTCCTCCCACCATGTTTCAGGTTGCTGATTCGGGAAGTCCGGGACGGCCGCTAATGGCAACTCCATCAGACTTGCAACAGATGCCTGAAAGCAGTTGCCGCCTGGTGATCCGAAACATGTCTGATAGACCTTTTTCATTTCTTGATCTCTCCCCAGCTGGGGCCGATTTCGATGTCCACCTTGGAGGGGACATTGATATCTACGCTATGGATCATGATCTCTGCGATCTCCTCGGCCTGCTTCCGGCTATGGATGCTGGTGTCCACCTCGTCATGCACCTGAAGCTGAATGTCGTGTCCGGCTTCATCCAACAGGATCATGGCCTGCTTCATCTGATCGGCAGAGCTACCCTGGATCAGGCGATTGAGCGCCTTGTGCGTCCAGTCGAACAGCCCGTCATCACTGACCGGAAAGCGGCAGCGACGGCCAAGCAGTGTTTCGATGAAGCCACGTTCCTTGGCTCTGTCTTCGCAAGCCACCTGGAGCAGCCGCACGAACGGGAGCCGCTGATCGAAGATGCCAATGATGCCCTGCCCCCTT
>JANQEQ010000020.1 GCA_028278245.1 Phycisphaerales bacterium | reverse complement strand
GGGTCACCACCCAACTCGCCCTGGAGCGCGCGCGGCGCCAACTGGCCGACCAGAACCGGATACTGGAGGAGAAGGTGGCCGAACGCACCCGCGAGCTGGAGTTGACCCGGGACGTCACCATGCACAGCCTCGCCTCGCTGGCCGAGACCCGCGACAACGAGACCGGCAAACATATCCGCATCTTCCTCGGAGACTCGTCAGAAACGGCTTTCCCCCCACACACCTCACACACGTACACTCACACTGTTGTACTATGGCTGGTTCAGTTCGATCGACTTGAGGAATCCTGTCTGTGAATTGTGCTCGAAAATGGTGTGATGGTGCATACTGGCTCGCGCTGACGTTCTGGATTGGTGTGCTTATTGCCGGCGGAGTTGCGGCAACAGCTTCGTTTACCATTCTGCCGAAGCTCGGAATCAGTCTGGAGCAGTATCAGGCGTACGATCTGACAGCGCACGGCCGAATTGCTGCGGGCAAGCTGATGGAGGCTGTATTTACATTTGTGGACGTGACGCAGCTTGTCATATGCGTGCTGGTGCTGGGGCTGACATTGATGCAGATATTTGTCTTCCGCTGCCCGATCAGGCGAGCTGCAAATATGATTCGCATGGCATGTCTGATCCTGGCAGTGGGAACCTTTGCCTGGCGTGCGCTGGCCTTGACGCCTGAAATGAATCGCGAACTGCGCGCTTTCTGGGCCGAGGCTGAGGCGGGAAATGTACAACAGGCTGATCAACATCGCGATGCATTTTCTGCACGACACCCGACTGCTTCGCGGTGGTATGGGTCAACGTTTTGTCTGCTGTTGATTGTAGTTGTCGTGTCACCGAGCGCACTTGCTGATAATGAAAGGAAACGAACCTCCATGCTGCAAACACCGGATTTGTTGAGGGGAACAGGCCGATGAATCGTCGATCAACACCGGTTCTGCGCGCTACCGTCAGCAAGGCAGGATTCGACCTGCCGACGAAAACTGCCCGGGAGAAGAGCCGAGCCAGGCGGATCCTCACTGCGTTGTATGCGGAATATCCGGATGCACGATGTGGACTTAATTATTCATCACCGCACGAGCTTCTGGTCGCAACGATATTGTCCGCCCAGGCGACGGATGTGAGCGTAAACCAGGCGCTTCCGAAACTTTTTACTGCGTTTCCCTCCCCTGAAGATTTTGCACGAGCGACACCCGCAAAAATCGAACCTTACATCCGCACAATCGGCCTGTCCCGAATGAAGGCTCGCTCGATTCAGGAATCAATGACGCGCGTGGTCGAGATACACGACGGGCAGGTTCCCAACACGATGGAAGATCTGATCAAACTTCGTGGGGTTGCGCGCAAGACTGCGAACGTGGTGCTGGGGAATGCATTTGGCATCAACCTGGGAGTAGTAGTTGATACGCATGTGATGCGCATCGCCCGGCGTTTTTCACTCACCGAACACAACTCCGCCATACACATTGAAAAGGACTTGATGGCGTTATTCTCACGGCCTCACTGGACGATGTTGAGCCACCTGTTGATTCAGCACGGTCGACATGTATGCAAAGCACGCGGAGCACTTTGTTCAGAACATCCAATCTGTCGGCGGTATTGTGACAACGCCAATTAGACTTCGTAATACACCCCAAGCCGAGTTAAAACGCAGCGCGGTCCCCGGGTATCTTCGCGGAGACGATGAGTTCTCTTAATCTGATTTATCTTTTTTCTTTGCCGGGGTTGGAGCGGGTGGAATGACCAACTTCATGCCGACTTTCAGGCGATCAGGCTTAATGCCGATCGTCACTTTGTTCGCTTCGTAGATAATGCGCCAGTGTTCACTGTTGCCATAATAAGCCTTGGCGATCCTGCTGAGATTGTCGCCGCCACGCACTGTATAGATAATCTGCTTTGAAGTTGCAGACTTTGTAATCGGTGATCGTTGTGTATCTTTGGCAGGTAGGCGGATTATCTGACCGACGCGAAGATCCTTTGGATCGACCAGCGGATTCGCCTGGGCGATTAAATCCCATTTGTTGGCATCGCCGAACCATTCCAAAGCGATCAGACTCATCGTATCGTCTGACTTGATGACATACTCAGTCGTGGGTGGTGGTTGTAGTTGCTGGACCGGCGCCGACTCGATCTTTTCAGGATCCGGTGCTTCTTCCGGTTTGGATTCTACTTCAAGGAGTGATTCAGCCTCGTCATCCTCTGATGGGATTTCATCGAGTGATTCATCTTCCTCAGTCGGCTCCGATACCGGTGTATTTTCAGCACCCTGCTGTGTTTCAGATTCCTGTGCTTCTGCACCTTCTGTGATCGCCTGCCTCATTGCATCGCTGAGAAAATATTGAAAAGGTCCACTATCAACTGCGGATTGATCAGCGGTCGATTCTGCCTCGTTATTCGTCTCCTGATCATCAATAGCCGGTGTCGATTGCTCTGACATGTTCGTCAGCTCAGGTAAACTCTGAACAGCACGAGGTTCAATATCTTCCGGACGAGCCAGGGAATCCTGCTGAACAGGCGGTTCAACTTTTTCTGGTTGCTTTTTTACTTCCTCATTCGTTACCTCGTCCTGCTGATCAGATGCATCATTCTCAGTGGGTGCTTGCATCACTGTTGAGTTGACGGCAGGAGTTTTGGATTGCTGAGGAATGGTGGCGTAGTAGATGAATATCACGACCAGCAACAATCCCACAACGGAGAGAAAAATTTTCGTGCCTGATCCCATTACACAACCTCTTGGCTAGTCTCCTCAATCGGTAATACGGGGGTGGAAGATCCATCGCCTCGTTTGAGAACGAGGGGAGCGGCAATCGCAACGGAACTGTATGTTCCTACAACCAGACCCGTGAGCAGACAGAAGGTGAACGGCCGAATGCCCGTCCCGCCCTCAACGTACATGATAAACACCGCCACCAACGTGGTAACTGATGTGAGCAATGTTCGACTGATAGTCTGATTAATGGACCGGTTAATAATCGGTGCTGTCGCTGCGGGACGCTTACCCCGGTTTTCGCGGATGCGATCGAGAATGACGATCGTGTCGTTGAGTGAGTAGCCGATGATCGTGAGCAGCGCGGCCACAACGCCAAGATCGATGCGAAATTCCTCGATGTGCAGCGTGGGACCGAGCGCTGAATTGGCGATGATCGCTGATAGAGCAAGCAATCCCAGAGCGATCGTAACATCATGTACCAACGCAACGATGGCTGCGATGGAGTAGCGCAACGATCCGAACCTGATCCAGATGTAAACGAGAATACCCAGCAGGCTGAGGATCACAGCCACGGTCGCATTTGCCTGGAGTGTATGCGCCACCGCCGCGGAATATGCACTGACCTGTTCAAATGAAGTCTCTCTGACCAGGGCGGCGCTGATCAGTTGCCACTCGCGCTTGGCGAGCATCTGATCCCACGTATCCTGATCGACCCTCATCGAGCTGAGGTTTCTTTCATAAACAACGATTGCGACGGACTTGAATCCACGCTCCGGCTCACCTGAATAAAACGGTTCCAGGCCGAACACCTTGACATTGCGGCCGGAGCAATCACTGTAGTCCGGTTGTTGACGCATGCGTAGAATGCGCTCGGAGATGTCCTTCTCATGAGTAGCCTGATCAAGATTCTCTATGAGGACGACAACACCGCCTACGTATTCAGGAATCCGTTCGGTGTATTTCGGCTGGCCGAAGTTTTCCCCGAGAATCTGATTTTCGATTTCGTAGGTGTATTCCGCATAGGAATCTGAACCGACACCACTGAAACTCAGCGGCCGGGTGGTATCCAGCTTGTCGCCGAACTCCTCCTTGATTGCTTCGGTGAGCACCTGGGTCAATTTCTGGTCATCGTCCAAGTTGCCTGGACTGGCAATTTTGACCTGGAAGCTGTACGCCTCGATTCCGCCATGGACAGGATTGGATTGGGCATTGCCTGCGGTCAACACCACAGCCTTGGTAAGCTCGCGCAAGATGGCCAGGCGTTCCTGCTCATCGATATCGCTGACTGTTTGTGGATCAGCAACATCACCGAGCTTATGAATACGCTCCTCGACACTGTCGGGATCGCCTGTGTGACGGAGCAGTAAACGCTCTTCGTCATCGATGACGCTGTTCCCGTTTGTATCCTCACCGCGAGTCAACATTGTAATGGACAGGCCGCCGCGCAGTTCTGTATCGAACATGTCAATCCCGCGATTCCATACGAGTGTCACCGAAGCGATCAATGCCAGGATACTGATCAACCAGAAGAAACCACGAAGTTTGATCCAGGGGATATTCGGTTCCAGCAATCGGTGAATGGCGGGAATTGTCGTCGCCAGCATCGGCAGCTTTTTGATCTTGAACAGATCGGTATAGAGATAATAAATTTGCCTCGTCACGAACAAGCTCGTGAAGAGGGTGGCGCAGATCCCGATCGAAAGGATGGTCGCAAATCCTTTCACCTCAGTGGTCGCAGTTTTATAAAGTACCGCGCAGATGATCAGGTTCGTGACGTTGGCGTCGATAATCGTGCTGAGTGCTTTGGCGTATCCCAAACGAATTGCCGTCTTCAGGTCGATATCTTCATCGCCGAAGATCTCTTCACGGATTCGTTCGTAAATGAGCACGTTGGCATCGACCGCCATACCGATGGTCAGCACGAGGCCAGCCAAACCGGGCAGGGTAAACGTTCCCTGCAAAGCGGCCATAATCCCGAAGATCAGGATACCGTTGCAAAGCAGGGCAAAGTCCGCCACCAGCCCAGCAAAGAAATAGTAGATCAACATAAAGAGAGCCACGGCAACAATCGCAATCTTGAATGATTCCAGACCGCTCAAAAGATTGTCTTTGCCCAGAGATGGACCAAGGTTGTTAATGGCTATCGGGACTTCATCCAGACGCGCTTCCAATGCACCGGCAGCGAGCACCCGGATAAGATAACTCAGCTTCGGCGCGGTGAAATCGCCGCTGATGGTGCCCGATGAAGTGATCTGTGAATTGATTGACGGAGCGCTGTAAACCTGATCATCCAGAAGGATGGCCATGGGTTCATCAATGTGCGCTCCGGTGAGGCGTCCCATCCTCCCCGCACCCTGAACATCCAGGTTGAAGCCGACGGCAGCGCGTCCCATTTGGTCTGCTGTGGGGAACGTCTTGGTGATCGACCATTTTGTATCACCCTCATGGGTCAGGATCTTGGTCGGGATGTTATACAGCAGCATGTAATACTTGCCGTCTTTGATATCAGCGACCAACTGCCGATATTTGAGGAAATAAGTAGCGGGATCTTTCTCAAGTTCGCGCCGCTCCGCTTCGGTTTTGTACCACTGCTTGAGGTCGTTAATTTCAAACCAGCGTGCAATGGTGGAATCGGTATTTTCCGCGCCAACTTCCTGCAACTGCGCTCTCAGATCGTCGCTGTTAACTCCCTGCCCAGCGCCTGCTCTGACGGCAATGCGAAATTCCAGAACTCCGGCCCCGCGGAGCATACGCATGAGATCCTCCGGATCATCAAATCCTTTGCGTTTTGCCTGGAATTCATCGTACTTCTCTACCAGCCCATCCAACTCATCGGTGAGGTGGCTGAACTGACTTTTCAAAAGATCGAGAGCTTCAGCGCGCTGGCTGGGAAGAAGAATGGGTTCGTTGGTATCCGGATCACGGATAACGTTATTGTCATCATCTTTCTGCTGCCGATCCTCAGTGGGGAGCTGGAGGGTGCGGATAACGCTGGCCCGATCGAGGCTGAGATGCAGCACTTCCGCGCGTGTGTCCTCGTACTCGATTTTGGTGTCCGCAACCGCTTGTGCTAAGGCTCCCAGCATTTCCTGACCGGCTTCTTTTGCTTCCTTGTAAGCCGCGTCTGCCTCCTGCCAGGCATTGAACGCATCTTGGAGCTGGTTGATCAGCTCGAATCGGCGTGTACCCTCAGATCCGCCGAACTGCTGGACGGAATTGCCCAGGCGTACTGCCGAATCAAGATCACTCGTCGGGATCTCCGCTTTGTCCAGCAAGCCCTCCAGTGCGTTGTCATACGCCAGGCGCAATTGCTGAACTTCCTCACCGGCAAGGGGCATGGCCACCTCGATACGATCGACACCCAGCGGCTGCATGGAAATGTCCAGCACGCCGGTGGGATTCACACGATCCTTGAGGACGGTGATCGTCTGGTTCAGGATATCTTGCTTGTTCTTCTCTTCCGGATCAATGTTGACGTGATAGATAAGACTCACGCCACCCTGGAGATCCTTCCCCAGACGGATCTTGTCCTTGGGGGGAACGATCGCCCACACACATAAAACGAGTAGAACTACGATAAGCAGGAGTTTGGAAACCATGTTCTGCATGGTGAATTGCCTTCATCTGCGAACGGCTGAGAATCTCAGCTTCGGAAGATGGTTAGAGAATGAATGAAAGGGGTTTATTTACTCGTGTCGTCCTGATCTGGAGCAGATAATTCAGCCGACGTACTCAACACTTGCTGAATCGCTGATTTGGCGAAGGTGATTCTCGTATTGGACGATTCATCAACCTTCAACACAACCTGTTCGGGTTTCACTTCCACAATTGAGCCGAGCACACCCCCGACGGTTTGGACTCGGTCATGCTTTTTAACAGCATTGATCATCTGCTCGCGTTTCTTCTTTTCTTTTCGCTGGCCGAACATCGAAAAGCCGAGCATGAGAACCACCGCTACAAGCATGATCGGAAGAAAACTGCTAAAAGGATTTGAGGCTGGAGCACCCTGTTGGCCCGGACCGTTTCCGCCGGTCGCGCCGCTGCCGTCGACCGTGCCGGTGGTTGCCGAGCCTGACTCGCCGGGCAATGCTCCCAACCCATCCTGCCCCAGATAGAAAAGAGTTGTATTTGCTTCTACTTCAAACATTATCCTGATCCTTGGACCCTGAGTGTCAGAATGGAAATCAGCCGAATCCCGTACCTGATCATCGCGGGATCATCAGGATCTCGTCACTGGCCACGCCTGAAAAACCAAAGACCAGTCATCTTCGCGTATTGCCCGACGAATGTCCAGCATGAGGCGCTGGAAGTGCCTTAGGTTATGAATACTTGCCAAAATCGGCCCCAACATTTCATTGGCCTGGAAAAGGTGACGGAGATACGCCCGGCTGAAGCCACCCTGACAGGCGAAACAATCGCAGGTGGGGTCGATAACTGAATCATCCTCCTGCCATATCGCATTTCGCAGGTGAATAGTGCCGGTTGGGGTAAATGCCTGTGCATTTCGTCCATTTCGTGTAGGCAGGACACAATCAAACATATCCACCCCTGCCCGAACCGCCCGGGCTATATCCCGCTCATACCCCACGCCCATCAGGTATCTGGGCTTATCGACCGGCAATAGCGGTGCGGTGAACTCGACCACCCGCCCGATCTCCTCCGGACCTTCCCCCACTGCTACGCCGCCAATGGCATATCCGGGCAGTTCCGTCTGGCATATCGACTCCACCGATGACCGACGCAGGTCCAGATCCGTACCTCCCTGGACGATGCCGAAGAGCGCCTGCTCGTCGGGCCGTCGGTGTGCTGCAACACATCGCTCCAGCCAGCGGACTGTCCGCTCGTTTGCGATCTGTAATCGCTGTGTGTAATTTTCAGTGTGCGGTGGTGAAATCTTAGATGGATTTGTGTGATTGACTCCCCTGCGTCGTTCTGACTCCATGAAACCTTGAGGATCAACGCTGGGCGGACAATCATCAAAAGCCATGATGATGTCCGCGCCGAGATTGTTTTGCACCTCTATTGATCGCTCCGGAGTCAGATGCACTACTGCGCCATCAATGTGCGATTTGAACGTCACGCCTTCATCATCCACGTCATTCATTGCTGCCAGGGAGAAAGCCTGGTATCCGCCGGAATCAGTGAGGATCGGGTCATCCCAACGCATGAATTTGTGTACGCCGCCCCGCTGGGCGATCAATTCATCGCCCGGCCGTAACATGAGATGGTACGCATTATTGAGCAGGATCTGGCTGCCGGTATCGCGAATCTGATCGGGCAGGATTCCCTTAATGGTGCCGCGCGTTCCCACCGGCATAAAGGCAGGAGTGTCGAACGTCCCGTGCGGTGTCTCGATCACTCCCACCCGGGCATGAGTGGTTGAGCAACGATTATGAATGGTAAAACGCAGGGGGTTAGCCATGTATCACTATCGAAAGTAAATCAGTAAGAATCGGGTGCCACGGGTAGGGCGAGTCAACGAAGCCATACCCTTGCAATACTGCCTTTTCCGCTCCCTCAGGGTCACAACTCGTTGAAGATAAATCATTAACCATTTGGAGAAAATCTCACCTTAATGAAATCCGTTTCGTTGTCTTGAAATTACTCGAATCTCTTAATGATTACAACAGTATGAAATCTTGCACAAGTATATTGCGACAATTAGAATCAATGTATGTGAGCATTCGTCTTCTGCATTGTGTTACAAACACGCAGCATATTGATTTGTGTTTTGGCACTCAAAATCAGGATCTCAGGAGGTTTCACACAATGACACTGAAAAACGTTGCAGACTACGTGTACAAGGTTACGTCAGGCGATTGGACTGAGGCGATAAAAGCAGCAGTATATGATGCGGGCAATGGCGGCAGCGTGTATTTCCCCAGCAGCCCTTTTCCTGGCTGGCCTTATTATTATGAGTTCTCAGATACAATTCAGTTCTCGGCGAGTCAACGTATTATAGGCGACGGACAAACTGTATTACGCTTTACGAAGAGACAGGGCATCGGCATTCTTCTCGGTAGTAATTGCGTTCTTGAGAACATGATATTGGAAGCACCGAACTTTGTACTACCTCCGCGTAATGATAACTGGGTGGTTGATATGCTAGAGGTACTGAAAAGGAAATTCGCTATTGATGAAATCACTACTGAATTAAATGATATTACAGAAGCTGAATTATTGTCATTGATAAGGAAGCTTAATAACATCCTCCACATTGAGATTCCTGCACATGATATACTTGAGCCAGGCGATATAAGATCTATCCTGGAGAAGATTAATACGATCTTTGGTTTATCACAAGATTTACCGGAGCAGTGTAATCAAGATTATTTATGGTCTGTATTTGAGGAGATTACTGAGAATTATGATATACCAATTGATTATATCATAGAAAACGAGAATAATAATGAGAAAAGATTACTGCTGGTGTTGCTCGCTATTATGGTTGATCTATTGATCCCACCTTTTGATGATGTGCGATCAGGCGCAGTAGGAAGGATGCTGGTAATCCCTGGTAAGATACATGTACATCTTAATCATGTATTATTCAACAATACAAGTGATAATGGTATTGCCTTGACGATTACCCATGGTGAGGAAAACAGCAGTGGAGATAAACCACGTGCATACTTTAATTCAATTGAAAACTGCTACTTTCAAAGGAACTATATAGCGATACATGTAGAGAATGAGAGCAACAACAACTACTTTCGAAATATCCGAATTTGGAATAAACATAAATATGGATTAGTAATCAGTAAGATCGGTGGTAATAGATTGCATATGTTAAACTTTAACAACGAAGGCATCGGCACTCGCTATCATATGCATGTGGATTCTGGCAGTGAGTTGGTTATCGACATGCCAAGATTCGAGCCTACGGGAAATGGTCATCGTTGTTGGCGGCCGCCGGTGCCAGAAGGAGGAGAACAATTAGTAAAGGTAGTCAATTATTGGCAACCTAACGCGCCACGATGGGTATAGATAAAGAACGTTTTAGATCGATCCTAATCCCTGATGCGAAGGATCTAAACTAAAAATTCATTATTGATGAGGGAGCGATGTGGGGGGGTCAGCCATGACGGTCGGAAGATTTTCGCAGGATTTTCTTTTCTTTATCAGTCAGGCTATGGAGTCCCTGGCTGCTGATTTTATCGAGTATGCGATCAACTTCCCTGGTGTTGGTGCTGTGCTTGCGCGCCCCTGGTTTGGTGACGGCTCGGCCGCGCGCAGCCGCTCCCTTGGTGCGGTAGTGGTGAGAAGTGGGATCCGCCCGCCCCAGTACGTCAAAGAAACCATGCAGATGCTTGGGATGTCGTATGAAATAGAAGCCTGCGATTGCACCACCAAGGTGACCTGCTTCGCCTCCGGCATTGCTCCCGCCAAAGAGAATCGTCAGGAAAGCCAACACGACCAGCGCATACGCCAAAGTGCGCAAGCGCATAGGCAGAATAAAGAACAATAACACCATCGCATTGGGCGCAAGGAATGCCCCTGCCATGAGCACACCGTAAACCCCAGCCGAAGCACCCACCAAAGGTGTGGCCGTGGAATTAAATAACAAACCCGGGATTTGTACCGTGCTTCCTAAAACACTTGTTCCGATGTATCCACCCAGGTTGAGCAGCAAGTACATACATGCCCCCAAAATCCCGCACAACAGGTAGAACGCCAGGTAGCGCTTCGAACCCAGATAGCGTTCAACCATCGGCCCGAAGAAATACAGACCCAACATATTGAAGAGCAGGTGGGACAAGCTGCCGTGGAGAAACTGGAAACCAATGAAGCGCCAGAACTCAAACTTCTGAAATCCGAGGGCCGTGGAAAAATAGAGGTAGCTTTGCAACCGAGGCATGTAATGAAGTTCACGGAAACCTACGGGAACTTGCCCCCCATCGGGTTGTATGGCAATTACAGTCTGCTTCCCTACAATTGGTTTTCCCGTTCTCGGGTTACTGAGGGTGACGGTGGGTTCTCCCGTTCCAACTCTCAAATCGGAAAGATCCACATCCGCCACCATGATGGTGAGATCCATAGGCATCCAGCGATAGGGAAGAAAGCCATCAACCACAAAAACCGCCACACAAATCACAATCAGCCAGGTGTTGATCGACCACATCCTCATCGCGCGTATTCCCCCTCCACCCGGTCCTCGGGGATTCTTCGGCTGGTCTCGTATGTAGTGGCGATCGTAAATGCCCATGTGCAGATCTTATTCGGATGATCGTCGGTGGATTGGCAAGAAAATCATAATGAACAGTTGGATTCTACTTTTCACTCTGTTTTCGGGCACTGGCCCGGGAGAGGAGGTGCTTTTCCCGGCGATTCAGGCTGTCCATACCGGTGGATGCTATTTTTTCCAGAATTCGATCCAGTTCAGCTTCATCAGCTTTTTGCTTTGCGTCCTTCTTCGCCTCACGCTTCTCCTGACGTTTTGAGTGTGTGGGGGGGTCATTTTCAGACTCGTATGCTTGCAGAGCATAATCATCGTGCTCAAAGCCCATCATCGACTGGGTGAATTCCAACTGCTTATGGGTGAGATAGCAAGTAATTCCACCGAAAAACGCGATCCCCAGCAGCATCCACTGTCGGGTGATGATGCCCGTCATACCCAAACCGATGGCCCCGAAATAGCCGATCCGTACCGCCCATCGCATCGACCGCACATATCCCAGCTTCTGCCAGAGCAATGCCTGCACAATCCTGCCGCCATCCAAGGGAAAGACCGGCAACAGATTAAACAACAGCAATAGAAAACTCATCTGATGAACGGCAACGAGAACATACAGGATCCAGGGATTGACCGGTGATTGCAGATCACTCCACGCCGGCCAGTACAGCGGGCTGGGAATACCAACACCCCAGACATTCCCAGTTAGTGCTATCAGGGTGGGGCAGAGGATCAGGAAGATCACCACGTTCACCAGCGGCCCACCCAGTACCGTGATGAGATGTGCCTTCCAGGCATTGGGGGGTTGACAATACGCCAGTCCACCCAGCGGCCACATGAGAATTTCATCTGCCACACCCCCCACTCTACGACATGCAATGCAGTGACCGAACTCGTGCAGCAGAACGATGAGGAAGAGACCTCCCATACGCATTATGGCTGGGCCAAAACCCAACGGATTCACATCACCCTTTGCCGGCGGTCCAAGCGACATGACCAACTGGATGACAATGATCAGCAGAAACAGGGCATGGATGCGAACGGAGATATCCCACCATCGCCCCAGCGAGACCGCCCAGGTCATGGGATTATCCAGCGAGGGGCGTATGCCACGCCAGTCTCCACCCGGCCGGCCGGCTTTCCCTCCAAACGCGTCATCAAAGCTGTCAGAGTCTTTCCAGCTCATCGAACTGCCTCCCCCTGCTTACTTTGCCACAGCCATAATCCGGTAATCGTCTTGGCATCTCTGATATCCCCCTGATCAATCATTTCAAACACTCGGGCAAATTCCAACGGTTCGATCTCAATATCTTCCCCCGGCTCAAGCTGCTGCCCGACGTGGACGAGATCCTCGGCCAGATAGCAGTGGATGATCTCATCGGTAAATCCCGGCGAGGTGTAGAACTCACCCAATTTTTGCCAGTGATGCGCCTGATAGCCGGTTTCCTCTTCCAGCTCCCGAATCGCAGCGTGTTGGGGATCTTCATCGTGCTCTAGCTTGCCCGCAGGAAGCTCCCACAATCGCTGATCTACCGCGACCCGGTAATTGCGAATGAAACAGAGTCGATCAGCATCCAGCACTGGCACAACAACGACCGCTCCGGGGTGTCGTACCACCTCTCGCTGGTGCATTTTGCCGGTTCGCCCCTTCACCTGCAGGATATCCACCTGGAATAACTTTCCTGAAAATGCGATGTCACGTTGGACGATGTGTGTCATTCGATGGATCATACCATCTGACGACCTGATTATGGCTACGACTGAAGTTGTACAATCCGAGTCAAAACCGGTTGATCAACAACTACCCACGATTCGTCTGATCAACCTGTCGCGATCGTTCGATCATAAACCGGTGCTCAGGAATATCTCGCTGGATTTCCTGCCCGGGAAAACGACCGTGGTACTGGGGCCAAGCGGGTGCGGTAAAAGTGTGATGCTGAAACATATCATCGGCCTGCTGAAACCGGAGGAAGGCGAGGTGTGGTTCGGCGATACACAGATTGATGTGCTGACCGAATCTCAACTCGGCAAAATACGCCAGCGCTTCGGTTTTCTGTTCCAACATGGTGCACTCTTTGATTCCATGAGTGTGCGGGAGAATGTGTCTTTCCCGTTGACAGAGCATACGAAACTGACTCGCCGTCAGCAGGAACAGCGCATCCGACAGGTTTTGGAAATGGTCGGACTGGCAGACACCATCGACAAGATGCCGGCTGAACTGTCCGGTGGGCAACAGAAACGCATCGCTCTGGCACGGTCCATTGTGCTGGAGCCGCAGGTCGTGCTCTACGACGAACCCACCACGGGACTGGATCCGATCCGCGCCAATGTGATCAATAAACTCATCATCAAACTGCAGCACGAACTCAACATCACCAGCATCGTCGTCACCCATGACCTGGGTAGCGCTTACCAGATTGCGGACCATATCGTGATGCTGCACGAAGGGACTGTCGTGATGCAGGGGACGCCGGAAGATATTCGTAAGTCAGATCACCCCGTGGTGCAGCGATTCCTCCAGGGCACCCCCCCCACACTCTCACCCCCACACGTGCCACACAACCAGAACCAACCGGCGGAGTAGAACCATGAAAGATGTTGTGCGAAACTTTATTGTCGGGTTGACTTCGATCATCGCATTGGCGGGAATCGTGCTGCTACTCTTCTGGTTCGGCGAACTTGATGCAATCTTGCGGCAGCGATACATGCTGACACTCCACACCGACAACGCGCTGGGTTTACGGCCGGGCAGTATCACCGAGCTCAACGGCGTGCCCATCGGCGTGGTGGATAATATTATCATCCAGCCGAACCAGACTTACCCAGTTCAGATCGAAGTGCTGATCGAAAGAGGTATTCCCCTACCAACAACGGTTGAACCGTATGCAGAAACATCACTGCTTGGTGCGTCAGCCATCTTATATCTCAGCACTACTCCAGCACCTGAAGATGAGACGGTTGAACTTTTTTCCACCGATGACACCGCAAGCATTACCGGGCCGTTACGGATCAGAATGATTGAGCAGATTACTGCGGAACTTGATGCACGAATGAAACCGGTGATGGACACACTCGCCACTTTTGAGACACTCAGCGCTACTTACATCGAGTTGGGTGAGAATCTTAACGCCCTTGTGTCTGAGCCAGGAGAAGATGTTCCCGAGGAAGAAAAACCGGCCAACCTGCGCGACACGGTCGATAAACTTAACAAAGTGCTGGACGAAGTGAATGTAGCCATGCAATTGGCTGAGCGATGGCTGGGGGATGAGCAGCTTCACCATGATGCGCGAACCGCTGTGAAGAACGCTTCAGAGTTAATAGTGAGGGCTACCACCACTGTGGAGCGTTACAGCAAACTTGCTGACACCATTGAAACCGACGCCGATCAACTTCTTCAGCATTTGCTGCCGGTCGCCGACGAGTTCGCGGTGGTGTTGGAGGATATCCACCAGCTCAGTCAGAAAGCTAAGGAAGGTGAAGGGACAGTCGCACAGATGCTTAACAATCCGGATCTGTACAATTCACTGGAAGATGCAGCTCAACGCCTGGAACAGACCCTACGCGAAATTCAACTGCTCGTGGAGAAGATCAAAGCCGAAGGTGTTACCGTCGATTTGTGATTAGGAAAATCCGGGGTAATTCCCGGACTATGTAGATGGTGAATTTACTGATGTCGCCTCCGTCCAAACACGCCGTAGAATATGAGTAATATGCCGCTGCCGGCACCGGGAACAAACGCCCCGAAGTGCAGGTCGTCAATCGCTACGTAACCATCCACCCAGTCGGATAAGATCACCTTATCGAACTGGACTGAAGATACTAACCCAGCGAAATGGCCGGCTCCATATTCTCCAAAATCGCTGCTTGCATATAGTAATTGTCCATCATTGAATAATTCGTATTTTACTGCACCGGGATAATCGACTCCGATCCAATTCATTGGCTCTATGAATACCACTGTAATAATCCCGTCACCATGAAGTCCCCGGCTATCATTAAAATAAGAACCCACCGCAATAATATCATCACCATCTGTAAATAGTATTCCCTGATCCAAATACTGATCTGTGATCACTGTATTTGATGGATAATCTGTAAAATCAATTGTCGTGAACTCTCCTACTACTGCTTCCCAGTTGAATTTATCTTCATATTCAGTGACATCTGCGTAACTGAATCGCACCAGCAACACCGACACAAATGCGGCCGCAAATTGACATTTTCGAGTGTTGAACATTGGAAGAACCTCCCACTGGTTGGTTCCCAAACAACTCTCCCCATAAGGATACAAGAAGATCATGAAATGACCGCATATAAAATGCAGTATTTCAGGAAATTTTACCGGTGGTGAATGGGGAAACCTGATGGTTTACTTTCTGTCGAGCAAATGTCCGAAAAGAACCCCCAGGCAGAGCCTGGGGCTAACGTGAGAATTGAAATCCCGCCTCAAATCCTGCCAAGACCCGGGGTAAACCCCAGGCTATGTAAGGAGAATCGTAAATCCCGAACTATGTGTGGGAATCAAAACTCAGCGCTTTTCGGGGCGCGGGGATAGGGAATTACATCGCGGATGTTCTGCATGCCGGTAACGTAAACGACTGTGCGATCAAAACCCAGGCCGAAGCCTGCATGTGGAACTGTTCCATAACGACGCAGATCGCGATACCACCAGTACGGTTCCGGATCAAGTCCCATTTCACGGATCCGATCATCAAGCACATCGAGTCGTTCTTCGCGTTGTGAGCCGCCGATGATCTCGCCGATACCCGGCGCGAGCACATCCAATGCTGCAACTGTCTTCCCATCGTCGTTGGCGCGCATGTAAAACGCTTTACTCTCGCGCGGGTAGTTCATCACCACTACCGGTTTATCCAGCAATTGCTCGGTCAGATAACGCTCATGCTCGGATTGCAGATCCATTCCCCACGATACCGGAAATTCAAACTTATGTCCGCCGGCAATTGCCTTCTCCAGTTGCTTGATCGCTTCGGTGTATTCCATGCGCTCGAAGGTTGAGTTAACAAAATGCTCCAGCCGGGTGATCGCTGTCTTTTCAATGCGCTGCGCAAAGAAATCCATATCATCACCGCGTTCATCAAGAACTGCCTGGAAGATATATTTCAGAAAATCCTCGGCAAGATCTGCATCATCGTTCAGATCGGCAAAGGCAATCTCCGGTTCGATCATCCAGAACTCAGAAAGATGACGACTCGTGTTACTGTTCTCAGCGCGGAATGTCGGCCCAAAGGTGTACACCTTGCTCAGCGAACAGCAGTACGGCTCGACATTGATCTGGCCGGAGACGGTGAGGAACGCTTCCCTGCCGAAAAAATCCTGCTGGAAATCGATCTGTCCCTGTTCATCACGGGGGATGTTGACCATATCCAGCGTGCTCACTCGGAACATTTCGCCTGCACCTTCAGCATCGCTGGCAGTGATGATTGGCGTATGTATCCAGAGATAACCATTTTCATAAAAGAAGCGATGCACCGCCTGGGAGAGGCAGTCCCGTACGCGCGCTACTGCGCCGAAGGTGTTGGTCCGACAGCGCAGATGAGCGTATTGGCGCAGATACTCAAACGTGTGCCGCTTGGCCGCGACGGGATACGTATCAGGATCCTCCACCCAGCCGACTACTTCGATGGCGTCGGCCTGGATCTCCCGGCTCTGCCCCTTGCCCTGGCTCTGGACGACTTTGCCGGTGATGATGACCGCGCAGCCGGCGGTGAGGCGGAGGACTTCGCTCTCGTAATTGTCCAGATTCTTGTCCGCCACCACCTGGAGCAATCCGAAGCAGGAGCCGTCACTGATGTGGAGGAACGACAGGCCAGCCTTGGAATCGCGGCGTGTGCGCACCCACCCTTTGATAGTTGTGGTTGAATCAAGGGGGCAGGATTCGTTGAGAACATCTTTGATCATGGTCTGCGGCATGAGGCACCTTGGGAGTGGTATCGACTATCTCAGGTGGTCGAGGTTACCTGAATCGAGAGAGAACGAGCGGGCAGGAAGTATCAACCTGCTATCCCAGCGAGGCAAGTTCACAGCCGCCATTTTGGCAGGTTCATCACGCCGGTTCCTCATACCTGTCAGCATGGGCAGCCTGGTGATGGATCGGCACGTTCCATTAATCCATCAACAACAAGTGTTTACACGCTGTGGCCGCCAACTCGGATCGGCACGTTTCTTGCCACTGTCACGGACAGGGAAACTCCATCCATGATGCTATGTTCCAACCAACCCGAATACTCCGATGCCACCGGACAGCCTGCGCCTGATTCCCGATCGCGGCTGAACCTGCTCATTTCCTATGGCGGGTGGCGGGATCATTCGGCTGTTGATCACGTCGCTCGATTGCTCGAACCGATGGGGATCAGCTCCATTCAGGCCAACTCAGGTGAGCATGCACAGGACATAATCATGAATTTTCCCATCCACATTGCAGTCGTGGATTGGGATATCCCGCTCCGTGATGGGGGACAAGACGAACCGGGGGGAGCACGCATCCTGCAATTGCTTCGTCGTCTGGAGCAACCGCCGCCTACGGTACTCATCCGCCCTGCACTGTCGCATACTCGTGATAGTGCTCGGGAACTTGCCTCGGCTCTGCGCGAGGGTGCGTTTGCGGTGCTGAACCGACCTCTTCAAATGGAACTCTTACTGGACACAATGAGGCGAGTGCTGCAACGTCACTATGCCGACCACTGGCCGACCGTGTAACCAATCAAGGAACTCAATCGTTTGCGACCAATTGCGTCGCATCATCTCGAACTCAACTGCTTACTGTTTGCTACTTCTGGAGAAAATAAACATGAAAGTCCGACCGCTCGGCGACAAAATCATCATCAAACGAGCTGAAGCTGATACCCGCACTGATGCCGGCATCTACCTTCCCGAATCCGCCAAAGATAAACCCAAAGAGGGGAAAGTCATCGCGCTGGGGAACGGCCATCTGAACAAGGATACCGGTGAGTACATTCCCTTCACCGTCAAGAAGGGTGATCGCGTTATCTTCACCTCATACGCCGGTACTGAAATCAAAATCGACAGCGACGACTACCTCATCATGACGGAAGAGGACATCCTCGGCATCATCGACTGATGCGTTGAACCCGAACTGATTCGTTTCCCTCTCTCAACATACGCGAGAATTACCATGGAACGTGGACCACTACTGGGCATTCTGCATGCTATGAAAGGCACCGAAAGAGTACTTAACGTCTATCTGCAAGCGGAGCAGGCCCCGGTCGATATCCGCCACGTCGAAGATGTGGAAGAACTTCACAGCTCCAATGGCATCAAGATTACGACCAGGGACAACACCATCTGGCTCGATGCCAAGCATGTTTCTTTGGTGTACCAACCTCGAAACAACAACTGAGGCCAGGATAATCCGTCATGACGATGACCACCGATCAACTTCGCAGCGCTCTGGGTGAACTTCACGGCCAACGTAATGTACGCATCGTTTTCGATCACGCTGAACCTTGTGTGATCAACGCAGCGCTGCTCGTTCCGGCTGAAGATGACAACATCGTCAAACTCACTGACGGTACGCGGGAATATCTCATTGACACGCACCGGGTTGCGTATGTGGAAATCAGTATTCATCCCGAATGAACAGGGAAATAGATCAATCGGTTATTTACAAGATCACTTACTGAATTAACCAGAACTGAAACCATAGATTAAAGGATAAATTGTTATGCCTGCTAAACAGATTGCTTACGATGTTGATGCCCGCGAGCGCATGCTCAAGGGTATTCAAAAACTCGCCAAGGCCGTCAAAGTGACCCTGGGGCCGTCCGGCCGCGTGGTCATTCTCGAAAAGTCCTTCGGCTCACCCAATGTTACGAAGGACGGCGTCACTGTCGCCAAGGAAATCGAACTGGACGACGCTTATGAGAACATGGGCGCCCAGATGGTCAAGGAAGTTGCCAGCAAGTCATCGAAGGATGCCGGCGACGGAACCACGACCGCCACGATCTATACCGAATCAATCTTCACCGAAGGTTTGAAGAACATCACCGCCGGTGCCAATGCGAACCAGATCCGCAACGGTATTGAGAATGCGGTGGACACGATCGTGAACGAACTTAACAAGATGTCCAAGCCTGTCCGCAGCAGCACTGAGATCGCTCAGGTCGGAACCTGCGCTGCCAACCAGGATCAGACCATCGGCAATATTATCTCAGAAGCGATGGACAAGGTCGGCAAGGACGGTGTGATTACCGTCGAGGAAGGCAAAAGCCTCGACACCACCGTCGAACTCGTCGAAGGCATGCAGTTTGACAAGGGTTATCTTTCACCGCACTTCGTCACCAATGTCGCAGACATGGAATGCGAACTCGAAGATGCTTACGTTCTGATCCACGAGAAGAAGATTTCCTCGGCGAAGGATCTGCTGCCGATCCTCGGCAAGATCGCAGAGTCCGGCAAGAGCCTGCTCATCGTGGCAGAAGATATCGAAGGCGAAGCACTGGCGACACTCGTTGTTAACAGACTGCGCGGCGTGCTCAAGATCGCTGCTGTCAAGGCACCCGGCTTCGGCGACCGTCGTAAGGAAATGCTGGCGGACATCGCCACGCTCACCGGCGGCAAGCCCGTCATGGAAGAGTTGGGCATGAACCTGGAAACCATCAGTCTGTCCGATCTCGGTCGCGCCAAGAAGATCACCATCGATAAGGACAACACGACCATCATCGAAGGTGCGGGCAAGACGAAAGATATCCAGGGCCGCATCGAGCAGATCAAGGCTCAGATCGAAGCGTCCACCAGCGATTATGATTCGGAGAAATTGCAGGAACGTCTGGCGAAGTTGGCCGGTGGTGTGGCGCAGATTAATGTCGGTGCTGCGACCGAAGTCGAGATGAAGGAGAAGAAGGCCCGCGTGGAAGATGCTCTGCACGCCTGCCGCGCTGCGGTTGAAGAAGGCATCCTCCCCGGTGGCGGCGTGGCTGTACTCCGTGCCCGCCAGGCTCTGGAAAATGCCCGCAAGAAAGCTCGCGCTGATGAGAAGATCGGCGTGGACATCGTCTTCCGCGCTCTGATCAGCCCCATCAAGCAGATCGCAGAAAACTGCGGCCTGGAAGGTGCTATCGTCGCCCAGAAGGTTGATGAGAGCAGCGATGTTAACTTCGGGTTCAACGCCCTGACCCAACAGTACGGCGACCTGGTGAAGGACGGCGTGATCGTACCCACCAAGGTTGAGCGCATCGCCCTGCAAAATGCCGCCAGCATCGCCGCATTGCTGCTGACCACTGACGCCGCCATCACGGAGATCAAAGAGAAGAAGGAGAAGGCTCCCGCCGGCGGTGGTATGGAAGATTATGATTACTAAATCGTAATTTGATTGTTAAGATAATGACCCCGGCAAAGCCTTGCCGGGGCTTTATTTTGTGCATTTAAGAATTGCGGTGTGAATGTGGTACACTGTGAATAGCAATTACAACTGGAGAGAAGGGCCATGTCACAAACAACGACAACGAGATGTGTGCCGATGGAGATTGAATATCAGCCGGCGTGGCTATCGTGGGTCGGCTCCACCACCATGTGTCTCAACGCGCTTGGAGTAGAATGTGACCTGGCGGAGCGTTTGTGATGAGTAAGTTGAGGGTAGGCGTCGAAGTGAAGAGATTCCGGATTGTGGGATTTCATAGCACAAAGAGACCCCAGCATGGCCATGCTGGGGCTTTCGGAAGAGGAATCCCCTGTGTTGAAAGCCCCGGGATGGCATCCCGGGGTTATTAATTTGCGAATGATCAATCAATCCCGCATACTCAAGACATGGGACCGTGGAACAACTGGTATCACTGTGTAGGCAACACCTACGGCACCTGGCTGCCGGGCGATCCTCGCGGGTGGCGCAGTCGCGATCATCGTTGTCACTGTGAGGGTGATTACAAAAACCCACCAGCCAAGGGACGATACGATACACTCCATCAACAATCACAACTTCAAATGAAGCGCGATGAGATCCGGTTGAACGATGAAGCGATGCGCGTGGTCTGTAATGCGTTCAGCGAGAAATTCAGGCAGAAGCAGATTAACATTGCGGCCATCGCGATCACGCATTGTGGTTACCACGTCCTCGGGCAATTCGACGATCGAAAACCGCAACACTGGATTGGAATGGCGAAGCGTCACAGTTCATTCAAGTTGGTTGAAGCCGATCTCGCTTCCCGAGGAGGCATCTGGGCTACACGTGGTTTATGCAAACCAATCACAGATGAAAAACATTGGGAGAATGCACGAGCGTATATCTTGAAGCATGATGCACAGGGGGCGGAGGTGTGGGGAAGTACAATCAGGTGATTTAAAATTGGATCGTGTTTTTGAAGAGGTGAAATCATGTGATGGAAGATATCCCGGCAAAGCCATGCTGGGGCTTTCAAGAAGGCCGGGGCTTTCTGTATTGCGGGATTATGTCATCTATGCTGGTTATACCGGTCGTGCGGAATACACTGATTATCAGGGGCGAGAGTGGCTCCATGTGATTTCCGGTTCTGCCGAAATAGAGGTTGGATAAACCACAGCTCGGAGTACGCGCCATGGGCATGATTCTTATGATCGCAATTGCAGTTGGGGGTGCGATCGGTTTGATCGTTACGATCGCAGGCATCATCGTGGCGACTATTGTCTCAGCATCACTTACACGCCACAGACGCTGCGTCTGGCCCACTATGCTTGTGGTAGCAGGTGTGGGAACACTCGTCGCGGCAGCTATTGTTGCCCTGTATCCTTACCCGACAGGACAACCTGGTAGCGACTACGACATCGCCATGCTCAACTGGTTCCTGCAGGGACTTGGGTATTGCGCCAGCCTGGGAATTGGTTGCGTGATTGCATCAATTGCAGTTTTCTTTTGTCCACGTAGCGAAACAGCAGTAAGCACATAGGTAGATACTCAAGCATGGCCATATTGGAGCATTCAAGAAGGCAGGGATTATGTCATTTGTACTGGTTGTGCGGATTATGCGGTTTGTGTGGATTGTCCGGCGGGAATAGGACTCAATAAACAAGCCCACTGAGCCGAGGGAAGATGTGGGGAATCGCCTCCCAGTACAGGAAATCAGACATGACGACCACTATTCGAATCATCAGCGTTCTCGCATTGCTACTCTCAATGGGATTTGTGGGGGGATGTTCACAATCCATGCAATCGTCGCTGGTCGTCGAGCCTCGGAACAGCACAACGATGCAAGTGCAGGAGGGAACGCTCGGCACGATCAATTTCGTGAACCAGGGTGAGGGCGAGGTTGAAATCGGTATGTTACGCGGTGGGGCGATGTCAGCGGTGCAGTTTACGCTGCAACCCGGTGGTGAATGCAGGGCCGGGCTGCGGGATGTGTATGAGATCGTGATCTACAACACCAGCCACTATCAGAGCTGCGTGTCGTTCACCTCGACCGGATCAGGCGGATTGTCCGTAACGCCCCCACATACTGACCGTGTTGAACGCTACTCGTTCGTCGAACGATAACCCCCCCACACACATCAATAGTGTGGAACGGTATTTGTTCATCAAACGGTTTGTAACCGCAACATATCCATCTGAATCACTTGAATTGCAGATTTGGCGGACTCATCAGGGATCCGTTACGATCCCCATACCCCCCCACACTTCCCTCTACCCGGAATCACACCTCACACGGAATTACACTCCCCACAAACCAGAGGCAAAATCATGGCCATTCTGCTGACAAAATCTGACGTGATCAACGTACTGGACATGCGCACCACCATGGAGATTGTGGAGAAGGCATTTGCTGAGCTTCACAGTGAATCGACGTTGATGCCGCAGCGAACGCCGATACCTGTGCCGGACTATCACGGTTTGGCGCTGTTCATGCCTGCGCTGATCAAGGACATGGGCGCCTTGGGCGCGAAGATTGTGACGGTGTATCCGGATAATCCATCGAAGTATGAGTTGCCGACGGTGCTGGGTGTGATTGTGCTGCTGGATCAGAAAACTGGCGAGCCGATCGCGATGATGGACGGCGGATTCCTCACGGCAATGCGCACCGGCAGCGTGTCGGGAATAGCCACGAAATACATGGCTCGAAAAAATTCTGAAATCGGCGCAATCCTGGGCTCGGGGGTACAGGCACAAACACAAGTGTGGGCGATGTGTGAAGCAATGAAGTTTGCGAAGATCATGGTGTCCTCACTCGATCCGCCGGATGCAATTGATGCGTTCTGCGCGCAAATGCAGGAGAAGCATGGCGTGCCGTTTGAACGAGTAGAAAGTGCCGAAGCCGCAGTGCGCGCGGCGGATGTTTTGACCTTAGCCACCAGCGCCGCTGATCCGATCATTGCGTACGACTGGTTGAAGACCGGCTGTCACATCAATGGCATCGGATCACATGCGCCGCACATGCGCGAGCTGGATGAGATAACCGTGTGCAAAGCGCGGATCATTGCTGACCAGACGGAAGCATGCCTGGCAGAATCGGGTGATTTCATCATTCCCCTGAATGAAGGCAAATGGGATGAATCGATGATCGCAGGTGATCTGGGTGCGGTGGTTGCGGGTGATGTGGCAGGCAGAACCAGTGATGATGAAATCACACTGTTCAAATCCAACGGCCTGGCAATTCAGGATATGTCCACGGCCTTTGCGGTCTATCAGAAGGCGCAGGAGATGGGTGTCGGGCAGGAGTTTAATTTCTCCGGTTGAAGCATGTGAATCAGCCGCGCCTCAGTTTTCTGAGGATTATCGCATCAAAGAGACGATTGGGAAGCAGCCTTTTCAATAGTGCAGCTGTTCGTGCGCTGGCACCGACGACATAGCGCGGCCTGGGATTGCTGACCGTCAGCGCGTGAACCACAACATCCACGACACGACCAACCGGCAAGGCATGTGATGCTGACTCGGAAGTAACCTGCTTCATTTGCGTCATTAATGGCTGATAGTGATCGCGCAACGGTTGGGGAATCTCTGACTGGAGTTCCTCGACCTTTGACTTTGCTTTATTCCAGATGGGTGTGTCGATGCTGCCCGGTTCAATGAGAATCACCTTGATGCCGTCATCGTAAACTTCAAGGCGCAGTGCATCGCTCATAGCCTCCAAAGCAAATTTTGATGAGGCATAGGGACC
>JANQEQ010000090.1 GCA_028278245.1 Phycisphaerales bacterium | reverse complement strand
CCGACATGGTATCGCATTGCCCCCGGGCCCCTCCCGGCTGCGTCCGCGGCGTCAGCCGCGTCGATGTTGACTCCCTATCGGAGCAGGTGTACCCTCGATGGTTCGTCACCCAGGGGGACGACGAAGGATGAAGGGCTCGTAGCTCAGTTGGTCAGAGCGCACCGCTGATAACGGTGAGGTCGGAGGTTCGAATCCTCCCAGGCCCATTTTTTGATTCTGCACTCGTTCGCGTGACGTTGCACACTTGCGTAGACATGCTCCATAGCATCGCCGATAGTCTTGATGTCTCCATTGGTATTCACGGAGATTTGGATATTCCGGGAATGGAGATTCTGGATTGTTCTTTTTCCACTCTTCAGCCTCATCCTCTTTCCTTCGTCGCTCATTGACGCATCCGATGTCGCACTCGCGCATGCAGTCGTGATATGGAGATCGTGTGAGATCTGGTTGTTTCTGCTTGGGAGTTCGTGAAGGCTGTTCATCACCCGGTCCAAACGCGATGAATCCTATAGGATCGGTAAATGCGATTGGGTACGAATCTGCATATTGGTAGAGATTGTAAGAACGGCCTCTATATTTGATCGGATCCCGTTGCAGCCAGCGTCCCAGTTGTGGTGAGAGTTCTCGATTACGCACATGGTAATTGCCTGACTCGTCGTTCCAGATGTATCCCGCGTAGCCGATGTCGTTGGCTTCTTCATCGACACTCAAGACATTCGCCCTGCCGTCACGACCTTCGTAATATGTGTACAGGTTGACGTCGGCTTGTGTGATATCGCCATCGAGATTCAGATCCCCCAGAATGTTGTACGGCTCGACGTCGTCACGCATATCTTCAAGCAAATCGAAATCATCGGTATCGACCGCATAGTTTCCATCGACGTCGCCAAATGAGAAGCACAGCGCGTTCGTTTTGTATCCCAAGAAGTTCTTTCAGCTCAGCAAGTGCAGCGCCTTTCTGCTCCATCTCGTCACCAATAGCGCGCTTTGCTTTGGCTGCTTCAGTCTCCGCGATCGATTTACGTTCTTCGGCTAAACGCTGTTCGAGGGCTTATTCACGCTCGAGCAATTTGTCGGCGAATTCTCTGCTTCTCGCTTCGAGCAGGGGCGCAGCAAGAGACTCAGTCAGTTTGATTTGAGGGATACTGATTTGACACCGACGCCGCAGTCAGATCCGAAGTGTTCGATGTTCGGCGCACTTCTGCTAACTTGATGAGGTGTCTGGCTCCTTCGGGGGCTTCATCAAATGCCGCCTGCAAATGCGGCACGTCACCCACAAACCGAAAGCTCTGTAAAAATACGCTGATCCCGTCTGGTGTATTCGTGTATGCAGTATGTTAGTGCGTACACCAAATATTCAGGACAGTATTTGAGTTTTTGTCTTAGAATTCAGTGCGTCAAAGTCGCATGAATACACGCGCTTCAGAACAGGTGCGGGGTGAACTCATCATCAATTGTCACGTGTTCAGTTCGAACACGGTATGATAGTATTCACGAGGATATCACAAATGATTCGATTGCACGATGATTCACTTCGAGCAGATGAGAATCCACCTGAAATCATGGTTGGCGTTCCGAGACAGCGGCTTGCCCGGTGGGCGGTCATCTTGGCGATCGTTGTCGTGACCGTGTCAAGTGTGCTGCATTTTATTTGCTACAGATGGTCTATGTACTCGGCAATTCGTTTGTCGTTCGACGAGGTTCGAAATGTTGTCAAGATAGCCGGACTGACTGTTGATCAGGATCAGGAATCGCAACAAACCCAAGATCAAACGTACCGAGAGCTGTTGAACACACTTGGCCGCTCATCTGTCAATCTTCGGCTTACGGTGAACAGTGGTGAAGAACAATTCTACATACCAGAGAATGAAAAAGGTATCGGGAATCTGGTCAATGACTCCATAGTAGTCAACCGAGAGACAGGCGAAGAATTCTCATTCGCAACCGTGGCGCGACCAGGGCAGATTTGGTCTGGCATCGTGAGGGACGGAAACGATGACGTGTTCCTGACATCATTTCTTGCCAACTCGAACGATCGAGGATATGTGCTGGGTTATATGCCATTGGATTCCGTGATCACATCCGCAAAACATGCTATCGCCGGGTGGTTTGTAGCAAGTGGCTTTTGTGTACTGGTACTGTACCCGATCGCATTCTTCATCATGCATCGGGCTTTCCGCCGAGCCTATCAGATGGCGTCTCAAGCACAGCATGCCTGCGCGCAGACCGAACGACGTGTACGACAAATTTTTGAGGATAATGACGTCGCGAAGATGATCATTGAACCTTCAACCAGACGCATTATGGAAGCCAACACCGCAGCAACCCTCTTGTATGGTTTCTCTCGAGATGAGTTGCGAACACGTTCGTTCGACTTGTTGTCGCTTGACCCTCCGGTGGACACCCCAATCTCTGATAAAGACAATTGGCGTTCGACTCGCATCGAAACACATCTTGATCGCAGCGGCCAAGAGCGATTTGTCCAGGTCCATCGATGCAGGGTGGAATACGACGATGCTCCCAAAGAACTGCTAATACTACACGACGTGACTGATGAACAGCGCGCTGAGAAAAAATTGCTGCAGTTTATTGAAGAAGCGCAGCAACGAATTGGAAAAGACCTGCATGAAGGTATTGGACAACAGTTGGCCGGTGCCTCCCTGTGGATCGCTGGTGTCCTCGAGGAAATGGAATCAGGCAGAGTGCCGGCTATCAACGATGTTCGCAAGGCTCAGACCGTTCTTGACGAGGCCTTGCGCAAAACCAGAAAGCTCGGGCATGGTCTTGATCATCTCGATTCCAACAACACAGCGCTACAAGTCACGCTGGATAGGCTCTGTAGCCTGATTTCAGAGGTGTTCAATGTGAAGTGTGGGTACACCTCGCTATCTCAAGTGGATTTGTGTGACGGGAATCAAGCAGTTCTAACAAAAATTTACCGTATTGCACAGGATTGCATCTATAATCTGATCCGGTTTTATGGGGCAACGGAATTGAATGTCGCGTGTGAACTGGATGAACATTGCACTCAATTGATTCTTTCAATTGAGTACAATGAAACCTGTGATCCCGCAAACAATTCAGATGTCATTCGCGACATTGCACGCCACTGGGTCACAATTGCTGGAGGACGAACGGGCATTCGAACTAGACGTGACGGTTGGACAACGTTAATCGTCACACTACCTCAGCAGTCAATTTTATGCTAATTGACCGTTGGGAATGCAGGGGGAACGAAACGTTGAAATCTCAAAGCAATCGAACTAAGGCGAGAATACTCATCGTTGATGATCATCCAATCGTTCGAGATGGGCTCAAGTACGCATTGCAACGCGTAAGCGACCTGACAATCTGTGGCGATGCAGCGACAATTGGTGAAGCGCTTTTATTGATTGAGAGAACAGAGCCGAATCTTGTTATCGTTGATCTACGACTAACGGATGGAGACGGACTTGATCTGATCAAAGATATTAAAAATCGCTATCCATCCGTATGGACGCTCGTGCTTTCATTAAAAACTGAACCGTTGTATGCGGAGCGAGCCATCCGCGGCGGCGCTCGTGGCTATGTGACGAAGGAAACCGTTTCCCAGGACATTGTTCGAGCAATTCGCGCAGTGCTTGCCGGGGAGTACTTTGTGAGTGAATCGATAGCAGGCCAGATCATACATTCGAACGTCAATGTTGACATGAAATCGAATCGCGCTGGAATGATGTCCCAGTTAACCGATCGAGAATTACAAGTATTGGAACGAACTGGTGCAGGCATGTCGGCTTCGGCGATCGCGAAGGATCTGCACCTAAACGTCAAGACCATTCACAGCCATCGCCGCAACCTCATGCGAAAGCTCAAAATCGCATCGGTCTCACAACTCTTTCATTTCGTCATGAGCACCGATCTAGCAAGTTAGGCCATCATTCCGGGCGCTATTCCTGTATCACGGTATGCAGGTATTGTGAAAGGTGGTGCCATCTTGTCATGTTTGAGTTAAGTTTTTTTCTCAAGCATTTTTCATACTTTGACGCATCTAATTTTGATTTAGGGCATCTCTAAACCAACCGAATTCACATCTGATGTTTGGTAGTTTGACGCATGTGTATGTTCGCCTGAGCAACATCGGACGCGAACCATGGAGATTCACTATGCGGTCACGCATCAGATTTGCTTACGCAATCGTGTTGTCTACCACACTCGTGTGCGTATCCACGCTGGCTGTATCACAACCGTCAACGCAAAAACTCTTCCATAACTGCGCGCCCAATACAGCACGGTGCCCCGATGCAACCGCGGCTTGTTTTGAACCGAATCCGGGAGAGCCATGTGAATACTGTTCAAACCCTGCCACAAGTTGGGAATGTTCACCGGGTTTTGATATATGTTTCGAAAGTCTCAATATAAATGCCAACAGTTGCGGCTCCAGGATGTCAGGTGTTTGCGGTCCTGCAGGATGTGAGGGCTCTCCCTCAGGCAGCAATTGTCCGCGATATTCTTGCATAGACTTATTCCCCTCCGCTCGCTGATGATCGTTTTGATTTTGTAATCATTTCTGAATGAGATGGGTAAACAGAATGCTGATGGTTTCCTTCTCTCTGATCGCGTCCGTGATAATTCATGGAATATGCACTATTCCTACAGCTAGTCCCACGACCGAGAGCGTGCGTGATCTGGCAACACTTCTTGATGACATATCACACAAATCCGAAGTTATTGAAACTTCTTTTTATTCACTCTTATTACCGTTCGTTCCAGAGAACGAGAACCTCCAGCTTGACCCCTCGTCTCAAATCAACACTGTAACACTTCACTGGCGATCATCGAAAAATGAATTTGCTCTCGAGGAAACCCGGATGGACGCAGCAATGCATGAACCTATGCGCTTGCGTCACTACTGGGATGGCAAAGGCCTTTACAGGCAAGTCGTGGGAGAAGCAGGAGGATCGATCGGCATCACTCGTCGCGAGGCGATATCTGATCCATGTTGGCTGCTTTTTAATCATGATTTTTCCGACTATGTCATTGCGACAGACAGACGCCCAATGTCCCTTTCAACAGCAATTATGATTGGCCGCCCGATCGAATTTGTTAAAAACTCAGAATCTACAACTTACCGCTTTGAGCTGTTTGATCACCCCAAAGCAATTATGATTTCGATACGTGTCAATATGTTGCCTGAACCATACTTGGCTGGTCTGACCTGGGAAGTTCCAACCAGATACCCGGCATCAAACCCAACGGGCATCCGTGCCAAATGCGTGTACGAGACTGAAGCGGTGGCCCGATTTGACGGTGTGCTGTTGCCAGCCAAGGCACGTCGAGATCTTTACGTGTTCGAGCACCAGGATTCAGAATCGGGGCGTCGCCTGGTTGGCCGGAATTACTACGTTCGGCAGAAAGCCCCAAACCTGAGCACTCCCCTGATTACACCGCATGAACCATTTGTCGCATTCGCCGCTGGCGGTTACATACATGATCGACGTAGTCGCATTGCCTATCAGATTGGAAGCAAAAGGATCATCGTCGATGGCACCGTCTACCGAACACGGAAGATCGTTGGGCATCACCCAGAACATGATCTTGCGGATTTATTACAGGACGCCACAGCACTGGCTCCATCCACACTCTCTGCCAGCGCTTCAACAACAGACGTGAGTCCTGAACACAACTTGACTCGCAGCAAGCGTCGAGAATGGATATTGGCCTCAGTATCGACGATCCTGGCGTTCGTTGGACTATTGATCGGCTTTCGAGGGCGGGCCAGTTCAGGAGGTACATCATGATTATGCGCGGTAACCGTGTTCGGTCGATCCATTTGGTCGTGATGCTGGCTCTTGCCGTGCTTGGCCCCGCCATTGTCCTTATGCGGGATCACACTACCGAGGACACTTCGCGACCCGTCGTTGTCTTCCATGATTTTGGAGAGGTATTGCTTGTCGATAATCAGGCTGCAACACTTCATCATACATTCCGTCTGTTCAACTCATGGAGCAGGCCGATCGAAATCAAATCAATCGAGTCAACCTGCGGCTGTACTGACATTCGCGCCACCCAAGGTCCCATTGAACCGGGTGAAGCATACAGGGTGGATGCAACGTTCACGTTGACTGAAGCCGGGCGAAAGACCTCATCGATCTCCCTGGATCTCGGCGCGGCAGGAACACAGCGAATTGAGATCTCTGCGATCGGTCGTAAAGACCATGCTTTTGGCTCGATGGAAGCTGGAATTGAATTCGACTCAAAGAATCGTGACAGGATCGAATTGTACTATACAAGCATTCATCAACAGTTGCCTCCAGCACCATCGATTGATGCCCCTGATCATATCCGGTTTTATTTCGATGAATGGGTCAAGATTATTGATATGGATGAGAGCGCACGTCGACCAGCCCGTTGGCAGGGCATGCTTGAACTCGAACTCACAAAACCATCTTTATCATCCCGGCAGATGGATCTTGTGACCATTCAGATGCCAGACAGTGACCCAATTTCGCTTCCTGTTTTGCAACAGACCGCGATTCGTGTTGCCGGCGAATCCAGTCAATGAACCAATCAACAAAAGCAACCATTCATCTCCACCGGCCGAGAATTCTGCTACAAGCAATAGTGATCAGTTCTATTCATCGGGAATTCCTCTCAGTACAGTCCGGTTACTCAATGTTCTCATAACGAGTTTTGACTGAATTGAGTAAACTTGCTGTCATGTGCAGTGCGCTACATTCTGTCAAAATATCCAGTTTCTTGCGGCCTGCACATCTCTGATTTAAGCAGCACGATTTCATCAACAGCACGGCATATACGGCTGCTCCGAGTTTGCACTTGATCTTTCACCCAATTCGCTTGGGGTAATGTGCATAGATCAACTCGGACAATGGATTAGCTCACCCCAAGTATTTATCGCGATTCTGAGCCGGTACGCTCGTCATGACAGTTTCGTGATCTGTTTGATTGATTTACACAACCTGCGGCCACAATTCGACTTACGCAGCTACATCAAGCGTGTTGCGGCGTGCATTGTCGCCTTCTTGGTACTGCGCATGGTTGTGATTTGATCGCGCACTTTTTCGTGAACGCTCCACACCGGCACGAATCTGAGACCCCCTTGTAATCCCTGATCGTTCGACTAAAACATAGATGTGTGGGAAACCACTCGCTCTAAGAGAGCAGAAGAGATCTATGCCTCGCATGGACGTGGTTGCAATCAAACGTTTGCACCCGCGGCATGTGTGACGCGGAGGATAACTCTCTCGAGTGAGATGCTGCACATTGTTCGTGTGACGGCACGGATTCTGCCCGCCGGCTGAACGAATAAGGAAAGGAGGTAATCAACCCGAGAGCAGGAAGGAGCGAAGGAACAATCGCAAGCATCCAAGCGAAAGGTGTGCGCTGCTTGTCGACCCCTGTGCTCCACTCTTTCTACTTCACCCTTGCTGCACGTTTGCACGAGAGATCACTGATCACAGTTCAACCATGCGATCATCCCACCACTCTTGAGCAAAGGTGCACGCTGAGCATTGCGAGCATTCATTGATTTCTCGCAGGCGAAACGAATGAAAAGATCGACACACCACATGACCGGGATTGATGAACAAGGAAGGAAGAACGTGAGGTACGCAGGCAGGCAGAGCAGACACGCCAGATACGCACGAGCAGAGGAGGATGGCGACGGCATCGGGTCGATTGTCATCCGGGATCAACGCCAGGCTCGGCGCAGTCGTGAGACAAAAAGAGACTCGCTCAACGACTGCGACCCGAGCCTGCGCATAACACGTGGAAATGCTAGGCCGATCAGCCGGCATTTTCGAACAGAGACGCGCATTGAAAGGCAGAGAAGCAAAATGCAGAAAAGAGCAATCTTAACAACAGTGGCTCTCGGAATCTTTGTGCTCGGCACTGGATCTGTAGCCAGCGCAACGGACTATCGCAGCTTCCAAACGGGCGATTGGAATGTCGCTGGGAACTGGGAGTACTGGGACGGTAACAGTTGGCAGACGGCCACTGTAAAACCTGGTGCCAATGATTATGCCGTCATCCGGAATGGCCACGATATCTCAGTCGCCGGCGATGAGTTCATAGATCGCTTCGATGTCAATTCCGGCGGAGAATTGATCATCGAGGGTACTCGGTCTCTCACGGTCGACGGCTCGGTTAATTCGACCTCAGACATTGACGGCACTGTGACGCTTCAGTATCTCGATGGCGCATCAACGCTGGCATTTGAGGACAACAACCATACTCTTACCGGCGTTGGGCTGATCACCAGTAGCGATCGCAGGAATCTTGTAACGATTGAGGCCGACATCGTGGTCGACGCCCAGGAGAGTGTCAGTTTTGAGGGCGCGATGAAGATTCAGGGGCCCACGGGCGGAACCACGAACGGAACACTTGATCTCACTGGAGACAGCGTAGTCAAAGCAAACTCCAACGGCGCAATCCTTGAGCTTCATCAGGATCTCATACTTGATGCCGACAACGATGTCGACTCGCCGTTTGCTTCCTTTGAAGCCTCGCTGGTGGCACGAGACAGTGGAATACTCCTGATCGACTGCACTGCGGCTTCAACGTTCGATGGCAATCTATTGGCCAATAACGGCACACTCGATATCGACTCGAACTTTCAGACGTACAGCTCCGGTTCCTCCAAACTGGCTGTGGTCTCAGGCGGTTCATGTGACATCGATGGAACCGTGTGTGTCGAGGGCTGGATCATGGGATGCACCAGCACTCCGTCGATGGATTCCAGTGGCGGCAACCTCCTGTATGACACCTATACCGTGAACGGTGGTTGCACCTGCGCTGATCCCGGAAGTTCGGCCACCAACAAATGCCGAAATCGCGAGTTCAGTGGCTCGCATTCGTGCAGTTGATCATGGTATCTGTACCGTGCTGACCAATGAATCGGCTTCGATAACATCACTCCCGCTTGGCGAAACGCCAGGCGGGAGTTGTCACCTCTATTCGGCTGGAGAAACACACCATGATGACAACGACACAACATATGAATGGCCGTACTCAGGCCGCATTGTGCCGTCGGATCAGCATATTCATCGTCCTGCTTGGAGCGGTGATCGCGACGCCTGTTGCCGCGGATGAGTACCGCACGAGAAACTCGGGGCCCTGGACACACCATTCCACCTGGCAGATCTTCGATGTAGGACTTAACGACTGGAGAGCTGCTGAATTCGGCGAGTATCCGGAATCCGGTGACACCGCGACAATTCAAACGATTCATGGGGTATTCATCTCGGTGCTATCCGTTGGCGTCTCCTTTTTGACCATCGAGCCCGAGGCGATTTTGGAGGTGGGGGTGGATAACACAATAACTACAATAACTATTGATGGCAACAGCGGCTTGACGTTGCATGATCACGCGAGTATTCACTTGTATAGCCAGGCTGACATGATCCTCACCGGAACAGGCGCGTCGACCATCGATGGAACAATCTGCCTCGATTACAATCACTTCATCAGGTCCGCCGCACGGCTCTTTATCATGGCGGACCACACGCTGCATGGTTCTGGATGGATCACCGGAGTGCACGTTGACTGCCGGGTAATGATCGGGGCCGACGCGGTACTAACCGCAGCCGACCATCTCGTTTTTGAGGGAGAAATGACCGTGCAGGGGCTCACGGGTGGAATCACGAATGGAACACTCGATCTCACCGAAGACAGTATGATCAAATCAGACACCCCCGGTGGCACCATTTTGCTTCATCAGGATCTCATACTTGATGCCGACAACGATGTCGACTCGCCCATTGCTTCCTTTGAAGCCTCGCTGGTGGCAAGAGACGATGGAACACTCCGGATCGACTGCACTGCGGCTTCATCGTTCGATGGCAATCTGCTTGCCAATAACGGCAGACTCGATTTCGACTCGAACTTCGAGACCTCCAGTTCCGGCTCCTCCATTCTGGCTTTGGTCTCGGGCGGTTCA
>JANQEQ010000085.1 GCA_028278245.1 Phycisphaerales bacterium | reverse complement strand
CACGCCTGGCACAAACCTGCGCCCAAGCCGGCTACATCGCACATCGCTTCAACTTCAGCCACTCCGGCATGACCAACTGCATCGAAACTTTCGAGCGTCCCGACCTCTTTGAGCGTGAAACCTGGAACAAGCAGGTATTCGATTACAACGTCGTTTGCACCGCGATCGCCGATGGAACGCTTCCCGGTCAGGGATTGCCCTATGTTATGTTCGGTCACTCCCGAGGTGGTATCGTGACTCTGCTCACCGCAGGTCGCTGGGCCAAGGCACGCGCTGAATCCAATCCACCCACTGTTCCACCTCCCGCCGGTTTGATTACTGCTGCTGCGCCCTCATCATGTAATCCACTTCCTGCCAGCGATGCAGAACAGTTGATGCGCGACGGTTTCCTTGTTTCCCCGTCTGGACGAACCGGCCAAGCATTGCGCATCGGGCGCGAATTCCTTCAGGAACAACTCGACGATCCGGAAAATCATGATCTTCTCGCGCTCATCCATGATCTTGATTGCCCGTTGCTGGTTATCCACGGCGATAGTGATCCGACCGTCCCTATATCATGCGCTGAGGAGATTCAGAATGCTGCCGGCAAACATGCTGAAACATTGATCATCGCCGGCGCAGATCATGTGTATAACACGGTCAATCCATTGCCTGATGATGCAGACTCCAGCCCGCAACTCCAGCAACTCCTCGATGCGATGACGACATTCCTCGATCAATGCTGCATCCCCCCACATAAATAATTTCATTAACGAACTTCGAACACTCTTCAACGAGCCGCGACCGTGAGGGAGCGGTCTTCCATTCTTCCCTCTCCCCCTGGGAGAGGGTTAGGGTGAGGGTATTCTCTTTTTTGCCATGCATATAACTATGATTTGTTCGGTACAGTGGTACGAACGTAGCCATGCTCATCAAGTAATTGTCCGCTCCCTCACGGTCGCGGCTCGTAAAAAGAGAATGCGCACATTGACAATAAAAAGCCGTGCCCCAATTCGGATGAACATGGCGGGACACGGCCTGAATTATCAACAACAATTTATATGACTCTCAATCAGTTCGGTAATCTCTCCAGGTAGAGAATTTTTGGCTTGTCACTCGGTTTATTAACTTCGCTGCGATCGACCAGCATGACATATCTGCTCTCGTCCACGATGTACTCCGGATCGGTCGCATCCCAGACACCGGTGATGGGGTTCTGCTGAAAACTGCGCACCTTGAAGTAAATCGTAAACATATCGCTGCGCTGGGTCACGAGATTGGATATACCGGAGAACAGCAGGTTCTGCTCTTCCAAGTCGCCAACTGTTTGATCAGGAAGAATCCGTGGTGGATTAGGTGGAGTCACAGTGTAATCATATATATCCATAAGATCAGTGCTGATCATGGTGCTGTAGATCGTCCCATCATCCCGCTCCTGATACATGAAGGGATCGATATTGTATGTGGCAAGAGCATCACGACCTGGAATAAATGCAGCAAAATCATACGACCAGGCTGTGGTGCGAAGCCAGTCTTGTGGATCCTGCCACGGCAAAGGTTCACTTGCTGCATTCGTTGAAGTTATCGTCGCTAATGTATTGTAAAGATCCAATGGATCATCAGCATACTCCCTCAGAAGGAGTAACTCGCCTAGCGAAGCAAAACCTCGATCGCCGCGCAGATCATCGTCAGTAATAAGGTCTCCTCGTGTGTGATAGTCAGGCGCACCCCACATCGGGACTGTTGTATCCGGCCTGAATCCCACATCGAGCATGTTGTAATACCGTTCTCGATATTGCACCATAGCTTCAGGAAGAGCAACCCGGGGATTGAATCTTAGTTCATTAGTTAGAGCAGTTTCGTGCACGAGTTTATACATCTGTGGCAATGACTGGATCACTTCAGGTGTGGCAGTGCCGATGTTAATAAGACCCGGCGTGATTTTGCCGGAAAATCCCAACTCGGAAAGATCATTCCGGAACAAATCCATGTCATAGCCGGCGGCGTTGAGGAATGCCGTATTGCCATCTGCGACATAACCGTTCCAGTTATACCCCGGTCCATGACAGACGAATGCATCAAATATCCGCGCACCGGCTGGCACTGCCGGGATTCCATGTAATGGATCGGAGAGGTTTGTATTATCACCGATACCAATGACCGGTCCAGTTACAAGACGACCCAGATCCAGTGCCGTTTCCGGATTGCTCCACAAATCACTCAATGCAGTAGTATCAAGTAAATCAGAATTACCCGGATCGAGCATTGCAGCAAGGTATTCGGAGAAAGTTGCATTGGTGTAATCGTACTCGTACACACCGGGTGACACTTCTGTGAATGCTAATTCATGTCCAAAAAGGAACACATTGCGCAACTCACCGATTCGTTCAAAATCCCAATCCTTCTGCAACATCTGGAATGCGGGACGATAGCAATTCTCGTAGAAACCCTTGTTTGGATAACTCCAATCAGATAATGGATCCTCATAAGGAATAGAGGTGTTACCATTTGCAGGATCTTCTGCCAAGTTGAAATCAAAGAACGTCGGTTTTCTTACACGTACAGAGAATGCATCCGGGACAGGAGCCTCATCAATATAAACATGGTACGCGCGGGAGAACCACGGTTGATTCGCCAAAGTTCCATCGCCATCGGGAACACCATCGAGGTAACTATAAGCGCTTCCTTTGTAGTCGTTGTTATCACCCTCTCCAGTTACATCACCATTAAAATTGGCCGGTGAAATATCTGGATCATCATCACCATTCATTTTGTTGAGTACACCAGATGGTAGTGAATCGGCAATTACATACTGCTGGTTTCCCAGCACAAATCTTGGCGCCTTTTCAAACTGATCCACTGCCACCACAGGCGGATCAGCTGGTAGGAATGTGATACCATCCAGACCACTTCCATCGACATCCCATCCCCAGGGACGTGTCACACGTGCCCAAGCGACCCAGTGAGTGTTCCATGTGCTATCCCAGTAATCCCCAATGCGTATTCCCGGCTTAACCGGTGTACCGCTCGCGGGTTCCCAGATAATAGAAGAATCATCAAGATGTTCCGGTGGAATGCGGAGCGACTCCACAGCATCGCGAAATTCATCATGTTTTGCGTGAGCACCAATATCTCCGATAGCATCATGGTAATCAAAACGATCAACCACCACATCAACACCCAAAGGATCATAAGTGTAATCAGTTCGTATTAATTCAATAATATTTTCTTTTTGATCATCAAGACCAATTTCAATTAATGTTCCATCCGGCTCAGTTCCACCATAATCAGCAGGATCACGACTCCACGCACCTGGTACACTTATGGGAATTTCGACAATGATCGTATCCGCCGGATGATCACCTGGTTCAATATCCAGGAATTTCATCCAATTCAAACCAAAGTTTAGATCAATTCCGAGTGTATCATCAATGGCGTAAAAGACTGCAGTGACAGGATAGTCTTCACGCGTCGGCAACAGTTCCGTACCTGCTGGCAGGACATCAGATAAAGCAACCACTCGTACACCTACTCTGATTTTGTAATCTGCGAGATCAATTGGTCGTTGATAGGGATTGGCAATCTGCACAACTGAAATTGTGGTACTGGGGCTTTCATCATCAACATAATTACCGGGATGCCCATAGACCTCAAGCGTTCCAAAACCTGGATTATCAGGTAGATCTTCGCCTTCGTACACATGTCCGATGAATGCTTCCACGAGAAATGGTTGAGCTTCCATCCCCAGGAAGCGCGTGGTCAGATCTTCGGGTAGTGATGGATCGGTAACCGGAAAGATTAGAGGATCATTTTTGGGTCCCCATTCAGGTAGAGGAATTGCCCCTACTTCAATCTCTGATGTAACTGGATCATCGTAAAGGGGCGCATAAGAATCATCATCTCGATATGCCAGTATGTTCGCAGCGTAGCCCGCAGCAAGTTTACGCAGTTGTTGTACTGTTGAATCATCCGCAGGGGGTGCTGGAGGAGTGTGGCTATAGTCGCCGAAAAAGGAACCCGCTTCCTGTTGACCGGGAGGAGATACTCCAATCTCACCTGTAGCCACACCATCGGTGAATGCCAGGAGTAATGTAGGAGCCAGACGATTCGGCATGGAATACCACCCACCGGGAAGGTTAAGGATCTCCGCTGGTGTAATCTCACGCTCTCGGAGATCAATCTTCTGTCGGGACTGATCGAAGAACGTATCGTAATAATCGTGTATCCCGTTGTTATTTTCATCCAGCCAGCCGAACGCTGCTGCTGCATCCTGCACAGCACTGGGAGGTAGGATGACGTTGTTAGCATCCTGCCAGCGCCACCACATCCAGGGCGGGAGTTCATCGTTCCGCGCGCCGTTGAAGTGTGTGATCTTCCGCCGATTATCCATTAGTAACTGCGTATTATTCAGTTGCCTGCGGTGTTCACTGGCTTCTTCCAGTGCTATTCCTGCCCGGAGAAACGCCTCTGTAGGATCTGATGTATCTGCCTGCACGGACCATTCATAGCGGGTGAAGATCCAGGGGTAATTCTGCCCATGATAACCACGCAACTCAAGCTCATCAGCAAGTGTGAAGGGTGTATACCCGGAAGTAGGATTCACGTTGAATGGTTTTGATGCACTGTGCTGCCAGTAATCAAGGCGATCCCAGCGGTTAGGAAATTGGTTGCCTAGTAATCCCGTTTCATTTACATGACGAATCCAACGAGAAAGTTGATAATCATAAATTGTATTATGGGCAGGATTGTCATAAAATCCCACATTACGATTTAGCGATTTATCTGATTCGTAATAGTCATCGTATAGCTGACTTACGAGAGCCGTATCGCTGGGCATCCAGCCGCGTGTAGTACGCTCAGGATAGGTACCTGCATAATCCCGCTCCTCAAATTTTGTCGCCACATTCGTGTTGATCAGGGCATTGTTATCAATAATGCTGACGGCTACGACCTGTCGAATCCCCCGTTGCGGTGTCGTCGGCGCGAGCCACCAGAATGAATCGGTGTAACCATCACCGTCTGAATCGGCAAGGATGCGACTGACATCCCAGCGCGCTGAACCCCTGTTGAATTCATCTTCACGCCGCTCACCTGGAAATTCCTCGTGCATGTTGCCATCGCCATCGAGATCCTTCAGACGATAGAAGTTGGCAGGAATGAAATTGAAAGGTGGAGATGTTGTCGGTGCATAGGAAGACGACACCATTGGCAACTCGGCTGGATTACCAGACAGCCAGAAACGCAAATACCAGGGTGTCTGAAAGTTAAATAAACTATAGTTCGTATCGAAAAAAAGTGAACTTACTGCCGGCGGTCTCACGGGAAGCCACTGCTCAACGGGCAGGCTCAGGTTGGACATCAGCATTCCCCAACCATCACCATCTGTATCACCCACATCGCTGATGTCAGTGCAGATTCGCCAGGCATTCCAGGGAGTACCGATGTAGCTGAGATGCCGCCAACCGAGGAAACGGTCGGACACACCATCGGGATTTGCATCGGCTGCACCGATGAAATCCCAGCGCATGGGTTCAACATCGCGCAGCCAGCGGCAATCGCCAAAGCCGGGATTCCCCAGGGGATTGTCTTCGCCGTCCCAATAGTCACTCAATGGATCAATACCGGGATTGCCTGATCCCTCAGGCCAATTTTGAGGAATCCAGGAAAATGTTAACGGATCCGGCCAGTTTGTGTACGGCGTGACATGGTATGGCGCGAAGTTGTAGGGGTGATCGGGAAGGCCATCTGCACCCGGCAGGCCCGTAGCTTGAACATAAGCATCAACGGGATCAGTGCTGTAGCGTATTGCATTGCCTTGTGCCTGATCGACGACGTTATACAGGCTCGGATTGGTTTGGCCGGGTGATAATCGTCTTACATTGGAATGAGGAGCCCAAGTAGCAATTGTCCACACTGAGGGATCCACTGGATGCGTAAACAGGGCATCGGCGGGGATCTGGGCCAGCATTTCCGAAATGTCTTTCACATTCGTTTTGCGCTGCGCGGTGGTCAGCTCGGCTGTTGCGGTGACTCGGCCGGCCTGGGTACGTGTCAGGTACGCGGCGGCAATAATCACCAGCAGCACGAGAATACCCGCAACC
>JANQEQ010000068.1 GCA_028278245.1 Phycisphaerales bacterium | reverse complement strand
GTAATAACAACAGATACATCAGAAGTGTCATAACCGTTACAGATTCATGCTGGCCGAGACGAATTCCACATTCCCGGTGTCTGATTTGCCATATCCAATCGTAGGCTGAAACTGAATCTATTCTCCGTAAACCCTGCTGGAGGGAGACCACCATGAACATGAACACGCACCAACAATTCAGACTCATTGGCCCGGCAGCCGGCGTCCTGGCCTTCACAGGTGCTGCAGCGATAATGCTGTGTAATGCACCAGTCCTGGCAGGAGGCAATGGCGGCGGTGGTGAAGAGCTGCCGGAATACATCGAGCTAACCGGAGTCGTGCGCGACTTCCGGGAACGAAATCATGCTGACGGTCATACCGATTTTGAGATGCGTCCCACGGCAGGTTTCGGCCAGTACTGCGGCAATATCTCCCCCTCACTGAGTGGGGATGGGAAACCAGTCTTTATCGGTGAAGGGTGGAAAATCAGGAATCAATGGAAGGATTCCAGCAATCGAGACATCTGTTACCTGCTCTATGATCCGGACTTAGGCGATACCGCCGGAAGTCAGGGCACCTCAAACACCGGTGGAATCCACACAGAGAGCAGTTTCAACCAGTGGTATCGTGATGTTCCAGGCGTCAATATGTCTGCACCACTCACCCTGACACTCGTTCGGGGTGATGATGGTAGCTATATCTTCGATGATAAAATTGATCCCGAATACGACGCACTTGGTGGTTTCTTCCCCATCGAAGATGAACTCTACGGCAATCCCGGTGGCAGTCCCGATCGGAACTTCCACTTCACATTCGAGTTGCACACAGAATTTACCTATGAAGCTGACGGCGCACAGGTCTTCAAGTTCACCGGCGATGATGATGTATGGGTTTACATCAATGGAGAACTTGTGATTGACCTTGGTGGTGTCCACGCAGCACAGTCTCAGTATGTTGATCTCAATCGTTTAGGATTGGAAGATGGAGAGGATTATTCACTGGACTTCTTCTTCGCGGAGCGTCACCGCACCCAGTCAAATTTCCGAATTCAGACCAACCTGAAACTGGAAAGTGTGGAACTCCCGACCATCACCGCAGCATACGACTAAGTTTGATTCGACTCCGGGAACTTAGGTGTTCCTCCAAACACAATCGGTCCGAGGACGTACTCGGACCGATTTTGTTTTAACTATTGGAACCAATTACTCGGAGGTAACCGGCTGTTCCTTCTCTTCCGTTTGAGTTTCCTCTTCTGAGGTATCCGGCTCTCCTCCGGTGAGATACAAATGAATATTGTGGGCAGCAATTTTTGCTTGGCCCATGGCGCTGATCACCGTGGCCGCACCGGAAACAACATCCCCTCCGGCAAACACACCCGGTTTGGATGTTTGCATTGTGCCTTCATCTGCTTCGATCGTCCCCCACCTTGTGATTGACAGATCAGGCGACGTCTGGGGAATAAGCGGATTGGGTTTATTACCGATGGAGACCACACAGCAATCTGCTTCGATGATGTACTCGCTGCCGGGAACTGGAACCGGGCTGCGTCTGCCGGAATCATCAGGTTCACCCAGCTCCATCTTGATGACTTCCATCCCCACCATCTTATTGTCGTCATCCGTGAGGATGCGGACTGGATTGGTCAGCAGATTGAATTCCACTCCCTCCTCCTCTGCGTGGTGAATCTCTTCATCGCGTGCGGGCATCTGTTCTCGTGCGCGTCGATAGACAACGGTTGATTTTGATCCGATACGTAAGGCGCAGCGAGCTGAATCCATTGCGACATTGCCGCCCCCCACGGTAATGATATGCTTGGCACGAATCGGGCTCGTGGCATAATTGGGGAAATCATACGCCTTCATGAGATTGATCCTGGTGAGAAACTCATTGGCGCTGTAAACCCCAATAGCATTCTCGCCGGGAACATTCATGAACATAGGCAGACCCGCACCGGAACCGATAAAGACTGCATCATAACCTTCCTCATTGAGGAGTTGGTCGACGGTCTCCGCCTTGCCGATGACATAGTCTGTATGAATCTCTACTCCTAATTTCTTGAGATTATTAACTTCAAATTGCACGATATCCTTGGGAAGTCGAAACTCAGGAATGCCGTACATCAGGACGCCGCCGGTAAGGTGGAGTGCTTCAAACATCACGACCTTATGTCCAAGACGTGCCAGGTCACCGGCAACGGTGATACCGGCCGGCCCGGCGCCAATGACAGCCACCCTCTTCCCAGTCGGAGGATCGATTTGAGCTTCCAGTTCATCTCCATGTTCACGAACATAATCCGCAGCGAATCGTTCCAATCGTCCGATGGCAACGGGTTCAAACTTCTTGCCCAGCACGCACTTTTCTTCACACTGCGTTTCCTGTGGGCAAACCCGGCCGCACACTGCTGGTAATGCCGTTTGTTCCAGCAATTTGATTGCTGCACCTTCGAAATTGCTCTCCTCAATCAGTTTGATAAACGCAGGAATATCAATATTAACAGGACACCCCTGTACACACAGCGGCTTTTTGCACTGAAGGCAACGAGCAGCTTCTATGATAGCCGTCTCAGGCGGATAACCGTAAGGCACTTCCTGGAAATTGCGCGCTCGTCGGGTGGCATCCTGCTCAGGCATAGGTTGCCGAGGAACCTTAGGCTTTTTCGGTTTGCGCTTCTTCTTGGGGGGAGTTTTAGGATCCGTTTCTGACATAATTATTCTGATCCGTATGAAACCTAATAAGACGTATGAATATCAAACTAATCATCAAGGGCACAGCCACCGGACGTGGTGATGGGAACAAGTTTCTCATGGTGATGTGTGTCCTGGGGAATGGCTTCAATCTCCTCGGCCGCATACGCTCCACGACGCGAACCGAGTTCATCCCAGTCGACCTGGTGGCCGTCAAAGAAAGGACCATCAATACAGGCGAATTTGGTTTCATCACCGATTGTGATCCTGCAGGCTCCGCACATTCCCGTCCCATCGACCATGATGGGATTCAATGCCACCTGTAAAGGAATTCCGAAATTACGTGTTGTTTCCGTCACCATGCGCATCATGAATGTGCAGCCAACCGCAACGAATTGATCGACTTTCGTGCCTCGATCAACCAGATGAGTGAACGCTTCCTGCACACCCCCCTTCATGCCCTTCCCCCCATCTTTCGTCATAATAATGACTTCGTCGCTGACTTCCCGGAATTGTGATTCCATATAAAGCGTATAACTGCTGCACGCTTCCAGAACTGTGATGACCTTTTTACCCAGTTGTTTCAATTCACGCGCGATGGGATAAATCGCGCCGATGCCGTAGCATCCTCCACCAAGAGCAATCGTATCACCTTCGGGAACGGGGAGTTCAACTCCCAGAGGACCGGTGACGTGAGCAATAAAGTCACCTTCACTAAGAAATACCAGCTCGCCGCTGGATCGACCAACTTCTTCGATGATGAGCGTAATTGTGCCTGCTTCTGCATCCCAGTCCGCCAGTGTAAATGGCACTCGCTCGGATGTTTCATCAACCATCAGTATGACGAACTGTCCCGGACGCGCATATTGGGCAATCTTCGGCGCCTCAATTGTGATCAGGAAGAAGTTCGGTACGACTTCTTCATGCTTGAGAATCTTGAATCCTGTTGTCGGGCGCGGATGGATCGGCGTGGGATGGCTCGGCAGTCCGACATCCTTGAGCGCGGGAACCGTGTCGGCCAGATACGCCCCTCGGAAACGGGGAGGAAGATCCTTCAGCGAATCGCGCGGCGATCCCGGCCACGGCTGTGGCGCTGGATCATTCGTAATATCTTCCGTCACGCCGTTGATATCATCATAAGGCCATCCATTCCGGTTCAGGGCACCAGCCAGATCGCGCAGGATCATCCATTCCGGTCGCGCTTCTCCGGCTGCATCAACCGCTCGCTTCAACGGTTTGATTTCACCGGCATCATCGCGGAATGTCCCGGTGAGTTCTGCAAGAATTGCCACGGGGAGTACGGCATCGGCGCGTTTCGTGGCAGCAGAAGGTAGATAATCCAATACGATCAGACAATCCAATCCTTCGAGCAATTCCGGATCGAGATAATCACCACCGAGCACTACCGCTTTGATCTTGCCCGCTTGCAGATCTGCTTTTAGCGATTCATCATCAATATCATCAAAGCCATCCCCTGCGGGTACAGAAGCAAAACGCCCCTGCATTGCTTCCTCAGTGAAGCGCCGATACAGGTGCAGATTCTCTCGAATGTTGGCGCTGTCAACAATTGTTGCGCATTGACCCGGCTCATATTCTGCCAGTTTCTTTGCCACAAAATCGATGGCATCCGGCCAACTGACCGGTGTGAGCTCGTCGTTATCTCGAATGTAGGGACGTTTCAATCGCTTGGGAGCGTTCATCAATTGTGCGTACGCGAAACGACCCAACGCACAAATACGCGATTCCCGATCGAAACTGATCATCTCCGTTGAAACAACTTTGTTGTCACTCAACGTCGATTTGATTTTGCAACCCTCAGGACACAGCGTGCATACTGTTTCCCAACCAAAGTTCCCCTTGCCATACCATCGAGCGTAACGATCGGTGAGTGTTCCGGTTGGACAGATATCGATGCACGCTCCACAAAACGTGCAGCCGGAATCAACATAACTTGAATTGAATGCCGTCCCGACTTTTGCCCAGCGTCCCCGGTTGTTAATACTGATGGCAGGTGATCCGTGTATCTTCTCGCAGATACGCCAACAGAGACCACATAGTATGCATAGATTGAGATCCCGCTCCATGAACGGATCATCGCGCTCCAGGTTGTAGTGACAATAAAGCGTAGGAAGATTCAAATGTCGTTCATAACAAGTGATCGCATAGTTCCTCACCATGCACACATCACGGTTGCTGCAGAAACCGCAACGAGTTGAGCGACCAGCCTTGGTCACATTCGGGCGATATTTTTCACAATCCTCCCGATGATCGCACACCAGACACGAATCGGGATGCCCGGAAAGAATAAACTCCATCACCTGGTTACGGAGCTTGCGCAGCTCAGTAGTATCAGTCTGGACTACCATGCCTTCGGATACCGGGGTGGTACATGATGTGGGATAGCCGCGCATTCCCTCTATTTCCACTACACACATTCTGCAGGCGCCATAACTGGGGAGATCCTCATGCGCGCATATTGTGGGTATGGAAATCCCGGCTTCTTCTGCTGCCTGAAGTACAGTTCGTCCAGGCTCAGTGGTTATCTGTTGGTTATCGATGGTAAGTGAAATAGTGTCCATCGTGCTTTCCGAAAAAGAGTTCATCGTTACGTCCGACTCACAATTGATTGGTCGTCCGGTGTGTTTTCATGTACGTGAGTAAATACCGCTTCAAATTTGCAACTGTCCCTGCAGGCGCCACATCGAATGCATAATGCCGAGTCAATAATATGCGGTTCCTTCTTCTCACCCGCAATTGCCAGGGTTGGGCAGTTCAATTGACACACGCCACATCCCGTACAATTCTCCGGTTCGATCTCATACATAACCAGATCGCGGCAAACCCCTGCCGGGCAATCACGATCTTCCACGTGAGCGCGATATTCATCCTCGAAATACCGCAGGGTAGTGATGACCGGATTGGGTGCCGTCTGCCCCAGACCGCATAGCGAACCCTTGGCGACAGCATCAGAAATGTTGCGCAAGCGCTCAATGTCACTGGGCGTACCGTGTCCGTGGCAGATATCGGTGAGCATATTCAGCAGATGCTGTGTACCCATGCGGCAGGGAACACACTTGCCGCACGATTCACTCTCAGTGAACGAGAGGAAGTACCGGGCAACGTCGACCATGCAGGAATAGTCGTCCATGACGACCATTCCGCCGGAGCCCATCATCGAGCCCGCTTCCTTGAGGTGTTCATAATCCACCGGGAGATCGAGAAGTTCAGCCGGTATGCATCCGCCTGATGGACCACCGGTCTGGACTGCTTTGAATGTCCTCCCGTCAGGTACGCCGCCACCAATCTCTTCGACAATTGTGCGTAGTGGCATACCCATCGGCACTTCGATCAATCCGGAATTGCTGATCTTGCCAACGAGACTGAAGATCTTTGTTCCTTTGCTTTTCTCGGTCCCGACTTCGGTAAACCAGTCCGCACCTCGCTTCATGATTCGAGGAACAGTCGCCCAGGTTTCTACGTTATTGATGTTCGTCGGTTTACCAAACAGACCGGAAACTGCCGGGAAGGGAGGACGTGAACGAGGCATGCCACGTTTCCCTTCGATGCTCGCAATCAGCGCCGTTTCTTCACCACACACAAACGCTCCGGCCCCCTGTTTGATCTTGATATGAAAATTGAAATCCGAGCCGAGGATATTGTCACCCAATAGTCCCAGCTCTTCCGCCTGTTCAATGGCTTTGCGAAGTTTCTGCACCGCGAGGGGATACTCAGCCCGTATGTAAATGTAACCCTGAGCCGGACAGACTCTATGTGAAATCGCATACGCACCGATGATCATGCCTTCCAGTACCGAATGTGGATCACCCTCGATAATGGAACGATCCATAAACGCGCCGGGATCGCCTTCATCGGCATTGCAGATGATGTAGCGCATCGTCTGATCGTCAGCTTCCCTGCAAAAACCCCATTTGATCCCCGTCGGGAAGCCACCCCCACCACGTCCGCGCAGGTCAGCTTTCTTAATTTCATCGACAACATCGCCTGGATCCAAGCTCAACACCTTGGCCAGGGCTGCATAACCATCCGCTGCGATGTACTCCTCGATCTTATTCGGATCGATCTTGCCGGTATTATCCAGCACACGCTTAGTCTGCATGGCGTAATACGGGATGTCCCGATAGTGCTTGATGCGTTTCTTGGTTTTAGGATCTCGATACAGGAGACGCTCAACTGTTTCGTTATCACGTGTACCGTCAATAACCGCCTTGGCATCCCGCTCGGGATTCTTGTGGCCGACATGACGGTAGAAAATCCCCTCCGGCTCGACGGCCACGACTGGTGCCTGCTGACAGAATCCGTGGCAGCCACAGACCTTCATCTCGATTTCGCCTTCAACCCCCTGCTGCTTCATTTCGGCGCGCAACTTGTCCGCAAGATCAAGACTTCCTGCAGCACGGCAACCCGTATCTCCACAAACTGTGATACATCGCTTGTTTGGATCGCGCGAAGCACGAATCTCATCGCGCAATCGGTTCAGTTCCTCAACTGATTTGATTCTGTTCATCTATCTACTCATGAACCGGACGCAGGCAAAAGGTTGTGATCAGGAGCCGATCTCCTGATCGGGCATAATCGAATCGGAATGCAACTACTCCGACTCTTCAACAAGTTCACAGGCAGATTTGGAAGTCATGCGGCTGTGAACTTTTTCATCGACGATAACCACTGGGGCCAAAGCGCAGGAGCCGTAGCACGCAACGCTTTCCAGGCTGAACTCACGATCTTCAGTGGTCTCTCCAGATCTGATCCCGAGTTTCTTTGAGAGTTCCTCCATGATGAGACCGCTGCCCCGAACATGACACGCCGTGCCCTGACACACTTTGATGTTGCACCGACCCGGAGGAACGAACTTGAACAGCGTGTAGAAGGATGCCACGCCAAACACATCGTTCGGCGACAACTCCAGATGGTCCGCCACCTCGACGATTGCATCTTCCGAAAGATATCCCTCGTGTTCCTGCACATCCTGCAGGATCGGGATCAGGTTTGAACGGTCCTTCTCATATCCGCTCAGGAGTGTCTCAAATTGAGGTTCAACCTCGATTGCAGGCATACTGGTACCTCTATTCACTGTTCAAGCCCCGCGGAGAAGAAAGCTGCTGAGCAGTGGTTGGCTCGCTCAATCAACCGCAGAGAAAAAAGGGACAGGTAACTATATGCACGTACTCGGCCGACATCACCTCAAATCGTCATCAAGATTCTATTGCGACTCATAATCAACTTCGCTTGATCATCCCTTCTATTTCCCGGAAAGTTCAGCCGTTCTCCCACTCTCCAACTTGCCGAAGTTAGGCTAGAATCCATCACTCATAGCCACATGTTTGCACACATTTTGACTCAGGAAATGCTCCATGCCCGCTCGGGAACTCAACGCCGTCGTCCGCATGAAATTTGAACGTGCCCCCGGATTGATGATCATGCAGGTCGCGCCGGAGGACTGGCCTCTGCCCGATTTTCAACCCGGTCAGTTTACTGTGCTCGGATTGCCCGGCTCTGCCCCGCGGTGCCCTGAGTCCGATCCCGAAGATCCGCCTCTGCCGCCGGACAAAATGATCATCCGGGCGTATTCGGTATCTTCAGCTTCGGATGCAAAGGAATACCTGGAATTCTACGTCTCTCTGGTCAAATCAGGGGAGCTGACCCCTCGCTTGTTCAACCTCCAAATCGGCGATCGTCTCCACCTTTCCCCGAAGCTCACCGGCTTCTTCACCCTCGATAAAGTACCCGAAGATAAAAACGTCGTGCTCATCGCCACCGGCACCGGCCTCGCACCATACATGAGTATGATCCGGACCTCGCTGACGTACGAAACGCATCGGCGGTTCGCGGTGATCCACGGCGCATACCATTCCTGGGATCTGGGATACCGTCTGGAACTGGCTGCGCTGGATCGCATCAGCCCGGTGTTTGACTACATCCCCATCATCAGCGATCCGCAGGACGAACCTACTCCCTGGACCGGCCACACCGGCTTCGTCCAGAAAGTCTGGCAGGGCGACTCGATTGCCAAAGCCTGGGGGGCGCGCCCCACGCCGGAGGACACCCACGTCTTCCTCTGCGGCCACCCGGACATGATCGAGTCGATGGAAGGCATTCTCCAGGAAGAAGGCTTCCAACCCCATACCAAGAAAAATCCCGGGCAATATCACCTAGAGAGGTACTGGTAATATTTCACAAGGTTGTAATTAAATAATCTCAAAATTTGCCGGGGCTATTTTTTGCTTGGATCATCAATTTGTTGTGATTTTTTCTCTTCATACCACCTGAGTATTTCAGGTACGCTTGCATTCGGCATTTGTGCCAGATCTTGAAATCTTGACAGTAAACCTGGAGAGTGATGGTCTTCCAATTCACCTAAAATTGGTTCGATTCCAGGAAAATCACCAAGGTATGCCAATGTAAACGCCATTTGCCGCTCAGTATGCTTGTTGAAAGTCCCCACTGATTCATCGATTTTCTTCAATGAAGTGACATAGTCACAATTCCGAGTTGCAGCAATAGCACGGAGCAGAAAGATTTGTATATTGACTACATGTGGTTTATTGCCACGATTTTTTGGATCATTGAGTGCCTCCAGGATGCGCTGAAGGTTTGGATCAGAACTCTCGATAACATGGCCAGCGCAATAAGAGAGAACTTGTGCGGCACGTTCTCTCACAATCGGCTTGGGAGACTCCATCTGATCAAGACAGTATTCCACCACTTGTGAACCTAATCGAGCGAGTGCTTCTGCCGCTTCAATACGCGCATAATAATTCCTATTAACATAGAGTAGATAGTCGAACAGTGGGATTATTGTTCTGGAATCACCGGTAATGCCAAGAGCATATACTATCCACATTGATTCCCGATTGTTTTCCAAACCTTGCAGGAGTGCATGTAAGGACTCCTCTGCACCTTGTGCTAACACGAAGCAGGCTTTTTTCTTAATCCACTGCCGGCCGTCAGAACTTCGGTCCATTGGACCGGTTGCGATACCTTCCACGATATACTCATAATCCCCATTTTGTGCAGCCATCACTATATCCAAATAAGCCAGAGAATCTTTTGCCATAAAGTTATTCGGTGTGTTATTCAAGAGGACTTCAAGACGGTTTCTAATTTTATCGTAGCCTCCTTGTACAACTGCGTTCTCAACAATTATCTCCTTTACCTGATTGTCATTATCCCATTGTTTTTCCAGAATAATCCATGCGATATCAACCGCCTCCTTTGTATTTCCAATGGCTAAATGGCAACGCATAATGGCAAGTTGTCGGGTTGCGGGGATGTAAGCCGGTATGCGATAGCAGAATTCATCACGAGCAGGCACAAAATAGTCCTCGTCAGTCAATGACTGCAGGATTATCAGTGCCTCTTCGTAAGCTCCCTTTTGCTCAAGTATCACCGCCTTTTGTTTGAGCTTCGCTTTTTCAGAAGGCGCATGGAATTGCTGCACAGAAAAGAAATGAGAGAACATGAAACACACCAGATTGAAGATCAAGATTGTTCGCGATAACCAAGCTGTGATTACTATGATCTCCATCTTTAGATTACCTCAGCTATAGATAACAAAGTACATAATATCAGGGTAATAATGATACTGTGAAAATGAAGCACAAAAGCCATGATAGTAGAAAGCGAGCCGGCTTCTGTGAAGCCGATTTGAATCGGGCACACAGTGCCCGGCTCACTGCAACACACCTCACTGAAGCTAGAGTGCATACTCATACATTTTGATTGATCACTCCCTGTGATCCAGCAACAACAACTGGATATTCCTGAACTCACAGGGGTGGCTTTCCGCCTGGAGGGAAATCGTTCCGTGGTCGAGCACTAAACTACCGTTTTGCTTTTCGATGAGCGGCTGAGCATCCTTATCATTTGGATCATACTGCGGCTTGGTATATTCAATAACCAGCTCGCCGTTAATGAAATGTCGTATGATGTCGTTGCCACGGACTTCAACTTCCAGCGTGATCCAGTCATCTTCGTGGAAGGTGGCGGATCGGCTGTTGATGCAATGGTTTTTGACCAGTGCATTTTGCATGACAACATGGGTGCCGGGTGTGCAGAGGTTGCCGGTCGGGCGATCATTCTCTCCATCCCCGCCGAGCATCTGCACTTCGATGGACACGGGGAAGTTCTGATCCTTTTTCATACTGGCGGCCGGTTGGCCGTGAATCATCACTCCACTGTTGCGGAATGCCCACCCCGGAGCGCCGGGCATCTGCTCGCCCAAGAAACGATATTCAAGCCGCAACCGGTAATGAGAGTATTCATGCTCGTAAAACAGGTGGCCGAATTTGCCGTCAAACTGTTCATACTGGTCGTACGCGACTTTGAGTACGCCGTCTTCAGCGCGAAAAGTGTTCTTGTAATTAACTCCGAGATCGTGGCCGGCAAACTTCGGTGTCCAGCCGGTCAGATCTTTGCCGTTGAAAAGGGAGATCCATGTTTCTCCATTTACAGGTAACACCTTCCCATTGTTTGTGTGAGCGGGGTGGCATGAGCACAGCATTAGCGCAGAAATCAACCCAAGTACGTAGGGAATTTGCTTTATCCCAATCATCACGTTTTACTCCTGTGAGGTCGGTTGATTGCAGTGGTTGGTCAGGGACTGTCGCGAAGAAGATCCTGTAGTAATGGTTTCTGTGATTTGAACCACTCCTGAAGTTTGTAGAAACTGACAAGTGTTGCCTCATCGAATCCATGATATGGCTGATCGAACTCAGTGAACTCAAACGTTACAAACCATTTATCGTCGCACATAATCAAGTACGCTGGATCCAGATCAATTCTATTTTCTTTCCCCTCTCCAAATTCACGTAAGACAACGATTGCGGTTTGATTTAATTGGAGGTGTGCGATGATTTGTGGTTGACGAGTTTTCTTTGTGAATTCAACCCATTTCTGGTATTTGTTGCGAATTGCTTCTTCAGGTACGTCCTTCATAGGTGCGGTCATCGCAATCGCGGCATCAATGTCGTTGGCTGTTATCGCGGAAAAAAACTGTGCTGTCGCTTCAGCGGCAGTCATCGCCGAGGTTGTTCCTGCGGGACCTATCGCCCGAGTCGCCGATATTATTAATGGAATGGTAAGAAGGAAAAACGAGAGGAGGAAGATGCGTTTCATAGCAGCGCCTTTCGTCAGTCGGCCCTGTTGCCGACAATCCACGGGATTATGTATTCAGCGGTAATATTTCAATCAACCTGGTAGATCAATCCAGCAATCGAGCATGTTTTAACTCCTTTGAAGTGGATCCCTTATGTGCAGACTACAACAACCCTTACATAAGATCCATTTTCACACATTGCCTTCCCATCACTCCTTCGGTAGGAAATGAACGAATTTACCCACGAGATTGAAGGATGACTTTTCGTGTTTCCACGCTTCGGCATCGTGCTGGAGGTAGAACGGATAGGATGTCACCACGACAACCATATCCAGATCATGCACCAGGACAATGAACTGCCCGCCGTGTCCCGACGCATAGTCGACGTGGTACTGACCTACCTGGGCGGACCACCACTGATAACCATAACCCAGGTCACGAATGTAAGGCCCCTTGTGATCGAGACGCTCTTGAGCAATCCAGGTGTCCGGGGAATAATCGGTCAGGGAATTCTTCACCCACAGTGCGGGCACGATTTGTTTACCATTGAAAACTCCACCGTTGAGATAAAGCAGGCCGAACTTTGCCATATCCCTCGATGTCATGTGGAGATCACCACACCCGTTATTGTGGCCCTCGGCATCCATTCCCCACTCTCCTGCAGTTGCTCCGATCGGCGTAAGAAGATGTTCCTGCGCAAACGATTTGATATTCGTACTGCACGCCCGCGCCAGTATGATCCCCAACCAGTTTGAAGAGAGATTACTGTAATTGAACTGCGATCCCGGATCACCCAGAAGGGGAATTTCTTCGATCAAGGGCGGATAGTGACCCGAGAGTAAGCCCTGCCACAGCTCAGGATCGGATTCCTCCCAGGGGTAGCCGGTGCGCATCTGCAGCAGATGTTCAATGGTAATCTGCTTCTTTCTTGGATCAGTGATCTGATCGGCAACTTCCGGATAGAAATCGACCATCTTCTGATCCACACTCGACAGCAAACCTTTTTCCAGTGCGATACCTGTCAGCGCTGAGGTGTAACTCTTGGTCACGGAACATAAAAGGTTCTTATGATCAAGTGCTCCGTCGTTGAAGTATTTTTCTGCGACGAGATACCCGTTCTTGATAATGAGCGCGCTGTAGAACCTGGAAGCGAATTCTGCATCAAGATAAAGTTCAGCCACGAGATTAGGATCCAATCCCTGTTCCTCCGGCGTCGACACTTTCCAGCCATCACGAAGCAACTGCGGAGCATATTCAACTGATTTGAGATCTTCCGGCCCAGGGCGCATCATCTGCACGATTTTGGGGCGCGTTTCTTTGAGGTAATCGTAATCCAATTTCAATCCAAGAAACGCCAGCCCTTGTGACAGTTTGTCATAGATGGGTTTGACATCACTGAATGGACCTGCTGCCGCATCAATCGCACTGTGCCCGTAGTTGTCTCTCAGGAACGGATTGGCACCTTTCTCAAGTAGGGATTCCACGATCTCTACCCGACACAAAACGGCGGCAACATGGAGTGGCGTTCCGCCATCTTTGTTGGTGATCGTCAGGTCAGCTCCGGCTTCAATCAACACGCAGGCAATTTCGGATTGACCAAATGTCGCCGCGATGACGAGAGGCGTGGAACCATACGCATCCCTGGCGTTCAGATCAGAGCCGGCTTCGATGTGCTGCTGCACTGCATCGAGATTACCCTGGAGGACAGCCATGTGGAGGTTGACGTCGGGAGTTGAAGTATCCTGCCCGTAAACCGGAGCCTGCGTAAAAAGTATGAATGCCAGCAATGCACACAAAAACATTTTCATTGTGACTTCCTTTCCAAGCCGGGGAATCAATCCAATACGATAGAGCAGAATCCGCCGAGTACGGCTTCGGGGTTCTTTTGCAAAATTCAGTATAACGTTGTTGTTACCCCGCTCAATTGGGTGACAGGATTTGCGGCGTCACTCCTGCTCCACCTTGAATCCTCATTGTCAGCCGATTTCGGTTGCCCCGCAGATGCGCAAAAAAAGATTGTGCGTCCTGCACAATCATCTCAATCGGGGTGACAGATTGCACTTCGCTATGCTCGTGGCACCTTCGCTGCACTCGGTGTGAACATGCGGCCGGTCTGCTGCGCAGACGAGGCCACAGGATCATTCGACAATCAGACTCAACGCAAAAGACCGATCCAAATGGACCGGCCTTTTTTCGTTGAAGTCGGGGTGACAGGATTTGAACCTGCGGCCTCCTGCTCCCAAAGCAGGCGCTCTGCCAAGCTGAGCTACACCCCGCGTTTTCTTTTTTCTATCGTTAGTATCGGAAAGAAAACAAGTTGCGTCAACTCCGAAGGCCGTTTTACCGCCTTTGTTTTTTCTCGAAGTTTCGATTTGTTCTACATAATTAGACATAGTTTTACATGGTGACGGCGGCAAAACGGCGGCGCGATTTCATAGAGCGCCTGCCCTTCTTCCACCAATTGACCATTTGTTCAATCGATTCACGTTGACGCCTGAGCATCCTCTGCTTGTCGCCCAGGTAGTGTTTCTGTCTGATCTTGGTAGCGTGTCGCATCAGGTCATCGGCCGTGCCTGGGTGAACGCCTGCTAGCTCCAACCATGTTGCAAATGTGTGACGGGTCGACTTCCGATCAACCTGCCCCTGATCAGTCGCATATTCAATCTCCGCATTTCAGATCATACATCCAGTCAAAGCTGGGGAACTACTTTGAAGAGCAGAGCCTCTTTACCTACTCTCAGTTGCATGGTCGGCCTTCACAATCTCCCCAATTGCCGAGTACTTCAAACACATCTTCTATGTTAACTATGCCATCTCCGGTTAAATCACATGGACACGGATAGCCACAAGCTCCAAATTCTCCGTTTACCTCGAATATATCCTGTATGTTTACAACATTATCTCTGGTTACATCATGTATACAGAGTTCGTAAAAGATATCACCGGTGTTCCGTCGTCCAGATTGGCCGCTTATATCATCTGCAGTCAGTAATTCTGGATCACTGCCCACAGCAAGTGGTGTGTACGGAGGATAACTTTCCCACACAGTAGATGGTTCTCTCACTAAAACCGCCAAATTATCGTTAAACTCCGCCCCATTATCGCTATAGTTGTATCGTGTTTTGATGAAGCCATTAGTATCAAAGTTATACTGAGTTGCTTTCGATGAGCCTCCTTGCTTCATCCTCGCGATGTTGTACTCAAAGAGAAGCTGCCCAAGACAATCGGAGCCAGCGCCGTAATCAGTTTTCCATTCCCTCAGGTAATTATTGTAGACGTGTGCATATCCCTGGGCAATCTTCGGCATCCTGACACGATATTTGTTAATGTACGAACGCATCATCGTAAGACTGAAATCCTTGTCTCGGCGGTTTTCACAACCTTCTGTTCCGAAACCAATTACAACGGCATGGCCAAACCTCTCTACATTCGTCACATCTCGGAATCTGCAGAAGGAAATTGTCATCCGAGAATCAACGTCAACGTCTTCTTCGGCATAGTCAGCATTTACGCAGTCATCACCGCAATCGCGAAACGTAATATGATCGAGCCATATTTTGTTGGCTTGTGCCATAATCTTAATGACGTCTTTATATCCTTCCCCTCCCTGGTATTCGTCACATTTCTTCTTGAGAAAGACATTCTCGATCACTATGTGCTCAACACCTTCGGTGGCTGCGAATAGGTGCTCTGCACATGGCCCCTCGATGACAACATTTGAACCACGCCCATCAATTACTGTCATATCCTGCAATCTAAGACGCTCATCAATCTCAATAGTAATCGGCTGCTCCTCTGGAAACATAACTTGATCAAACAATATCCAGATCGGCTTAGGCGCTTCTTCAATTGCATAGCGAAGCGTTCCCCAGCGGTCTTTGAGCGGTGGAGGATTACTCGGGTCATAATCCCCCGCTTTCGTCACGAGATAAAAAACACGACCATCAACACCCGATACATACGGCTCACTTTTTTCACCTGGATCCGGATCACAGTCCCCCACTGTTGTAAAGAGACTTGATCCGGGCCCACCGTCTCCTGTCCGGAACGCTTGCGTGCCAAACCCGGGTACAATGTTATTTCCCAACTCATCTTCGAAGAGCAGTGTCGCGTCATTGAGATCAGCACTCGAAGTCATTGTGAAACCCGAAACAAGAAATGAAATCAAGCTGACAAGAATTGTAAAATTGCGTTTCATCGTTGATCCTCCCAGTATCTTCTGTTGAAATTCCAATTTGATCTCAAAGGGCGCGCTTCGCCCCTTTTTCCTACACCTTTAGTATACCACTCATTGTATAGGTAGGAAGCAAGGACTCGGTGCGGTATATGGCGAACTACGCTAAGCACATGGCAAGTATGGAGTTGTAGGAACCTGGGAAGCTGAAGTAACAACCTGCTGTCGTGAATAACCTGATTCCAGACACTCTCCCATTTTTTTCGCTATCGCAAAATCAGGCAGGGGACTCTTAACAGACACACAACTTGTGGAACGTATCCCACGGATTTCCAAAGCAGGCGCTCTGCCAAGCTGAGCTACACCCCGTAAAGGTTGCATTCAGTATAGCATCACATCTACGAGGGACGATACTACACTTTAGAGAGAGTGCAAAACTCACCGGTTTGGGCTCCACTCTGCTTGTCCCCATCGGCGAAAAGACATACGCTGTCGCACAGGAATGTGAGTTTTTTCGCCCTGTGGATGAGGTTGATATGTCACTTGCTTCAACATTTGAACTCAGCAGCTACCTGCCTATCGGGATCCTGGTTCTGATGGCACTGGTGTTTGCAGGGGGCAGTCTGATCGGAACGCATCTGCTCGGGCCGGGGCGGCGTGGGGAGGTCAAAGACTCGGTGTATGAATCCGGCGTCAATCCCTTCGGCACCGCACGAAAACGATTCAACGTTCGCTTCTACATTCTTGCGATGACGTTTCTTGTCTTCGATGTGGAAATCATTTTCCTCTACCCCTGGGCGGTCACGTATACCAAGCTCCCACCGGCCAGTCCGGAAGCGATGCTGTTCCTCGGACGTATCATCTTTTTCGTAGGCACGTCAGTTGTGGCATACATCTATGCCTGGCGCAAGGGTGTCTTTCGCTGGGATTAACCCCCCCCACACACATATACACATACACCCCAACGCTCACACCATAAATCTATACCATTCAAGCCGGGTTGGAGCGAACCGAACGTTAGCGCAAGCCCGGGTATCCCCCCACTCATTCATACCCCGGCTTTACCTCACTCGCTTTGCTTGTTCGTCAGAACCGGCTTACAGCGTGTACTCTCACATTGACAATGCAATAAAATTCCCTCGAAGCGGCGGTGGGAACCACTTCGAGGGGGAGGGAAGAGTAGAAACCTTTATCATGGCCTCATGCGAGGCGGGTTTCCTGGTGCCCCGGTCAATTACATGCCCGGGGGGAGTTCAAAAAACGATGGGCCGCAGTCCCAAGAGCTGGTTATCCCATCCTGCTGGGGGATCAGGAGCCGACTCCCTGGGATCCTGATCCTGGCAAGTATGTCCATCCACTCGCCAACCGATTGATGCTCTTTATCCATAACTGCGCCCATCGCTATTCTGGAGAAACCGGCGACTCTCGGAGCCAGGAGTCACCGGTTCATTAATATTCCTTAGCTACATCCCATTGAGTTGCCACAATTGTGGCAACGGTAACAACTGCCATTGCGTACAGTAATTGCACCACATTGCTCACATGTCGGCGCATCACCCATAAGTTGTGCGTTGGACTGATCCAGAGGAGTAGCGACTGCCACTCCCGGTGCTGATCCTTCGTCGGTCTGATCCTGGTCGCTGACTTTCGGGGAAACCTTTGTGATCGGGGACGTTGAAGAGAGAGTCGAAAGCGTTGATTCCTCTGCGATCTTCTCCTCTTCGACAACATCTCTTGATCCTGGCTGCGTCGATGAGCGCAGCCGATTCGCGCCCGGCGTGCCGCCGTCGCTGTCCTGATCGGACCATGTTTTTTCCTCCTTGACGATTGACGATCCACCTGACTTGGAACGGGATTGGGATCTTTGCGGAGCGTTTGCTTCGCGGTAACCTGGAACAAATTCCATCCCCAGCCAGCGGAAAATGTAATCAACCAGACTCTTGGCAAAGGGAATGTCACGATTCGTGGTCATACCCATCGGCTCAAACCGCTGATGGGCAAATTTGTTCACCAGGCTTTCGATCGGTACGCCATATTGCAATGCAACGCTGATGGCGGTACCCAGGCTGTCCATCAGGCCGCCAATGGTCGAACCCTCTTTTGACATGGTGATGAACAATTCGCCCGGGCTACCGTTCTTATACATGCCGACGGTGAGATAACCCTCGTGCCCTGCAACATTGAAGTGGTGTGTCAGGCTTTCACGCGTGTCGGGAAGTCGACGTCGAAGCGGTCGCTCCACGATTCTTTCTACAACGCGCTCGATATAAGGCGGTTGAATATCACCAGCGTCATCACTCTCTGTTACTGACGTGGAGGATGCAGCCGCAATGACCTCGGCTGCGACTTCATCCAATGCCTCCTCGATCTCATCCTGATCGACGTCTTCTTCATCCAGTTCATCATCAACCTTGGTGTTGAGCGGCTGGCTGAGCTTACAGCCATCACGATAAAGTGCGGTGGCTTTCAATCCCAGATCCCAACTCATCTTGTACATCTGAGCGATATCGTCGACCGTGGATTCACGCGGGAGGTTGATGGTTTTGGAGATCGCACCACTGAGGAACGGCTGAACGGCCGTCATCATGCGAATGTGGCCTTCGGGTTTGATGAATCGTTTGCCGACTTCACCGCAGCGGTTGGCACAATCAAACACGGGAAGATGCTCGTCTTTGATATGTGGTGCCCCTTCGATACATTGCGTGCCGCAGATCTCACGATTCAGACGCTCAATTTCCTGATCGTTGAAACCCAGCTCGCGAAGCCCGCTGAAAGCTGGGTTCGCTCTGACCTCGTCAACGTCCAGGCCTATTTCGGTGAGTACCGTTTCCGGAATATTCCAGGCGGTAAATGCCTGGTTCAGTTCAAACACCTGTGGTAGTTGGTTTTCCACCTGCACGAGTTCTTCAGAAGAATAACCACGCTCCAGAAGATATTCGCGGAAGGTTGTTGCCTGCTCAGCCAATCGCTCGGGGAGTTCAACATCAAGACTGAGATCACCCATGACATAACGCAGGATGTCATCGCGCTCATCCTGGCTGTAGCCCAACATTTTCAATGCAGGTCGGAGGGATGCATTGGCAATTTTGAAATAGCCTCCGCCGGCCAGCTTTTTGAACTTCACCAGAGAGAAATCAGGTTCCACTCCCGTCGTGTCGCAATCCATTAGCAATCCAATGGTGCCTGTCGGAGCGATGACCGTTACCTGAGCATTTCTGTAACCATGCTGTTCACCCAGCGAAAGCGCTTCATCCCAAGCGATCGTGGCATGGTGCAGCAGGCTTTGGCCATTGGTGATGCTCATCTTGCCGTATTCAAACAATTCGTGATTGATTGGTAACGGCTTGATATGCAAACCTTCATAGGCATCGGAATCTCGCGGCACGCCGTAAGCAGCGCGACGGTGATTCCGTATGACTCTCAACATATTTTCGCTGTTTTCAGCATAACCCGGGAAGGCTGAGAGTTCGCGCGCCATCTCAGCACTGCGGGCATACGACCGGCCGGTGAGAATTGCAGTGATTGCCGCGGCGATCGCGCGCCCCTCCTCACTGTCATAAGGAATGCCTGCCTGCATGAGCATCGCGCCGAGATTGGCAAATCCCAGTCCGAGCGTACGGTAGTTGTAACTTTGCTCGGCAATGATGCGTGATGGAAACGAAGCCATCAAAACCGATATTTCCAGCACGATCGTCCAGATATTGATCGCGTGCTCAAATCCGTCAACATCGAAAATCCGCGAGTCTGAATCGAAAAAGGTCAGCACGTTGATCGATGCCAGGTTACAGGCTGTGTTGTCGATGAACATGTACTCACTGCACGGATTGCTGGCGTTGATGCGACCGCTGGAAGTGCATGTATGCCATTCGTTGATCGTCGTGTCGTATTGAAGCCCCGGATCGGCACACTGCCATGCTGCATAGGTAATCTGATCCCACAGATCCTTCGCCTTGATTGATTTGGCAACCTCTCCGTCAGTGCGCCGCGACAAATGCCAGTAACCGTCGGCTTCGAGCACCTGGAAAAAGGAGTTGGTGAGACGGACTGAGTTATTTGAATTCTGTCCGCTGACGCTGGCGTACGCTTCACCGTTGAAATCGTAATCCAAATCCAGGTTCAAACGCTCGGCTGTTTCGCGCTGCTCGGGGCTGAGATGCTTGAGTCCTTCCACCATGGACGCGACTTTGAGTTCTTCGCGAACCTTCCAGTTCACGAAACTTTCGATGTCGGGATGGTCTGCATCAAGACACACCATCTTGGCTGCACGTCTGGTTGTGCCTCCGCTTTTGATCGCACCGGCTGCACGGTCGCCGATCTTGAGGAAACTCATCAGGCCGCTGCTTCGTCCTCCCCCGGACAGCGCTTCATTTTCTCCTCGCAGGCTGGAGAAATTTGTCCCTGTTCCAGAGCCGTACTTGAAGAGTCTGGCTTCGCGGGTCCACAGATCCATGATCCCGCCTTCATTCACAAGATCATCATTCACCGATTGGATGAAGCAGGCGTGGGGTTGTGGATGGCTGTATGCATCGGTTGCGGTGGACGATTCTCCCGTATCCGGATGACATACCCAGTGGCCCTGGGGAGGTCCGCTGATTCCGTATGCCCAATGGAGACCGGTATTGAACCATTGCGGACTGTTGGGTGCTGCCATCTGGTGCAGCATCATGTAGACCAACTCATCATAAAATGCCTTGGCATCCTCAACGCCATCGAAATAGTGATGTGTTTCGCCCCAGGCTTGCCAACATCCAGCCAGACGATGGACAACCTGACGAACGGAGGATTCCGGACCGGTTACAGGCTCCCCCTGCTCGTCAACCACCGGAGTGCCGTCTTCCTCAAATTGCGGCACTCCTGCTTTCCGGAAATATTTACTCACCATGATGTCTGTTGCCAGTTGGCTCCACTGCTTGGGAACCTCAACCTGGTTCATTTCAAACACTACTGATCCATCAGCGTTGGTGATTTTGCTGGATCGATTTACCCAATCAACCGTCGAATACACGTCCTGATCAGGGGTTGTGAATCGTCGGGGGATTTTCATATTCAGTCACCTTGCTCTTGTCTCGCGTCCCTGCGGACGACTGAAGTGGGGATCGTGTGGGTTCTACAAGTTCGCCAATAGCACAACTACACACGCCTATTCGGGAGGGTTTTACCAGCCAATTGAGTGTGTCCTTTTCAGGAGGATTCTTGAATTGTCATCCGCTTCTCTGATCGCAAAGCCCACCGCGAACAGCTTGTTTCACTCGACGGATCATCATCCCACCAGATGATGCTTGAGTTCCTTTCACTCCCAACGATTTTGACATGAACAACCAGAGAGCACCAATACAAGTCATATCGTACTACCAGATCTTGTGGCTGCAAGTTCAATAAATACTGAATCTTGGGCCTTTCTGACTGATTTCGTAAGTTCTTGCATTACCGGACGTTAGCAGAATCAGCATTACTACCCATACTACAATTACGGTGTGGACAAGTCATTTTCCAATGTTGATCCCCCATATCTTGGGGAAACCGAAGATTATCGGAATCTGAACAGAATCCTGATCGTGAATATCACCCTGAGACGGGCTACACTTGCCTCAACATGGCTGAAAACACAGTGTCAACAGGTTCCACGGCGGGAAATGGTCTGACCGAGGTGCAGCAACAGGCTGTGACACATCTGGATGGACCGCTTCTCGTTCTGGCCGGCCCCGGATCAGGGAAAACCACTGTGGTAACACATCGCATTGCGCACCTTGTTCAGCAGGGAATCCCCCCCTGGCATATTCTTGCCCTGACATTCACCAATAAAGCTGCCGGCGAAATGAGGGAGAGAATCGAGACACTCCTGCCTGATGAACAACATCATCAACGGGGCTTAACTGTTTGCACTTTTCATTCCTTTTGCGCTCGACTCCTGCGGCGTTACGCAGAGTTTGCTGATCTCTCTCCACAGTACACGATTTATGATGCCGCCGATCAACGTGATGCTATTAAGAAATCATTATCATCGGTCGAACTTAACTCAAAGAACTGGACACCAGCCTCAATCGGTGGCGCCATCAGCAACGCGAAGAATCAATTGCTTGACGCTGAAGCGTACGCAGCTCAAGCCGGTGATTTTTACACGCGCACAATTGCCAAAGTGTACACTGCATACCAAAACCTTCTGCATCAAAATAATGCATTGGATTTTGATGATCTCCTGCTTATTTCAGCAAAACTGCTGAGTCAGCAGGATGAAGTCTGCCACGAACTACGCATGCGTTATCAGTATCTTCTCGTCGATGAATATCAGGACACGAATCATACGCAATTTATTATCGCGCACATGCTGGCTGCGGAACACCAGAACATCTGCGTAGTGGGTGATCCGGATCAGTCAATCTACGGCTGGCGTGGTGCGGATATAAGGAACATTCTGGAGTTCGAGGAGCACTTCCCCAAGGCAAAAGTGATCGCCCTAGGTGAAAACTTCCGCAGCACGTCATATATCCTCCAAGTTGCTGACGAAATCATTCAACATAACCAGCTACGCAAACATAAGGAATTGTTTACGAATCTCGGTGAAGGTGAAAAACCTCAAATGGTAACGTGTGTGGATGAACACCATGAAGCGGAGATGATCATTGATGAATTTCGCCGTCGACACGAAAATGATTCCATAGCCTGGAAAGATATGGCAGTGCTCTATCGCATCAACGCGCTGTCCAGGGTACTGGAAAATGTTTTTCGACAGGAGGGGATTCCTTATGTCATCGCGCGGGGAACCGCTTTCTATGAACGCAAAGAGATCAAAGATGCGCTGGCCTACCTGCGTTTCCTGGCTAATCCACAGGACAATCTCACTTTGAACCGCATCATCAATGTCCCTACCAGGGGTATTGGAAAGACAAGCTGGAATCGTGTCGAGGTTAATGCTCAACGAAATCAGATGTCGATGTGGCAAGCAATGTTGCAGGCTGGCAGGATTGATGGATTATCACCGCGCGCTATAAAAGCTCTCACTGCTTTTTCCAAGATGGTATCCCATTGGCATTCCATACTCGAAACCAGTGATTCAAAACCACAGGAAGATCCAGTGATCCACGCTGGACAGTTCGCAGACCTGGTCGAACGTGTCATTCGGGAATCAGGTCTGGAAGGGATGCATCAGCAACAAAAAAATGAGGAAGATCAGCAACGACTGGCCAATCTTGCTGAACTCGTCAGTGCGGCGGCCGAATTTTCCTACCCGTTTCAGGATGAATTAGCGGAGATGAACTCCGATACACCACTTGCCGAACAATCCGTTGATAACCCTGAGAAAATGCAAGCGAATCTTCCCCCTCTGCGTATGCAATTACAGGCATACCTTGAATCTGTCGCATTGGTAAGTGATGCCGATGCAATCGATCCAAGTCTCGGAGCCGTGACGCTCATGACATTACATGCGGCAAAGGGGCTGGAGTATGAAGTCATTGCCATGGCAGGTATGGAGGAAGGATTGCTCCCTCACATGAACTCAATGGTCGAAGATTCAAAGATGGAAGAGGAACGCCGACTCTGCTTTGTGGGGATCACCCGAGCCAAGCGATCACTTCTCCTGACCCAGGCAGGCACACGAACACTCCGGGGTAAACGCGAACCGACCATTCCCAGCCGCTTCCTCCGGGAATGTTCCGCTGACACAATCATGCGAGCTGACTTTTCTGAAGATCATGGAGGCGATGATTACCTCGATACTCCGATGACTCACACTTCCCGCGAGCGGCAAGCGGATTGTGATGTTTCCGCAGGGGAATTTCCTGTGGGATGCATGGTCCGCCATCCCAAATTCGGTGTGGGGCGCGTTGAGGGAGTCATGCGCCGTGCGCGGGGATCCACCGCCCGCATTTACTTTGAATCCGTGGGATTGAAAACACTGGTTCTGGCCTATGCCAAGCTCACTCCCTTGTCGTGATGAGGGGAGGGAATATGCAAACCCCTGCCGACATAACCCGATGGATCAAGTCGCGATGCCTTGAACTGGGATTTGCAGATGTCGGTATTGCACCTGCTGAACCCACTCGGTACGGGGAAGCTCTAAGTCAATGGCTCAAGGAGGGGCAACATGGGGAAATGTCATATCTCCAGCAGAATGCAGCCATTCTGCAGGATCCATCACTACTCGTACCGGGAGCGAAATCGATCATCTGTGTCGCTGACCGATATCACAATGGTCTCGAGGATTCGTATTCATCGTCAGATCAACGACCGCAGGGACGCATTGCCCGGTATGCACAAGGCAGGGACTACCACCGCGTGATGAAAAGACGCCTTCATGTGCTTTGTGATGAACTCGTTCAGCAGTTTCCAAACGAAACATTCCGCACGTGTGTCGATACCGCACCTCTGCTTGAGCGTGAATATGCTCAACGTGCCGGGCTTGGCTCCATTGGGAAAAATACGCTTCTCATCAATCGAGGATTGGGAAGTTATCTGTTCCTGGGTGAAGTGGTCACCACGCTTGCCTTGCAACCAACAGGATCAGATAAATCCAATCCTTGCCAAAGCTGCACACTGTGCATTGAAGCCTGCCCGACTGATGCGATTACACCGTGGTCAGTCAATGCAACACGCTGCATCAGCTACCTCACGATTGAACACCGGACGATGATTGATATCAACTACCACCGAGCAATAGGTGATTGGATCTTCGGTTGCGATATCTGTCAGGAGGTCTGCCCCCACAATCAATCGACGCAAAGGACGCGCATAGTTCAATACCACGAAGCATATTCCACCAGGCAATCGAGCATTCCTCTTCTGGATGTACTCAACTGGACTGAGGAAGATCGTCAAACGATGATTGCAGGTTCATCAATGAATCGTGCTAAATTATCGATGATAAAACGAAATGCACTCATTGCAGCGGGAAACTACCTGTTTGAACACGAAGATCCGGATCTCTATCAGTGCATTGTGAATCTTTCAAATGATCCGGAGGAATCAGATCTGGTACGCGATACTGCTGGCTCAATCATTCATCACCTTCAAAGTCCTCATGAGTATTGAATGACTCTAAGAAACTTCATCCCATTAGCAGCCATCCTCGTGCTTTCTGGCTGCCACTCGATTCATCCCATTGATCCTGCAATGCTTGAGGATCCGAGTCTTGTGCAGATATACGACTCCTTTCAGGTGGCAGTCCAGGCTGCTCATGATGGTTCCCGCTATTCCTGGAACAGTGGATGGATGGGAAACATCTGGGTGAACATGGGTGGAGAAACCCAGGTCGGTCTGTGTCATCATTGGCAGGAGTGGGTCTATCGAGAAGTTATAAGTTCAGTTCACCAGGTTGGCTGGGATGCGTGTGGAATTGCAATCAATTCTGGTACGGATAATGAACATCACGCCGTGGTGGTGTATGATCCACAACATATTGATCAACATGAGTTGATTACTATTGACGATCTTGCACAGGCTTATGTTCTTGATGCCTGGCCTCGAGGTCAGGCAGATATTTATAATCTCACTGACTGGCTTCAACGTCCTATAATCATTTGGACGCCGGCAAAGCTGGAAGTATTACCAAGTGAGTAATCCACAATTCAATATGTTGGACCAAACAATCCCTGCCAGAAGGAGTTTTCACCGCTGTTTTTATGACATTGTTTCCGTAAATAGAAAGACTTACGGTGCAAAGACTTGACGAATGAAGTTTTTTCATTCATCTTACCCAGTTATTCATGTCAAAATTATCGGCAAAGGTTGCCGAGTGTATGCCAAATAGCGATCAAATGCCTATTTTAAAATGCCCCAGGGGGGCATTTCTGCACGAATTCATCGACTTTATAGTAAGGAATAACGAAATGAGATCCAAAGTGCTCAGCCTATCTCTCGCAACTGGTCTTGTGGCAGCGATTGCCCTTGCTGGTTGCACAACGCAGCAGAAACCGGTTCCACCGACTACAGATGATTACGTCCCCTATGAGGTTTCACCTCCAACAACCGGCGCTGTTCCTAGGCCAACACCACCACCGCCCCCGTGCGGCTGCCCCACACGCCTCTCTGATGCCGACTGGAACTGGTCCTCCATGGCTTTCCCAACGGGTGACGCTAAAACAAGCGCTGTCTGTCTCGAAAAAGGCCTCCCCCACGAAGTTCGCCTGAATCAACCATTTGATTTCATGCTCGTCGTGACGAACCTGACCAGCAATGATCTGCAGGAGGTTGTGGTCACGGATGATCTCGGTGACAACTTCAAGTTCAACAGTTCCGATCCTCGGGCTGATGTCAACCCGGGTGGCGTGTTGACTTGGGCTTTGGGCACTTTGGGAGCTGGTGAATCCGTAACGATTCGCGCCAATGGCACAGCCATGGCTGAAGGCTCCGTGTGCAACTGCGCGTCCGTGTCCTACAACACTCTGCTTTGTGCATGCGTACCGGTCGTCGAGCCGAGACTCAAGCTGACCAAGACCGGGCCGTCTGAAGTCCTCAAGTGCGAGGAAATCGTCTACCGATTCGAGGTTTCCAACACCGGAACCGGCTCCATTGACAACGTGAAGATCACCGACCCCCTGCCCAGCGGACTCACTGCAGCTGGTGGTGGCCAGATGCTCACCTTCAATGCCGGTACCCTTGCTCCGGGTGCATCCAAGCCCTTCTCTGCAAGAGTTACTGCAGAACGCACCGGACGATTTGAGAACAAGGCAACCGCAACAGGTGATGGTGGTATGACGGCTACCTCCGGCGTCGTAACCACAGTCGTCCGACAGCCGGTACTCACGATCACGAAAACCTGCCCGGGTCTGCAGTTCATCGGCCGACCGCTTGATTACTCCATCACCGTCACCAACACCGGCGACGGCGATGCGCGTGACACCGTCCTCGAAGATGTCCTCCCCGCCGGCACGACATTTGTCCGAGCCAGTGAGGGTGGCCGCGTTGTCGGCAACAAGGTTGTTTGGGATCTCGGAACAATGGCTCCCAAGGCCAGCCGAACCGTCACGATGCGTCTGAATCCGGCCGGCGCCGGCATGTATCGCAACACTGCTTCAGCCATGGCTTACTGCGCCGCAACAGTGACTGATTCCTGCTCCAGTGAGGTTACCGGTATCCCGGCAATCCTGCTCGAAGTTATCGACATCGATGACCCGATCGAAGTCGGCGACAACGAGACCTACGTGATCACGGTCACGAACCAAGGCTCAGCCCCCGATACCAACATCCAGATCGTCTGCACTCTGGAGAACGCCCAACAGTACGTTTCATCCTCCGGTGCAACCCGCGGATCAGCCCGTGGTCAGGTCATCACATTTGCCCCACTACCCAGCCTGGCTGCCCAGGAGAAGGCTGTCTTCCGCGTGGTCGCCAAGTGTGTCTCGGCTGGAGATATCCGATTCTCGGTCCAGATGACCAGCGATCAGTTGACCCGACCTGTTGAGGAAACCGAAGCCACGAACATCTACGAATAAGTGGCGCAATAATTCCTGTTGAGTGCCTGGAACGGCACCGACACAACCGAACAGAAGGGCGACACGGAGGCATGTCCACGTGTCGCCCTTTTTCCACCTCACACTTATCCAAAGCACACTTACGTCTCAATCAGCCTTCCGGAAAAGGACTTCCCCTTGATAAAACGAATTGTCACTTCAGCAGCAGCATTTCCTGCCATGACTTTGAGCTTGTGGATGGCCAACTTCTTATTGGATTCTTCTGTATCTGCAGATGAAATCTTTCTCCAGAGTGGTGATCGCCTCACTGGCACGATCCTCCAGCACGATGAACAACTGGTTGTTATGGAACATGCTGTGCTTGGACAGGTTCAAATCCCCGCATCCGAAGTTGCATCGATGATGATTGATCCGCCAGCTGATCAATCTGTACCCGTGGATGTCATTGATAATGTAGAGGAGGCGGCTGCGGTCCCCGAGAAGGAATGGAATTCGAAATTTGACTTATCTCTGGGTGCATCGGCAGGCAACACTGACTCGCAGAATTTTCGTATCGGAACGACCTCCCTGCGTGAAACCGACCAGACGCGAACTGCATTGGATGCGACGTATTACTACGGTTCGGACAACGGTGATCGAAATGAGAATCGATTTACCACCGGGATTCTGCACGATTGGCTGCTGCCGGATTCACGCTGGATCTACTTCGCTCAAGGCAGATACGACTACGATGAATTCAAGTCGTGGGAACATCGACTCGGTATGCACGGCGGTGTGGGATATGAACTGATCAAACGTGATGATTTCAATTTGACCCTGCGTGCAGGTACCGGTGCAACCAAGGAATTCGGCTCGGAAGCTGAAGAGTTACGCCCGGAAATTCTATTCGGTGGTGATCTGGAATGGACAATCTCCGATCGTCAAAGTCTTACCGCAGGAACCACGATCTATCCCGACCTGGGTAAGTCTGGAGAATACCGCTCCGTCTCGCACATGTCCTGGTCACTCAAGGTAGATGACAAAAGCAACACCAGTATCCATGCGGGATTGGAGCATGAATACCAATCAGATGTCGATCTCGGTGTGGATAACAATGATCTGCGCATCTTTGCAGGTCTCTCATTTGACTATTGATCCCCCCACACACACATAACTCATAAATCACAGATAGTTTAAATTTGGAGAACAAACAATGGATGAACAATTAGAACAAGCAGCAGAAACAACTGCTGAAACTTCTCAGGAGGCTTCGTCCTCTATCCCGACTGATCTTTCAGGTGTTCAGCAATACCTCACAGATAATTCCGATCTGATTACGACCTACGCAATGAAGGTCATTGGCGTACTTGTCGTCCTCTTTATTGCCTGGATTATTGCCAGTTGGGTTGCCCGCATTATCAACAAGACAACTCGTCGGGCGGAACTTGATGAAACACTTTGCCGTTTCTTCGCGAAAATGGCTCGTTGGGCAATCCTCCTCTTCGCCGTCCTCGGATGCCTGGGACTCTTTGGCGTCGATGTCACCAGCTTTGCCGTCGTCCTCGGTGCTGCCGGGTTTGCTATCGGCATGGCCTTCCAGGGAACGCTCTCCAACTTCGCTGCCGGTGTCATGCTGCTGGTCTTCAGGCCCTTCAAGGTGGGTGATGCTGTAAGCGCCGGAGGTGTTACTGGCAAGATTGTTGAGATCGCACTGTTCACGACCATTTTCGACACGCCGGACAACCGCCGCATCATCGTGCCTAATGGTTCTATCTTCGGCTCGACCATTGAGAACATCACCTTCCACGATACGCGCAGAGTCGATGTGGCTGTCGGCGTGGACTACTCAGCCGACCTCAAGCAGACTCGTGATGTACTCATGCAGGCGGCGCAGGAAAATCACGACGCATCCACCGGTAACGATCCGGTCGTTTACCTGTCCGAACTCGGCGCTTCATCCGTAGATTATTCGGTCCGCGTCTGGGCCAAGACCGCTGACTACTGGGCGGTGCGTGAAAAACTCACCGAATCGGTCAAGAGCGGCCTGGACGCAGCAAACATCGGTATCCCATTCCCTCAGATGGATGTTCACCTGGATCAACCGCAGGTAGCAGCGAGCGCGTAATTCCACATTGCCTGAAATTGCTGCTCTATGAACTCACGGATCTTCGGCTCACACCGGAGATCCTTTTTCCATGCGCCGATGTTGATGACTTACTGATTATCCGGCTGCGACGGAGAAGCGCCGGAGATGCGTGAATCGGGGGAGGGGAATTGTGTTGAGGCATAAAAAAGGCCACCCTACGTGGGGGGTGGCCAATATGTGATTGAGCTCAAATTTAAATTCGATTTTTAGCGACGACGACGACTCATCAAACCGGCAAGGCCCAGCAACGCCAAAGCGCCGGGTGCTGGTACGGCATAGAAGTCATCGACATACTGATAGATAGTATCACCAGGAATAGTGTATGGTCGGGTAATCATCGCGCCTACGGTGTAGGTGCCACTCACGGCCGGGGTGTATTGCCCATCGACACTGCCGAGGAGCGGGGGATTACCACCGGAGATTTGTCCGGACGCCCAGGAAGCGAGGATGGTGCCATCAACGATCAATGCGAAAACTCCACCCTCAAGGTTGGTGCCGCCAGAAGGTCGGTATGCGGCTGCATGGAAACCGAGGTCGTAGGTAGTCCCAGCGGTTAGATACATATCCTGCGTGAGGAGGACACCCTCTTGCTTACCGGGATCGAAAGTGACTTGACCCACAGCGAAAGCGGCTGCATATGACGAGCCATAACCAAGATCGAACATTTCCACAGCCTGGTAGGCGGTCGTGCCGTTGGAAGTGAAACCGACGTCCCAACCGGTAAAGTCACCGGTCTCAAAATCGCCGTTGTTAAACGCGGCGCTAGATGTGCTTGCCAAGCCGGCGGCGAGAACAAGCCCAAAGAAAACAGGTAATTTTTTCATGGTCCTATGTACTCCTATTTATTCCATCCACCCCCGGGAAAACAAACCAAGAGCCGACCTGCCCCACGCGGCGAGCCGGTCAGGTAACACAAAACGAAATCAACCAGGAAACCTGCAAAGCTTCCGGAGATGTTCTCTCTCTTCATTGTGTGGAGTAATTGACGCGAAACCACAGGCGCACCGCAGCCTCAACGTACAAAACCCATCCTCTCTCTTCATTGAATCTAAATGCTAATCAAATGGAGTCAAGAAAAAACATTGGATTTATGGGATTTTATGGAAGTGCATCCCCATGATGGGGAGAACGCCATTCGAAGTGAAACCGGTCATAAGCTGCTGTTGGAAAAGTGTTTATGCTGGATCACAGTCACCTGTCTAGTTGTCTGGGACGGCCGCTGTCAGTTATCACTCAGCCGAGAGATATTGGCGAAGTTCCAGAATCTCCCGATCAACATCTTCAGGCCTGGTCACGGTCTCTTCCACGACGTTGCGCAGTTCACGATCCACCTTCCGCTTCACCGTCTGCAACATACTGTAGATTTCCTGTGACTGCTGTACCCCGCATCGCGCTTTCAACTCCTCAATCGGCGTCGGTTCACAGCCATGCATCACCGGCTGAAGTATCCGCTCCTCAAACGCAGTCCATTGATGCAATAATCCCATGTCCCGGCACGATGCCTCCACGCGCTGAATCGCCTCACTCAGCACCGTCGTCGCCCACTGTCGATCAAACGCTCCGGCCGGGTCGTCACGTTCATCCAACTCCACTGAATTGAATAAATCCTGATCCCTGGGAATGAACATGACTGCCCGCTGGCCATCTCTTCCATGCACACTCCGGTACTGATCGATCACGAAACGTTTCAGTGCGGTGATGAGATATGAGCGGAACTTCCCGCGATATTCATCGGCCTTGCCGATCATGTCCTTCCCAAGCATCACCTCAGACAGAAACGCCTGCGTCAGGTCCGCAGCATCAGCCGGTTGATTTCCCTTGCGACGAAGATACGCATACACCGGGCTCCAATATCGCCGCAGCAGATCCTCAAGATCCGCCTCGTCGTGCTGCGCGTTGGCAATCAGTGTCCAACTCGTCGTCTTGAAGTTGCTGGCAGTATGACCCGCACTCATTGATTCCTCCTCCCCCCCACCCCCCACACTCTATCCTCTGCACATAACCTGCCGACATTCTAACTTCAACTCTGCTAGATACGAAGTAAAATGTCGTATGTCCGGGTGGAGGTTTCTCTATGCTCACACCCCGCCAAGCGGCACAACTTGCTGAAGATCTGCTCTCTCCCCACCCCTCGCACACACAATCCGAGGGAGATGAGTCCAAATCGGTAGAAAATGCTATACCCGAGCAGATTGCCGGCTGTCGCATCATCCGAGTCATCGGCACCGGTGGCATGGGCACAGTCTACGAAGCGCGGCAGGATCACCCCCGCCGAACCGTGGCAATCAAGGTGCTCAATCGGGGCCTGACTTCGCAATCCGCCCTCCGTCGCTTTGAGTTTGAAGCTGATCTGCTGGCACGTCTCTCACATCCCGGTATCGCCCAGGTACACGATGCCGGCACATTCGAGGATCAGGGTCAACAAATCCCCTACTTTGTCATGGAGTACATCCCCGGCGCTAAAACTATCACCGAGTATGCAGACGCTCACCAACTCAAACTCAATCAGCGGTTGGAGCTGTTCATCAGAATCTGTGATGCCGTGCATCACGGCCACCAAAAAGGCATCATCCACCGCGACCTGAAGCCGGCCAACATCCTCATCGCCGATCCTGATGAAGACCGCGTTCACCCCTCTTCTACTGGAGGTGAGGACATCCACGCGGATACAAGTCCAAAAATAATTGACTTTGGTGTCGCGTGTTCCACCGATTCCGACATTGCCGTCACCACCATGCACACCGCTGTCGGCCAGCTCATCGGCACACTCCAGTACATGAGCCCGGAACAATGTGAAGGTGATCCCCGGAAGCTGGACATTCGCAGTGATGTGTATTCGCTTGGCGTTGTGCTTTTCGAGTTGGTTACCAGCCGGTTGCCTTATGACGTTTCGAATATGTCCCTTCCCAGCGCGACGCGTATGATCCAGGAGGCTGATCCCGCACCACCACAATCATTTGTCCGCAAGTTACACCGCGATATTGTGACGATCATTCTCAAAGCGCTGCAGAAGGATGTGACCCAGCGTTACCAATCAGCAGCGGAGTTGAGTTCCGACCTTCGCCGGCACCTCAACGGCGAGCCGATCGACGCAAGCCAGCCCACCCTCTGGCAGCGGAGCACACGCTGGATGGGTAGGCATCCGATCGTTACAACTAGCACGGCATGGTTGACGATTGTACCTCTAATCATCGTCGGGACATGGGGAGCGCTTTCATATCTCAATACCCGCCCAGATCACTTCCTGCTGAGGGACGAGGGTCGCGAAGCATGTCTTGTTTCAGTCGGCGGTAGAATCATGCACTCGTGGGGGACTATCGTTGAGGAGGGTATCAGGGCAACGGAGCTTGTTAAGTTCCCGACACTCGGCAGCGGACATGGAGCCCTCATAGGGTACAGTTCCGACCAACACAATCCACGGTCCGGGGCACTATGTATGTTCCCCTGCGAGGGTAATTTAGACATACCAATCTGGTGCAAGACTATTACACAGGAGTACATTCCTCCGTCCGATCCTTCAAATCGCAATATAGAGGCACACGAATTTGGTGTTCAGCATGTGAGTACAACGGACATCTTCAAAGAATACGACGGACCTGAAGTAATTGGAATCTACTATCATCATCCGTACTCACGATGTTGTGTGCGCATCTACACCCTGAACGGAGAATTACTCTGGCAGTTTTGGCACGATGGTCATCTCGACCCGCCATACTGGATGCCGGATGTACAACAGTTGGTATTCAAGGGATTTAACAGTTACAAAAACTGGGAACATAGAGATGCTGAAAACATTCGGATTAAGGGTAGTCATCCACGAATACTGTTTTCTGTCAAGCCACAACTTGGCATGATCAACAACACGTATCTCGAAACGCCCGACCTTTCAGGAATCCCGCAGCCAGAGTGGTATCAGTGCATTCTTCCAATGGATAAGCTACATCTTTTCGGGAGAACAGTACTCTCCGCCCCGGCTCAAGGCGCTGATGCAGGGAGAGCCGTACGTATCCGATCACTGTGCGATGGGATCCTGGGCGCTGAGGTATGCTGGACCATCGACGAACATGGCATTGAGATTCCCGGCACACGCGTAGCCAATGATATTTACAAATCAAATATGGATGCGTTGGGCATTGATGAAGATACATTCCATTACGGTGAATTACCTCCAATCGTTAATAAAACAGAAATTCAGCCGACCAACGTGGAAAGTAGTGACGACTGACATTTCCAACGATTCGAGGAGAGCAGGAAGCTAGATTGGCACATCACTGCCGTATCTAGATATGAAGCCTGAGGCTTCTGAAACAATTTGTCAATCTAAAACAATGGCATGAAACTGACTGCGTCAGAAGTGGTTCCTGCGCCGTACTGGCGCTCATCTGCAGAAAGGAGTACTCAAATGTATACTGCAAAAAACATGACTGTTATTCTCTTATTGTGTTCATATCCCTCATTGATCACTAGCACTACCCAAGCTGACTGTGCTGGAACTGAACCACATGTTTTCGTGGCAAACGAGAATGTCCCTAACGGTGTCCGTGAACTTAATACTCTTACGGATTGCTTTGAGAGATCCTATAATCACGATGCATGGCAATCCGACGGGAGCGGTCGATATCTGGCTTTTGCTGGCTCAGGAAGTGATTGTCGACTCTGGGTTACGGACGATCCGACACAATCAATATATCAATTTGATATTGGTGGTTGTAGCAGTAAGTCGTATGTTGTTAATACTCCGGAATCAATAAACGACATAGAATATTACTCTGGGAATGGTATGCTTTACGCTTTGACTATGGGGCCAAGTGGCTCATCAAGCCATCTCGTGGAGATTGATTTGGTCACTGGAAGCCAGACTACTCGACTGAGTTGGGGCAGTGGATTTCAAGCGCACATGATGGGATTCGGGCCGGATGGATATCTCTACATCACGAGATTTTACGGCGACCTATTCGCTGCGCGTGTCTATGACCCAGAAAACAACTTTAATTTCGTCCGTGAAATCCCTTTGCCCGGGCATGGTGATCCCGATGCTTACCGACTTGGTGATGTCACATTTGTGGGAGACTACTTTTATCTTGCGAGTAATGATGGCATAGTAGGTGATGACGGCTGGATCGATGAATACCTGATAGCTGATGGTTCCTGGATCAGAACGGTTTATACCTCTCCCGGCGCAGGTATGGGGGGATTGGCACATGCTTCAGAAACCTCACTTTGGGCTACCTGTGCCGTGGAGGGTTACGGTACAGTTGCCGAAATCGAAATTAGCACAGGCAATGTACTACGTGTTCTTAGCCAATGTGATATTTGCGGTGTGACTAACACTGGAAATATCGACATTGAAGTTAAGAATATGTTTGACTGGAACGACAACGGTACATCTGACCGCTGTGATATAGCTTGCGGAAACTCCGCGGATCTCAACCGTAACTGGATTCCGGATGAATGCGAAGATTCCTGCCCTGGAGATCTCACCGGTGATGGCATAGTCGACATCAACGATATTTTCGAGATCCTCGGTTTGTGGGGTGCGTGCCCGTGATGATTGGATAGAAGACCGCAGATACCAACTGCGGCTTTATATCCCCCCCCCCACACTCAAACACCGCACAATGTAATTTCATAATCACGAACACCGCCGAGCAATCGGCGGTTTTTTATTATTTGATTTATCATCCAATCCGTGTAAAGCCGCGAATGGTATTCGCGGTCCCCCACCCCCCACACACATATTCACCATGCATACGATATTTTCCAAAACCATGAAGATCGCCATGCCATCGGCGGCTTTATATCCCCACACAAAACCACATACCCCATAATTACAAATCTCCACGCACGAATGGATACGTTGTCGAATCCCGGCCCGCGCGATCATTGTGCCGATTGATGTAACGTTTGACCTGTTCCCAGTGGTCCTGATCATAGATGAACGAGCGCCAGGAGTATTTCGCCCATACCGGGCCGTGATGATCTGTTCGCTGGTGGATCGCCTTGGTTATCTGCTGTTTGAGCCATTTGATCGTGCGGTCGATATCGAGCGCTGCATACGTCATCAACAGATGGAGATGGGTCGGCTCGATTGCAGCGGCTGCGACATCCCACGCTGATTGTCGCTGACAATTGTTGATGACATCGATCATCACATAGGACATGTCGTGAGAGAATCGAACCGGCGCGTGAGCCATGCGTTCCCGAGCCATCTGTTGGCGGACCGGATCGCCGCCGTGGAGTTGATGCGGTTCGATGTAGCCGATTTGCTCGTCCCACGCCTCGGACCATGATCCTCGTTGGTCGCCGGGCAGCCATAGACCGTACCCGGACAGCACAATGTGATAGCCCAGCGTTTTGCGTTGCGGCGATGGGGACATGGGAGGGGAGATTGTACGTAGTAAGAGAAGACCGCGAATACTTTTCAGACCGCGGATATTCAGAAGACCGCGAATACCATCCGTGGCTTTATGAAAAAGGAAACGAAATCGGTTGAAACTCGGCTCAGGGTGGCTATACTGCGTGGCTCGAAATTTTCAGCCGATTTGACCACTGCGTCGCGGGCAGCCCATTGGCCGGGATCCGCAGCCTGACCGAGATCAGGGGCGTGGTGGGAGGTAGGAGTTCATCATGGCCAAAGTTATCGATAAGCAATTTAAGATCATGGCTCCCGGTGGGCAGGCGACCCCTGCACCCCCGATCGGGCCGGCGCTGGGTGCGGCGGGTATCAATCCCGGGCAGTTCATCCAGCAGTTCAACGACCGGACGCGCGATCTCAACGGCAAGGTGGTCGGATGCCTGATCACCCTCTACAAGGACCGCTCGTTTGAGTTTGAAATCAAGTCCTCTCCTGCGGCAGTGCTCATCAAAGAGGCTGCCGGGATCGAAAAAGGTTCCGGTGAACCCCACGAGAACAAGGTGGGCGAAATCACCACCAGCCAACTCCGCAGCATTGCTGAGGAGAAAATGAACGATCTGAATGCAGGAACCATGGAATCTGCGATGCAGGTCATCGCAGGCACTGCACGATCCATGGGCGTAACTGTGGTGGAGGACTGAAGCCATGGCGACAAAAACGAAACGAGCACAAGCAAACACTGAAATCGCAACGAAATACCAGGGTCCACAGACCATGGAGGATGCGGTCAAAGCGATCAAGAGCTTTAAAGGCCCCAAGTTTGATCAGTCCGTGGAAATCAGTGTTCACCTGGGCATTGATCCCCGCCAGGCTGATCAGCAGCTGCGCGGATCCATTGCCATGCCCAAAGGGGTAGGCAAGTCCGCCCGGGTTGTTTGCTTCTGTCAGGATGACAAGGTGAGTGACGCCAAAGCGGTGGGAGCAATCGAAGCGGGTAGTGAAGATCTGGTCAAGAAGATCGAAGACGGCTGGATGGAATTTGACGTGGCCGTCGCATCGCCGGACATGATGAAGGTGGTGTCGAAGCTCGGCCGGGCGTTGGGTCCCAAGGGTCTGATGCCATCACCCAAGGCAGGCACCGTCACGCCGGACGTGATCAATGCAGTCAAGGAATATGCCGCCGGCAAGCTGGAATACCGCAATGATGACGGCGGCAACATCCACTGCATCATCGGCAAGTCAAGCTTTTCGGAAGATGACCTGCTGGAGAACCTGCAGCATTTTGTCACCACGATCGAGAAGATCAAGCCCCCCTCGGCCAAGGGTCAATACATCAAGAAAATTGTGATCAGCGGCACCATGACGCCCGGCGTCCAGGTGGCGATCTGACCTGAGAATATCGGAGTAATACCATGAGTAAACCCGTCAAAGAAATGATCATGGCTGATTACAAGCGTCGCTTCGACGATCTGGAAGGTACGCTGGTCATTGACATTCGTGGAATCGACGCCAACGACAACAATGAGCTTCGGCTTGGATTGGCAGAAAAGAACATTCGCGTCACGGTCCTCAAAAATACGTTGGCGCAAAAAGCTTTCACCGGAACCAAGCTCGAAGCAATCAATCCGGTTCTCGATGGCCCATCTGCGCTGGCATACGGAGCCGACTCGGTCGTCGAGGTGGCCCGTGAGCTGGTCGACTGGGCAAAGAAAGTTGAATCGCTGGACCTCAAGGGAGCGGTGCTGGACGGCGAGCTGTATGAGGGAGCCGAGGGAGTCAAGCGGCTCAGCGCATTCCCGACACGCGAGGAATCACTGATGAAGGTGGTCCAGCTTGTGATTTCACCGGCGGCCCGACTTGTCGGTTCAGCACTGAGCCCGGGTCAGACCATTTTGAGCATTGTGAAGGAAATTCAGGAACGCCTGGAAAAAGGGCAGGAAATCAAAAAGGGAGGTTGAGCAGGCAGATCGCATTCAATCAAAGTGATTACCGATTCGACACTCCACACAATCAGACACTTCCCATTCGACTGGCCCGCGGGTTAAAAGTCGTACGGACGACTCCTCTCGAATGAGATTTACTATTCAAGGAATTTTGACAAATGTCAGAAGAAGCAACAAAAACATTTGATGAGAAGATCAGCAAACTCGGTGATGACATCGCCGGTTTGACACTGAAAGAAGCAGTCGACCTGGCTGATTACATGAAGGACACCTACGACATCGAGCCGGCGGCGGGTGGAGCAGTGATGATGGCAGGCCCGGGTGGTGCAGCCGGTGGCGATGAGGGCGGCGGTGAAGAGCAGACCGAATTCGATGTCATCCTCGAAGCAATCGGTGACAAGAAGATCCAGGTCATCAAGACGGTCCGTGAAGCAACCGGACTCGGTTTGAAGGAAGCCAAGGAAGTCGTCGATGGTGCTCCCAAGGCTGTCAAGGAGAAAATTTCCAAGGATGATGCGGAAGCGTTGAAGGCCAAGCTCGAGGAAGCCGGCGCGACGGCGGTGATCAAATAATCAAGCCTTGCCCCGCTCACAACCAAGTGAAGATAGACCCACGAATGTGCGTTCGTGGGTTTTTTCTACCCATTCATTTGTGCCATGACCAGTGAGATCACCACCCGATGGAAAATGGGTGTCGAGAAAAATGTGGATAATTCGCACAGAACCAGCGAGAAATTTCATTGTTAAGGTGCAGCAAACCCGAATAACACCCGAACATAATTTTGTTCCATACACTTTTTCGAGGATTAATCAAGAAAAATTGCTGCTTTTTCAAGTCAAATCCCATTCAATCGTTGTTCCGAAGCGGTTATTGGCTTAATATACGTGGCTCGGGTGCAGCGACCGATACGGTGATTCTTCCAAACAGCAGATGTACTACATGACATGATTTGAACAGAGGCAACTCAGGCCCGGAGCATGCGCTGCGTGCAAGCGGTTGAGGTGACTTCATGGGTGATTCAATGGTTGTTGATAATATTCGCGACTTTTCCAAGCGCGGAGACACGATCCCTGTGCCCACGCTTACTCAGGTTCAGGCGGACTCCTATAACCGTTACGTCCAGATTGATAAAGCATTTGATAAACGCGATCCGGGGTTAGGGCTGGAAGCCCTGCTTCAGGAGGTGTTCCCGATTGAGTCGTATGACGGAACGATGCGACTGGAGTACCTCTACTACAAACTGGATGAAGCGCGATATACGCCGGACGAGTGCAGGGAATTGCGTCTCACCTTCGGAATGCCGTTCCGGATTGGAGTTCGACTGGTTCGCGAGGGCGTCTCGGAAATCGTGGAAGAAGAAATCTACCTCGGAGAGATTCCGATCATGATGGGCGGGGGTGAATTTATTGTAAACGGAGCAGAGCGGGTCATTGTCAACCAGCTACACCGTTCCCCGGGCGTGGACTTTGGAATTGTCTCATCCGTCGGCGACCGTCCATTGCACTCGGCTCGATTCATTCCCGAAAGAGGATCGTGGATCGAACTGGAAGTCACGAAAAAAGACGTGCTGGCGATGCGGATTGATCAATCGACCAAGCTCGCTGCAACCACTTTTCTTCGTGCTCTTGATGAGAAATTCAGTTCCACGGACCAGCTCCTGGAACTCTTTTACGACGTCCAGGAAATCAAAGTTGAACGACTCAAACCCGAGCATTACTCGGCTGAGATGATTCTGGATACTGACACAGGCGAAGAACTGTGTCGAGTTGGCGCTCAACTTGGTGATGCGATCGAAACGATTCAAGGATCTGAATTAAGAACGATTCGCGCCATCACCAACGCATCAGATCCATTGATCCTCAACACCATTGCGGCTGAGCGCCTCGATTTTCTTGCTGAGGTCACCGAGCATGAAGCGGCCCTGTTGCGTATTTATGGCCGACTTCGCCCCGGAAATCCGCCACAGGTCGATAAAGCGCGCCAACTGTTCAAAGAAAAGTTCTTTGACGAGAATCGATATAGGCTGGGCAAAGTCGGACGATTCCGGATCAATCGGAAATTCGATATGGACGTGCCGGAAGATGTCATGCATATCCGCGCGGAAGATTTTCTGGCCGTGGTGCGCTACATCATGGATCTGCGTGCCAAGCGCAACCAGGCACATGTTGACGACATCGATCACCTGGGGAATCGTCGTCTGCGAACACTTGATGAATTAGCCATCGAGGAAATGCGAAAAGGTTTTCTCAAGCTGCGCCGCACGGTCCAGGAACGCATGAGCGTCAAGGATCCTGATGAGATTGCAAAGGTGGCAGATCTGGTCAACAGCAAATCGATCAGCAGCGCTATTGAATTCTTCTTCGGACGAAGTGAGCTGTCACAGGTCGTCGATCAGACCAATCCGCTGTCAATGTTGGTTCATGAACGCCGTCTCTCTGCATTGGGGCCGGGTGGTTTGAACCGCAAGCGTGCTGGATTTGAAGTTCGCGATGTCCATATCAGCCACTACGGTCGAATCTGCCCGATTGAAACGCCTGAAGGCACCAACATTGGTTTGATCGCATCTTTGGGAATTTACTCCAAAATCGATGAATATGGTTTCCTGCTGACTCCCTATCAGAAAGTTGTAAAAGGCAAAGTCACCGGAGAAGTTGAACACCTCCGAGCCGATCAGGAAATGAGATCGGTGTTGGCGACAACCGACGTCCTCGACGACAGAGGCAGAGTATCTGAAGGTCTGGTTCTGGCTCGTGTCAGCGGCGACCTGGCACAGGTCCAGGCCAATGATGTGCAATACATCGACATTTCTCCCAAGCAGATTGTCGGCGTATCCGCTGCACTTATTCCTTTCCTTGAACATGACGATGCCAACCGCGCGTTGATGGGGTCGAACATGCAGCGCCAGGCGGTTCCGGTTCTGCGCACTGATCCCCCACTGGTCGCTACCGGAATGGAAAAGGTGGCCGGAGCGCATTCAGGAATGCTCGTTCGTGCCAAGCGAGGCGGAACGGTAACCTATGTCGACAGCGAGCGCATCATCATCGACAACGCAGACGAGTACGAACTTCGCAAACACCGGGGTTTGAACGAGCGAACCTGCCAGAATCAAATGCCGATCGTCAAACTCGGTGAAAAAATCAGGGAAGGACAGTTCATCGCAGACGGAGCTGCAACATCGAAAGGTGAGTTGGCAATCGGGAAAAATGTGCTCGTCGCTTTCAACACCTATGACGGATACAACTTTGAAGATGCGATCGTCATCAGTCAACGGCTCGTCAAGGATGACGTATTCACCTCCATTCACATCGAATCATTCGATGTTGAAGTTCGAGAGACGAAACTGGGACGGGAGGAATTTACCTGCGATATCCCCAACGTCTCTGAAAAAATGTTGAACAACCTCGATGAAAATGGTGTCATTCGCATCGGGGCACGGGTGGGGCCTGGCGATATTCTTGTTGGAAAAGTCAGCCCCAAGAGCAAAAGCGAACTGACCCCTGAGGAGAAATTGCTTCATGCCATCTTCGGCCGGGCCGGAGAGGATGTAAAAAATGATTCACTGGAGGTTCCTGCGGGAACCGAAGGCATGGTCATTGGGGCCAAGCATTTCAGCCGGCGTATGCATCAGACTGATGAGCAGAAAAAAGAGCTGAAGAAGCAGATGGCTGAATACGACCAGGAGATGAGCAGCAACGCCATCGGGTTGTTCCAGCAAATGATTGGTCGTATCAACGAAATTTCCGGCACAGAGATGGTGGACCCCACAACCCGACAGAAGGTTGCCATGTCCGACATTCCCGAGGTGATTCTCGAACAGATTGAAAACTTCAATCTGAAATGGATCAAGGGAAGCAAGGACGTCAAGCAGGACTCGACCGTGGTTTACAACCAGTTCTGGCCTCGCATCCTCGCTCTGGCGGAAGAAAAAGAGCGAAGGCTGGCTCACATGAAACGGGGCGATGAATTGCCCTCCGGTGTGCTGGAGATGGTCAAAATCTACCTTGCGACAAAACGACAACTCGCTGTCGGCGACAAGATGGCAGGACGACACGGCAACAAGGGTGTTATTGCTCGCATTGTCCCGGAGGAAGATATGCCGTTCATGGAGGATGGTACGCCGGTGGACTTGCTTCTCAATCCTTTGGGTGTTCCATCACGAATGAACGTCGGCCAACTGCTCGAACTCCACCTCGGATGGGCGGCAAAGGTTCTCGGTTTCCAGGCAGTTACGCCGGTGTTTGACGGCGCAACGGAAGCAGAGGTGCTGGGCGCCATTGAAGAAGCCAACAAGCATGTTCGCCAACGGAATGCACATTTTGAGGAAACAGGTCAGGATGCCGGACATCCGCGTGAATTGCTGGCGGAAATTCCTCATGGTGGGAAAACCCAGCTCTATGACGGCCGAACGGGTGATCCGTTCCATCAGAAGACATCTGTTGGCTACATGTATGTGTTGAAGCTCCACCATCTGGTGGATGACAAAATTCATGCACGGGCGACCGGCCCTTACAGCCTGATCACCCAACAACCCCTGGGAGGGAAAGCCCGAACAGGAGGACAACGATTTGGAGAAATGGAAGTGTGGGCGTTGGAGGGCTATGGCGCAGCCTTTGTCCTTCAGGAATTACTCACGGTGAAAAGTGATGATGTCGAAGGTCGGACCAAGATTTATGATTCGATGGTCAAAGGGATCAACACACTGGAAGCAGGCATGCCCGTTGTGTTCGATGTCCTTTGCCATGAAATCCGCGGTTTGGGTATGAACATCACACTTGAAAAGCAACAACTGGAAGGCGGAAGCCTGCTGTAATAACGGTTGAGTGTTGTTGATCGGCCGGGAAAAAATAAACCCGCCGACACATGCTCATCCACTTTATGAAGGCAGTTTACTGGAAGCGGAAAGCTGAGAGTTGACCATGGCTGAAAGCGTATATGATCGCGTCAATGATTTCGGATCGGTGAAGATCACTCTGGCCAGCCCCAATGACATCCGTTCATGGAGTTTCGGGGAAGTCAAAAAGCCGGAAACAATCAACTATCGCACGTACCGACCGGAAAAGGATGGCTTGTTCTGTGAGCGCATCTTCGGACCGGAACGGGACTACGAGTGCGCCTGTGGGAAATATAAAGGCACCAAGTACAAGGGAATTATCTGCGACCGCTGCGGCGTCAAGGTCACGCACAGTCGCGTCCGCCGAAAGCGTATGGGGCACATTAATCTGGCCGCCCCGGTCGTGCATATCTGGTTCTTCAAAGCCCTCCCCAGCCGTCTGGGAACGCTGCTGGAGTTGAAAACTGCCGACCTGGAAAAGGTTATTTATTTCCAGGACTACCTGGTTACCGATCCCGGCACGACAGATCTGGAATACAAACAGGTCATCACCGAGGATGATTACCGCGCTGCGGTGGAGAAGCACGGATCATCCGCTTTCACCGCCATGATGGGAGCCGATGCGATTCGTGAGTTGCTCTCTCAGTTCAATTTGGCTGAAATTTCATTTGAACTACGGGACGAGCTGTCCACACGTCGCAGCAAACAGAAAATCAAGGACTTATCCAAACGCCTCCAGATTGTTGAGCGCATTCGTTTCAGCGAAAACGACCCGGCCTGGATGGTGTTTGATGCCATTCCGGTCATCCCTCCCGACCTGCGACCACTCGTGTTGTTGGAGAGCGGTAACTTCGCTACCTCTGATCTTAACGATCTCTATCGACGAATCATCAACCGGAACAATCGCCTGAAAAAACTGATGGACCTCAACGCCCCGGAGGTCATCATTCGCAACGAGAAACGCATGTTGCAGCAGGCAGTTGATGCCCTGTTTGACAACGGCCGCTGTCGCCGACCTGTGCTGGGAAGCAGCAATCGACCACTGAAATCACTCACCGATATGATCAAGGGCAAGCAGGGCCGATTCCGTGAGAATCTGCTGGGCAAGCGTGTTGACTATTCCGCCCGTTCGGTCATCGTGGTCGGACCTGAACTCAACCTGTGGCAATGTGGTTTACCGAAGAAGATCGCGCTGGAACTCTACCAGCCGTTTATTATCCGCCGCCTCAAAGAGCACGGTTTGGCTGATACAATCAAAAGTGCCAAGCGCATGCTGGAACGGCGCGATCCGGAAGTCTGGGACATTCTGGAGCAGGTGATTTACCAGCATCCGGTACTCCTCAACCGCGCCCCCACTCTACACCGAATGGGTATCCAGGCCTTCGAACCGGTGCTGGTGGAAGGCAACGCCATCATGATTCACCCCCTCGTTTGCACGGGGTACAACGCAGACTTTGACGGCGATCAGATGGCGGTGCATCTGCCCCTGTCATTGGAAGCGCAGGCAGAAGCACACACGCTGATGATGTCGACTCACAATATCTTCAGCCCCGCCAATGGACGTCCGGTGGTATCTCCCAGTCAGGACATCGTGATGGGTGTGTATTTCATCACCCATTGCGATGAAAAAGAAGATAAACGAGAACTCAATGAACTGCCGGTGTTCCGCAATTCATTTGACGCAATCATGGCCCACGACATGGGTCGTATCAGCCTGCAGGAAAGGATCGTCGTTCGACTGGAACGTTTCAATGAAGTAGTCAACTCCGAGTCCGGACCGGTCGAACCAATTCCTGCCAACCGTCGAATAGTGACAACCATTGGACGCGTTATTTTCAGTGATGTACTTGCCAACGGCATGCCTTTCTTCAACTGCGTGTTGGGGAAAAAGGGTTGCAGCCGCGTCATCGACGATGTGTATGAAAAACTCGGGCGGCCGGCCACACTCCAACTGCTGGATGACATGAAGGAAATCGGCTTCAAAACATCCACCGTTTCCGGTCTTTCCATCGGCATCACGGATCTTCGTATTCCAGCGACAAAGTATGAACTTATCGATGCGACCCAGAAAAAGGTCGATCGAGTGGAGAATGCTTACGACGCTGGTGCAATCACTGAGCGTGAAAGGCATAATCAGTTGCTTGACCTGTGGGCTCATTGCCGGGAACAGATCACCAAACAACTGGTGAAAACTCTGGAGAAAGATCGCCGCGATCCTCATACCGGCCTTGAATTCCCGATCGAATCTGAAGATGGACACAGTTATCTCAACCCTGTGTATCTGATGTCAACCTCAGGAGCACGAGGCAACATCAGCCAGATGCAACAGCTTGCAGGTATGCGTGGACTCATGGCCAAGCCTTCCGGCGAGATTATTGAAACTCCGATTCGGGCAAATTTCCGCGAAGGACTCAACGTGCTGGAGTACTTCTCCTCCACTCACGGCGCGCGGAAGGGGCTGGCTGACACGGCATTGAAGACTGCTGACTCAGGCTACCTCACCCGCAAGCTTTACGATGTCGCCCAGTCAGTCGTCATCAATGAGCATGACTGCGGCACGAAGCGCGGCGTACCCAAACGGGCGATTTACAAGGGTGAAGAAATCGACGTCCCGCTGAGCGAGATTATCATCGGCCGCACGAGCCGCCAGACGATCCGCAATCCCATCACCGATGCACTGATTGTCGAAGAGAATCAACTCATCACACTGGATATCGCCAAGCAATTGGAGAAGCTGGGCGTAGATTCAGTCCAGGTGCGAAGTGCTCTGACGTGTGACACTCCCAATAGCACCTGCGCATTGTGCTACGGCATGGATATGTCCACCGGCCAGCTCGTCGAAGAAGGCTTGGCGGTTGGTACGATTGCGGCACAATCCATTGGTGAGCCGGGCACACAGCTTACGATGCGGACATTCCATACCGGCGGCGTTGCTTCGCGCGGTCTGGTTGAAACAAATTACAAGGCAGGACATACCGGATTTGTTGAACTTCGTGATTGCAACGAAGTTGAGGTTGATATCGGCGACAGAGTTATCCTCACTGCCCTGAAGCGTAATGCGGAGCTTGCTCTGCTGGACGATCGAAAACGGGAACTTGAAAAATTCAAGGTACCCTATGGTTCTGAGTTCAAAGTCAAACCCGGTACCAAGGTCAAGAAGGGTCAGATACTCGTGGAATGGGATCCGCACCGTACCCCCATTCTGGCGGAGAAAACCGGCATCATTCGCTTCAAAGATATTGTGTTCGATGAAACCGTCCGTCAGGAGCAAAGCAAGAGCGGTGAAACGGAACTGATCGTCATCGAGCATACGGGCGAAAAACACCCTCAAATCAACATCGAGGATGAAAACGGTACGATCCTCGACTTCCACCACCTCCCGGCAAAGGCACGTATCGAGGTCAAAGAAGGGCAGGAGATCAAAATCGGCCAAATGCTGGCCCGACAACCCAAGGAAGTCGCCGGATCTGCAGATATTGTCGGTGGTTTGCCGCGGGTTACAGAGATCTTTGAAGCGCGCACTCCCAAAGACCCAGCTGTGACCGCAGAAATCTCGGGCAGGGTGGAACTTCATTCGGATAAACGAAAAGGTAAAATGACGATTCGCGTCATCTCTGATGCCGGAATCGAACACGACCATCACGTTCCCCAGAGTAAGCACCTGCTGGTGCATACCGGCGATAATGTCATCGCCGGCGATCCACTTACCGAAGGACCGCTTATTCCCGCTGATATTCTGCGAATCCGTGGCGAGGAGGCACTGTTCTCCTACATGACAGATGAAGTGCAGAATGTGTACCGAGCGCAGGGCGTTCCCATCTCTGATAAGCACATCGAAATTATTCTCAGCAAGATGTTGAGCAAGCTGATGGTGCTGAATCCCGGTGATACGGAACTTCTGCCGAACGAGATTATTGATAAATTCAACTTCCGGGAATGCAATAATCGCATTGCCAAATCTCTGATCATCTCTGATCCCGGTGATACGGACCTACCGGTGAATACGCTGGTTGAGAAAGATGAGGTGAAAAGGTCCAACGCATTGGCAGAGGCAGATGGCAAGAAGCCTGCAAAAACCAAGCGGGGGAAACCTGCTGCGGCTCAAACGTTGCTTCTTGGAATTACCAAGGCATCTCTGCAGGCTGAATCATTCCTGTCCGGTGCATCCTTCCAGGAAACGACCAAGGTGCTCACCGAAGCTTCGCTGCGTGGAGCAGTCGATGATCTCCGAGGCCTGAAGGAAAATGTTCTTCTGGGTCACTTGATTCCAGCCGGCACGGGATTTGATCGGTACATCAAAATGCGGGTCAAGAAACTGGTCGAACTGCCTGATTCCGAACTCGATGATGAGGAAATCATGCTTTCCGAGGCTGCTGAAGCCGCTGAAGCGTTGGGTGCTGAAAGAGCACCCAGTGTTGTGGAGGTCATGGCACCCACCGACACGCAAACACCCGTCGTGGACATTTGATACACCGCAAGATTTATCGATGCGATCCAGCACCAGATAAGCCCCAAGCCCGTCATATTGACGGGCTTCTTTGTCAGGTTTACCACTCGATCCAGGGGGAATCCCTGAGATTTCTGATCATTCACCCAAAATACACAAAATTCATGGCCGAGAATGAGCAGAAGAAATTGAACTATCTGTATGTTCGTGTAGGATTAATGGACAGAGGAGCACGATTTTGTGCTCTAAGTAAATATGGGTGGAGCAACCGCCTGCCTTGGGCTGCGGATATGTGTGTATACCTACCCGACAACGCCCGTCGGCTCTGATGCGGAGAAGGTTTCATGATGACGATAAAAAGAACACTTGGACAAATCGCCTGCTTGCTCTTGATCACCAGCATGTGCCTGGCAGAACCTACCGATCGCCCCGCCAGCGCAGAACGGATATCAGACAACCAGCAGACCTCGCTTGGACCTCGCGCCAAGCCACCCAAAACACCCACTGGTGCACTGATCCTTCCTTCGCAGGCAACTGGAAGAATCATTATTAAATTCAATGATGAAGTACAAGCCCGCGTGTTGACATCATCAAGAATCCAGTCGCTCACTCGAAGCCCTCTTGTCAATGCACAGGAGATCATCGATCGATATGGTTTGCGAGTCAGGAGCGCGTTCAATCAATCTCAGGTAGTGCTTGATCGAGTTCAAGAGCGGGCGGCAAGACTCAGCGGCCGAGCACAACCCGATCTTGGTGGCATGCTGATTCTGGAAGGGGCGCAAGGCAATCTTCTTGAGGTTGGGAAACTGCTCAATGAACTTGACACTGTCGAGTGGATTGTATTTGAGGCAAAGAAATCCGTCGGCGAAAACGAAGATGATACACGGGGTTCGGGAGCCTGCTGTATTGAATCCACTGGTGGAGGCTCGGCTGCATGTACGGAAGGATTAACGGCCGTTGAGTGTGCTGAAGCAGACGGAGTCTACCAGGGTGATGGATCATCCTGCCAATTCGGAAATCCAACTCGTGGGGAATGTAGAGCCTGCTGTTTCGGTGAAGAATGGGACGAATGCGAAGTGATGACCTATGACAGGTGCGATACCATGCCTGTGCCCTTCCCTCCCCCGCCCACTGATGATTTCTTTGATGAAACTGCTACAACTTGCGACGACGCTGACTGCACCTATGATTGTGGATCATCCTTGGCATTCCTCAGCGACTGCTACACCCTAGGCACGGATCCCTACAACTGGGCTTACTGTCAGGATGAAGAGTGCTGTGAGACAGTTTGTGAATACTATGCAGACTGCTGTGATCCTGATAGCCCGACATTCGGGGTTTGGGATCAGTATTGTGTCGCCCTCGCCAATATGCACTGCGATAACCCTCCAGGCGGAAGCGGCCCCTGTTACACACCACTCAGTGGTGACTGCTTTACATCTCATGTCGGACCAGGGTGTAATGATACAGCCTGCTGCGTACTGGTATGCGCACTCCCCGCCACGGCTTACTGCTGCACAGACGACTGGGATGGTGTGTGTGTTCAGGCAGCGTTGGATGGCTGTTCTACAATCCCAAGTGGCGGTGCGACACCAGATTTAGAAGATCATCAGGGCTATCTAACACTTGGTCCGTGGAATCCCATCCCGCCCGCAATGGTACCCTACATTCCAATCATCGGATTTATATTCGATGGGTACACGGGAGAAGGATATTATCTGGAAGATCCCACCGATCCTTACGGAGGACTGTATGGCTTGGGCCAGGAGCTGCTTGAAGTTTACGGTGTTGATGCGTTAGGTCAGGGGAATCTCACGCGGGGCCGGACAATCAAGGTGGCCGTGATCGAATGGGCTTGTTACCCAAATCACGAGGATTACAACGTCACTGTTGAGCCCGGACAAACGATGATTCTCATTCCCGAGATCACGGATCCCGATCATGCGACTTCCTGCCTGGGGATCATTGGAGCACTTGATGACGGAAAGGGTGTCACGGGAATTGCTCCTGAGGCGGAATTACATTTCTTCCCCATCACATCGGTAGAGGAAGGTCCTCGTGAACAAACCGCGTGGCTCAACGCGATCGATACATTAGATCCCGGGGATGTTATTTCCTGCTCATACGGACCGGGCGATCCCTATTGGAATCTCAATAATGAGCAGGACACCTGGATGCTGATCAGATTGGCTAGTGATTCATACATCACCTGCTGTGTCTCTGCGGGCAATGAATGTGAAGATCTCGGTCAGGCTGAGGCTCTAGAAGATAGTGGTGGAATGGTAGTCGGTGCCTGCTCACCCGGCTACCCCTGGTATCGTGCATCATTCAGCAACTATGCGGTCGATCCTGATCCAGATCAGAGTAACATAGTCCACATATGCGGGTGGGGAAGAAATGTTGCAACAACTGGTGGAATAGATCTCTGGCGTGGAAACAACGGTACAAACCGTAATTATAGAATTAACTTCAGCGGCACAAGCGCAGCTGCACCTCAAATCGCGGGCCTGGTCGCCTGCTTCCAGGGACTTGCCAAACAATTTTACGGTCAACCAATTCACCCGGAGGTCTTGCGCAGCGCAATGGCCGCATACTGCGACTACGATCCATTCGCCCCCCCTCCCTTTGGTGGTTTCGATAAAGGTATTGGCGATCAATGCAGTTTGGATATGAATGAAGATCTTGGACCATTCTGTGTTGGTCCATTCCCCGATGTTGCCGGGAACTTTAACAGCATTGCCTCTGAAATTTTGAATGAACAGTTTATGGGATTCGATGGTTCTCCGTTGATTGACGAGATCCAGATTCTGCGGGGCACGCATATTTTTGGTTCACGTTTTTCGATCAAACGCTCTGAGAACCAGTACTACACACTTGAATCACTCTACACCGAACGAGGTCAATCTCCAGGCGGTGGTGGCGGCCCGGGAGGCGGTACGGGAGGCGTGAGCGGTCCGGCAGCAGAAGCGAGATATCTCGCCACTGGTCAAATCACCGATATCCTGGTTACCGCACACACGGTTGATCCTATAGTCAACTCGATGAGAGTCACCATTGAAACAACTTATCCAGGACAATACTCTTTGCTCATCACCGAACTGTATAACTGGAATACCGGGAGATGGGTGTTTATTGATATCGGCACACTCTTTGAAGCTCCCCCAGCAGGAGAAGACCTGCTGTTCCTCCATGACGCCGCCAACGCCTCAGGATATGTTCGTAGCGGTGATAATCGAGTTCTTATTCGCAATTGGACTTACGGCCTCGGTGGTGGTGGTAATCAAGGTGGTATTGGCGGACAGACTTCTGCACCCTATGAATTCCGGTACGACTGGATCAATCTGGAGACTTCTGATGAATGGATTTTCCCGGATCCCGGTTGATTCCCATTAGGCTGATCAATCCAGTGAAATACAAACACCTCAGTTCTCTGAGGTGTTTTTCTTATCCAGTGTGGGATTGATGGACGCTACCTGGTTCTTTGTTACCCAGAGCGCTTGTAGGTCATGCGCACGTGATTCCCTACTTCAAGGAATTCCACGTCGGTCATAAACGCGCGCATGAGCATGATGCCTCTTCCCGCCGGGATTTCGACGTTCTCAGTCCTGGTCGGATCTGGAACTGATGCCGGATCAAAACCCGCCCCTTCATCCTCGACATCAATAACCACCTGAGACTTGCCAATCTGGCATGAGAGCGCAACCGTTTTATCAGCATAACCACGGTTGCCGTGCTTGACAGCGTTGTTCACCGCTTCTTCCAGAGCCAGTCGAATCGCAAAGCAGGCAGGTTGATCGTATCCGCATTCGGTAATTGTCTCGATGATTGTGTTCTGGGCTAATTCGACATCCTCGCGAGATGCGCAACGATAGCATCGCTTTTCAGAAACTTCATTGGAGTTGCAATTATCCAACATACCGAGAGCAGGCGCTGAAACGAACAGGCTCAAATCATGTGAAACTGGCCACGCCGTCTTCAATCGTATCGTGTATCTGGAAGAGCTTATTGAGTTTTGTAATCACGAATACTTCGTATATCTGAGGGTCAATGTTGACCAGTCTCATTTGGCCATCTTTGCTTCGGATCTTGTTGTTGATAGTGATGAGTGTGCCCAGCGCAGCCGAGGAGAGGTGGTCGACATTGCTGAAATTGATCAGGAGCTTGGGGTGAGACTGAGCATCGACGATCTCACTGATCTCTTCGCCGATGCGTTGGATATTTGCCTCATCCAGGATATTGCGATCCACGAACTCAATCCGCGTGATGTCATCTTTCTCGGTGACGCGCAAACGGGATGCTGTCGATGCCATGAGAATACTCCGTGTTCAGTTATTTTCACCTACAGTATCGTCGGAAGATGGCAAGAAAGCAACAGAATCTCCATCGAAGTCCCCCTGAACAAGTCTTCTGGACAAGATCAAAGATGCACCCATCCTCTTGACATATCGGTGGGAAACTGTCCTTGTCTGCTCGAGAAGTTGGTGGTATTTGAGATCCCGGTGAATTACTGTAAGTATCCTGATGAACCACCCAGCGTATCGGACAATCCGGGGAAGAGAAGATCCTCGTTCTCCTGCTGGATGATGATTTCCGGTCTGATCAATACCAGTAGTGTTTGCTCTGCTTTACTGGTAATTCGGTTCGTGAAGAAACGGTTGATAAACGGAATCTTGGAGAGTACGGGCACACCAGTTTCGGTTTCAAATTCTGAAACGCTCCGTTGACCACCCAGCATGATCGTTCCGCGATCAGGTACAGATACTGTGGTTTGTACGAGTGACAGGTCGATCGTGGGAAGCTGGATGGTGCCACCGAAGGTCGCTGCACCCCCACCACCGGCAGCACCTCCACCACCGGCAGCACCACCGAAGTCTGCCGTTCGCTCGGAATTACCGTTTTGTGCCAAAGAAGCGATAACTGTCATCGTGACGTAACGACGATCTGATGAGATGACGCCTTCGATATCGATAACAAAACCTTCGCGAAGAACATCCAACTGCGGAATAAATGCTCCCGATGCATCACCGGTGATCGCAGTGAGGCCAGCGACATAAGTGGAACTTGCCACCACGGCAACCCAGGCTCGTTGCCCATTGAAAAAGGTCAGGCGCGGGGCAGTTAGCACGACTGAACGACGATCCGCCTGCGTTGCTTCGATGAGCAAATCAACCTGGATATCATCCAGGAACTGCACCCCGAAGGAGAGTGCTGGAGCTGCAGAAGTCAACACCGATCCCATATCAGTCAAACCAGCGATCGTATCCAGAACGTCAAAGCTGTTCTGGGTTATCCCAATGGGGGTAAATCCACCCGTATTTCTGATTGGAGCGCCCACCGGAGTTGTGATATAGGTGATATCGGTCGGGGGAGCGCCAGCTGGAACTCCAAAAGCCGCACCATAGGCAACAGCATTGGCATCAAATTCATCACCAACTGGGGCGGCAGCTCCTCCACCCGCTCCACCACCAGCGCCCGCTGCGGGGAAGTTGGTAAGCGAGGGGCTGTCATAGATCAGTGGATTTCGGAGTCGGCCGGTATCATCAAAGAAATCACCAAGTTGAGCCAACGGATCAGCAGTTCTTGCCTGTTGGAATAAATTGTTGTTCGTATTGAAATACAGATCCAGATCAACGCCGATCTGCTCGAACCAATCCGTTGAAACATCAAGGAATCTGCATTCGATATTGATTTGCAGGGCGCGGATTTCTCGGAGCTGAGCTAATAAACCTTCTATGTTGCGATGATTGCGAGGCGTGTTGGTGATGATGAGATTGCCGTTGAGTTCCTGAAGGCTGCCGGTGTCGCCTCCGAGATCTCGCCATCCTTCCGGATCCACATTCTCCTGGATGATGTTCACGATCTGATCGACAAGTTCCGCACGAGTGAGACGGTCCGGATCTCCGGTCGGTGAGCCAAAGAGACC
>JANQEQ010000048.1 GCA_028278245.1 Phycisphaerales bacterium | reverse complement strand
TGATCGTGTGTATAAGAGTGTATCCGCCCGTGCCGTCGTTGGTGTACACCCTGACAGTGTCATCACCTTCACAGGCGATGATCAGATCGATAGTGGAATCGTTATCAAACGTTCCCGCAACAATACTACTGGGCGCCCCCCCCACAGCAAATGGTGGTTGTGGTGTGAAATTCCCATTCCCATCGTTGAACAGGAGCGTGACGTTGTTGTCATCCTTGTTGGTGACGGCGAGGTCGATAAGCGTGTCACCGTTGAAGTCGCCGGATGTGATGTCACTGGGATTAGTACCTACAGGTACATCAACGCGTGGTCCGAAAGTCCCTGTTCCATTTCCATCATTGAGCAGGATCGTAACATCGTTATCTGCAGAGTTGGTCACTGCTGCATCTGGTCCGTTAATTCCGTCATAATCAGCTACGGCAAACGCGGTCGGTTCCAGGCCCACACCCGTGGAAACCTTGGTGAAGTTCGTACCAGTTCCATCATTGAGTAGAAGGACTAGGTAACCCGGATCGCTGGGGGTTACCCCCAGTTCAGCGATGGCGATGTCGTTACTTTCATCTCCGGTGAAATCAATTGAGACAACATCGGTTGGATCACCGATCGAAGCGACTTCGACCGGACCATCGAAGTTGATGTCGCAGATGTCGATGATGCCGTTCTCGTCGTAGTCGGAGAGACCGTGGAAAATGTAGGCACTGCCTTCGAACCAGCTGTCGTTGTCGTCGTGTTGGGCGCCGATGATGGCGGTGTCGCCGGAGATCGACACGGAGGAACCGAACCAGTCCGTATCACCGCCGTCGGAGGCCAGAAACTTGACCTCCTCGGTCCACTCCATGTCGTCGTGACGGAAGACGTACGCCGAACCGGTGGGCATGCCGTTGTCCTCATCGTCTTTTGGCCCGATGACGGCGGTGTCGCCGGAGATCGACACGGAGTAGCCGAAAAAGTCGCCGCCAGCGCCATCGGAGGCCAGGAGCTTGACCTCCTCAATCCAGTTTGCGCCGTGGCGGCGGAACACGTACGCCGAGCCGGTATAGGTGCCGTTGTCGTCATTGCCGTGTGCTCCAATGACGGCGATGTCGCCGGAGATCGAGACAGAGTAGCCGAACCGGTCGTCCCACGCGCCATCGGAGGCGAGGAGATTGGCCTCCTCCACCCAGTTGGCTCCGTCGTAGCGGAACACGTAAGCCGAGCCCTTTTCGTCATCGTTTCTTGCCCCGATGACGGCGGTATCACCAGAAATCGAGACCGAGATGCCGAACTTGTCGTTATTCTCTCCATCTGAGGCCAAGAGCTTGGCTTCCTCCACCCAGTTAGCTCCGTTGTGGCGGAACACGTACGCCGACCCCGGCCCAAAGTTGTCAGGGTGGTCGTCTTTTGCTCCTATGACGGCGGTATCGCCGTAGATCGAGACAGAACAGCCGAAACGGTCCCATCCCCCACCGTCGGAGGCCAAGAGCTTGGCCTCCTCGATCCACTCCTTGCCGTCGTAGCGGAACACGTAAGCCGAGCCGGAATTCGCGCCGTTGTCGTCGTCGTCGCGTGCCCCGATGACGGCGATGTCGCCGGAGATCGAGACGGAGCCGCCGAAAACATCACGGAGGTCGCCATCGGAGGCTAAGAGCTTGGTCTCCTCCCTCCAGCTTGCGCCATTGCGGCTGAACACGTACGCCGACCCAGAGTCCGTGCCGTTGTCATCGTCGAGATAAGCCCCGATGATGGCGGTGTCACCGGAGATCGAGACCGAGACGCCGAAACGGTCATACGCCCCGCCATCCCAGGCCACGAGCTTGGCCCATTCATTCGGTACACACCATCCCCCTGCCTGGTGTATACACAACAGGAGCATGACGAAAAGAGCAATAGTCTTCAAATAACAAAATCGACTTTGATCAGACTGATTTGTATCACACCCCATTGCGACCTCCTTCACCTCCCACACTCCCCACCCCCACACGATAAATACAGAGTCAATCTCCATTTCCCGCTCTCACCAGTATGTTTGGCCCTCAATCAGCAGTCAAGCAATAACTCCACAAATCGAGTGCATACCGGTCTCTACCCACCTACGCGACACCGCCCCACACAACACGCCAGGAGACTGAGAAAATTCCGAAGTTTTTTTCGGGTGCAAAAACCCATAGATGCCAGAGATTCCCACGTCATTGTGATGGGTATCAACGGCATTTATGGTAATCACGTTGTATCTGGACGATTTGCATTCATCGACAGACAAATCAGATAATGATCCAACTCACAAGGATTCCTGCAGGAGTACTTCGCTATGCTGCCCCCCGAAGCGCTGATCACTTTCCTTCCGGTGCGCGATTTGAATGCAACACACCAGTTCTATGGTGAAATTCTTGGGCTGTCATTGACACTCGATCAGGGAACTTGTCGCATCTATCGAATTGCCTCAAGCGCATTTGTTGCGTTCTGCCTGCGGGAGGTGATTGAGGCAGCAGATGGTGTGATCGTCACACTTGTAACTTCCGATGTCGATGGCTGGTATAACCGGCTTGTTGAGAATGGGATCAAGACCGACGATCCTCCACGTCATAATCCAAAGTACAACATTTACCACTTCTTCACTCGTGATCCAGACGGCTGGACTGTTGAAGTACAGCGCTTCGAAGACCCCCACTGGGCTGAGTCAACGTAAGATCGGTGATATTGGCAGATACGTACCGTGCATATAACGCAGGCATGACACTACGACATAACTTGTCATGCTCTAGCTGGCATTACCAGGATGATCATCCTGGATCCAAAGGACGGAAGCACTGTGCACAGGTTTGATGAGATTGATAGAACGTTATTACGGACACGGCCCCCACATACCGAGGATGGCAAAGACGTCGTCAATGTTAACCATGCAGTCCTGGGTGAGATCGCCGGTGCAATAAGGCGGGCACGGATCGGGGCACGAACCCCATAAACCCAATACCGCGAAAATGTCATCAATGTTAACGATGCCGTTGCCGGTAATGTCTCCGGAGCAATCACTGTCGACGTTAAAGCTCTCGATCCAGTTGGACCAGCCCCCCGACGCTGGAAACTCACCGACGACCCAGAAAGTATCGTCGTCGTTGGGATCAATGGCAATGTCGTAGTAATCTCCCCAGCGACCACCGCCATTAACCGGTGCTATGTGCAGATCCTGGACTGCGCCCATCGTACCGGGATCATCAGATGGTCTGCGGCCGGTGACGGAAACAGCGATGCGATCGCTGGCTGAACTGGTACCGATGACCAGGCCGACTTCACCGGTGGCATTGGAATAGATCGCGGGGAAGTAGGCATGCTTGTCACCACCACCGTCTACATTGCCGGACTGGGTCAGCGAGATCGAACCGCTGTTGGGCCAATTGCCGGTGTCCATCTCATACCAGCGTGCGACGACTTTGCCCGCGGCTGAAATGTGGTGCGTTGCGTAAAGTTTTCCATACCGCCAGTGTGCATTCATAATCCGTGCGTCGATCGTGCTGATGGTGTATCCACCGGCCGCTGGAGCCGAGAATGGGCCGGAATGGCTGGGCACGCTGACGGTAGTCGAGACGAGGTTGGGATTCGTTGTGGGATTTGTAATCGCGTGGATCCTGAGCGATGTCGAGTTGTTTACCGAGACAAAGAAAGGTGCCGTGTTGACTCCGAAATGCTGAACGGCCTGAACCGAGGCGGCATCGCCGTCACGGAGTGTGGCGTAACTGGCTGTCCCGCCGTTGATGACTGATGCTTTGTCAACTGCCCGGAAACCAACGCCCGCCCATCCGCCGCTGTTGAGTCCGAAAAGGTTTCCGGTGATGTAGTACGCATCGTCGTCGTATCCGAATCCCGGGTAGTCCCACCAGTAGGTTGTGTTGCCTACCTGGATGACGGCATGTGTGCGATACTTGTACCATGTCCCGTGGGGATCATTGTCGTCTGAGACGGCAAACGTAATCCATGATTCGGTTGTGCCGTAGGTCTCCAGCGCCAAGACTACGAAGCGCTGAGCGATATGGTCATAAAAGCACTTCGGATCGAACGTGAAATCGCCCGCGCCGACTGGCTCGAAAAATCCAGGATTGCCGGGGCTACCCAGATTCACCTGGAAAGTACTGGTGCCGTCCTTGGTGTAGAAAGCTATGTCCATGTTAACCGTAGCGACAATATGATCCGGGCCGACCGCGATGGTGGGATCCGGAGGTGTCCACCCGGTTGCCCCTATGCCGGGGAACTGCATCCCGGGTGTGATCCGATTCTCTGTGAGCACTCCGCCCATCACCTCAAGGTCGTTGGGCTCGCCGACGGGAGGCGGACCAGGACGGGTATGAGCCGGGAGTATCTCCTTTACGGCTCGTTGCTTGTCCGAAGGATCAGGCAACTGAATCTGGGGTGAGAAGATGCGTGTATCAATGATGCTGGGTTCAGTATGCCCCCATGCGACGGCACCCGGCTCGGTCAGGTCATCTGGCGGAAGCGCGGGACCGGGAGTAACAGCCGAAGGCCGGCCGTTAACCGGGCTCATGGCGATAGGAACACCGGCAGTGGGTTGGGCACTGGATAGTACGGTTGATCCTGAGCATCCGGTCAGCGTTAATATGGCACAGCAGAGTAATAGTATGGTGAGTTGATTAAGCACGGAGTCTTCCTTTCTTCCGAATATGTCAGCGAAACTTACCTGCCCCCATAAAGCACCAGAGTACATCCACCAAGAGGAATGTCGAGTGTGAAAATCTCAATTCATACAAAAAAGCAGAGTTTCAATTGTGGGGTAACTCTACCATCAAATCATCTTTATCGTACTCCAATTACATCAAATCCATATACAGTTCCGATTTATTTGATAAGTGACTATTCACACGGCCCCCACTGGCCGAGGATCGCAAATATATCGTCGATGTTGACCATGCAGTCTTCGGTCAGATCGCCATCGCAATACGGCGGGCAGGGATCTGGACAATTGCCCCACAAACCCAGTACTGCGAAGATGTCATCGATGTTGACAACATCATCGCCGGTCAGATCAGCGGGGCAGATGATGCAATCTCCATCCTCTCCATCATACAAACCATCGCCATCGTTATCTAATCCTAAGGTATCGCCGATGCTCCAGTTTTCCAGGAAATCGGGCTCTAGGTTGCAGGGATCATCAATGTTGGTGTCAACTGTACCGTAGTAAGTTGGTTTAATGTTTTCCGGCAATGGTTCGGGATCATTCGAGTGACAACCGGCACACGATGTCGTCCCTGTATTGAAATGGTGTCTTCGAAGACCCGCTGCGCTATAACCGATTCCATCATATGATCGTCCATGACAGCCGATACAGCCAATTCCAGGATTCGTATTCGTACCACCAGACGAGGCTAGATATGATACCCCTTGTCCGCCATGGCACAAGTTGCATGCTGCGTCCATATAGTTAGCGTTGATGTGCATCTCATGTTTGTTGTTAAATGGAATAGTTGTGCCCTTCGGGGATACGCCGCTGAAGAATCCACCGTGACAACTGTTACATCCTTGATCGTAGCGTTGCCATGCAATTGATGAATTGGATATAAATCCTAGCGCTACCAAGATGAAGATCGTAAAAGTCAACTTGAGAAGACCATTGCTGCTGAGATATTGCATTTCCGTCACCTCCATTAGACCTGGGATTATGTACTGATGGAGCCCTGCTCCATATCGAGCCCATAGATCCACTATACCAATTTTCACTGGGTATCCAAGATAATTGCATCCATAATTATCTGAGGGCTATAGGAATATTCATCATGTCTGCAAAGCCACTCCCCTGAATTACACCAAGAAGCCTTGTGGCAATGTTTCATCAGCCACGCCTATCAGCAATTTTCCATTCGAGACCATGAAAATTTAGGGAATTTATCCCGCGACCAATGTCTATGTGCACATCTCGTCAAACCTACTCACACGGCCCCCACTGGCCGAGGATCGCAAATATATCGTCGATATTGACGGCGCAGTCTTCCGTGAGATCACCATCACAATAAGGCGGACAAGGATCGGGGCAATCACCCCACAAACCAAGTACGGCGAAGATATCATCGATGTTGACAACATCATCGCCAGTCAGATCAGCCGGGCACGGAATCACATCAACATCAAATAGGTACGCTGATCCGGATTCTGAACCGTTATCGGTATCCATAAACGCGCCAATGACTCCGATCCTTCCGGTAATGGCTACACTAACGCCGAATCGATCACCAGCTCCGGCATCGTCTGCTGTAATCTTCTGTAACTCACTCCAATCCGTACCGTCGAACCAGAAGATGTACGCAGATCCTGACAAGCTACCGTGATCGTCGTCATGGAATGCACCGATCACTGCCAAATTTCCAAACACTGATACGGCAATACCAAACATGTCATCGACGGCTCCATCGCTCGCCAGGAGTTCAACTTCCTGGTCCCAGTCTGTGCCGTTAAAGCGGTATACGTAGGCAGATCCTGTAGCAACACCCATATGATCATGTCTGTACCCGCTGATCACAGCCACATCTCCGTAAACCGCGGTGGTACGACCGAATTCATCGTACTGCGATCCATCATCAGCCAGCAGCTTATCTTCCTGTGCCCAGGTCATATTGTCATACCGAAACACATAAGCCGAGCCTGACCAGGGACCAAGGTCGCTGTCACCATATGCACCAATAACAACAACATCACCGTCAATCGACACGTCAACTCCGAACCGATCACCGGTCGAAGCATCATTGGCATAGAGTCTGCTTTCCATGATCCAATTGTTGCCGTTATATCGATACACGTATGCGGAGCCGGCGTCGATAGCATAATCATCGTCAGAGTTGGCCCCAACGACCGCAACTTCTCCATCAATTGCAACCGCTCCGCCATACCAGTCATTGACAGCCGGAGTGGTGGGTAGAAGTTTGGCTTCCTGATTCCAGGTTGAGCCGTCATTACGGAAGATATATGCTGAGCCTGATCCAAAGTTGTCACCCCGCGCGCCAATAATGGCCAGATCACCCGAGATTGCGACAGACCACCCGAAGTTGTCATCGGCCGTGCCATCATCAGCAAGAAGCTTGGCCGTCTGCACCCAGTTCGTACCGTTATAACTGAATATGTACGCGGATCCGGATTCAGAACCGTTGTCATCGTCGTAACGTGACCCAACAACAGCGGTGGTGCCACTGATAGCTACGGTGCTGCCGAACTGGTCCCCTATCGCACCGTCACCGGGCAACAGCTTAGCCAGTTGATCACCCAGATCGGCGTTAGCCGGAGCTGTGCTCAATACCAAGGCTGCCACGGTTGTAAGTGTCATAAAATTTCGCATGTTCGTTCCTCCAATTGAACTTCCCCGGGAAGAGTAACAATGTTTGTTAATTACACGGCCCCCACTGGCCGAGGATCGCGAAGATGTCGTCGATGTTAACCGTGCAATCTTCAGTAAGATCGCCATCACAATACGGCGGACAGGGATCGGGACAATCGCCCCACAAGCCGAGCACTGCGAAGATGTCATCAATGTTAACCACATCATCACCAGTCAGGTCGGCGGGACAGGGAAGCGCCAGGCTGTAGGCGTATGTATCACCACCACTGCCCATTTCGTTGGCATGGACGTGCTTTCCACCAGCCACGAGGTGGCGACCGTCACGACTGAGATCCAGGCTGAACGGCGAACCGGGCATGTCGATACTCCCGATCAGATTGAGATCACGATCGAATGCCTGGACTTCCGGATGAACATTATCCTGTGTACCCCAGGAGATACAGGCAAGTGTTTGTCCATCCTGGGAGACTTCAGCGCGCTGCACAGTATCCTGATATGAGCCGGTGCCCGAGGTGGTGATGCGCGTCAATTCTGTGCCGGCGACGAGGTCGATGACGCGGTAGGTTAGAATCAGGTAGCCCGCAGCATAATTATGACTGACCGAGAACAGAGTATTGCCGTCGCCGGACAGGCCAATACCACCAAACCATTGACTGGCTTCACTGCCGCTGTACACCTGTGTCCAACCTGAGCCGGTGTCGCGGAAAGCGCGGAAGTTGAAGCCGCCTGCTGCTGCGACCAGGCCGTTGCGTGAGATACGGTGTTTCGATCCGCCGCCGGAGACTGAAAACGAAAAGAGATCCGACATCGTGGTTGTATCAATGATTCTTGCCGTCGCACTTTCGGTGAGCACAGCGCGCGATCCATCATCGCTGAGTTCGACTGCTGTAACATACGTGGCCGTAACCTGCCGATCGAGTTCCGTACCGGTGAGTCCATCGAGAATAACGATCATGCTTTGCGATTGCCCGGAAATGTACGCAGCAGCAATAACAATTGAGCCATCAGCAGCCACATCGACTGCATAGAACTGACACGTTGCGTAGCCGGAATCAAAGGTATAGGTCCAGAGCGGGATTGTACCGCTTGAGTCGTCAAATCCGAGAATGGTGACCGGGCCGTTTGCCGTGCTGTACATGACAACACCCAGGGATGTATCTTCCGCCGAAGCAACGACTACGTTATTTGGATTCTTCGGCACAAGATCATATTCATAGATCGGCGTTCCGCTTCCATTCGTCTGGAGATATGCCAAGCGCTCGTAATTGAGATTCCATCCGATCCATGTTTCGTCTGCAGTGTCGGCAAGACACATGCTGTTTGCGATGGCGGCAGTGTCGTTCACATGCCAGAGAATTTCAGCACGTGTTGATACGCTAGACTCCGCATGCAAGGCAGGCATGTACGGACCAATCCTGGTTTCAACCTGCATACCCCGGTCATCAGTGTGGGCAATTTGCTGTTGTGATTCTCCATATGAAGTTGCTGACATTGCTGCGCTGATAATTCCGGCAATAAGCACCGATTCCATTCTCATATTCCTATTCATCTTTTTCCTCCGTTCCCAATGTTCTGGGGTAACATGGTTTACTGAATATCACGAAGACTCAGGACACATTGTGTCATGCCAAATGTTCATCTTCATGAATATCGCATTGTAGGGATTCGCTCCCACGGGCACAAAGAAAAAGCCCGGTCCTGTGATGGATCTCACTGATGCAAAAGATTGAATTCAACTGTATTTCTTGTTGACATCAATCATCGGTGTTAGGCTGCGATTTTTCAGCTCCGAACAACTTTTCAAATACAACATGGGACTTTGGATAAATTGGAGGTTGACATGCCGGCATCATCAAAAGCATCGTGGTTCTGGGCGATTCTCTTTCTGATCGGCTCGCTCCTGATCATCACCTTTGCCCTGGGGTGGTTCCCGCAGCTTTATGCAGCGGTGGGTATCGACGGCAGTTTCGGCGAAGTAACCAAAGCTCATCCCTTCATCATGGGTTTCATCAAACTGTTCTTCCTTGGCACGCTGGGAGAATTTATCAAATTCCGAATCGCCAAGGGAACTGTAGAACTGGATAAGGTTTTGCAACGAGCAATCGTCTGGGGTATCTGGGGCTTATGGTTTGCTCTGGCCTTTCCCGCCTTCGCCGGCGCTGTCACGGCTCTCGTGCAAGCCGATCCCCAGATTTGGCCGGGTCGGATCGGCACAGAGGAAAATCCGCTGGCACTGGGGGAGAGGATCTGGCTGGCATTCTCCATGAGTCTGTGGATCAATGTGCTGGGCATGTATGCATTAGGCATGATGGTCAGCCACGAATACTTCAACCGCCTCATCGCCACCAACTGGAAGTCGTGGTCACTCACCGCGTTTGCCGACAACTCCCAGCCGCGCTTCGTGCTGGCATTTCTGCCCAAGACGCTGTTGTTCTGGATTCCCGCGCATACCTTCACGTTCGCCATGCCTTCGGAATGGCGCGTGTTCATCGCAGCATTGCTTGCGATCGTGCTTGGATTTTTCCTCAGCGTCGGTCGACGCTCATGACGGATCAATGAAATACAGATCCAACCGTATTGGATTGACCAGGCGAGTTTACGCTCGCCAGGCTTGCTGCTGCGCGGTGAAGTAGCCGGATGAACTGGACCAGACAGAATCCGGGATGGCTAAGATCTGAGTTTCCGTCATGACGTACAGCTGCTCACTTGACAACTGTCTGATGTAACTACGGGTCATCGTTCCTACTTGATCCGCTGTTAAACCGGTGATCTGGTCAGCGGATAGATACCGGAAACTGTCACGATGCAGTGATTGAAGTTGATCCTGCGTGATCATCGCTCGCTGTGATTCAGTGAGATAACCAAGTGCGTTGTATTCGTTCAAACGCAGAGCCTGTACCTGGGATTCGCTGAACGCAGCGCGCTGATCCCCGGACATCTGCTTCAGATAACCACGCGTCATAGTTCCAACCTGATCAGTCGTCAAACCAGCGACTTGATCAGCACTCAGATACCGGAAACTGTCACGATGCAGCGATTGAAGTTGGTCCTGCGTGATCATGGTACGCTGTGATTCAGTGAGATAGCCCAAGGCGTTGTATTCATTCAAACGTAGAGCCTGCACCTGGGATTCGCTGAACGAAGCGCGCTGATCACCGGACATTTGCTGCAGGTAACCACGCGTCATCGTTCCTACCTGATCTGTCGTCAGACCAGCGACCTGATCAACATTCAGATACCGGAAACTGTCGCGATGCAAAGATTGAAGTTGGTCCTGCGTGATCATGGTACGCTGTGATTCAGTGAGATAGCCCAAGGCGTTGTATTCATTCAAACGCAATGCCTGAACCTGGGACTCGGTGAATGCAGCACGCTGATCGCCGGACATCTGCTTTAGATAACCGCGGGTCATCGTCCCCACCTGGTCGGTCGTCAAACCAGTGACCTGATCAACACTCAGATACCGGAAGCTGTCACGATGCAACGATTGAAGTTGGTCCTGCGTGATCATTGTACGCTGTGATTCAGTGAGATAACCAAGTGCGTTGTATTCGTTCAAACGCAGTGCCTGAACCTGGGACTCGGTGAATGCAGCACGCTGATCGCCGGACATTTGCTTCAGGTATCCGCGGGTCATCGTCCCCACCTGGTCCGTTGTCAGACCAGCGACCTGATTAGCAGACAGATACCGGAAGCTATCACGGTGCAGTGATTGCAGTTGGTCCTGCGTGATCATCGCGCGTTGTGATTCGGTGAGATATCCCAGCGCGTTGTATTCATTCAACCTCAGTGCCTGAACCTGGAATTCGGTGAATGCAGCACGTTGATCGGCAGACATCTGCTTCAGATAACCGCGGGTCAGTGTTCCCACCTGGTCCGTTGTGAGATACTTGATATGTTCAGATGGGATATTGCGAAAGCTGTTGCGCGTCAGCGCTCTGACACCTTCGGATATCACCCGCTCAGCACGCTGATCATCCGTCATTGCAGCAAGCTGCGTTTCACTGAATCCTCCGTAAATCTCTGCACTGAGCATGGCGATCTGCTCGGGTGATGCCCAGGGAATCTGGTCGGCAGAAAGCGCATTTGCCAGCGCGGCAAACTGCGGATGTGATAGCGCTGCGATTTGATCTTCGGTCAATGCGGCAATCTGCCTCGGATCAAGCGCTGCGATTTCTTCCGGCGTCATTGCCAGGAGTTCATCAATCGTGAGCGGTCCCCCGCCCCCTCCATCGCTGCCTTCATCCCTTTCTCCACCATCGCCCGATCCTTCATCATCATCACCACCATTTCCGTCACCTCCGGTGCCTCCACCTCCCCCTCCACCTGCATAATCCTGATATTCAGCATCGGTCAGAAACATACCTGTATCCGGCACATAGACAAACGTATTACCCAATGCACTGACATAGGTATTGCTGTCATCTCCTTTGATCCAATCCTCTGAGACCGGCACTTCCAGAACATCACTGAAGAACGGATTGCTAAATGAAGATTCACTGCCGGCAGGTGCGCGATCCAGCGCTGGCGGCCATATCGCCTGCCCGAGCACTGCTGTTTTCATCTGTTCATTGCTTATAGCAGCGCGAACTGCACCGACGGTGCCCTGCTCCGCAGATTCCATTGCCTGCTGGCGGTAACTGAAGTATTTCGGAATTGCGACACCTGCCAATACCGCAAGCACGACGATGACCGCAATCAACTCGATGAGTGTAAATCCGGATCGGTATCGTTTGAACATCACTCTCTCTCCCCTATGAACATCTGGAAACAGCACTGAGATTGGTGTGCTGCTCCTCAGCCAGGATTCATGTAGGTACAACGGTTCAGTCGGCAACCGAGTGACATTACATAACATCCCCCTCATATGTGAGACCAACTCATACCCTGCACAAATCACTAATCCGCTACAAAATACCTGTTTGCTCACTGAAATTGTCGTTACCGGTGCTGTTGTTATCGGCCACCCATGAATTCAATTACATATCCATCTACTTTGCGTTAGGGCTTACCCTACACCTGTTGAGTGCGTATGAGGGAAATAGGATCCTGAGATCTCCTCACCTGCTCCATCACATGCATCAAGTCTTCAACAGATCACGACAGTGGAATCGGTCGACGTCTTGGGTGAATACAATGCCTTCGTCATGCCATCCCAGTGCATCAAAACTGGTGCGTCTGAACGAAATTCACTCAAGAGAGAGTACGTTGTTATGATACGCGTTTGATTCTCCTGTCTGCCGATACTGAATCAAGCATATAAAATCTCAAACGGCTTACTTCAGTGATTGTGATTCACATTTGTATTTGTAACAGAGGAAGGAAATGAGCGCATGGGTGAGTTTTCACAGATCTTTCTGGAGTCTCTCAAAGAGCGGGTACTTGTATTTGATGGTGCAATGGGAACCAGCGTACATGCGATGGACCTGCCGCTCAGTGACTTCAGGGATCTTGAGAATTGCTCCGAGGTTTTGAATGAAACAAGACCGGATGTGGTCGAACAAATCCACAAATGCTTCCTGGAGGTGGGGTGCGATGCAGTGGAGACTAATACGTTCGGTGCAAATCGGATTGTGCTTGTTGAGTTTGACCTGGCAGATCAGGCTTACGAGTTGAATGTGGCAGCAGCGAAGATTGCCCGGCAGGCTACTCGGGTTTTTTCCACTGCTGAGCGACCACGATTTGTCGCCGGCTCTGTTGGGCCGGGCACGCGTCTCATCTCTTTACGACAGGTGAAGTACGATGAGTTGTTGGACAGCTACATCGAGCAGATACGCGGCCTCCTGGATGGCGGGGTGGATGTGCTGCTGATTGAAACATGCCAGGATATTCTCCAGGCAAAAACGGCGGTACAGGCAGCGAGGATGGCATTCGATTTGTGTGGCGTACGTACACCGATCATCTGCCAGGTCACTATGGAAACGACTGGGCGCATGCTGATGGGAACCGACATGGGGGCAGCGATCACGGCGCTGGAGGCATTCCCCGAGATTGATGTCATTGGGTTGAATTGTGCAACCGGCCCGCAAAAAATGAGCGAACATGTGCATCATCTGTCGCAGCATTGTTCACGATTTCTGAGTGTGTTACCTAATGCCGGCCTCCCGCAGATCGTCGATGGACGAACGCATTTCCCTCTTTCGCCGGAGGAATTAGCGAAATGGTTGCGGGGTTTTGCAGAAGATGATGGAGTTAACATCGTCGGGGGTTGCTGTGGAACAACACCTCAGCACATGCGCGCCGTTGTTGATATGATCAAAACGGTGTCGCCTCGTGAGCGGATTGTTACCAGTGAGCCGGCAGTCAGCAGTCTATATCAGTCAGTGAACCTGCGTCAGGACACAAGCTTCCTGATAGTGGGTGAGCGATGTAACACCAATGGTTCTCGTGCATTCAAGAACAGGTTGACCGAAGGGGATATCGATGGGCTCGTAAAAACCGCCCAGGATCAGGTCGCTGAAGGTGCTCATGTTCTTGATGTGTGTGTGGATTGTACCGGGCGGGATGGTGTGGAAGATATGCATACTGTTGCGGATCGCCTGGCAGCCGACCTGACCGCGCCGTTGATGCTGGACAGCACACAACCGGAAGTGATTGAAGCCGGGCTCAAGCTGGCAGGCGGCAAGTGCATCATCAATTCTGTAAGTCTCGAAGATGGTGGGGAGAAACTGGCGCACGTCGCTCAGCTATGTCGCCAGTACGGCGCTGCAGTTGTGGCATTGACAATCGACGAGGATGAAGATGAAGCGATGGCGAAGACCTGCCAGCGCAAAATCGGGATCGCCCAGCGAATTCATGCTCTATTAACTCATGATCACGGCATCGCTGAGCACGATATCTTCTTTGATTGCCTGACATTTCCGATCACGACCGGCAACTCAGAGGATCGACGCCTTGCGCTGGAAACGCTTGATGGTGTAGAGGCTGTGATGAAGCGTTTTCCCAATTGTCAATCAATATTGGGGGTAAGCAATTGCAGTTTCGGTCTGATACCGGCAGCGCGAGTCGTGTTGAACTCGGTATTCCTGCATGAAGCTGTCCAGCGAGGATTAACCGCCGCTATTGTTCATGCCAGCAAAATCCTGCCGCAGAACCAGATCAGCGATGAACGGTGGCAGGCAGCACTGGATCTGATTTACGATCGGCATGAAGCGGGTGATCCGCTTGAATTGTTCATGGCGCTGTTCAGCAAAGATGAGAAAATCGGCAGAACAATTGAAACGACTGATTTACCAGTTGAGCAACGATTGCGCCTAAGAATCATTGACGGGCAGAAGATAGGATTGAAACAAGATCTGGATGAAGCGCTCAAGGATTATTCCGCTCTGCAAATTGTCAATGACATCCTGCTCGATGGAATGAAGGAGGTCGGTGAACTCTTCGGGGATGGTCGCATGCAATTGCCGTTCGTGCTGAAAAGTGCTGAGACGATGAAAGCATCTGTGGCGTATCTGGAACCACACATGGAGCGCGCAGAGACGAGTGAGCGCGGCCGTATTGTCCTGGCAACTGTGCGCGGCGATGTTCATGACATCGGTAAGAATCTCGTGGACATCATCCTCACCAACAACGGATACAGGGTTTATAACCTTGGAATCAAGCAACCCATTGGAAATGTCATAACGGCACTCAATAATCATAATGCAGACGTCATCGGTCTCAGTGGCCTTCTTGTGAAATCTGCACTCGTGATGCGTGAGGATCTGAAAGTACTCCGTGAACAGGGTATCACAACGCCGGTCATCCTGGGCGGAGCTGCTTTAACACGTAAGTTCGTTGAAAATGATGCCAGTCAGGAATATGACGGTACGGTTCGTTATGCAAGAGATGCATTTGAAGGCCTGAAATTAACCGGTGAATTGATTGCTGAGCAATTGGTTGATATCGAGCCTTCAGAAGTTGATGAGAAAGAGAAGAAGGCAACAGCCGCGGCAGCATCTGTTGCTCGTGATGAACAGCGACTGACACTTGAGGCAGAGCAGCGACTGGGACTCGCATCATTAGAAACCGAAGATGAAGAATTTGTTGAGGTGAGCCATTCGGATATCGGCCATGATTACCCGGTTCCTTATCCACCATTCTGGGGCAGTCGTGTGATTGACCAGATTGATATGGCCGCGGTACTCGCTTATTTGAATGATCGCATGCTCTTTCAGGTGCAATGGGGTTTTCGTCGTCAGCGACGATCAAATGCTGAGTGGCGTGCGTACGTGGAAGAAGTGATCCACCCGATATACCGTGAACTCGTTGTTCGCTGTTGTCAGGAACAGATCATGAAGCCTAAGGCTGTGTACGGCTACTGGCCTGCGAACAGCGACGGTAATGATCTGGTCGTATTCGCTCCTCCCACCGGTACGATTGGACGCCCTGAGCATCACGGTGATGAAATCGCTCGATTCCCATTCCCCAGACAGCGCAAGCACCCGCACTGGTGTCTGGCTGACTTCTTCCGACCAGTCTCGGCAGGAGTGCCGGATGTGGCTGCCTTCTCGCTGGTCACAATGGGTACCCGCGTCTCCGAAGTCACCAGAGAGTGGTTTGAAGCGGACAAATATCAGGAATACGTTTTTCTGCACGGTCTGGCTGTTGAAGCCGCAGAAGCGTTGGCTGAATATATCCACAAACAGGTCCGAAGTGAATTAGGCGTGGCAGGACAGGATGCACAGAGACTCCAGAAGCTATTTCAACAGGGTTACCAGGGGAGCCGATACAGCTTCGGTTACCCGGCTTGTCCTGAATTGGAGCAGCAGACCATGCTGATGGATCTTCTGGAAGCAAACCGCATTGGCATAGAGTTAACAGAGGGTTATCAGTTGGTTCCAGAACAGAGTACATCAGCAGTGATCACGTACCATCCCGATGCACGGTATTTCAGCGTATAATCTACAAATTTGAAATCATTAACCCAACACCGACGTTGGAGCGCATCAACCATGCGGATTCGAGAGCTACTAGCTTGCGGACAACCCAGTATTTCTTTTGAATTCTTCCCGCCGAAGAACGATTCGGGATTTTTAAGTCTTGGTCGAACTCTGCATTCACTTAGCGAGCTGAAACCCACTTTCGTCTCCGTAACGTACGGCCGGGAACCGGAAACGCGCCACCGAACCCTCAATCTCGTAACAGAATTGCAACGTGAGGGTGAGATGGAAGTCATGGCACATATTACCTGTGCCGGAGCGTCGCGCGATCAATTGCGTGAATTATTGAGCGCACTTGCAGATGCGGGTGTACAAAATGTGCTCGCTTTACGGGGTGATCCCGCACCCGGAGAGACTCAATTCGAGCGCCCTCCGGACGGCTTCTCACACGCCAACGAACTTGCAGCTTTTATTCGATCGGAGTTTTCATTCTGCCTCGGCGGAGCGTGTTATCCGGAACTTCACCCGGAAGCAACCAACAGCGAAAAGGAATTGCAACACTTGCAGAGAAAGGTTGAAGCAGGTTGTGAATTTCTGATCACACAGTTGTTCTTCGACAACGAGCGTTATTACAACTTCGTTGCCCAGGCGCGGGCTGCAGGCATTGGTGTACCGATCATCCCCGGCATTATGCCCATCACAAACGTAAACCAGATCGAACGTTTCACACAGATGTGCGGTGCAACAATCCCGGAACCGTTGCGCAGCGAATTGCAACGCAGGCAGGATGATCCGAACGCGGTGCTGGCGATGGGGGTGGCCCATGCGACCGCCCAGTGTCTGGATCTTCTGCAACGCGGTGCCCCGGGAGTTCATTTTTACACACTGAACAAGTCGCCCGCTACGCAGACCATCCTCATGGCGATCCGAACCGCCTACCCACCCGCAAGAACGCCTGCTGTTCACAATTACAAAATCCCGTAATTTAATCTGCGATAGTCTCAGCTAAACAAAGTGTGATCACACCAAATTGCATATCAATACAGATAGCCGGCCTGTTCAGTCACCAGCATCACAGGAAAAGCGGGTGACGGGACTCGAACCCGCGACATTCACCTTGGGAAGCTGACGCTCTACCAACTGAGCTACACCCGCGTCGGTGTTAGGTATTGTAGCTTTTTGCCCCATATCTGTGCAAGAACCTATATACTCAGTGGTTTTTTGCCTGTTTTTGCTATCAGTTATTTTCTGTTCATCTTTGCGCGATATCGCATCATTTCGTACTGTTTCGCGCTCCAATTGCTGCGCGCAACGCTGTGGGTGGGTATCGCACGTCCCTGTGCTTAAGGAAAAATCTGAATACCCCCCTCAATCATCGGTAATTGTTCAATCGCCTTTGAAGTATCAGTCAATTCCAGCACCGTATAGTGATCCAAAGTGGTTTTGTAATCGCCATGGCGCATGATTCTCTGCGCAATTTGCGGAGCTACGCCTGCGCGGGCCAGATTCGTCCCCAGCGTTGTTCTCAGCGCATGCAGGTCAATCACCCGACCCCTCGGCATCCTCGGCAACAATTCGCGTCTTGGGCCGTCTGCGTCCGCCTGAGCCGATCATCACCGGATTGCCATCCGCATCAGTCACGACCACTTCACGCGCCAATCCCGCTCTCAGGAAATCCTTTTGCCGCGTTCGATCAGTCACCGTTTCTGGGAATACCTTGGCTTTGGGTAAGGCCAGCGATTCATCACGGCGGGACTTCAGTTCATCAGCAAGCTGGGGGTGCACCTCTGATCCAACGGGCAACTATCAGTCTGAATCCCCCAAATTGCCTCGTTCGAACGGAAAACATCGATTCCAGGCGATCTTCCCTCTTTGACACCCAGATCAGTTGAAATCCCCCTCGATGTCGCTGCTCTGACAAGTATCCTGATTCGATGTTGGATTGGTTGCGCTATAGAGGCTTCAGATTGGTTGGGTACTCAAAAGGATACTCTATTTTTTACTCACATAAGTGTATGACTTTGGGGTATTTCATGCTGCATCAGCGATCTTTTCATGAGGCACGAAAACCTTAATGGGTTCTTGTACTCCCACGCCTTTGGCGAAGTTTCTCAATCTTTCAATCAACGGTTGCGTAATTTCCGCACCTTTAGTGACAAGTAATGTGCCCGTCGAAGTAAGAATCTCCTTTTCAGCATACATGCCGACGGCAAGTTGCCAGATTTCCAATTCTTTTACTGTTCCCATCAAAATACCATCGATGCCGGGGATCGATATCGCAGTGAGAATTTTCAGGAGTTGGGGATTGTATTCCCCCTCTTTATTATTCATTTTTAAGACAGCAGCTTGCCTATTAAAACCATCAGAAAGATACAGATCGAAATCTAATGCCACGTGCAGGATTTGTGAACCCAACACAACAGCTTTTTCATCTGCGTCCAATCCAGATGTTTCAATGGCATCAAATCGCTTCATCTGACCATCAATCATCCGAGCGCACTTTTCCAGGCGCGGGATGTTATTCAGGAATTTACTGCCATGAATTGGATGAGAAGCGTACATTTCCGCTTCTTTCGTTGCTAGCTTTTCTCCTGAAAATACCATATCGATTATCTTAGGCGGTAGAACGATACATCCGACTTGGGAAAGTAGCGCTGCAATCTCGTACTGCCAGGCGTGATCCAAATCGAGTTCAGCTACTAGTGCTTTCACAATCGGTTTGATCCGGTTGCCACGAGCGAAAGCCTTCGGATTCACAAGGCTCAGAACTTCTGAAAGCGCTTTGATGCTGCCTAACAGTGTATTTTGCAGGAGTTCTTTTTCCGCTGTAATTAAGCGATACTGCTTAATCCCGTTTTCCAGAGCGGTGGATAAAATATCCTGGGGACATGGTTTCGTGAGGAACCGGAATACCTGACCCTTATTAACCGCGTTCATCGCGGTTTCCTGATCGGAGTTCCCCGTTAACATCATACAGACCGTATCTGGTGCCTGCTCACGAACTGCGCATAAAAACTCAATCCCATCCATTTCCGGCATGCGCATGTCAGATAGGACAACCGCGAACGGACCATCCTTGCGAATGATCTCAAGTCCCTCAGCACCACTGGTCACTGTTGTTATCTTGAGTTTCCTGCCCAATGAACGCTTACATGCGGCCAGAACGTTTGGTTCATCATCAACGTAGAGTATTTTGTCGCTCATCGCAGAATCCCTATTACGCAGCACACTGATATTTATCCTGCCAAATAGTCAATCGATCCCAAATCCCTAAGCGTTTCAGGTATTTATTATCAACATTAAGCTCAGCCGCGTCATTGGCTTTCGGATCATGATGTACGATCGCATTCGCAACATGCACAGCCGTAAGAATTGTGAATCCATCTGTACAGTGTCGATCCGGGCAGTGGTGATAGACAGCAGCATCGCAGATCGAAGCTTGAAATGCCCAGAGGCCAAGAAGATAACCACCGACCTCACCGTGCGACGTGCCAATCACCTGCCGCTCAGCTTCCTCAACCGATATCTCTTCAGTTTTTGCCATTTCCATGGCTTGTTTGAACTGCTCCGGCAATTTCGTGGCAAGGACGAGTTTACCTACATCATGAAGGAGACCAGCCAGATATGCATCTTCTACATCTTTCTGATCCATACCTTCTGTAGCAGCTAGCTTTTTCGCAAGAACCGCTACGGCTGCGCTGTGGGAGAGCAGCGCATCCTGCGAGAATCCCTTAATCTTTTTCTGTGACACCTGAGAAAAAACCTGCATCGTCATCACGAGAGATCGAACAGTATCCAATCCCAGCAGTACAACTGCATCAGCAGGGGTTGCAACGTGTCGACGCAAACCGAAGAAGGCGGAATTGACTAGTTGCAGGATCTTGGTTGTCATTGCCAAATCCTTGCTGATCGCTTTGCCAATCTCTTGGGGAGACACTTCGGTCTTCTTGAATTTTCTCGTCAACTCCTCTTGATGCGAAGGCAGACTCGGTAGTGTTACCAACCCAGAAATTATTTCTTTCAAATTTTCGTTGTCGAAGAGATCGCCAAGCTCAATTGTCCGCTTGATCGTCGAGACTAAAGTCTCTGCATCACAAGGTTTCTGCAGGAACTGATGAATTGGGCTTGTGTGCTTGAGGATTTCTTCCCTGTCTGCCTGGCCGGAAAGAGCGAGACGGACAATACGTGGGTAGCGTTTGCGCACCTC
>JANQEQ010000134.1 GCA_028278245.1 Phycisphaerales bacterium | reverse complement strand
GATTATCACCATTGGAATTACCAATATCCTTCAGGAATATGGCAATCTCGCCAGTATCAAGGTCATAATCGTCAATTCGATATGCGGCAACAAAAGCAGCGTCTTCAGGCACCCATAGCTCACGATACGCCCCATCCACAAAAGGTTTTTCATTTGTATCTATTGTGATCATTTTGATGAAGTGATCATTGCTTGCGGCATCTCCTAATGGCAAGTTCCAACACCAGAACACAGGATCGGGCGTCGTGGCGCTCACTCCTGATATTACTCCAGCGAGTACCAGAGACGAAGTCCATGTGATAAGTGTCTTTTTCGACATCACATTCTCTCCTATTCGAATTACTTGATTTCGAGGCGATCCCCTCCTTCGACAAGTATTTCGCTGAAATGAATCCCACACTGATCATCACAGATCATCAGGATTCAACTCATCGGTTTGTAGGAGGTGGGGGTCGAGCGGATTGCGCTTTGCTCAGCCCGCAGTGGTTGGATATGACCAATTGCACATCACGCGCTTCACACTTGAGCAAAATTGATTGCCTGGGAACCATCCACACGGCTCCACACAAAAACCACACGATGTTCGATTATACTCCAAATCCTGAACGGATAATCAGAGCAATACGTCTTCACAATACGGTACCAGACAATGATAATCTACTCAGGCGTGAATGAGAAAATTTTGGACTATTAATCAACTCTTAATCGAATTCCTGACAAGATGGTTGCGCAACCCTCTCGGTTGTGTGACGTAACGGCAATCGAGAAGCCGGTCCCTCTGGTGAATTCATTTTGTTAGAGGTTCAAAATAATTTCTTGACCCGATAATTCATTCCAAATTGAATGCGAACAGGATGTATGGAAATTGCTGTTTTGAGGCTGTCAGTGGGTCTGATCGAGTGATATCAAAGTGTTGAATGCCGCTCTTGTCATGTGTATTCCCTTCCGGCAATTCATGCTTTTTTTCTTGCGTTTGGGATATGTTAGCGGGTATAAAGGTGCTCTACGGAATATTCTGAACTTATACACGGTAGATAGCTGGAACTCCTGCCATTTGCCAATCCAAAATTGACCACCATTGCGAGTCACATCACTCACAGGGAGAACAAGATATGTTGAAACCAGGACACAAACTGCATGTTTATTCAACTCTGTTGATATTCACTGTTGCTTTGTTGGCTGCATCCGTCATTGCTGATGATCAGGGCTCATCACAAAATCGGCAAATCGAATTGAAACAACAATTTCAAATCGATCATCCTCAAACAGGGATTCTTGAAGAAGAGGGACTGATAACTCGCATCTACGGCCAATCGTTTGCCAATGGATCATCCCCTGAAAACAGTGCTCGGATCTTTCTTTCACAATATGCAGAGTTGTTTGGGATCACATCCGATCAACTGCAGGAAGTCGGTCCATTTGCTGACGGCAGGCACGAAGTTCCAATTATGATTGATCACGAATCGAATCAGAGCAAATTCACCGGGTTGTATTATCAACAGCACGTGAATGGCATTCCGGTTTTTCGTTCACGTCTCACACTACTCATTCGCAACATTGACAGTTATCCCTTGGTGCTGGCTTCTGCCAATATCCGTGATCTATCCGGATTCCAGGCTGGATTTGCTCCCAGAGCATTGAATCCCTTTGCCGGTTATAAATGGGCACAGCGATTTAACTCAAAACTGCATAATTTTACGGCTCCCGAACTCGTGATCTGGGCGGGTTATGAAGAAAATACAGTAGACGAGCCCACACTTGCCTATATGTTCATTGGAGATGATGGTCTTGGTGACGGAACATCGACCAGGTATCTATTCGTAACTGATGTAGTTACCGGCAATATACTCTTTTATGAAGACCAGATCCATGATGTTGATGTGGTTGGAAACATCAGCGCGTGGGCTTCTCCTGATCACCGCGCCGATGCATGTATTACTGAGGTTCTCATGCCGATGCCTTATGCTCGAGCCACGATCGGCGCCACTACCGCTTATGCTGACGTGAATGGTGATTTTGTCATCCCCAATGCAGGTTCGGATCCGGTCGATGTCAATTCACAGGTCCGAGGGATGTACTTTCGAGTGAATAATGTCACTGGTACGAATTCTTCACTGACTCTGAATGTCACACCTCCCGGTCCTGCTGATTTCATCCACAACCAGGGTGGTGGCGAGTTAACCACAGCGGAAGTGAATGCTTATATCGAAGCCAATACGATTCGTGATATCGCTCTTCAGGCCAATCCTTCTTACCCTGTAATTTCATCGCAGACTAATTGGCCGATTAATGTTAACCGGGGATTTAATTGTAATGCATACTACAACGGCACATCCATCAACTTTTATACATCGGGCGGCGGCTGCAACAATACGGCCTTCGGTGATGTTGTGCATCACGAATACGGCCACCATCTGGTTGCATCAGGAGGGAGCGGCCAGGGAGCCTACGGTGAAGGCATGAGCGATATCATGGGCGTGATTGTGACCGGTCGGTCTGAACTCGGCATTGGTTTTAACAGTTGCACCAATGGAATCCGTAATGCAGATAACGACTGTCAATATCAAACTACCGGATGTTCCTCGTGTGGAAGCCAGATCCACGCCTGCGGACAACTCCTCTCCGGATGTTTCTGGGACATGCGGGAGAATCTCCAGGTCACCGAGCCTGTCAACTGGGAGGAAATCAGTCGCGACCTGGCGATCAACAGTATCCTTCTGCATAGTGGGAGTTCGATCACTCCTGCGATTACGATTGATTTCCTGACACTGGATGATGATGACGGTAATCTCGAAAATGGCACTCCACATTTTGATGAGATTAACAATGCTTTTACTGCGCATAACATGCCCTATGGTCCTCCCGCTCCACCTCCGGTAAATAATGGTTGCATCGGCGCTCTTCCCGCATGTCCCGGTACGTTGACTGGAACAACGATTGGTGCGACAAATCTGGGATCATCTACGTGCGGCGATTCCAACGACAGCCCGGATGTCTGGTACTTCTATACGCCGATGACGAATGGATCGGCAACTATCAGCACTTGTGGTACAGGCACAACATACGATTCTGTTCTTTCCGTTCATTCACTTTGCCCAGGGATCATTATAAATCAATTGGCATGTGATGATGACGGTTGCGGTACAACCGGAGGTCCTTCAACAGTAACGCTGGATGTGAACGAGGGTGTAACCTACTTTATTCGTGTCACCGGCTGGAGTGGTGCCAGCGGTGATTTCCAGCTCAACATCACCGGCCCTGCTTGCGACGGTACCTGTGCGGCTGATCTCAACGACGACGGCGTGGTAAACATCTTAGATCTCATAGAACTTATTCAGCAAGCCGGTCCATGTGAAGGTTGCCCGGCTGACCTCAACGGCGACGGCGTCGTGAATATTATCGATGCATATCTGCTGATTCTTAACCGGGGCCCATGTCCCTGATCAGCTGAACCTGATTGAGATATTCCCAATGCTCCACTCACAATGGAGCATTTTTTTATGCTGAGCTCTTGTGCGTGAAATTCACACTACAGGATTGCAGAATGAATCCGTGATGAAATACGTAATTTGATTGGTTTCAATCAGCACTGATGAGATTGGGGCCCTGGCCGGCTTTCTTTTCGTAATGGCCGTCACCTGCACGCTCGTATTTCGTAAAACCCAGTCGATCGAGGTTCTTGTTACTGAGCTTCTGCTTGGTCGCGTGATCCGACCAGTTACCGGGAATGATCGGCGGGGCAGGAATACGGCGAACCGGTTGTCCCGTTTCAGGATGCTTCTTGAGTGGCGCATCGCTCATCTTCTGTACCACCTCAAAGATTTCACCCTCAGTCTCGTCTTCTGTTATCACCTGATAGACATAAGTTGGCATTGTGAATAACCCTTACTACCTTCCCTACATCATTGAATGATAGGCACCATTTCACAAATGGGATGCGTCAATTATCAGGCTTCCCGATTCATGCTTGACATTCCTATTCCTGCAAATCCGGGAGATCTTTATAGAGATCGAGTGACTCAGGATTTTTCAGTGCGTCACGGTTTTTAACCGGCTTGCCGTGGATGATATTCCGCACTGCAAGTTCGACTTTTTTCATGCTGATGGTGTAGGGAATATCGGCTACCTCAATAATTTTGGCGGGGACGTGCCGAGGCGAGCAATTCGCTCGGATGGCTTTCTTGATCTTTGTTTTCAATTTTTCATCCAGATTGAAACCCGATGCCATCTTGACAAAGAGAATAACGCGCACATCGTTCTCCCAATCCTGTCCGATGACCAGGCTGTCATCCACCTCTGGAATGGGTTCCACCTGCCGGTACAGTTCTGCGGTTCCAATTCGCACACCGCCGGGATTGAGCGTAGCGTCGGATCTCCCCAGCATCCTGATCCCCCCCCGTTCGGTGATCTCGATGAAATCACCGTGATGCCAAACGCCGGGGAAGTGGTTGAAATACGCATCATGGTAAACCGAGCCGTCATCATCACCCCAGAAATAGATCGGCATCGAGGGGAACGCCTGGCAACAGACCAACTCTCCAGTTTGCCCGACAACTGAATTCCCATCGTGATCGAACGCGTGTACATCCATTCCCAACTGGCAACATTGAATCTCACCACGATACACCGGTCCCATTGGATTCCCGCCCACGAAACATCCGTTCAGATCTGTTCCGCCTGCAATCGAACTCAAACACAGATCTTCCTTGATATCGCGATACACGTAATCGAAACTTTCTTCTGCCAGGGGTGAGCCGGTGGAGAGAATGGCTTTGAGTTTTTCCAGCTTGAAATTGCCACGTGGTTTAACTCCCGCCTGCTCCAGAGCAGCCAGATAGCGAGCGCTGGTTCCAAAGATTGTGATTCCCTCCTGTTCGGTAAGACGCATCAGGGTGGATGCATCTGGATGGAATGGTGATCCGTCGAACAATGTTATCGTCGCCCCCACACTCAAAGAGCATACGAGCCAGTTCCACATCATCCAGCCGCAGGTAGTGAAATAGAAAATGTTGTCCTCTCGTTTGAGGTCCGCATGGAGCATCAATTCTTTTTTCTGATTGAGCAGCACGCCTCCCACCGATTGCACCATGCACTTGGGCAGGCCGGTTGTTCCCGAGGAGTACATGATGTAGAGCGGATGTGCGAAAGGTACCTGTGTAAATTGCAGCTCATCATTTTCATGCCCACGGACAAAATCTTCATAATGCACGGCATTAGGGAGTGTGCTGATGTCTGCCCTTGATTCTGTGTAAGGCACAACGACAACTCTGGGATGAGAAGTGAGATGCTCAAAGATGCTGCTCACCTTATCCAGGGACGAAAAAGTTTTTCCACCATACGCATAACCGTTCGCAGTAAAGAGAACTTTCGGTTCGATGCGGGAAAATCGATCCAGTACGCCCTTAACACCAAAATCCGGTGAGCATGATGACCAGATCGCTCCGAGACTTGTCGCAGCCAGCATTGCAATAATTGTCTCAGGAATGTTCGGCATAAATCCCACAACACGATCGCCCGGCTCAACGCCTTCCTCACGCAATGCTCCCGCCAGCCTGGACACTTCCTGATAGAGTTCAGCATAGCTGATCCGCCGCGACTCATGCATCAATTCCCCACGGAAGATCATTGCCGTTTGATCATCCCGATATCGCAGCAGGTTCTCAGCAAAATTAAGCTCTGCACCTTCAAACCACCGAGCACCCGGCATCTTTTTCGGATCATCTATAACATTGTCAAAGCGGCGCGAAGACAGGATATCCAGCTCATCCCAGAGCAGTTCCCAAAGATCGGCTGGATTAGCTACAGACCAGTCAAATAATGGATCGTAATGCGAGAAATCTGTTCCATGTTTCTGGTTCACGCGCTCCATGAAGCGATAGAGGTTGGTGCTTTGAATCCGTGGCTCGGTCGGCATCCACAACGGTTGGGGCATGGCTAAATTCCTGTTAGAGAGGAAGTGATCTGCAACCATACTATCTGATCAAACCAGAATTGACACCTTGTAGCCTTATGATGCAGGGGCAGCAGATGCATCGACCCACTACCAGGATCCAATCACGATTGAATATGCGCACCAGTTCAGGAACCGATTCGTGCTCATACTACCGTCATGCGGTTATACACATATTGACTCAGGAGTTCAGTGATTTCATCAATGCTCATAGTCGCAACGTTGATGATGAGGTGATACAGATCGGGATCACTGATGTCCTGTTTGAAATGATTGTGAACGAACCTTTCTCTATCACGATCCGATTGCTTCACCGTCTGTTGGGCTTCGTTTTCTGACACGCCGGCAAGCTCGACATATTGCTGTACCCGCCACGGTAGAGGGGCGACAAGGCGTACGTGTATCACATTGGGAATCCCGGCCAGAACACATTGACCGCCTCGCCCAACAATGATGGCTCGCCCCACGATAGCCAGTCCGCGGATTGTCTGGGCAATTTTCATTGCAACATCTGTCCCAGTTGTCGAACCGGTAAAACCTGCCATGAAGTGTTCGATCCAACTGATATCACGTTCGCCCAGCCGATTAACCAGTTCCTCAGACAGATCGTGATCCTGTGCGACCTGATCAACGAGCCTGTGGTCATAATCGAGCCACTGATGATCTCCCGGATCAAGCTCATTGAGCTTTGCGACCAACGCACCAGTGATATTGGCTGCATTCGTACCAGTTTGGCGCGATATGGTCATGAGCAACGGACTAAGATGCATTTCCTCTTCAGCTGTCGTGGCCGGCTCCCTTACCAGGGAAACACGTACAGCAGATCGCACAGCATCCAATGATGATAAAGCTTTCATCGCTCACCTCTTTCCGATGTAGTCCAGCGAGATGTGAGGATCGAAATCTCCCCACGGTTATATCTATTTGAAGTTTACCACCGATATGGCAATTTCAAAATTTTATCGTGTAACAAGTTCGCAAATCGGCGAGAAGTTACATCGTATCTCGTGCTAATAACCCGCCGGCATGCCACCTTTGCGTGGATCGCTTGCTGCGTGGATTTGATTATCAATCACCGCCAGGAGTTGCACCACGCCAATCTCTCGTCGGGTTGCCAGATCATGTTCAAAAAGTCTGAGTTTTGAACGTTCCGTCCAGCTCGGCCAACTTTCCTCCAGCCAGAGTTTATTCGGTAGCCATTGATGGTGAAATCGCGAACGGTTCACAGCATCTGCCGCGGTCATGTTAAAGAGCATGCAGTTCAGAAGACATTGCAATGTCCCGGAAATGATGCGCGGCCCACCTGATGCTCCTGCCACATAGATCACGCGATTATTCTCCAGCACAATCGTCGGAGACATGCTGCTGAGCGGGCGCTTGCCGGGTTCAGGGAGATTGCGATCACTCTGTTGAAGCCCGAATGCGTTAGAGGAACCGGGCACCGTGGTGAAATCATCCATTTGATCGTTCAGAACAAATCCGAAGCCGGGGACGACAACCAAAGAACCGAAAGTGAGATTAATGGTTTCGGTGCAGGCGACAGCCATCCCATGTGCATCAATGACTGATATATGACTCGTTCCCCCATCTTCGATGAATGAGTAATCGGAGTCGAGTGGTGATATGTAGGCAGAAGGATCATCATGGGTGCGTAAACCTGAAATTCCCAACGCGCGCTGATCGAGGTACTGCGTATCGAGCAAATCATCAACTGGAACATCCACGTAATCAGGATCAGCCAGCCACGTTGCACGATCGGCAAAAGCATATTTCATTGCTTCGGTGATGAGGTGAACATAGCCGGCTGTATTGTGATACTGATAGCGCAGATCGGGCATTTTCCTTTGCAGCATTCCCAGAATCTGCAGCATCGCCACACCCCCACTGCTGGGCGGTGACATGGTGACTACCTGCTTTCCCAGGAAATTGCCAACGAGAGGGTCCTCTTCCTGCACTCGATAGTGCAACAGATCATCCCGGGTGATTGCTCCGCCCTGATTTCGCATGACATTTACGATCGCCTGGGCAATTTCCCCTTCATAAAACGCTGATGTTCCTTTTTCAGCAATCAGGCGCAGAGCTTTGGCCTGATGGGGTAGCTTCAGAGCCTGGCCTGATGTGAGATTGCCACCTCCGCCAAACTCATGAATAACCTGATCAGCGAGATCCATGAATTGCGGATGCGATTCACCTAGCTCGGATATCTTCTCTACAGCAGTGATGTAGTTTTCGTCCACAATGAAACCGTTTTCAGCAGCGCTGATGGCAGGGTTCAAGACCGTGGCACGATCCAGCGTACCGTAATTTCCCAGGGCATATAGCAAACCAGCAACTGTACCTGGTACGCCAACGGCATGGATACCAAAACGACTGGCTGTATCGTCAGGAAATTTCCGGAAGTAATCCGGGCCTACTGCAGCCGGTGCGGTCTCACGATAGTTGATTGCTACAAATTCCGTCTCAGAGTGTTGATCATCCTGGGGGATGGCAATAATCATAAACCCACCCCCTCCGATTCCACAGGAATACGGGCGCACCACTGACAGGGTAAACGAAGCGGCAACTGCTGCATCTACCGCATTACCACCCTGCCGTAACATCTCAACGCCCGCTTCCGATGCAAGCTGATGATCGCATGCGACCGCCGCATGGTCATACTGAATTTCAGGGGCCGGCACCCAGGGCGTAACCCGACATCCGCCTCCCACACATACTATCGCTACCCATACTGCAAATATCGCAAGACCTCGTGTTACAAATCTGTGAGAAGTCATGATGTGATCTCCAGATATTGTTCGATGAGCTTGCGGGCATTGACAATATCACCCGCTCGATCTTCACCCGCTTCTCGCTCAATAACCAGATCGATCGGTTGCTCAATAAGATTCACAACCTTGAAGAATCCCTTCCAATCCACCATCCCTTGACCAACGCAAACTTCACATCCCCAGGTGCCGGGTGTTTCAGTTGGCAGGGCATCCTTGACATGGATCTGCATCACGTGCGGCGTGAGCTGCTGCAATGAACGGACTGGATCACCTTGGTCATACAGGATCATGTTTGCCGGATCGAAATTGACGCCGACGTTCGGCCGATCGATCTCACTCAACACCTGGAGCAGTGTGCCGGCAGACTCCTGACCTGTTTCCAATGCCATTCTGATCTGATGCTCATCAAGAAGATCCGCAATAATCTGCAGGCGTTCGATCATAACGGCTCGCTGGGGATCATCAGACTGCTCCGGTAGAAATCCGCCGTGGAAACTGATCAGCGGTAGGTCTGTCCGTTGTGCCAGAGCAGTGATTTCCTCTGCATGTTGTCGATTTGCCCGCCAGTGCTCGTCCAGTCGTACTCCTCCAGTCTGGGCGATACTTTCCAGTGTGGAGTAATCTTCTCCCGCCATGGCCATCATACCGCTGACGATTTCAATCCCAGACACCCCCAGGATATGCACAGTTTCCGCCCAAACCTCAGGCTCTTGCACGAGCGGACTCAGTGCCAGTTGTACGCGCGAGATATCCACATCACCCAACAATTGCACCAGATGTGCGGGTGACTCCGGCTGTAAACTCCAGCTACAGACCGCGATATGGTGATTTTTCACGGGAAATACCTCGTTATTTTCTCGCTAAAGCCGATAACGACAAAATCGTCCACCAATTCATACTGGATGATCGAATCACTCTGAGCTACCATGAAGGTCTTTGGTTCCAAGATGTTGCATCAGGATACCGCTCACCGGAATACTCTGCCAGAAAGTTTTCAGCGTGACAACAGCGAAAGTTGACACATCACTGACAACGGCTGCTTCACCCCAGCGAAAAACGTTTACCCAGCGTGTCGAGGCGTTTATCAGCAGGTTGAGCACCCGCAACAATTTCTGGCACCGGGTCTGTTCACTCATCTGGCTGCCTTACGCATTCCGCAGCGGTATCACGATGAAACGAGTGGATCCCACCACATTCACCGCGGTACTCCCCTTCAAGCGGGTCAATCGCAATTGGTACAACGCCATGGCGGGAGCGGCCCTGCTGGGCAACAGTGAAGTTGCAGCAGGGATGTATCTCTTTTCCGAGTGCGGCAGCGATTACATCGTCGTCTGCAAGGAAATGACCTATCGCTTCCTCCGCCCCTGCCTCGGCCCGGCGGTGTATCACATTGTCAATGCTGAGGATGTGCAGGAAAAACTGACCACTGGTGAGGAATTCAACATCAACCTGGAGATGGAAATTCGCCAGAAGTTCAAGAAGAAAAAGAAGGAATTGCGTGTGGGCCGCTGCTGCATTACCTTCCACTGCACTCCCAAGGCTCAGATGCTCGAGCGAAAAAATCGCCGGAAAAACAACGGGAATTGATCTGAAAATCAACAAGTCAGCCGCTCAGGGAGCAGACAGAAACGTTGCACTGTCTATACCAGGCGATGATCTGGTATCCTCTGAACAATGCGAGCGATGATTTCCACACTGGCATGGGGTCTGTTCTGCGCGTGTAGTTGGACGTGGTGCATCGGTATGTATCTGCCGAAGATCATGCTCGATAGGTTCGGTTGGGCGGGCTTTCTTGTCTTTGCGATTCCCAATGTCGTCGGGTGTAGTTTATTTGCCTATGTGGTGGCAAGACGCCAACGAAGCGCAGCATCGGTCGCAAAGCATGGCGGAATGATGGTTGTATTTTCCATAGTCACCGTCGCCTACCATCTGTTCTTCATTACTTACCTGCTCGATGCGCTTTGTCCATTGACAGGGAACCACGCGCAAATTGCACCGATTGCCGCCGTTGTGATGCTCCTTGCCGGGATGGGATTGAGTTTGTTGCCCAATGCAATCTGGTTATTTATCGCCGTCTTGCTCTACCTTTTTTCGCTGATTGTATTTGGAACTCTCGGCCTGGGGGCGTGGGATTCGATTCCAGTCACCGGCAGTGAACCGGTCGCCGAACTCATCTGGCTTGCACCGATCATCATCATTGGATTTCTCGCATGTCCTTATCTGGATGCAACGTTTCATCGCGCTTTACAATATTCCCCCAGCAAACACGCATTCAGCATATTTGGAGTCGCATTCGGAGTGATGATTGTTTTCACTTGCTTTATGTGGTTTACTCCGGAGCCGGTTCGCTGGCCGATCATTCTCGGGCACCTGCTGGGACAATCATTGTTCACCATGGGGGTACATCTTCGGGAGATCCGTGTTTCCACTGCGTTGGAGTGCCCGGTCCGGCGTCGGGAGTTAATGCTGCTTCCGATCTTTGCGGTACCGGTACTGTATATTGTCCGGGAAATATCCCAGCCGATGATCAATCTTGGTGATGATATCTACCTTCGTTTCCTGGGTTTTTACGGATTGCTCTTCCCGGCATACGTGATTCTCTTCATCGGTCCCTGGCGGACACTGGCATTATCACGCCTGAACCTCATGGGATTCGTGATTCTGGTCATCGGTTGTGCCCCGCTGTTGGAGATGGGATTCATTCATCAGGCTGCGTGGTTGCTGGTATTTCCAGTAGCGCTGCTTGTTGTGTGGGCTGTATTTCGACAAAGTGCAGTTAATGAAAATAGCCCGAGCTTGTGACATCGGGCTATTTGTTCATTTATTAATGTAGGAAGATGCTACGTTCGTTTGCCGCAGCATTGTTTGTATTTCTTACCAGAACCGCAGGGACAAGGCTCGTTGCGGCCTACTGTCGTAGCGGCTCGAATGGGTTTTCGTTTGGGGCGTACGCTACCGGATCCGGCGCGCTCGGCAGCTTCCAGGTCACGGCGTTGTGTTTCTGTACCGGATGCAGCGGCAGCAGCGGCGATGGAAGGTTGCGCCGGTTGTGCTGGGGGACGGGTCTGACGTGCGGCAGGACCAGCCGGTGGTTGTGCCTGTCCACCCGGGGGTGGTTCGCTGGTACTGCGCGCCATTTGCCGTGCCTGGTCCTGTGCGGGGCGAGCCTGCGGCGTCAACTTACCTTTGTAAATAAGATCCGTCACCTTATCTCGTATTGACTGATACATTTCCTCAAAGAGTCGTGCACCTTCCCGTTTGAATTCAATGCGAGGATCGCGCTGGCTGAATGAACGCAGCCCAATGGATTCTCGAAGTTGATCGACTGCATAGAGGTGATCTTTCCACGCTTGATCGACAATCTGCAGCAATACCCAGCGCTCAAACTGGGTTAACTCACTTCTCAGCATTTGCGCTATTTTTTCTTCCAGGAACGATTTTGGATCATCCTTCACGCGCTCGCGGTCTTCATCTAGAAGCTGCATACCCAGATTTGTCTTCATCCACTCCTCGATCTTTTCAGGATCGGAACCGTTAGCAAGTGCACGTTCAGCACGATCGGTGATGCGTGCTTCATCCCACGATTCAGCTTCCTCGATGAGTAATTTGCGCAGCTCCATCGGATTATTTGAAGGTAATGCCTGGGGTTGCCAATCCAGTTCGTATTTCATGTTAACCCAACTGCAAAACTGTTCAATGGCGGCATTCTGATTGTTCGGATCATTCTGCACTGCGACGGATGTCATTTCGAGGGCAAAATCAACGGGATAATAAATCTCACGACGCGCATACGCCTCGCGTGCATGTTGCATCAGCTTTTCGGTTGCATCTTCCATCTCTTCCCGTTCAACAATCACAAATTCCTTTGGTTCCAGCTCCACTAAAAACTTATTCTTCGCCCAGCGTACCAATTCCTTAGCACCGTAATCCTGTACGAGGTACTGGTCTAATGGTGTCAGATCCGTGCTATCAATCACCTTTTCCGCAGCATCTTCCAGATGCTGGATGATTTCGCGCTGAGACATCTCGCGGAGCATGGAGATCTTAAGATTTGCCTGGAAGTTACTGTTACCCCAATCGGCCAAGCCCTTGTAATCCCATTCAGATTGATCTATTTCCTCAGCCATGTACTCGTTGAGGATCACGCGAATCATGTTCGCAGCCTCTTCCTTGGAATCGATCGTCAACAGTTTATGCAGGTCATCCCGATCTTTACCTTTGATTCGATCTGCATCGATTGAGACGTTGAGGTTTTCCCTTACCCACTCAGCGATGCAGTTAGAGACATACGTTGGATCGAGAAAACGATACACCGCATCATGCACCGCATCATCGATGTATTCAAAGATAATTTCCTTAATATCCCGACCTTCAAGAACGCGCTGCCGCGTTCCATAAAACTCGTGACGTTGATGATCCATGACCTCGTCATATTCCAGAATGTTTTTGCGGATCAGGAAGTTACGTTCCTCCACTTTCCGTTGTGCGCGTCCGACCGCTTTGCTCAGCATGGGATGTTGAATGGCATCGCCTTCCTTCATGCCCAATTTGCTCAGCACGTTGAGCGTGGTCTTACCGGCAAACATTTTCATCAGATCATCTTCCAGGCTCAGGAAGAAACGTGATGAACCATTATCACCCTGCCGGCCTGATCGACCGCGCAACTGGTTGTCGATGCGGCGTGATTCATGACGTTCCGTTCCCACCACATGCAAACCGCCAAGATCCTCGACGTTGGAGAATTTCCGCAATCGGTGCAGGTGGCAACTGCCTGACTCATCGAGCATTTCCAGAGCTTCGGATTCGCTGAGGCTGTCTGTCTTCCCGGCCATTCCCCAGACGTAACGGTCACACCATGATCTCAGCAGGGCGAGGCGAATATCCTCATCAGACATTTTCTCGACATCCTGCTTATTCAAACCCAACTCCCTGGGCGCGATGTGGCGATACACACTTGCTGTGATCTCATCATCCGTAGCACTTGCTTCAACATTCTTTTGACACAAGCCACGCCGTTTCCAGTGATCGATCAGTGTGTTCGATTCAAACTCGCCCAGGACGATATCCGTTCCTCGACCAGCCATGTTCGTGGCAATCATCACCGCGCCAAGCTCACCGGCGTGGGTAATGATGTCCGCTTCTCTCTCATGCTGCTTAGCGTTGAGCACTTCATGTTTGATGTTATATTTCTTCGTGAGCATCTGGCTGAGCTGCTCTGAACTTTCCACGCTGGTTGTACCCACCAGGACCGGCTGCCCGACATCGTGGCAGGTTTTAATCTCGTCGACGATCGCATCCCACTTGTCTCTTTCCGAGAGGAACACAAGATCATCACGGTCATCGCGGATCATCGGTTCGTTCGTGGGAATAACAATCACGTCGAGTTTATAGATTTCGTAGAATTCGGTCGCTTCTGTATCAGCAGTACCGGTCATACCCGCTAATTTATCGTAGAGTTTGTAGAAGTTCTGAATCGTGATCGTGGCCATCGTCTGCGTTTCCTGCTTGATGGGCACGCCTTCTTTCGCCTCTACCGCCTGGTGTAATCCATCAGACCACTGACGCCCTACCATCTTTCGACCGGTGTTCTGGTCAACGATGATCACTCCCTGCTTTCCTTCCTCATCCGGCGCGACGACATAATCCCGGTCGCGCTGGAATACGCTGTGCGCGCGGATAGCCTGCTCCAGCAGGTGAGGAATATCAATGTTGTCACCAACATAGAATGATCCGAGTCCAGCAACTTTCTGTGCCTCGGCAATTCCCTCGTGGGTCAACTGCGCCTTTTTCTTGTCGAGTTCAACTTCATAATACTGCGTGTATTGATCTCGATCCGCTTCCAGTTGCGGCAGTCGTTCCTGCGCTTCTTCCATTTCCTGACGCATAGCAGGAACATTTGATTTATCGCGCGCATTTCTAATATCCCCTTCGAGGCCGGATATTTTCACCATGCACGATTGCACTTGCTGATCTGCCTTATTCCAATCAGTTTGTTTCTCCAGCAGATCCCGAGCAAGCTTGTCAGCCAGTTCGTAACGCGGTGAGTGCTGGTGAGCCGGGCCGGAGATAATCAACGGTGTTCTCGCTTCGTCAATGAGCGTTGAATCCACTTCATCGACAATGGCAAAATGCCGTTTCTTCTGGTATTGCTCCGCCACACTTATTTTCATGTTGTCGCGCAGATAATCGAAGCCGAACTCGCTGGTAGTTCCGTACACGACATCGCAGTCATAAGCCTGTTTTTTCAACAGCGATAGACGCTCATATTCCTCCGGTCCTCCACCGTGAACCGAGCGATTTGCCCCCACAGTCAATCCTAAAGCGCGGAAAAAGGGGAATGTCCAGTCACGGTCGCGCTTCACAAGGTATTCGTTAACAGTAATCACATGTACCTGCTGATCTTCCAGCACCGCAAGGTAAGTTGAAAGCGGCGCAACTATCGTTTTCCCTTCACCGGTTTTCATCTCGGCGATCCTGCCTTCATAAAGGACAACAGCACCGATAATCTGCACGTCAAATGGGCGTGCCCGAAATGGAGGTCGAGACTTTGGATACACTTCCCGAACCGCGTCATAGAGTTCAACCGGAATATCAACAATTTGCCAGGCAGGCGTCGGTTTATCATTGCCCAGGAAATCGCCTTCCGGCGCTTCATCCGGAGTTTGTTCAATCTGCTTTTTCACATCTTCATACAGTGCCTGGGCAGATTCCGGGAGCACAGATGGATCAAATTTGAGTTGGGGATCGAAAATGTTCCTGATGCCCACCGCTCGATCCATAGCTTCACGTGCGATTGCAAACACTTCAGGAATGAGATCCTGTGCTTTTTCTCCATCTGCTATTCTCTGACGAAACTCATTCGTTTTCGCTTTCAATTCCGCATCCGTCAATTTGCGGACGTCATCTTCAAAGGAACTTACCTGATCGACGACACGTAGATAGCGCTTGACCATCCGTTCATTGCGCGTGCCGAAAACTTTCTTCATCACAGTTCCAACCACGGGAATACCCATGCTTCACCTCGATGTATTTTTATTTCAATTAATTCAGACCTGACTTAATAATTCCAACCTGATTCCGATTCCGGATGAGGTACCGACGTCAATTGAACATCGCCTGCATATTCCGCCACGGAACAGGTCACAAGGTTTCAAGTCAGGGGAGGGGGAAGGTCCAGTCGACGTTCACCCAGGAGCAGGTGATCGGGACCGAGGAAAGATCGTTCTACCCCTCTGGGTATGGTGACCGTTCGGGCGACGAGTATCGGCTCATCCTTGTCGTGGGGGATAGCCGCATGTGTATCCGCTCCCAACAGGTCACGTGCCCAACCAGTAACCGCCGCCACCACTGCCCGCATCACCGGATTCTCATGCACTCTCGCGGTAGTCTCGGGCAGCATACTCCGGGGCGATGATGATACCGGCAGCGTGGCAGCCGCCGACGCCACCGCAATCATCGCCAACAGCGTGGTCGCTGAGGCGGCGAGGTTTCGCCCTCGAGGTTGTGGGGAGGTCTGATTCGACATAACTGAACCTATTAGTATCGTCTCCAAATACCATGCGGACAAGTCCAAACTGCCCCCAGCATCCTTTTTTCACCCCTTCTTCAATTGTTGGGGGAGCTGCATTTTCCCTTTCAATACCGGACCGATAGGTAGAGAGGAATAAAGCTGGCGGATAGACGCTTTGTTCCCCTGATCCCTGTTCCTAGGATGATTGAATGTCTTCCGCTGAAACATCCTCCAGCCCCACTGAAACTACCTCGATTTTGAGGTTGAAGATCACAGGTATGCAATGTGCCGGCTGCGTGGTCAATGTGCAACGGGCGCTGGAAGCAAAAGAGGGGGTGACCACGGCTCAGGTCAATTTGTCGGACGGTTCGGCTGTAATTTCAGGTGAGTCGCTTAGCCCAGATGCACTGATCGATGCGGTACAGAGTCGGGGATTTGACGCGGTCATACAACGTGATTTGCCCGCACCAGCTGCTCTGCGAAGCGATATCGAATTGCGCCAATCACGAAATGAACGACAATGGCGATACCGTGCCATCACAGGCATAGGCTGCTGGATCCCCATGGCAGTCATCCATTGGACCGCACCGGGTCATCAGTTCTGGGTGCCTTGGGTACTCTTTCTTGGCTCAACGGCCATCATGGCAACTGTCGGGTACGGTTTTTACTGCTCGGCTCTCAAGGCAGCGTTGAAGCGCACAACCAACATGGATACGTTGATATCGATCGGTGCAACGACCGCATACCTCTTTTCGCTCGTTGTGTTTATTGCTGATCTTCTTGGACATGATCTTCAACAACCGTCATATTTCACTGAGGCGGTTGCGTTGCTGGGTATCATCAGTCTGGGTCACTGGCTGGAAGCTCGTGCATCGGCCCGGGCCGGCTCTGCGGTACGTCAACTGCTGGAACTACAACCGGATGAAGCGGAGTGTCTGGGCGATGATGGACAAATCCAGACCGTACCCAGCGGTGATGTTGTAGCAGGGATGCGGATTCTGATACGCCCCAGCTCCAGAATCCCCGTTGATGGTTTTGTGGTGGAAGGGACATCAGATCTTGATGAGTCCATAATCACCGGCGAGTCGCTTCCCATCGAACGCAGCCAGGGTGATCAGGTCGTAGCAGGGGCGATGAATACCACAGGACGCCTGATTATTGAGTCAACTGTTGATGGCCGCCATACGACGGTGGTGCGTATTGCCGAGATGGTGCAGCGCGCTCAGGCAAGCAAAGCTGACATCCAGCGACTTGCAGATCGAGTTTGTAGTATTTTCGTACCTGCGGTTTTGACCATTGCGGCGATCACGTTGCTCATCTGGTGGATTGCCGGTCATTTCAGTCAAGGCGTGATTGCCACGGTATCCGTCCTGATTATTTCCTGTCCCTGCGCCCTTGGGCTGGCAACTCCCATGGCAGTCATGGTGGGAACCGGTTCAGCATCACGTCGCGGAATCCTGGTGAAATCTGCAGATGCTCTGGAGCGAGCCGGGCGAGCATCGAAAATCATTTTCGATAAAACCGGAACACTCACCACCGGCCAGCCGGTAGTCACCAAAGTTCTTTGCAGCGATCCCGACATTAGCGAAGAGCAATTGCTGCAATGGGCAGCATCAGTAGAGGTGGCCAGTGAACATCCTATTGCTCGAGCCATTATCAGAGAGGCACATCATCGCAATATCGAATTGAAACCGGTCGCTGATTTCCACAGCACAACAGGGCAGGGGGTACAAGCTACGGTTGAAGGGCATCACGTTCAGATCAGACGGGATCATACTGCCAGTTGTGAAATCCTTGTGGATGACCGACCGGTGGGCACATTGCAGGTCAGCGATGAGGTACGTAATGATGCCCGCGCTGCAATTGAGGAGTTGCGGGATCAGGATCTGTCGCTGACGGTGTTATCCGGAGATCGGCAGAGTATCGTCGAGTCAGTCGCATCGACACTGGGACTTCGACCCGATGAAATAATCGCAGAAGCCACACCGGAATCGAAAGTCGAGTATGTCAAACAGCACGCAACCGGCGCGGTCATGGTCGGAGATGGAATCAACGATGCGGCTGCACTGGCACAGGCTGATCTGGGAATTGCACTGGCATCCGGGACGAATATTGCCATCGAGTCGGCAGATATTGTGATCCCCGGCGATCACGTTCAAGCAATTCCTGAAACGATACAACTTGCGCGCCTCTCACTGCGCACGATCAAGCAGAATCTTCTCTTTGCCTTCCTGTACAACTCCCTGGCAATACCGCTCGCCGCCTTGGGATTGCTGGGTATGCATGGACCACTCATCGCTGCCATCGCGATGGGTTTCAGTGATATTACTGTTGTAGGTAATGCACTACGCCTCAAGGCGAAACTGAACCAACCGCGTGCTCTATCGCCGCCTTCGCCGCAGACATAATCCGCTGATCAGGAAGCATGCCAGGGACGCGGGGGCAGGCACGGTGACATAATAAAGATTGTCTATCTCCACGGGATTACCAACCGGATTGTTCACGATGATCTGATCGAATGGCAGATCTGAAATGAAACCTGCGAAAAAACCGCATCCGCACTTGCCTAACACACCACTGGAGAACACCAGCTTATCCCCCAGAAAGAAATCGAGCTGTGCCTGGTAGCCGAAATGCTGGCCGTACACCAGATGCGGTTGATCAAATTTGATGATCACATCGTTCCACGGCTCCGCAAACAAACCCTCACCATCAATTGGGTATTCGACCTGGTCGTGCCTGAATTGCTCCACCCCACCGGTGAAAACCACACCCTGGTCTTCATACTGCGTGGTGATAGGCATGCCGTGGGAGAATCCGGTGAAATCAATGGTGTGAAAGCTGCCAACCTCGTATGACCAGAGCTTGAAATCTGTTGTTACATCCATACTTGCACAGGCGAAATGCCCCAGTGCAAGAGTGCTCAGACATACTACACAGGCTGATAATGATGCTGTTCTTTTCATGGTTTCATCTCAAAGCGCCCCGGTAACGCCAACCCCGGGATGGGTGATTTTCATCCACCATACTCTATACATCATTCTTTGCAAGGAAATAACTTTGTTTACAGGACTCTGAATGAGTTTGAGGATATGTGAAGCTTCTATTCCGCTTTGTAAAATCAATGAAACGTGTGCAATAAAAATCCCGGTAAAACGATTGACACTATGAACAGTAAAGATCTCTAATCAATGACCTCCTCCAACCTCCTTTCCCTCACGCGCTTGACCCGTCTTCGGACGGGTCATATTTTTTGATTAAACCTCGGTTATCACCTCCTTCCATTCATTGCTGAATCCTTCGAACTACACAGGTACTAAAAATGCGTAATTTCTATTCATTACCACTGTTTTGCCTCACCGTCTTTCTTGCAACATTTGGAGTATCGTGTCAGTCAAACGAAGAGGAAGAGATTGATACAGTCGCAACTGAGGTAGCAGCTGACAAGGAAGCGACTGTTCTTCATTTCAATGTCGAAGGTATGCACTGTCAGGGATGTGCCAATGGTATTGCCAGCGCGATCAATGAGTTGCCCGGAATTACGACATGCAATGTCTCATTCGAGGAAAAGACTGCAATGGTGTCGGCTACGAATCCCGATATGCAAGATGCCATCATCGAGACAATCACTGAGGCGGGTTACACCGCAAGCATGGCAGAAAAACCAGCAACACCCTCAGAATAAGAACGTTAGACATAACGTGGTCACTGAAACACATCGTGGGAGACTACAGGCTGCCTGGGTGCTCACGCGGGATCAGAGTTCCATGCCCCTTCTTCCCCACGACTTTGTGATTCTCGACTACGACCGAGCCGCGCACCAATGTTGTTTGCGCAAAACCTCCCAGTTTCATGCCTTGATATGGTGACCAGTCGCAACGGGATTGAGATTTTCGATAGTCAAATGTGATGGTCCGTTTGGGATCGATGACGACCAGATCCGCATCGTAACCGGGCGCGATGTGACCTTTGCGCACCCCCATACCCATGATCTTGGCGGGATTAGTCGAGCACAGTTCCACCAACCGATTCATGCTGATTCGTCCTTCACGGACTCCTTGGGTGTACATAATGGGGACCAGTGTTTCCAGGCCGGGCAATCCCATCGGGATTTTCGTCCAATCGCCTTTCCACATCGCTTTCTGCTTGCGGGTGAAGCTGCACGTATCGGTTGATACGACGCTGATCTCATCGCCCTCATCCAGCGCGCGCCAGAGTCGTTGAATGTCCGCTTTCTTTTTGATCTGGGGTTGGCAGGCATAGAGGTGGCCGTCCCGCTTGCCAAACAGGGAATCATCCAGAGTGAGATACTGGGCGCATGTTTCTGCCCAGACATTGATCCCACGAGACTGAGCGGCTTTGATGAGATCCGCACCCTCGCCGGTTGACATATGCACCACATAGAGCGTGCCGTTGGTAATATCGCACCATCGGATTGCCCGTTCGATCGCTTCCGCTTCGACATAATTTGGGCGGGTCATCGCATGGAGCTTTGCTCCGAGACGCTTCATCTTGGATTGTGTGTGATTTCGCCTGATGAGCAGATCCAGCACGCCCGCTGATTCTGCATGAACCAGCAGCATCGAGTCGTGTTTGTTCATTAATTCCAGCGTAGCAAACAGGCGAGCATCATCACTCTGCCAACCCTGCGAAGCGTAGATCATAAATTCCTTGAATGTTGGCAAGCCCTGCTTGATCATCCGGGGTACTTCGCTGAGATGTCGATCATCGACAATGCACATGTGCCAGGAGTAATCGACCAGCGATTGACCTTCGGACTTCTCACACCACGCTTCGTGAGCCTGTTGAAGTGTTGATCCTTTCGTCGGGGCTGCAAAATCGACCACCATGGTCACCCCCCCCACCGCTGCTGCGCGGGATCCGGATTCAAAATCATCACAGGACACCGTGCCCATAAACGGCAATGCCAGATGAACATGCACATCAATGCACCCGGGGATGACATCCTTCCCCTTGGCATTGATTACCTTTGTCTTTTTATTTGCCTTCAATTGCCCTGCCCCACCAACGGCCGAAATTTTCTCGTCGATGATCCCGATATCACCCACAAAGGAGTGCGTGGAAGTATGGACGGTTCCATTTTTGATGATCGTATCGAATTGCATAACCAGTCCCGCTTGCTTCAGTTCGATTTTGCATAGCCGATGAAGGCAAATCACAGTCAGCCGTATTACCCAGCCAAACGGTGAAGTATGGCAATACGGTCAGAACCAGGCTCATCATCATAACTGTTTCTCTGTTCGATGAGTTCCCAGCCCGAACAATTTGCCCACCGCTCAATCTGCTGAAAGCTATGGTCCCACAATTTGTGTCGTTCACAGACCGGAGGGCTGTTTATAACACTGATTGTCAATTCAAGATCAGCACCCAAAGCATTTCCTGCCGGCTGGGGTGTCAGGCACTTGCGTATGGCAATACCGCGATCATCATCACTGACCTCACGAACTTGTGGACCGGATTCACGCAATTTTTCATAATCAAGGATCTGGATGATAAATAATCCCCCGCCCACGACAACTCCAGCGACGGCTTCAAAGACGGGTGCAGGATCCTGTATCAGGCTCAGCGTATTGCCCAGCAACAAGGCAAGATCAAACTCTCCCTCGGGCGGTTGCTGGGCTGTGCCTTCCACCCACTGCACTTTCTCGCCAAAGGTTCTTTGACTGCCAATCTGCAGCATTGCAGAAGAAGGATCAACTGCAACAACATGTGCATCAAGCAGTCCCGCCAGATGACGCGCGTGGAAACCTGTTCCCGTCCCGAGATCCACAACTCGCCGCTGCCCGGAACCTGCGAGGGTTAACCACTCGGACAGAGCACTCCGCTCCTTCGCCCAGCGCTTCTCTTCGTTGACAAGAAGCTCATACGCCCGGGCGATGCGCTCGAAATCCTGAGGCAACGATTGCGACTCCACCTTAGATCTCTCACACTATGAATTGTTGCGCGTCATGGTTGTGGTCAATTCAGAAATCAACTGATCCAAAGCGACACCATGTTTTGTCGAAAAATGATGCAGCGGTACCGGTGGCGGCTGAACTTTACAGTCATCGCACATGCCGTACTGCTCAAATACTGAAAATGCATCGGGACATTCTGTCAGAATATCCCGCACAAGTGAATCACCGGTCAATACTATCTCAGGCATATTTCATCTCACAGGGGTAATAGAAAAACACCCCCACACCCTTGAGTCATAACATTCAATGGTATTTTGGATTATTCACCGGGATCAGCTATGAGCTGCCAGATATTCCGCAACACCGTCCGCAGTCGGTTTCATTGCATCTTCACCGGGTTTCCAGTTAGCGGGGCAGACTTCGCCGTGCTCTTCGTGGAACTGCAGGGCATCGAGAATGCGTAGTGCTTCCTCAACATTTCGTCCCAATGGCAGATCATTGACCAGAGCATGACGGACAACGCCATCTTTGTCGATCAGGAACAATCCACGCAGCGCGATGGAATCGTTGAACAATACACCATACTTCTCTGAGATATGCTTGCTCAGATCCGACACGATCGGGAACTGGACATTACCGATGCCACCCTGTTGTACCGGAGTATTCTTCCATGCCAGGTGAGTAAAGTGTGAGTCGATCGAGACACCAATGACTTCTGTGTTTCGTTTATTGAATTCACCCAGCGCTTTATCAAAAGCGATAATTTCTGATGGGCAGACAAAGGTGAAATCCAGCGGCCAGAAAAACAACACGACATACTTGCCGCGATACGACGAAAGTGTAATTTCATCAAATGTGTTATCCGGCAAGACCGCTTGTGCAGTGAAATCCGGTGCTTCCTGAGTTACTAACCAAGACATTGCATTCTCCTGAATCATGAAAAGTTTTTAACAGTTGTAGTTCTTATTCAGCTTCATCGCCAGCTTGAGTACGCTGACTGAGTTCATTGTCCAACATCAATGTTGCTACCTTGTCCCCTTCGACCATACGCAGTTTATCTGCTATACGCTGCACCGTTGCCTCCTCCTCCACCTGCTCAGTCACGAACCACTGGAGGAACGCTACTGCAGCGTGATCCTTTTCCTCAAACGAGAGATTCACCAGATCATTGATCGAATTGGTGATCATCTTCTCATGATCATACGCCTCATCGAAAACAGTAAGGGGTAAATCCCAATCTCGTTTTGGTGTGTCGACCTGCGAGAGTGACACACGTCCGTCACGATCCAGTACAAAATCGTAGAATTTCATTGCGTGTTGTAACTCTTCCTGAGCTTGCAGACGCATCCACTGTGCCATACCGCCCAGGTTCTGAGAATCACACCATGAAGACATGGAAAGATACAGATATGCAGAGAAGAGTTCTTTATTCAGTTGCTCGTTGAAAGCATCTTCGATTTTTTTGCTGAGCATTTATTGCCTGCCTTTTCCTCTATTAATTTTGGTGTTTTTCGTTTCTATTGAGTGAATGGAATCTTGTTCAGATTGAACGTGCTGGCATTGCGGGCATAGGCCGGTGAATTCCAGGTTGTAGCCGTGAATTTCAAATCCGTTTGAATCATGTATTCCCGCATTTGTAAAATCAAACGGGGTGTGATGAACATCCGCCACACTACCACACCGAAGGCACCGCACATGGTCGTGCTTTTTGATATCGCCATCAAATCGAGTTTCCCGCCCTGTCGTATGGAGACGCCGTACCTCGCCCGCCTCAACCAGCTGGTCCAGGTTGCGATACACCGTCCCCAGGCTGATCCGAGGCAATTGCATCCTGACAACCTCGTAAAGATCTGATGCTGTTGGATGCGAAGTCATTTTGCGCAGCTCCTCCAGTAGGATCCGGCGGTGTTTGGATTGGCGTTGAGGGATGGAGATAATCTCTTCCTTATCAATAACAGTAATCATTATTGATATTCGTCACCGGCCGTCAACCGTCTCAGCATAAAAAACAAGAAATACCTCAAAATTAAATAGACAGATCACTGATGACTGGATCCGTTGTG
>JANQEQ010000132.1 GCA_028278245.1 Phycisphaerales bacterium | reverse complement strand
GGCTGCCGGACTACTGGGGGCAGGTGACAGCGTCTTTTCCGGGCGCAGATGCGACTACTGTGGAAAGGCTCGTTCTCGAACCGATTGAAGACGCTCTCTCAGAAGTCGATGAGGTGAAAATCATTGATGCAACAGCCTATGACGAAATCGTCGTATTATCCTTGGAACTCAGGGCTGACATAAAAGATTTCAACAAGGCTTGGGACGAGGTACGGGAGGCGCTGGAAACCGCCAGCAAGGAATTTCCCAATGGTGCGGGTGTTCCGGTGCTCGATGAGGATCAACAGGATCAGGACTCGGTCGTATTGGCTGTCACAGGAAGCGGTGACCGTCTCCGGTTACTCGACGCAGCGCGAAGGATAAAAGACAAACTGTTGCAACTTTCCCTGGTGTCCCGGGTGCAAATCATCGCCGATCCGGGAGAGCAGGTCACCATTGAATTGGATGATTCGACTTCGCGGCGGTTGGGATTGAGCCCTTCATTGCTGGTCTCTCATCTTTCTGATCGCAACCGTATCATACCGGGAGGATCCGTGCGCCTTATGGGTAAATCAGTACGCCTGAGACCTCTTTCGGAATTCAGTTCTGTAGAGGAGATTGCAGAGACACCGATTGCACTGACATCGGGTAAAGCGATTACCCTCGGCGATGTTGCCGATGTCCGGCTCGGTCCAGCCGAACCGGCGTCATCCCGGATGCGATTCAATGGTGAAATCAGCATCGGTTTAGCCGTTGTGCCGCAGAAAGCGGTGAATCTGGTGGCATTTGGGAAGGCTGTGCGTGAAACCGTTTCTATAATGGAGCCCTTTATTGAGCCGTTGAGGTTACAGGAAGTCACGTTTCAACCGTCCCGGACAGAGAAACGACTGTCCGATCTGAACCGTTCACTGGCTATGGGGATGATGATCGTTGCCGGTATTCTGATCATCGCCATGGGTCTGAGAATGGGACTGGTGGTGGCGGCCGTGATTCCCCTGGTGACCATGAGCGCTCTGGCAGTTTACGCGTGGGGTGGCGGTATCCTCCACCAGATCTCAATTGCCGCATTTGTACTGGCCCTG
>JANQEQ010000094.1 GCA_028278245.1 Phycisphaerales bacterium | reverse complement strand
ATCCCTCCTACATATCCACATCTTCCTCACAGCGCTCACCAGAAGAGGCGGTGAAATGTGAATCTCAATCCGCGGTGTTGACGCCACATCTCTCTCCGGGTGCAATTCACAGAACCTGCCCCCAAGAAGATAGCGGGAGCACACTGATGAATGATCCAACCGACATGAAAAACGGGGATGATGTCTGGCAGGTGTGCCCCTGCTGCGGGCTGCGACAAGTGATTCCACCTATTCCCCCGGACCATGAAGCACACTGCGCACGATGCTCATCAGCCTTGTTCGGTCGGCTGGAGAAGTATCACAGCAACCGTCGGACGGTCGCCATCGCACTGGCAGCACTGATTCTGTACCCCTTTGCCGTGAGTATGCCCCTGCTGGAGGTGCAGCAGTTCGGCTATCGGCAGGCAAGCAGCATCCTTGACGGCGTGGCTACCTTGCTGGCGGGTGGGGACTGGTTTGTCGGCATCATCGTTCTGCTCTGCTCGATCCTGCTCCCGTTGGGAAAACTCATCGCTCTGCTGGCACTATCGGCAGGAGGCGTGATGATCCCCGGGCCGCACAAGGCGCTCACCTACCGCATTGTTGAGTGGACCGGGCGATGGGGCATGCTTGATATCCTCGTCGTGGCGTTGTTGGTGGCGGTCATCAAGCTCGGTGATTCATTGAATGTCCACGTTGGGCCGGCAGCATGGGCGTTTGCCAGTGTGGTTGTGCTCAGTCTGCTGGCTTCGGCCAGTTTCAATCCTCACGCCTTGTGGGAGACCACATCATGACCCCCCCCCACACACACGAAAACAATCCTCCGAAAGCGATTGTGAAACCTCGCCGCCAGTTTCCCTGGATCTGGCTGGTGCCCATCATCACGCTGATTTTGGCGGCTGGATTGGCCCATCGTGCCTGGCAGATGCGGGGTGTCATCGTCACCGTACAGCTCTCCGAGGGGCACGGCCTCGAGCCCGGCGATCCGGTTCGCTACCGGGGTATCACCGTAGGTGAGATCCGTGAAATCACGCTGGATGAAAAGCTCACAAGTGTCCTGATCACATTGAGTTTGCAGGAGCGGGGCAAGGAACTGGCACGAAGAGGCAGTCGATTCTGGGTGGTCCGCCCGGAAATTGCCGCCACGGGCGTCGCCGGTCTGGAAACACTGCTCGGGCCACGGTATCTGGCTGTTCTTCCGGGTCAGGGAAATCCTCAACGCTGGTTCGTCGGGCTGGACGATCCGCCTGTGATCAAATCGATTCAGGAGGGCGATCTGGAGATTATCCTTCGGACGCCAAGTCGGCAGGGTTTGCGGGCCGGTGCCCCGGTGCTCTATCGGCAGATGCGAGTCGGGACGATCCTGAGCGTAGGCCTGACCAGCGATGCCGGGGCGGTCGAGGTACGGGTACACATCGAACACGCGTATGCAGCACTTATTCGCCAAAACACTCGATTCTGGCGGGTGCAGGGAATTGAAGCGGATCTGAACATCACCGGCCTGAGCCTTGGTATCGACTCGCTGGAAACCCTTCTGCAAGGCGGAATTGCGTTGGCCACACCTCCTCCGAACAGGGCGGGAAATGCAGTCCACACCGGCCACCAGTTCCCGCTGGAGAAGGAACCGGATAATGACTGGCTGGAGTGGGAACCGCTGGTTGCCATTGGCAGTCAGATGCTCCCGCCGGGCTTATCACCGCCTCGTACTCTCCGCGCCAGATTGTCATGGACAAATGGATCGTTGTTTGGCAGGGCGAAATCTCATCAGGGCTGGGTACTGGTCACGGAAGGGGGATTGCTCGGACCGAAAGACCTGATCATCGCCCCTGAAAGTGCGGAAGAGGGGAGCTCCAAGCTGGAAGTGGCGGGTGAAACTGTGTCCCTGGCCACACCACTCATCTGGCAGGAAAATGATCTGGCTCTGCGTGAATTGGAAAATCCATTGAGCGACGATGCCTGGCCTCGCTACCGCATTGAGAAACCTGATGAACCGGTGGATTGCCTGATCATCGCCGATCCTACCGCCTCGCCCTTCCCCCTGGCTGTGGCACGGCTGCACACAGAAAATGGGATCTGGCGGATCGATGAGACGATACCCATCGATCCCATGTGGCACGGTGCGGCGATCGTGGCACGAAAAAGCGGCAAACTGGTCGGTATGCTCCTCATCATTGACGATGATGATGAAGCGGTCGTGGCATTGTTGCCCGGCAAGTCCTGACGGCAGCCGATCACATCACAACTTGTGCTCCTGCCCCGATTTCTGCGAGGATAGGTGGTTTGATGGACCAGGGCGATTCGGACATTCCCCCCCAAGCAGAACAACCGGCTGATTTACCCCACACAATCGGCGGTTACAAGATCCTGCGCCAAATCGGTGCCGGTGGCATGGCCTCGGTCTATGCCGCCATGCAAAAACACCCGCGCCGAACCGTCGCACTGAAGGTCATCAAAGCCGATGTCAACTCCGACCTCGCCCAACGCAGATTCAAACGCGAGATTGAAATCCTCGGCAAGCTCCGACACCAGAATATCGCGCAAGTTTACGACTCGGGCGTCCATCACGATCCCCAAGGTGTCGATCCGCCCGTACCGTTTTTCGTGATGGAGTATGTTCCCCGCGCCAGCACGATCATCGATTACGCCGACGATCGTGAACTTGATCTGCGCCAGCGCATCAAATTGTTCATCAAAGTCTGCGCTGCGATTGATCACGGACATCGACACAAAATATTGCATCGTGACATCAAGCCGAACAACATCCTCATTGATGAACGTGGTGAGGTGAAGGTGATTGATTACGGCGTCGCCCAGGCTGCGCATCTTGAAATAACCGATTTCTCGGTTGACGATGAGCACGGTCGATTGATCGGAACCATTCAGTACATCAGCCCGGAACAGGTGAGTGAAACGCCCTGTGATCTGGATGCGCGCTGCGATGTGTATTCACTCGGTTCGCTGCTGTTCAGACTGCTCACCGGCGCATTACCGCACCGCTTTGAGGGAAAACCGTTACGTGATGTCGTGAACATGGTACGCCAGGATCCGCCAATACCCCCAAGCCAAATACGGCCCGAATTACGCGGTGATCTGGAAGCGATCATGTTGAAATCGCTGGCAAAGGATCGTCGACATCGATATCGCAATGCGGGGAGTTTTGGACGCGAACTGCTGCGCTATCTGAACTATCAGCCGGTTCATGCCCGACAAGCGAAGCTTATGAATCGCCTTGGGCTGTTTATCCGTCGGCATCGTACGGTGCTCATTGCCGGGGGAACTGTAGCGATTGTTATGTCCATTGCCTCTGCAATCGTTCTTGTGGCAGCACTGTCAAATTCAAATAACAATGAACAGGAAATTCGTCCGAATATCATCAGGAATGAAACAGATCCTCCACAGCAGCAGCCACCGGTGCAAGTTAATGTTACATCGGAAACTGATTATGAGGAAACAACGTTCACTCTGAGTGCACAGAGTGGCGCGATAACAACTCTTACTGTTGACCCATCCGGACAATATCTCATCTCCGCCGCTGAAGACAATTCAATGATCGTGTGGGATATGACCAGCCGGGAAGCAATTCATCGTCTCAACGAACATGATCATCCCCCGCAACACATTTGCATCAACGCTGATGGAAATACGTTTGTCAGTGCTGCCTCGGATGGAACAATGGCGGTGCTTACATTGGAGGAAGGGAATATTGTGAGGAGGTTGCGCTATCAGGGTAACGAAGTGCGTTGTCTTGCGATCAACCCCGACGGAACTGATATCGCCTACGCAACGGATGATCTGACGGTTCGTGTCGAGTCTGTTCCCCGCACGCATAGTCAACTCGTTCTGCGAGGCACACACGGTCATTTCACCAGTCTTGCTTACAGCTTTAACGGGGAATTTCTGATTGCCGGCACACAACAGGGCGCGGTGTATGTCTGGTCTGCACAAAGCGGAATTCTTCTCCACGAGTTAACTGGCTTGACGGGTTTGATCGAAGGTGTCGGCTTCAATCACGAGTGGCGGACAATTTACGCCGCAGCAAGAAACGGAACCGCCATGAGATGGGAACTGGAACCGGAAGTTACCGGCCGTCCGTTCCTGGCATGCCCCGAACCGATACAACATATTAGCATCGATCCGTACGGCAAACGGATGATCTGCGCTTCACCACGATCAATCACTTTCCGGGATCTGCAGATGAATGAACTGTTACGCGAGGGATTGAAAATTGAGGAACCAGTGTTCAGTGTTGCACTTTGCCCGGAAGAAGACTGGTTTGCGGTTGGTAACAGGAACGGCGAAGTGCGCGTGTTACCACTCAGCGTGGAAACAATTGAATAGAGCATGCCTCGGTAGCACCGCTCTCTGAGCGGTGACGAACAAGACCACGGTTCAGAGAACCGTGCCACCAAGAGTTTTACGCTCCGGGGCGGCGTCTTACCGCTTCAATAACACCACGGCATGCACGGCCACGGCTTTACCCTGCCCGATCGCATCAACCTGTTCGTGGGTTTTACCCTTGACATTAACTACATCAGTTGCGCATCTCAGATGCTCCGCAAGATTTCCCTCAATCTGTTCACGCGCCGATCCCAGCTTCGGTTTTTCGCAGATCACCGTGACATCTAGATTGGAAATACCGTAGCCGGCTTGTTGCATGCGTCTGACCGCTTCATCGAGAAAGACGCGTGAATCTTCCGATTCATGTGCTGGATCATCATCGGGAAAGAGTCGGCCGATGTCCGGTTCCCCCAGCGCACCGAGGATGGCGTCAGTGACGGCGTGAAACAGCGCATCGCCATCGGAATGACCCACCGGCCCCAGTGGATGATCAAAATGAACTCCGCCCAGTACAAACGGCCGCCCCTCACCTTCCGGCGCCAACGGCTCCAGGCGATGCAAATCAAATCCATGACCGATGCGATAATCGGGTTTGACGGTCTCGGGCATAATCACAGTGTACAGCAGTTGAGCAGCATTGAATCCTTTGGCTGCATATGTCCTGCGTTTTTGGCCGATACTGCTGGGATCCAGGATATTTGAGGTTGCAATGCAAGATCTGATTTCCAGTCCACCAGAGGTGCAATCCAGGAGTGGTCAATGGCTCCTGGAGGAGTTCGATGAAGATGTCGTAATCATCCGGAGTGCAACCGCAACCGAACCGCAACCGCCCGACTGGCGTGATCGTCTTGCGCATTATCTCAAAGCTGCGCCGAGCGTGGTTGTTGTAGGAGCGAAGCGCACTGACACAAATGATCGCATCTTTTCCATGGGCGAGTTCACGATTCACCCCAAGGGTTTCCATCATCTGGGGCGCGGTGTTGAATCCTATGCATTTCGTTTTCCCGAAGAGGTGGATGCAATATGCGGCGGCGTACTTGCGATGAGGCGGGATAAATTCGATGGAGTCGGCGGCTCAAATCTGCTCGACAGTAGCCTTGGCACGCTTGAGTTATGTCTGGCCCTGCGCGCTGCCGGTGGACGATGCGTTGCGGTTCCTGATGTTGTGGTATGCGACACGTTTGATCCAATCGCAGAAAATACCATCACACTGCAGGAACATCAGACTTTTATAGCGCACTGGGGCTTTGACTGGCGAGCACCGGATCTTGATGTTGTCAGGCAGAAACACGCAGGAACAGACCTGCTGTGGAATGTACGCTTTTTCGGTGAGGCAATGCCGTTTATCAAATATGAGCAAAGAAACTGCATGCACTGGAATAGTTACGCCCAGGTTGACGTGTATCGCCAACGTGCCGATTGTCTGGCAAAGGTGATCACAAATGTAACGCCGCATTGTTCACCCCCGGCAAAGATTCTCGACCTTGGTTGTGGTGACGGATTATTTTCCCATCTTTTTGCTCTTTCCGGGACGCAGGTTGTCGGCGTTGATCCCGAACAGTCGGCAATTGACCAGGCAACCATGCTTACAAAAAAGGAAGAGGCTGCCTGTACATACCCCGGACCATCGCCGAAGTTCATCGTCGGCCTGGGACAATCTCTGCCGTTTGACGATGCTTCGTTCCAGACGGTCGCTATGCTTGATGTCATTGAACACCTGCCGAATCCCGTGGCGGTCCTTCGAGAGGTGGGGCGCATTCTTGCACCCGGTGGGCACCTGATCGTCAGCACCCCGACCTGGCAATTCGGAGGCTCATCCGATCCTGTGTACCACGTCTGCGAATACACGCCATGGGAACTGGCTCAACAGATTCAGATCGTTACAGGGCTGAATATCCACCAGACAAGCAAGATCAGCGATCCCTATCGCGATATCGTCGTCGAAGCCTGCAAAGACGGCTGAATCGCGTCAAGCGATGATTGTGTGCCACTCGTCTCCCGCCCGAGGACGTGGCGGCTCGCCTTTTCAGAGTCAACGCCATTTCCTCAATTCCCAACATACCAATTCTGGCCGATTCAACCATTATCGGCCGATGTGGAGTTCTATCCCCATCCTTCTCGTTGGACGGGGATGGTACACACTGGCTGCGCACGACTCAGGAGCCATCCGATGCTGAATTTTGCCCGAGGTCTGACACTCGTTCTTCTTACGGGGTGGATTTTCACCGGCTGTCACAGTGCCAAAGGTGGGGCGATGCCCTACACGGGAGGCACGCAGACCTACATCTCCACTCAGAACTCGCCGAAAACTGTCACCGTAGTTGACACCCGGACTGAAGACATCATCTGGCAGCTCGCCATACCACCCGGAAAACAACTCACCTTTGATTTCGATGAGGGCGGCGGTGATGACCCGGCTCGCACGCCTGATCTGATGCGCTGGCAGGTGTGGGACTCCGGCATCGTGTTCGGCCGACTCCGCAACAGCATGACGATTCCCCAGATCAACGTTTTGCGCATTGACGTGGAAATCAGGCCGGCACCTGAGTACATCATGAGCAGCGGCGAACAAGCCTTGCGCGTGGATGAGCCCGGTGATCGGCCGGCCTGGTGGTCGCCCGAAGGTGGTCCGATGCCTGAAGATCCCAAAGGTCTCTACAACTACGACGACTGACCCCCCCACACTTCTCCCTCCACATCTCTCACCCCACCTCCAACACCGCAGCACCTTTGATCGCATCATGTTTCAGCGCGATCAGTGCTTCGTTGACCTGATCGAGAGGGAAACGTTCAATGTGGGTTGTGATTCCTGCCTGGGCTGCCTCAGCGAGAAATTCACGGCCATCTTCCCGCGTATTGTTTGCGACACTGCGAATCACCCGCTCGTGATAGAGCAACGCATACTCCAGCGGCGGAGTCGGGCTCATGTGAATACCGCCCAGCACGAGCGAGCCGCCCTTATCCAGCGCAGCCAGTGCAAGGGGAATGATCTCACCGGCCGGGGCAAAAATAATCGACGCATCCAGTGGGACCGGCGGCTGTTCAACCGTTCCCCCAACCCAGGCAGCGCCCAGTTCCTCAGCAAGCTTCTGATGCCGATCACGATCACGCGTGCAAACATAGACATCTGCCCCCCGCGCTTTAGCAATCTGAATGGCGATATGTCCTGCTGCCCCGAAGCCGTATAACCCAAGCCGCGCTCCAGCCCAGTTTTCGATTCCGCATTGTCGCAGACACCGGTAGCCGATGATGCCCGCGCAGAGCAGCGGCGCGACCTGGAAATCATCCAGCGCCGAGGGAAGCGAATACACAAAATCCGCCGGCGCTACGACATACTCCGCATATCCACCGTGCTCCGTCCAGCCGGTGAACCTTGCACTGTCGCACAGGTTTTCTTTACCGGTCGTGCAGTATCGACATTGCTGACACGTCCCGTGCAACCACGCGACACCAACCCGATCACCAATCTTTAACCCCCTCTCCCTCTGGGAGAGGGTTGGGGTGAGGGCCTGCTCTTCATCCAACTTAACCACTTCACCCACAATCTGATGGCCGGGAATGATCGGAAAGGTACTCTTTTCAGGATCAAGTTCACCTTCGATCACATGCAGATCGGTCCGGCACACACCACAGGCGCGCACCCTGATCAACACCTCACCGGCTTGTGGTGTTGGCTTGTCGACATCCTCATCATGAAGAGGCTTGTCAGTAATCGGCGCAATGTTGTGCAGTACATACGCTTTCATAACATCACTATCATAGTGAACGGTGACGTTCCCGTCGCGACTCGTTCCCGTTACGATGTTCCCATGCAAACCGATCTCAAAGATAAGGTTGTACTCATCACCGGCGCCTCTGGTGGCATCGGACAGGCAACAGCACGAGCATTTGCTGAGGAAGATTCCACCCTCGCGCTGCACTATAACACCAATGCGCAAGCCGCAGAAAATTTATGTAATGAGATAGGCGGTAACGCCATCGCGCTGCGCGCTGATCTGACCAAAGAAGCTGATGTCGACGCGATGTACGACCGCATCGTGCAGAAGTCTGGGCGCATTGATGCGATCGTGGTCAATGCCGGTACCTGGACGACCGGCCACACACCCGTGCATGAAATGTCGCTCAAGCAATGGAGGGAAATTATCGATGCGGATCTCACCAGCGCGTTTTTGACCTGCCGTGGCTTTCTGCGTCATCTTCAGGATCAGCCGCGCGACTCAGCATCGATCGTTCTGGTCGGTTCCACAGCGGGTATCTATGGCGAGGAGGGCGATGCTGATTACGCTGCCGCCAAATCGGGAATGATTTACGGACTCATGCTGAGTCTGAAAAATGAGCTTGTGCGACTGGCACCACGTGGTCGGGTTAATTCGGTCTGTCCCGGTTGGGTGGATACCCCTTCAACCGAATCAGCGCGCATGAAGCCCGGCATGATCGACCGAGCAACTGCCACCATGGCATTGAAAAAGATTGCGACCGCGGAAGATTGCGCCAATGCCATCGTTTTCCTGAGTTCTGATCGTTTGGCCGGTCATCTCACCGGCGTCATCCTGCCTGTATCCGGCGGTATGGAAGGCAGATTAATTCACCCCCCCACACACACCCTGACCTGATTCCATTTCTTGTCACTTACGCGGTCGCCAACGATATTGCTTCAGCGACACGCGTCCGTTGTCGGCAAATTGAATTCCCTCGTTTGTCAGCAGTCGATATTGTTCGTTATCCGCGCCGGGTTCTGTGCGCAAACTGATTTCACCCTTGGCGTTGATGACACGATGCCAGGGGATTGAATCATCCTCCGGCATGGCATTGAGCGCATAGCCGACTTGCCGCGCATGGCCGGGCAATCCTGCAAGCTCGGCGACCTGGCCATACGTAGCCACTTTCCCGCTCGGAATCCTTCGCACAACGGCGTAAATGCGTTGATAGGTGGTGATGCCAGACATCTGGAAATTGTAAAGGATGTCAACAGGCGACCATCCTGTCCTCAATGCATCAGTCGGAGCCGATTGATGTTATCGCCAGTAAAACTGTGTTTTCACCATGAGCCGAAAATATCCTCCTGCATGACAAACAGGACGCACACCCGCGCCGGTGTCCGATAAAAGAAGACTCTAATTCAACGGTCTTCCAGATACCGGACATCAGAATCGGCTAAAACGTTAATCGTTTAAAATCAGGGAGTTGTAAAAATAAATTATTTGCCCCTTTTATGAAGTTTTTTCTAGACATTCGGGTTAAGCGCTACATACTCTGGCAACATTCATTGATTTCTCGTTGACCTTCCTGGCAACCGGAGTTTTTGCAACCACCCCGGCTGCTATGGGGGATCTGCACACTTTGTCCACGATCTATGGAGGAAAGTAGAAACATGTTACGACGTATTATCGGTATGGCCGGCCTGTTGCTGGCAATTGCAAGCACCCCTGCCCTGAGCGAGACGGTTGACGTTGCTTATGCAGGCAAAGGGCTTGGCAAGAATGTAAAGGTTACGTTGAACGGGAATACATCAAACGTATTTTCTGGTCAGTTGTTCCACAACATCAGCGGCACGCTCGATGATGGAACCGTTCTGGATGGCACCTACACCACGTTTTGCACCGAACTGAGCCAGTATACCAATTCCAACACCAACCCATTTGAGGTCGTTGATGTGGAAGATGCTCCGGTCCCCGGTCCGATGGGTGCAGTCAAGGCGCAGGCAATCACGGATTTGTACGCCTATGCCGGTGGCTTGCAGCTGCAAAATTCAGGCAACGGTGGAACCAACAATTTTGCCTCTGCTTTCCAGATCGCTATTTGGGAAGTCGTATATGACTATGACGGAACCGAGGCCAGCCTGGGCGTGACCACGGGTGACCTCCTGGTCAAATCAAGTAATTCCAACCCGCTCTACAGCGGTGTTCAGGCGCATCTTGATGATCTGTTCAGTGCAATCGGCATGAATGCGGTCATTGACGATCTTCATGCACTCGTTAACGACAGCTACCAGGATCAGATTATCATCGTTCCTCTGCCCGCTTCCCTGCTCATGGGAACCGCAGGACTGGGACTCATCTGGTTGCGTCGTAGAAAGTAATCAGCAGGATCAAGGCGCGCTGTGTGTCACCACACAGCGCCCTCACCTCCTGGACATAATAATCGTGGCAAAAGCCACCACGAACACCACTGCGGCTCTGTTTCCCCGCTGAAATAGACCGCAGTGATGTTGTGTTTTTGGGGGATTGTCTTTCAAAACATTAAATATCTTGATTATTCAAAAGTGGTTTGTGGTGTGACAAACCCCTCACCACCATGTACGATGTTTGTTAGGATATCCGAGGGAGTATATCGTGGCCAGCGGATCTCGAATCGAGTGGACTGAAGCAACGTGGAATCCGGTGACGGGCTGCATATACGAACGTGTGGACTGTATCGTGTATCATCGGCAGTTCGAGTTACAGGGATTCGATACAGGATGAAGATGAACAGGTCACGGAAATCGGGAACCGCATCAACGCTGTTTTCCCTCCAGCCGGAAGGGTGCGAAATCACTCTGGGTGATGCTCTGAGCATTGTCGGTCAATTGCCATCACGTTCCTTTCGCTGTTGCGTGACCAGCCCACCGTACTGGGGATTGCGCGACTACGGCATTCCGGGACAAATCGGTGCTGAAGAAAAACTTCAGAGTTACATCGAGAAGCTAAAGCAGCTTTTTGGAGAAATCCGCCGCGTTCTCACAGATGACGGAACACTCTGGCTCAATCTCGGTGATTCATATACGAGCGGCAATCGTAGATGGCGGGACACGGACCGGAAGAATCCTGCTCGTGCGATGGTGTATCGTCCTCCAACACCGTCAGGGCTGAAACCCAAGGATCTGATTGGTGTTCCGTGGCGCGTTGCGTTCGCTCTTCAAGAGGATGGCTGGTACCTAAGGTCCGATGTCATCTGGCATAAACCAAACTGCCAACCGGAATCGGTGAAGGATCGTCCCACACGAGCACACGAATATTTCTTTTTTTTCTCCAAGTCGGAACGTTATTACTACAACCATGCCGCAGTCCGAGAACCATCGAATGGAAATGGAGCTATGCGTAATCGCAGGACGGTGTGGTCGGTGAGCACAGAAGCCTTTCCGGGGGCACATTTCGCAACGTTTCCCAGCAGTCTCATCGAACCTTGTATTCTTGCCAGCACCGAGCCAGGTGATCGCGTTCTTGATCCGTTCTTCGGCTCAGGTACAACCGGTGAGGTCTGCATCAAATTAAAGAGACAATTTCTTGGTATCGAATTGAACCCAGCATATCCGAAACTGGCGAGACAACGACTGGGTTGGGACACATAGTAAATGGGTGCCGACAGCGCCAATTTCACTGTTTTTACTTCCGAGTCTTCAGGTATCGTTCTATAGTCGCTTGCAAGAAATCAGGAAGCAATACCTACAAGATGCACTGCGGCGTGCGATGGAACATTGTGATTTGGAGCAGGTTAATAATGAATTGCAAGAATTAGTCTCTCGTGATGCGTTACAGCACGTTGCATCTTTCGGATTGCGAGGGGAACTGTTCTACGCACTACCACATGTGGTGCAATATGATCCACATCTCGTTGGTTATTATCGCCTTCTGCTAGGACTTTCTCAGAAGGAATTCTACAACAAGGGACCATTTGGGCGGTTTAAACGCCTCGAGGAACGAGGTGAGATTAGACCACATATTCAGGATCAGATTGTGCCATTGTGTCGGAGCTTGATCAGAAGCGCTGAATTCCTGGTACTTGAGATCGATTCCCTCTCAACGGACGTAATCCACGATCTACAACTCCTGACGCTCGGTCCACAACTCAGAGGAGGTGAGAACACCCGTCTCGGTCAGGTTGCGACTCAGGAAGTGTACGATCTCATTCAGCAACTCGTGAGTCAAAACTTGAAAGGAAGAACAAAACGTACGATTACTATCGAGAACGATTCTGGCAGGACGGTTCAGATTGAGTTTTTCAGTGATCCCGACGTGCGCATCACTGAGGTAATGGAAACGGGTATCCGCCCGTTAGTATCAATCGAGATAAAGGGCGGCAAGGATGCATCCAACATCCATAACCGAATCGGGGAAGCTGAGAAAAGCCACCAGAAAGCGCGTGGTCGTGGTTTCTTTGAATTCTGGACAGTGATCCGTGTGGATGTTGACACGAACATGGCAAAGAAGGAATCACCCACTACTACCCATTTCTTTCATCTTGATCGAGTTTGCAATCATGAAACCAAGGATCACAGGCTCTTCCGTGATCTGCTAGCCTCTATAACAGGAATTCGACTCTAGCCTCCCCCGTTCATCTCTTTCACTCTTCGTGCGATGCGCAGTGCCATTTCAAGGGCCTGCTCGTAATTCAGGCGGGGATCGACCTGTGATTTGTATGCCTGGGTGAGGTCTTTGTCGGCCAGGCCGCGCGCGCCGCCGGTGCATTCGGTGACGTTTTCGCCGGTCAGTTCAAAATGCACACCGCCGAGGTAACTGCCCATCTGCTGATGGATTTCAAACGCCTGTTCAAGTTCAGCGAGGATATGTTCAAACTTCCGGGTCTTGATGCCGTCGGCCGTGGTCTCCGTGTTGCCGTGCATCGGATCGCTGCACCAGAGAACCGTTTTGCCTGATTTCTGCACCGTTTCGATCAACGGCGGCAAATGCTCTGCAATGTGATGCGCACCGAAGCGATGGATCAGCGTCAGCCGGCCCGGCTCATCATTCGGATGGAGAATGTCCAGCAGGATTGACAATTGTTCGCAGGACATTCCGGTTCCGATCTTGATTCCGATTGGGTTGGTGATACCACGGAAGTATTCGACGTGCGCTTCATCGGGGTTGGCGGTCCGCATTCCCAGCCAGGGCATGTGAGCAGCCAGGTTGTACCACCCCTCGCGCCGGGGAACCTGGCGTGTCTGGGCGCTTTCATAATGCAGGTGTAAACCTTCGTGGCTGGTGAAGAAATCGACCCGGCTGAGCTGGCCGGCTGGGGATCCGGAGATCGTCTCCATGAAACGGACGGATTCGCCGATGGAATCAGCGATGCGGCGATATTCCCTGGCGTGAGGTGAATGCTTGACGAAGCTGAGATCCCAGTATTCCGGGTGATGCAGATCGGCAAAGCCGCCGTCGATCAACGCCCGGATAAAATTCAACGTGAGGGCCGCACGTTCATATCCCCGCAACAGCAGTTGAGGATTCGGGGTGCGATCTTTTTCCGTAAAGGGCAGGCGGTTGATGAGATCGCCCCGATAACTGGGAAGTTCCACGCCGTCGCGCGTTTCCGTATTGTCTGAGCGAGGTTTGGCGTACTGTCCGGCAAATCGTCCCACTCTGATCACTCGTTTCTGTGTGCCGTGAACGAGAATCAACGAGACCTGCAGGAGGATTTTGAGCTTATCGGTGATTGCCTCAGGGCTGCACTCATCGAAATTCTCAGCACAATCTCCACCCTGAAGCAGGAATCGTTTTCCCTGAGCCGCTTCTGCCAACTGGTGTTTCAGATTCTCCACTTCCCAGGAACTCACCAGCGGTGGTAACTGTGCCAGCTGCGCAACGACTTCAGATAAAGCGTTCTGGTCCGGATAGACCGGTTGCTGAATCACTGTCTTGCTTTGCCAGGATTGTGGTGACCAGTCAGTCATCTCAGGCATGGTACCCTGCGGAAATGGATCTGCCATTATCGCTACATTGGGAAAACGGCTGAACAAGGCGATGCTTGCGTGAGGATCTTCGGCTATTCCGGCTGTGCAGGTCAGTCCGAGCGGGCGAACATCTGATTATTGCCCCTGCAGATCCGGCTTGATCCAACATCACACACAGGTCCGTTTGAAAGAGTGAGGCAAGGATTTGTATGTAGAGGAATGGG
>JANQEQ010000092.1 GCA_028278245.1 Phycisphaerales bacterium | reverse complement strand
TTATCGTGCAAGGTGGCGGTTTTACTGCGAATCTGACACCAAAAGAAGTCGGATCCGGTGTCGTCAATGAGTGGAAGAACGGTTTGAAGAATCAACGTGGTACGATCGCCATGGCGCGTTTCGGAGGACTTCCTGATTCAGCTACTTCACAATTTTACTTCAATGTGATGGACAATCCTGCATTGGATCAGCGACAGCGTGATGGTGCGGGCTATGCGGTTTTTGGCCATGTTGTCCTAGGTATGGAGGTTCTGGACACGATTCGGTCCGTTCCCACCCACAGAGTTGATAGACATGCGGATATGCCACAGGAGCCGGTGCATCTGAATCGCGTGATCCGTATTGATCCACCTACCAGCAGCGAGGATAAGCAGGATTAGCAACTGATGCGGATTCTGGTGTTATACAACCCGATTTCCGGAGCAGGCCGAGCAAGGAAAGCGGGGCGGGATCTCGTGCCGACACTCGTTGATGCCGGCTATGAACCGGTTCTGCTGGAGACCCAACTGGCACCAACACGGCAATGGCTCGATGAAGAATTGCAAGATTGTCAGGCTTTGATCGTCGTTGGAGGTGACGGAGCGGTTCGCCTCGCGGCAGATGCAGCAGCTCGTACAAAGACTCCGATCTACCAGTATCCGTTCGGTACGGAAAATCTCTTTGCCAGAGAATTTGGGGTTGATTGCTCATCTGAGCGATTACTCGGTGCTTTGGAGCGATTTCAAGTTGCACATCTTGATATGGGTGAGGTCAACGGCTGCGCCTTCCTTCTCATGGTTTCGATGGGTTATGACGCAGATGTGGTCAACGATCTCGCCCGACGGCGCAAGGGGGCAATTTCACATATGTCGTATCTGAGTCCGATGTTGCGGCAACTTATTCATTGGAAACCCCCATGCATGGACGTTTCAATCGATGGTCAGTTGCTGATATCAGGTGAGACAGGCTGGGTGGTGATCGCCAACAGCAAACAATATGCGGTTCGTCTCAATCCGGCTTTTGATGCGGATATGAGTGATGGTCTGCTTGATGTGGTCTTTGTCCCGTTCAAATCAAGGTGGGGAGTGGTGAGCCGTCTTGTGAATTATCGATTGGGAAGGCAGAATCGGGATCGATCAGCCGTTCGCCGGCAGGGTCGGTTGGTCGAGGTAAAATGTGATCTCCCACATCAATTTCAATTGGATGGTGATCCACCTGACTCCAATGGAGGGGATGATCAATCGCTCGTCGATAACCTGCGTATCGCTTTACGTCCGGGGGAGTTACCGGTCCTCATGCCTTGATCGTCAGGAGGATCATTGTGGTTTAAATCAGGGCTTGGATCCTGTGGGGGAAGCTCAAGTCACCTCCTAATCATTCCGATGCCCAATGGATGCCTTCCATCGGAGGAAGGAAATATCTGCGCATCGTCTAACCGGAGGCACCAGTGGATATTGCCACCATCATCGGCGTGATTCTCGGTGCGATCGTCGTGATAGGCGCGATCGCTTTGGGTGGAAGTTTCGGCGCGTATGTGGATATACCCTCGATGATGATTGTGCTGGGAGGGGCGAGCGCCGCCACTCTTGCTGCCTTTCCTCTGTTTCGGTTTATGAAACTTCCAAAAGTGGTCATGAAAACCCTCTTTTTCAAAGGGAGCAATGCCGCCGAACTGATCAATCAGATTGTCGAGCTGGCTGAGGTGGCCCGTCGGGATGGCATTCTTGCCCTGGAAAACATGACCGAGCAGATAGAAGACGATCTTCTCATTCGAGGAGTTCAAATGGCAGTTGACGGTACTGATCCTGAAGTTATTGAGACGGTCATGGAAACAGAGCTGGAAAACCTGATGGATCGTCATGAGGCAGGGAAGAGTCTTCTGGCTGCTATGGGTCGTTTTGCTCCGGCATTTGGGATGATCGGCACGCTTGTCGGGCTGGTAGCCATGCTCTCAAACATGGATGATCCCTCTGCCATTGGAGCAGGAATGGCCGCAGCTCTGCTCACCACGCTCTATGGCGCATTGGTGGCAAACATCCTGTTTCTGCCCCTGGCGGACAAGCTGGGCATGCGGTCCACGGAAGAGGTTTTGATGAAAACCATCATTATTCAGGGAGTGATGGCGATTCAATCCGGTGATAACCCGCGAAATGTGCAGTCCAAGCTCATGACGTTCCTGCCTCCAAACGAGCGAGAAGCACCGGACGATGAACGAGCGGCGGCCTGATCATGGCAAAGAAGAAGCTCAAAGCTGCAGAGGGTGGTGTACCGGAGTGGGTGGTGACCTTCGGCGATATGATGTCGCTCCTGCTGTGCTTCTTCATACTCCTGCAGATGTTTTCGGAATTGAAGCAGGATCATGAGTATCAACGAGTGATCACAGCCATCAAGGAAGCATTCGGTTATGCAGGTGGTATTGGCGTCATGCCGATTGATGATCCCCCGGCTCGATCAGTCATCCAAACCCTGGAAGCAATGGCGGCGAAACAGGATCGAAACGAACTCAATACGAGTGATTCAATCACAGAGGGGATTGTCGGTCCGCAAACCCGGGTCAAGAAGAATCGCGAAGGAATCGTGTTCACGATCGGCGGTCCAGCTTCGTTTGAACCCCTCTCAGCGAAGATTCGGCCGGTAGTGCGGGAGGAAATCGAGCGCGTGGCGGTGATGCTCATGGGGCGAAACAACAAAATCCTGGTTCGAGGCCATGCTGCGGCAAAATACCTCCCGGCAAATGCCCAGTGGGCTGATCTTTATGAGCTGAGCTATCAGCGGGCCAGAAATGTGACCAAGGTACTGATTGATCTTGGCATTGATGAGCGCGTTCTCCGTCTGGAGGCGGTGGGATCCATGGAGCCGGCTCATCCCAGGGCGGTGGATGAGAATGATGTGGCAGAAAATCGCCGAGTCGAGATCATTTTGACCGAGCAGTTGGCCGACGAAACAAATACGGATCTGTACGGAACCGATGTGAACCTGGCACGAGGAGGCTGATTCCATGGCGGATGAAGCACAACAAGAAAAAGACGAAATCACCAAGAAACCACTCAATCTCAAGGCGATCATCATGGTGTTGGTGATGCTGATCGCTGAGGCGGGCATCATTGTCGGTGTACTCATGGTGGTGGGTAAGCCCGCTGATGTCTCCGCGGTGGAGCCTGGTTTGGGGGAGATTGCACCATCCGAGGACGACAAGATTGTCGAAATGCTCGTTCTGGATGCCAAGCTGTTTAACAATAAATCTGGTATGTCGTATATGTACGACACCGAGATCTATGCACATGTGAAGAAAAAGTACGAGACAAAAGTAGCAGGTGAATTGGAGCAGTTTCAAAACGAGATCAAAGCTGAGATTGCGTCAATCTGGAAAACATGCGAACCACACCAGTTCCAGGAACCCAAGAACGAAAGCCTGACGCGCAAAGTTTACGCATTACTCAACGCACGATTCGGGGTCGATCAGGAGTCAGGCGATCCCCTCGTTACCAAATGCATCGTGTACATGGGGACTGGCCTGCGAGTTGACGGATAAAAACAGTTTGACAAACGAGCAATTTGCGCGCACTTTAGAAGAACCTTCCTGTGATGTGTCGATGACTTAGGATGAGTTATCGACCGTTCATACCTGCAGGAAGCATTGGTACGTGAGGGCCACGGATGGCTGAGCAAGAACCAGATCACCCGGACGAATCATCTCCAGAGACGGACACTTCTGCTGACGATCAGGCGACAGAGGTGAACGAAGATTCTGTTGAGCAATCTGTCAGTGCAGAAGAGCAGGCTGCAGATGCAATCGCTACTGCCCAGGATGCAATTGATGCAGTCAGTGCAGAAGCAGGTTCAGCTGCGGAGCAGACATCCGATGCGCAGTCTCTGGATCTTCCTGCGTTTGATGATAATCATCATGCGGGGAGTCTTGAATGTGAAGAACTTCAACTACTCAACGATGTGCAACTCAATGTAAAAATCGAGTTGGGAAGAACGATGATGTACATCGAAGATGTTCTTCGCATGAATGAAAACTCAATCGTGGAATTGGACAAGGCAGCAGGTGATCCGGTTGATATTTATGTGAATGATCGACACGTTGCGCGGGGGGAAGTGCTGGTGCTCAACGATAATTTCTGTGTTCGTGTCAGCGAGATTGTGCAATCACCCCAGGCGGAGAGTTGACTCGGATTGAATTGAGGATTGATACGGGTGGGGTCGTCGGAGGATCCGATGGGAACAGCCAAGGATGGCGACATGAAGCAGCGACTTTTCATCTTCGCAATGTTACTTATACCGGCGTTCGCACTTTTTACTGGTGCCAACAGCGAAGAAGAAACACCTCCATCGAACATCAAAACGAATAATGCACTGGTTCTGCCCAATCCAGTAACTCCATCTGTCGATCAGGAGGCAGTTGAGTCGCAAAAACCTGATGACGATGAAGCCGAAGCTACGCAGGACGTGACAGCGCCAGCATTACCCCCGGAAGAGTCCAAATCACTGGGCGTTCCCAACGGCATGTTCAGCACTCGGCCTGTATCAACATCACCGGGTGAATCTACCAGGGGATTGAGTTCACTTGATCCGCGAACCAATGAACTGGTCCGGATCCTGATCGCATTGGCAGCCGTTGTGGGATTGCTGTTCCTGCTTCGCCCTTTGTTGAAGAGAACGGCCGGCGGCTGGGCAGCGGCGTGTAAACCTTCCGGGATTCTGGAGGTGTTGGCACGCTATCCAGCCGGTCGTAATCAACAGTTCCTCATTTTGAAGTGGGGGCGAAGAATCGTGCTGCTGCACCGTAGTGGGACTTCAATGACGACATTGGGTGAACTGACCGATCCGGAAGAGGTTGCCGGATTTCTGGCACGGATGGAAGGGGGGGTGCGGGAGAAAGATGCCAGACGATTCAGGTCGTTGATGCAGGAGCATCTGCAACCAAATCAGCAGAAGCACGGGGATTACGCAACAGAGGTACATACTTCGGGTGAGAATCAGATTGTCGATCTGACTCGAAGGCCGGGACGAGGGCTTGGAGGATGGTTGAGTCGACGAAAGGGGGCGGCGTGACCATCCAAAATGCCTGGGCAATTAAAAAACAGCGGCTGATCTGGTTAACGTGCATCTGCGTTCTGTTTTGTGGTCGTAACGCAACCGCTCAAACAGCTGATCCGGCTAATGCTGCCAGCTTGAATCCGATCGTGGTGTTGGAAGAAGCGGCCGAGACATTACCCGGAGCGGAGGATGGTTTGAGCGGGCCCTTGAATATCCTGCTGCTGCTCACGGTTCTCAGCCTCGCACCTGCAATCCTCATTCTTTGCACTTGTTTCACTCGGATCGTCATCGTGCTCGGCTTACTCCGACAAGCCCTTGGAACGCAGGGTTTACCACCCGGACAGGTAATAGTCGGGCTGAGCATGTTTCTGACATTTGTCATCATGGCCCCGACCATGCAGCGCATGTACGAACAGGGTATCGGGCCGTATGTCTCAGGCGAAGTAACGGATTACACCGTGGCATGGGAACGGACAAAGCAGCCTCTGCGCGAATTCATGTTCACACAGATTGAATCGACCGGAAACTGGTCCGGCGTCTACATGATGCTCAATTACCGGGGGATCGACACATCTGATCCCACTGAACTAACCCGTGCAGATGTGGACATGCTCAGCCTCGTGCCGGCCTACATTTTGAGTGAGCTGAAGGTCGCATTTCTCATCGGCTTCCGTATTTACCTGCCGTTTCTGGTCATTGA
>JANQEQ010000083.1 GCA_028278245.1 Phycisphaerales bacterium | reverse complement strand
ACAGGGTCATCCGGATGCGCAGCTCAACCTTGGTTCGGCCTACGCCAATGGCAATGGTGTACCGAAGGATCTGGTCATGGCTCACGTGTGGATTACCGCGGCCATGCGTTATGGGCTCCCGGCGGCAATCGTGAATCGGAAACTCCTCGAGCAGCACATGCCCGAGGCTGACATCGCGAAAGCAGGTGTCCTCATCGATCAGGTCGTGGTGTCGATCCCCCAATAATCCGGCGATTGATTTGCAAGTTTAATCATGCAACTATGCATACCTGTCCTATTTTCCGGGGTACTCCCATGATTGATATCGATACAGGCACCGAGGAGCTGCTCTGCCACATCGAAGACAGGATTGCGGTTATCACGCTGAACAAACCTCACAAGAAAAACGCCCTCGGCGACATTCTGACCCCTGCACTCAGAAACGCCCTGACAGTCATCGAAGACGATGAGCGTGTTGGTTGCGTCATGATCACCGGCGCTGGTGATGCTTTCTGTTCGGGGGGTGATGTGAGCGGTATGGGAGGTGGCGGTGGTAAACCCAAATCCCGACAGGATCGAATCGCCGATCTCGTTCACAAACAGGTCACGCTGACATTAAGAATTCATGAGTTGAAGAAGATCACCGTTGCCGCACTGCCGGGAGCGGCTGCAGGGGCAGGTTTATCGATCGCGTTAGCCTGCGATCTGCGCATTGCATCAACCAATGCGTTTGTCACCACGGCTTTCAAGAACATCGGTCTGTCCGGTGACTATGGTGGTAGCTGGTTTCTTCCTCGATTGATTGGTCTTGCGAAAGCCAAAGAGCTTTATTACACCGCAGAACGTGTTGGTGCGGACGAGGGTTACCGGCTGGGACTCTTCAACAAGGTGTTCCCTCAGGAAACATTCCGGGAAGACGCGCTCGACTATGTCCGTAACATCGCCCACGGGCCGACGAACACCCTCGGGCGAATGAAAATCAACCTGAATAGTGGCATGGACCAGAGCCTGCGAGATTCCCTGGTACTGGAAGCAGAGCACCTGATCGCGTCCGCCGCTGACGGCGAATCAGGCGAAGCCATCCGCGCCTTCATGGAAAAACGACCACCCCAGTTCCACAAATAATTCGGGGACAGTTTACTTAATTCCAAAATAGGTAAACTGTCCCCGCATTTCGCAAAATAGGTAAACTGTCCCCGCATTTCGTTACAATCGCGCCTTTTGCACACGTAGAAGGAACATCCCATGCAAGACGCCGCGATACCTGAATGGCAGGCCAGGTTTGAGCGAATCCGCAGCAACAAGGTTTTCGAGACCTTTATCATCGTTATCATTATTGCGTCGGCACTACTGGTTGGTGCCAAGACTTACGACATACCCCCGTTCGTCATGACGATGATCAAGGTGATGGACCTCGGCATCACACTGATCTTTGTTGTAGAGCTGACGATTCGATTCCTTGCGGAACATCCACACCGGAATTTCTTCAAGAATGGCTGGAACGTTTTCGATTTCCTGATCGTAACGGTTAGCCTGATCCCGATCGATAACACCGATATGGCGCTTGTCGCTCGTCTTGTT
>JANQEQ010000180.1 GCA_028278245.1 Phycisphaerales bacterium | reverse complement strand
TCATCAAGCAACGCACCGAAGCATTTCACGATTGTCGAAAGTGATCAATCGCCGTTGGATCGTGGGCGTATCACGATTGATTCTGCGGTGTGTGATGATTGTCTGGATGAGCTTTTTCAAAAAGATGATCGTCGACACTGTCACCCACTGATCAATTGCACAAACTGCGGTCCGCGCTACTCGATCGTACGCGATCTTCCCTATGACAGGCCGCAAACGACCATGGCTGAGTTTGCCATATGTGATGTGTGTCAAGAGGAGTACCTGGATCCCGGCAATCGGCGATTCCATGCTCAACCGATATGCTGCCCATCGTGTGGACCGGTAGTATCGCTGGTGAATCACGAAGGTATTGTGTATGGGGGTGGCGAAGCATTCTCGCGCAGTGCAAGACTTTTGCGCGATGGAAAGATCCTGGCCATGAAGGGATTGGGGGGATACCACCTCGTTGTTGATGCGACAAATGAGGCAGCGGTACGAGAATTACGTCAAAGGAAAAAGCGTGATTACAAGCCGCTGGCAGTCATGGTTCGTGATCTTCAACAGGCTAGTTCACTTGCCGAGGTATCAGATGAAGCGGCAGCACTGATGAGATCACCTATTGCCCCGATTGTGTTATTGCTGGGCATTTCCCCTTCCTCAATTGCAGCATCGGTCACACAGGGATCACACAGGGTGGGCTTGATGATCCCCAACACACCCATGCAGCACCTTCTGCTTGCTGAACCGATGCTCACTGATCGGCCACTCGTGATGACTAGTGCCAATCTCTCAGATGATCCGCTGATCAAAGACGACGAGGAAGCGCAAAGACACCTGGCGGGGATCGCGGATGCATACCTGTTACATGATCGTCCAATCGAAAGGGCAATCGATGATTCGATTGTCATGGACACTGAACAAGGCTTGATTCCCATTCGCCGGGCGCGTGGTTATGTTCCAACGCCATTACCCCTCCCGATTAGATCAACAGCACCGGGACTGTGTGTGGGTGCTGATTTAAAAAATGCAGTGTGTATGGTCAATCAGGATAACGCTGTACTCTCCCAGCACATTGGTGATCTGAACTACTCCCTTGCATACCAGCGATTTGAAAAGGCTATCGAAGATCTGCTGCGGCTTTATGATATCAAGCCGCAGTGGATTGCCTGTGATTTGCACCCGCGTTATCTCTCACACCGTTATGCAAAACGATATGCCTCACAGGTTGGAATCGACCTGATACAGATTCAGCACCACTATGCGCATCTTGCTTCGCTTCTGGCTGAACACAATCGAACTGATCGGATTGTCTGCCTGGCATGCGATGGTGTGGGGTATGGTGATGACGGCACTGCATGGGGTGGAGAAATCCTCGTCGGGGATCTTCAGGGATATGAGCGTTGTGGCCGAATTCGACCGCTTCGATTACCCGGCGGTGATCAGGCAGCAGTGGATATCCCACGATGTGCGCTCAGTTGGATGTACGATCTGCTGGGTGGGGAAAGTGTTGATCACCCCCATGCACAACAAGTCATTTCTCATGCTTCTACGAGGTACACGATCGGGCAAATGCTTCAGCGCGATGTGAATTGCCCACCAAGTTCAGGATTGGGGCGACTCTTTGATGCAGCTGCTTCACTGTTGGGTTTGTGTGACCACAATCACTACCAGGCAATGAGCGGCATGCTGTTGGAAGCCGCGGCAGAATCATGCACTAATCCACTTTCCGGTAAGGAACTCATCAGGATCAGAAAGGTGAAGTCAGCGACCGGTCAAAATCTCCTTGAACTTGATCACAGACCACTGCTGATGGAATTGATGAAGCAGATCATATTGGGTAAGTCATCCGATCAACTGGCGTGGCTTTTTCATGATGCACTGGCAGAGGGGCTTTCCAGATCCGCATGTCAGATTGCCAGACAGAGAGGTATCAAAACCATCGGTCTCACCGGCGGAGTATTTTGCAATGCACTCCTCAGCCGTCTTGTCATTGATTATCTGCGGGAATTGGGATTCGAGATATTGATCCATCACGTTGTTCCGCCAAACGATGGTGGTATTGCACTGGGGCAAGCTGCGGTGGCAGGCGCTACTTTGAACGAAGCGTGATGTTGATGTTTAACTAGGCGGACTATTCCTCATGTCTCATAAACGGCATAGGATAGCCCAACATGTGTTTAGCACTTCCGGCACAAATTGATGAAAAACAAGGCGATGACGCGTGGGTTACGCTCGGCGAAACGCGCATGAAAACCAATCTGATTATGACGCCTGAAGCTGACGTCGGGGACTGGGTGCTGGTTCATGCGGGTTTTGCGATCCAAACACTCACGGAAGAAGCAGCGCGAGAAACCTGGGAGCTGCTCGGTGTATTGACGGCCGATGAAGAAGAAGGCAGTTCGCTATGACACTCCGGGAGAGAATGACCCAACTCACAGATCAACTGAACGCAACTGCGAGCAAGCTCGATCGTAACGTCTGCTTCATGGAAGTCTGCGGCACACACACCGTCAACGCCTGTCGAAGCGGAATTCACTCACTCATGCCTGATAAT
>JANQEQ010000080.1 GCA_028278245.1 Phycisphaerales bacterium | reverse complement strand
AGAAAAGCGTACCTTTCGTGCCAGGTAGTGCTCATTCAGTTTTCAAGATAGTTTTCGCATAAAAAACAAGGCTGCCGGTCATGCAGCAGCCTTGTTTTTTATGCGAAAACTATCTTGAAAACTGAATGAGCACTACCTGGCACGAAAGGTACGCTTTTCTGCACTTATTACTGGAATTTTTTGGGGGAGTCCTTACATTAGTAGTATTACGGTCAACTGTGGTGCTGCACTGATGGAGCACATCACAGCGGTTCATATTGCGGATTCTTGGCCGACATTTCTCTGAATCCGCAATGTCCCCTGCGGGTATAGATTCAGCAGGCAATCACGGGTCGTGTTTATTCTCGACATGCTTTACTATCCAGGCATGATACCTTGACAAGTAGCCTACGACAGACTTCGTCATCAACCCAGGAGTTGACATTATGAAAAAATCGATACCGAGAGGATTCACCATCATCGAGCTTCTGGTGGTGGTCTCCATCATCGCATTGCTGATCGGCATATTGCTGCCGGCTATTGGTAAAGCGCGTGATCAGGCTAAACTCACGCAGTCAAAGACCAATCTGCGGAATCTCGGTACTGCTCATGCTACTTATGCTGCTGAGTGGAATGATCGGCAGATCACGTTCGTCGATGATAATCTGTCACGTTACGGTCTTGATGAGCAAACAGCTTATCCCGGATACGAACGTCATAACGGTGTCACGCACCCGCCGATGGTGTTGGGATATGCAAGCGGAGGCAACGGGGGATTCTGGAAATATCCCATGTCCTGGCCGGGCAACTGGGGTCTGAACCAACCCATGGTTTTTGATGGTGGTCCTCCTCATCTGGTCAATTTCGGCTCCTTCCGTATGGCTAACTGCAAGCAGTTCAGCCAGTATGTCAGTGGGAAGTTCTATGATCCGGTCTTCTACGCCCCCAAGGATAAGGCAGCCTGGACTGCGGTTGAGGAATGCCTGGATGATCCCGGTGAATTCTGCATCGCTGCTGGTAATTCTGACTGCTACTGGTCCAGCTACTGTCTCTCACCGGCAGCCATGTTCAGCCCTGATGTCATGCGCAATATACGAGACGGCGGATGGCAGGATCCCTGGACATTCTTCTCGAGTTTCCGATCACCTTCAATGAGCCAGGCTCAATACCCGCAACTCAAGACTCACATGCTCGAGCACCACTGGCTCCAGAACGCCCGGGCAGAGTGCAATTCCTTCTGGGATGGCGGTACATTTAACGGCTGCGAACCGTATTACTTCAATGCCAGCCGAGATTCCACTCCCATGACTTTATTCTACGATGGTCACATTGAACCTTTTGGTGTAGGGGAAGCAATGAAAAGCAGCGCCCGGCATTTCGCCCAAACCAGCGAACAGGGTACCGGTTTCCACCTCTGGCACAGGCACACCATCAACAAAGGTACTGATCCGGCTGAAGCGGGTGATCCCTGGCCTGTGGGCGGTTACTTCATGGAAATGATTTACGATAAAGGCAGTACGTACGATGCCATCACCAGCTTCCATGTGCTGACTACCGATGGTATTCTCGGCAGGGATAAAACCGGCGGGTAATCTCGCCATGAAAATAGGAGTTGACATGATGAACAGATCAACACACAAAGGTTTCACTATCATTGAGTTACTGGTGGTGGTTTCCATCATCGCGTTGCTGATCGGCATTCTCTTACCGGCGATCGGTAAAGCGCGTGACCAGGCCAAGCTCACGCAATCGAAAACAAATCTCCGGAACCTCGGGACTGCACATGCGACATATTCTGCCGAGTGGAATGATCGACAAATCACATTCGTCGATGACAACCTCTCACGTTACGGTGCCAATGAAGGCTCCGCGTATGACAATTATCGTGAGCAAAATGGTGACGATCACCCCCCGATGATCCTCGGCCGGGCTCATTCTGCAGAGTATGGTAACGTCATCTGGGGT
>JANQEQ010000073.1 GCA_028278245.1 Phycisphaerales bacterium | reverse complement strand
GGAAGATCCTCAGGACGCACGGCTGGCGTTCGATCTCTGTCGCGAAATCTATCATGAGATTCGAAACAAGGGAGTCGGAGGCGATAAGTTCAATATCCTCTCGATGGGGATGAGCAGCGATTATGAAGTTGCCATCGAATGCGGCGCAAATATCGTTCGCGTCGGGGAAGCAATCTTCGGTCCTCGCGCGGAAACTGAAGAATCAGACGATACGTGATTTCCGGGGATTTCTCCGGTTGATTATCGTTGGACGTCGGGTACCCAGGCGGTCGTGCGGCCGGCCAGAGTGATGTGTTTGATAGGTTTTCCGTTGATAGTTTGTGAGTGACTGTTCTTATTCCAGCGGCGATGGTAAAGCCATGTGCGGGGGAAGTGGTCCTTCCTGCCGTCGGCTTTCACGGCGGTTTGAATCACGTGTTTGATCTTGTTGCGCAGCAGGCGTGCTTCGGCTTCGCTCAGACTTCCTGCTCGGCGGGTCGGTTTGATTTTCGACTGATAGAGAACTTCATCAGCGATCCAGTTGCCGATCCCGGCGATGAATGATTGGTTCATCAGCAATGGCTTGATCACGGCATTGCGCGCTTGCAGCGCATGAACAAATTCCTTCGGAGCCTGCAGGTTCAGAAGTGGATCAAAGCCAAGTTGGTTCAACGGTGGTTCGTTCTCGGGATCACGACGCAGGCGAATACGCCCCAGGCGTCGCTTGTTGGTCATCACAAGTTCATTGCCGTTGGAAAAGAACAGGTGGATTTTCGCGAATCGTGGAGGCCAATTCATATCCTTCGGCCCCGGGTGAGGCATGAACTTCAGCGCTTCACTACGTGGGGTGTAAAATGAGCCGGTCATTCCGAAATGGAACAGGGGATGAGGCGGCTGATCCAATTCAAACCAGATGTGTTTACCCTTGCGATGTACCGCCAGGACGCGTTTGCCAGTGAGCGCCCGGCGAATCCGCGCGGGTGACACACCCTCAAACACGATGTCATCACGGCGGCAACTCACCCTCTCGATGACTTGATTGAGGGAAACCGATTCGGCCAGTCGTCGGCCATGTTCTACTGCAGGAAGTTCAGGCATGGAAACAGTATGACAGCAATGGGCGTGATCCGCACCGGCTACGAACTACGGCGAAAGACCATATTCAACATCTTCAATTCAGGCGGCTCAGAATGGAGCTGAATGTGCATCTGCCACGGACTTACTGCCGGCGAGTGGGGATGGAGCGTCACGTTCATGCCGGATACTTTCCATGTTCCATAGTGCCCGACCAGATTTTCAGACAGTGCCGCATCGCGCGATGGACTGAACACGTAGCGCAAATCATCACTCATGACCAGCATGCCCTGCTCACAGGACCATGCACCCAGCAGTTCATCCTCGGTGACTCGAGGGGGATGATCAATGGCATACATCGGCTCCTCAGCATCGAAGATCAGAACCACCTTCCCCTCGATGCGTGTGATTTGAATGCGGCGTGCCGGCCGGGGTAGCACATCGTATGGCTCCAGGCGCAGCTCGGCATACGTGATTTGAGACCATCGACCATGCTGGAGAGGCGGATGATACCGATTCATACCGCCATACAGCGCGTAACTGCCGACTTCGTCCAGTCGCAGCATGTGGTGGCCGTTGGTCCACCATTGACCCGGTTCATATTCCTCTAGCGGATCAAATGCCAATGGTGTGTGTACGACAGGCTCGGGAAGCAGGTTTTCTTCGCTCTGACATCCATGGAGAAGTATCAGTAGCGCAAGTGATAGACCTAGCAGACATCGGCTCTGTGAATTTCTCATATCAGTATCCTCGCATTGATCGGAACGTCCTGGGTACATCTTACCGCAGGAGTCAATTCGACATTATACGCATGGCGTTTTCTCCCCCACGCCCACACTCCACACAAGGCGTACATAAACAAATCCACTGTTCACGAAATAACCGGCAAGCCGATTGATCCCTCAAGCTGTTCGGTGGGTTGTGCGAGAAGATCATATTCCTCTGCGTCGACAATCGTGCAGCGGACGAATTCTCCGGGTGACAACGGCTCTGTGCTGAAGACATACGTTGATGTATCAACTTCCGGTGCCTGGTGATAACATCGCCCGACATACCACACGCCGGGAGCAGATTCCCCGTCATTCTCCTGGGTGTAAATGTCCGTATCCGCTACACCGTCAATCAATACGTCGAACTGACACTGCTGTTGAGCCAGATATTGCGCGTTCTCAAACGCGATGCGCTGCTGAGTTAACATTAACTCTGCTTCGCGTTGCGCTTTGACCTCATCGGGAACATGCAGCGCGGGGTCTTGATCCATTGTGCCCGCAACGGTTCCTTCTTCACGGGAATATTGAAATACCCCGAGCATGTCGAACTGGTTTTCTTCAACAAATTCTAAAAGTTGACGATGATCTTCATCTGTTTCGCCGGGGAAGCCGGTGATGAGGGTGGTGCGCAAAGCCAGGCTGGGTATGCGCGATCGCAGTTTGGTCAGCAACTGATCCTGCGCTGCTTGTGTGATGTTGCGGCGCATGTTTGTGAGCATTGAATCAGAAATGTGCTGCAAGGGAATGTCAAGGTATTTAGTAATATGAGGCAAGTCCGCAATCACATCAATGATGTCATCCGTCAGGTGCGTGGGATAGGCGTACATCAAGCGCACCCAACAGCGCGGCCCATCAACCAACTGCGCTGCCGGGCCGTGCTCTTCCACCAGTTGATTCAATGTGGTTAGCAGGCCGACCAGACCTTCACCCGACTTGTCGTAACCGACGTCTCGCCCGTAACTGGTCGTGTCCTGCCCGATGAGATTAAGTTCACACGCACCATCCATTAGCAACTGCTGCGCTTCGGCAAGGATTGAGTCGATGGGTTTGCTGCGCATCTTTCCTCGAATGGAGGGAATGGTGCAGAACGAACATTTCTGGTTACATCCTTCACTGATGCGCAGGTACGCCCAGTGTCGGGGGGTGAGTCGATAACGGGTTGTATCATCTTCAAAGTAACCGACGCCGCGTCCATCAGCGCCGTGAACGGTCAGGCCGGCGGTTTGTCTGCCCCGCTCTTTTGCTGCCTGTAACGCATTGGCAGCGATCCAGTATCGAGGCTGATCTTCCGACAGATCGGCGCGCTGGGGTGTTTCAATCTGCACCGCATTGACAATCTGGTCGCGATCGTACACCCCGATCAGCGCATCAATTCCCGGAGCCTGTTCGAGCAACTTAGCGCGCTGGCGCTGCACGAGGCATCCTGCCACCACCACGCGCTTCAATTGGCCGGCTTGCTTGCGCTCAATGGCATCATGAATCACCCCCAGCGATTCCTCGGTGGCAGCCTCAAGAAATCCGCAGGTGTTAATAACCATGACATCCGCTTCATCACCTTCCGAGACCAGCTCAAAACCGCTTTCTTGAAGCAGGCCAAGCATGTTCTCAGAATCGACGAGGTTCTTCGGGCAACCAAGACTGACAAATGCAACGCGGGTATGACTCATAGGTAGATGTGATGATAGAGATGGGCCGTAATGATGAAAATACAACTCGGGAGTATTTACACAGTGATCGTAAGTGTGGGGGGGTGATGATAGGGGTGAGCCGGCGTGTATGGAAATGTGAAACAGTGGTTATTGCACAAGGGGCAAATGTGCGGGGGATTGTGTGGGGGGGTCGTGTGGGGGGGGTGGGGGCTACTCATACAACTTGTTTGCCC
>JANQEQ010000011.1 GCA_028278245.1 Phycisphaerales bacterium | reverse complement strand
ATCTCCGCGAGGCTTATGACCGGCTCAAAAGTCAAGTTGAAAGACGTATCGCAGTGGAAGATAAACTTCGTTACGACGCTACCCATGACACGCTGACTGGATTGCCAAACCGTAATTATATCCTTCTTCAACTCGAAGATTGCGTGAAACGCCATCAGAGGAATGAAGAATATCACTTTGCTGTGTTATTTATGGATATTGATAATTTCAAGATGATCAACGATAGCCTCGGTCACCAGGTAGGTGATGATCTTCTTATCGAAGTTGGACATCGACTTACAGCAACGCTTCGCTCCCTTGATACAGTCGTTCGTGCGGGGAGTGATATTACCGCGCGTCTCGGAGGCGATGAATTTATCGTATTGCTGGATGGACTCAAGAATATTACTGACGCAGCTGTCGTTGCTGATCGACTACAGGAACAAATTGCTGAACCCTTCATCATCGGAGATCATCGACTCGCTACGACATTAAGTATTGGCATTGCGGTGGATCAGGAGGGACGTTTCTCTGCTGAAGAGCTGATACGCGACGCCGATACGGCAATGTACCGAGCCAAATCATTGGGCAAGGACCGTTACGCCATTTTCGATCACGAAATGCACGAGGAAGTTGCACAGCGCATGAAAATAGAAAATGAATTGCGTCATGCGATTGATCAGAACCAGTTCGAACTCGTATACCAGCCAATTATTGAACTGACATCATCAGAAATATGCGGCTTTGAAGCTCTGCTTCGTTGGACTTTGTCTGATGGAAGTCTGATTTCACCTGATAAATTCATACCTATTGCGGAAGAAACAGGCACGATCGTGTCAATAGGACGCTGGATTCTGGAAAATGCCTGTCGTCAGATCAAGCAGTGGAATGATCAGATAAAGGATCGAGCGCCGCTATTTATCAGCGTCAACCTTTCCAAGCGTCAGGTGGTTGAGCACACGCTTCCTCAGGATATTGAACAAATTCTCGAACAGACTGGAGTGACCGGCGATCAACTCAAGCTGGAAATTACAGAGAGCTTGATCATGGAACAGCCGGAGGCAATTGTCGATGCTCTCTTCAAAATCAAGCTGCTTGGGATCGAACTCTACATGGATGATTTCGGTACCGGACATTCATCACTCAGTTGTCTCCATGGTTTCCCGATTGATGTGCTCAAGATTGACCAATCATTCATTGCGAACATGGATGAGAATCGTGACTTTGCTTCCGTAGTACACGCCATCATTATGCTCGCGCAAAATATTGGAGTCAGAGTCACCGCAGAGGGTATCGAAAATCACGATCAACTGACCCAACTCATGGCAATGGATTGTGACTACGGGCAGGGATTTCTTTTCGCAAAACCCCTCCCCGCAATGAAAGCATGGGATCTGATTCAATCACAGGGAGAGTGGCGACTGTCAGCGTAGTCACGCGGGATTTCATATTGGCACTGAAAATTTCAGGAGTTGTCTTGGTCATACGATCCAGACGTGATACACTACAGTGGAACCAGGAGGGTTCCGGTGAAAAGATCATCATTTGTAAACGATGAGGTAAACGACGATGAACCCGTTTCCACGGAGTGAAGTACTTGGGCAACAAGTTCATGACGTGAATAAAAAGTGTTTCACAAATAATCGGGAAAAAATCATGATTCAATGTGGCAGGTTAACGGTGCTATTTACTGTTCTGATATTGCTTGCAGCTTCTGCTTCAGCCCAGGTTTTTGTAACTGATGATGATGAAAGCACGATCAGATTCTCTACAAGCCTAGTACCATTCGTATTTATTCCGGATAACTATGATGATTTCAGTTTGATTGGCTGGATCAGGCGTGATGCATATCACCCGGGTCGTTATTCAAACGTGATTGATGGTGGCGGAGTCATACGAATAGGTATTGATGACGATCAGAATGGAATCACTTTCCAACTGCGCGGAGTTAGCTCTGACATCACACTATTGGTACCCCTTCGCGATGGCAGCCCTGAAACAAAAGTCCCGGTTGGAGAATGGATGCTGCTTGCTATGTCGTGGGATTCAACTGCTCAGCAGTTGTCTGCGTGGGCGCAGTCAGAAACTGTAACGCTTGCTACTGATTCGGATGCGGATCCAGCATGGGAAGGTTCAACACCTTGGCCGATCAGAATTGGCGCAGTAGACAGCGAGTTCGGCTTTGCCGGCCAAGCAGGATTATGGGCGCTTCGTGAACACCAGATTGATGTAACAGATTTCAACACGTTGTGGAATGGAGGAGAGCCGTTCTATTTTGGACCAGCCAAGAACGATACTGGTAATATGACCGGGCTTGATGGAACGCAATGGATGATTGGACACGGTATTGTCACCGCTCCAAGTAAATCTTTTAATCCCAATGCAGAGAAAGCAGAACTTGGTGACCTGGTTAATAGTAATAACGTACTGGAATATAACCATAGAAGTACTGGCGGGTACTTTGGTGCTGGAATCATACAGTTGGAGAGTGGACACTGGACAATGGAAAGCCCGCATCAGGCGGGTGAAGACTGGTCGGGATTCTTTGTTCGGCAGCTTCCCGACTTGGATCTCATTGGTGAACACTATGTAACAAGGAGTTCACCGAAAGCAAAAAAGTTTGCAGATAGCACTCCTGATGGTTTGATTCGTGTGGTCTTATCCAGTAATAGCCGTATTACCAGGGTTAGTTATTCTTATGGTGCCCTTGAGAATTTTGCTTATGGTGGTGCATATCCAGCAAGAAAAAGTGTTATCGCTGGTGTATTCCATCCAACAATGGACCATGCATGGACTAAAATACCAGGCTTCTATCATGTAAGGCGTCTGATCGGAGAAGTTTACGATACGAGATATACACCCTACAACAGTGTGTCTTTCGGAAGGTTTGGAAGCCATTCCTCAGGTTCTGAACACTTCCCAAGCTATTGGACAACTGGTCGTGTAGCAGTTATTGAGCCGGGAGGATCCTACATTACAAAAGCACGTCCGGAACCGGGCACGCTCTTTGCCGATAAGACCGATCCCTTAACAGTCCGTGCAATGGTACTAAAATTTCCCGGGGCAGGTGATCTCATATATCAGGGGGAAAAGGCTGTCGACCAGCATACCTCAACCGTGACTGTTGAAGGTGATCCAATAACTCAACCGTTGGATACAACTGTTTATACTCACATCATGAGTCCGGCAGATACGTATGATAGCGAAACCCTAACGTTCACTCTTGATGGCATCATTCCAGATATCGAGCCTGGTCATGGTTGCTTTATCTCAGCGGGATCGGGCGAGGATGGCATTTCAATCGTAGAGGAAGTCGATACCAGCAATGGCATTTCAACAGCAATCACCGTGGAATATAAATATCCGGAACAGCCGGATTCCACATCTTCTGTTTTGAAATTCGGTCCAGTCGAAGCAATATGGGTTGAGTATCAGTGGATGGGATTGGATCCTGAAGATCTGGAAGTGTTCCGGGGAATTAAATTAACTGCTGATAACGGAATTGTACCGGTTATATTCGCTGAGTGCTTCAATCCGGAAGCCGATGGATTTATTATTGGACCGGTTGGCAGGAACGGGGGGAGTTACGATGCACAACTCAATGGTCTTTTCCATTCCCATGGTATTTACTTTATGGAAGCTTTGCAGGCTGATGTCTGGATGCAATTATTCGCTACCCAGGGAAGCTCAGCAACATGTATGGACGATTATACGTATGAGATTCATGCAGTGTCACCCGATACAGAGGTCTGGTGGTGTGGCGATCCCGATTTCGATACAAATGAAGATGATGAACAAGGCCGTGACTTCTGGCAGCAATATGCACTTGATCATGCAGCGGAAAATTCCGCGGGAGCTGTTATCGCTCATGAACATCCAACCGTTGGTACGGGAAATGAACGCGCCGTTGACGGGCAAAGTGCAGATGTTCATCATATCTCAGGCCGTGGAAACGATATATACATTTCCGCCGTATTGGAAATGATGCAGACCGCTGCCTGGCCTGCTGTCGACCCATGTGCTGCCGATGTGAATGGCGATGATCAAGTTAATATTGATGATATCTTTGCCGTGCTGGGGTATTGGGGTGTGTGTAGTGATCCTTGTCCACCTTATTGCCCGGGCGATGTGACAGGAGATTGTACGGTTAATATCGATGACATTTTCTCGATCCTCGGTGAGTGGGGACCGTGCGAGGAATGATGACATAAGTGTGTTGTCAGTTTGATTTGTAGCCTCAGCATTTATAAATGCAGGCAATAAATCTATACGCGTTTAATGATGATGACGGTTCGATCGTCTGCTGCCGGCGCGTTGTTGGTAAACGCATCCACTTCCTGTCGTAAAACAAGGGAAATGCCGCAGGCTGATTCCTTACAATGCTGCCGCAATATTTCTTCCACTCGATGAGCGCCGAATTCCTCGCCCGACGCATTCATTGATTCGTAGATGCCATCTGAGATAACCGCATATATATCACCAGGTTCGAATATCAATCGTTGACTGATATTGATCTCCACGGTAGGTAACAGACCAAAAGGAATTGTGTCGGCATCTGTGCGGTGACATGCGCCGGTCGCCGCTTCGTATTTAATCAATGGCCCTTGTCCCGCGCTGAAGCTTGTCAGAGTGGATGTTGCGACATCCAGATCGCCTAGCCAGGCGGTGATGAATCGGCCTTCAGGCATGTCGTGACAGAGTTGCTGATTCATGTGTACCGCAATGCTGGTCAGATCGCTGTCCATTCTCGCGGCGATCCTCAACATCGAGCGGACCTGAGTGACCGAGAGTGCAGGGCCGATCCCATGCCCCGTTGCATCAGCCATCAGGAACAGGGCACGGTCAACCGGAGTATCAGTTCCTGCGGCCAGTGTCTCAGCGACCTCACAGGGAAATCCGATCACATCATAGGTATCACCGCCGGTTTGCTCAGCAGGCTCACTCCACGCTTCAATCTCAAATTGATCGAGTTGGGGAAGACTGCTGGGGAAACTGCGTTGTTGAATGCGTCGTGCCAGTTCCAGATCGCGTTCCAGTTTTTGTCGCATGATGCGATCTTCAATCAGTCGACATCGTTTCAGCGCTACCGCAGCCTGTCCCGCAAGAGCCAGCGCGATTTCCTCATCCTTATCCGTAAACATTCCCCGTCGTTTGTTGAGAACCTGCGCAACGCCCACCAGCTCATCATCGAAACTCACCAGAGGGATTGTGAGTACCTGTCGTGTGACAAAGCCTGTTTTTCGATCGAATTCCGGATTGAAACGAGGATCCTGATGAGCATCGGGAATGTTGATGATTTCTTTTGTTCGTCCGCATTCCCCTGCCAGACCTTTACTGATGGGGAATCGAATTTCATTTGCTTCAGCATCCGCATCGTCCTGTTTACCACCGAGACCGTGAGCAACAGTTGCAAACAGTTCCTCGGTCTTGGCGTCGTATTCAAAAACCGTAGCTCGCTCTGCTTCCAGCAGATCACGCACCGCATCAATGATGACAGAAAGAATCTGCTTGAGATCTGCTGATGCACTCAGCTCACGTGCAACTCTGAGCACACGTTGCAACGCATCCTGTCGCGCTTTTTTTGCGTTAATAGGCATGGCAATTCTCATCAAACAAGGACAAGCGGACAGGGTGGGATTCGAACCCACGATACTCCGAAGAGTATACCGGTTTTCGAGACCGGCGCGTTCAGCCGCTCCGCCACCTGTCCTCGTGGTGATCAGCTACCCCATTGTCACTGGAAGGGCGATGGCCGTCAATGATGAACCTCAAACGCAGGCGCTCATTTTTCGCCATTCAGATCGATTATCCCGGGTCACAATATCACCGTTTGAATAGACTTCCAAACCATGAGATCCGGGGAAGATCCATTTATGATCCTTCCATGCTATGGAGCGTATCTCCTTCGGTTCATTCCATGAACACATGGAAGAGGTCGATCACAAACTCATCATCATTGTGATACTGGGAACATGTGTTGTGGAGGGAATTGGTAATACAAAGCGCGATGATGGAATGTCAATCTACGCACCGACCAAATGTGGGAGACTGGTTAATGATCGAGCGCTTGCACTCAATGAAGATCCATTTCCCGTCCGAACGGTCGAAGGGATTGATCGTGAACAGATTTACGGCCGGGAAAGAAATTCTTTCAGATAATGGATGGTCTGCTCCTGCACTGCATGTTCAGCTTGGTTGAGATCTCCAATTGACAGCAAGCCTACAGGTTTACCATCCTCATCAATGGGAATATGACGAATTCGTTTTTCACGCATGACTTTACGGAGTTCATCCAGCGTGGTGTGCGGTGAGGCACAGGCAACCGGAGAGGTCATCACCTCGGCCAGGTGTGTCTTTGATGGGTCTTTCTGTTCCGCCACAACGCGAACCAGAATATCTCGTTCAGTAAAAATCCCAACGAGGCCGTTATCAGCCAGAACGAGCACAGAACCGATGTGCCGTTCATTCATCAATTTCGCCGCTTCCAAAACTGTGGAGTTTGGCGGAAGAACGGCAATGTCATCGCTCTTGTATTTACCGGTTTTTTCCAGGAGGCTCTTCGCTGTTGGCATCGTTGTGATCCTTCACTTGAGAAATACTGTTGATCCATCAATAACACGATCATCCAGGCTGATCAGAGTGGAACATTATCATGAACCAATCGTCCGCGAAAGTTTACCCGAACTCATCGAAAAATGAGGTGATTGACGATCCAGAACTCGACTTATCCCCTTGAACAGCACCTCAGGTTGGGATGGAAGTCACGATAAATAAAAGAACACAAAAATATCCATGGCTATGGTTCAGCCTTCACACGGACTCAGAGGCAGGCTACTGAACAACTGCAGACTGTATCTGATCGGTCAGTTCCCTGACGTTGTACGCTTGTTGTGCAGGTATGTGGAGGATCGAAAGCTCGGCTGCTTGCATAGCTCGATCAACAAAATTATCTCGCTTCCTGCGACGATTTGACTGGTGACTGGAATCATCGAGCTCGATGACGAGTAGTGGTTTCACACTCTCTTTATCGCAAAGCACGAAATCGACATGCTTCTGGTTGATGTAGTTCTGGAATCTTTGCCGTTTCTCTGTGCCTTTACGTACGTACAAGAGATCGCCAATGCGGACCTTGGAAAAGATCAGATACTCTTCGTTTACCGCATGTTGAAGTACACCGAAAAACGATCGCTCTGCTTTTGTTAGCAGGTAATCCTTGCGTCGGTAGGGGAGTGGTCCATTGTCTGATTGGTCCGGTGCTGGTTCCGGAGTCTCCTCGAGTGGAGAATTGATGCCACGAAAAACATTGAAGATCGCCAGCAGGCAACCGGATTTTTGTGATTCAGGCATTTGCTGCCTCCCATCCCCGGAATCCGTGAAAGTAGCTGGAAGTGGATCCTGAAGTTACTCGATTGTCTCTGGTAACAGCCCCGAGACACATGTGGAAATCATCGTACAGGGAACTGGAGGCAAGGGGAAGGGGTTGCTCAGAAGGCTATCGCAGATTGCGCTGAATACAGAAAGAGAGTCAAAGCCGAAGCGCTTCATTGCTCATTAGTCTATCCACATGAAATCTGATCCGACCATGAAAAAACCCAGGTTTCCCTGGGCTCAGGTGAGTGGCTTGATTTACGATTCAGTTCGTGGTCGGCTGCTGCTCTTCCACGGTTGGTCCGGAGAGGAAGTTTGAAAGTCGGCGGCGGCGGACAGGGTGCTGGAGCTTGCGGATCGCCTTGGCTTCCACCTGTCGGACACGCTCTCGTGTTACCTTGAAGATACGTCCGACTTCCTCCAGCGTGTAGGTATAACCATCGCCGATACCATAGCGGAGCTTGAGAATCTCACGTTCACGATAGGTGAGCGTTTTCAGAACGTCATTGATGCGCTGGCGGAGCATTTCGCTGGCTGCCGATTCCACCGGCGCTTCCTGACGCTCATCCTCGATGAAATCTCCGAACTGAGAGTCTTCGCTCTCACCGACCGGCCGATCCAGACTGATCGGATGCCGCGAAATCTTCATCACCCGACGTGTTTCCTCAACACTCATCGAAGCGCGCTTGGCGATCTCCTCAATCGTCGGTTCGCGTCCCAGATCCTGCAGCAGGTGCTTTTGAATCGTTCGCAGTTTGCTCATGGTTTCGATCATGTGAACCGGAACCCGAATGGTTCGAGCGTGGTCGGCAATGGCGCGGGTAATGGCCTGACGAATCCACCATGTGGCATAGGTAGAGAATTTGTAACCTCGCTTGTATTCGTATTTATCCACCGCTCGCATCAGGCCGGTGTTGCCTTCCTGAATAATGTCAAGGAAGGGCAAACCGCGATTGCGGTACTTCTTGGCGATGGAAACGACCAGGCGCAGATTACCTCCGGAAAGATCACGCTTGGCCTGCTCGTACTCATTGAAAACCTTTTCGATTTCCCGCACGCGCTGTTTCAATCCTTCCGGATTCTCCAATACCAGGCCTCGCAATCCCTCCAGCTCTTCCTGCATCACATACACGTCTTCCGGATCGTACCGGTGTGGGTATTTCTCCGCGCGAGCCAGATGGCGTTTGAGTTGACTGATCTTCCTGTTAATCGATTGCAGCTTCCGCAACAGAGGTTGAATCTTCGTCATACGCAGACAGCATTCCTCCAGCAGGGTCGCAATCTTACGCCTGCGCCTGATGATGTGTGACTGAGTTTCCTTCTTCTGCTGTTCAGACAGCGTCCCACCTTCCATCAGATCCCAATCTTGAGAATTGTCCTTGAGCAAACGACGGACCGTCCTCAAATTGTAAGGAATGCGCAAGGCTATCTTTTCCTTGGCATTTTCCTCAGCAGTGGAAATACGCATTGTCCGATCAAACGGCAGACAACCCTCATGCACATGCTGAAGCGTGTCCACCGCCTGATTGGCGGCGTAATCCGTTTCCAGCACCCGGCGACGGAAGATCATTCGCGTGGCTTCGATCTTCTTCGCCAGGCGAATCTCCTCCTCACGGGTGAGTAGTGGAATTGTTCCCATTTGCGTGAGGTACATGCGAATAGGATCGTCGATCCGCTTCGACCCGGATTCTGCGATCGCTTCCTGGATCACAGCTTCCGCTTCGACTTCATCGAGGATCTCATCACTCGGTTCATCGTCCAGAGGAGAAATCTCCTCCGTCGATTCGTTGGATTCTGCTTCCTCACCCAGATCGATGTTCATATTCATCGACTGTTTGCGAGGATCGTCACGTTTGAACTTCAGATTGGTCTGCAACGGGGCTTGGAAAGTTGAATATTTCTTCAAGCGCACCGTTTCCTCATCGATCATCTCGATGCCGAGATACTCAACAAGAACGAGCAGCTCATCAATCTTCTCCGGATCAACCATCTCGTCAGGGAGAGTGGTATTGAGTTCTTCGTAACTCATCCACTTACGGCGGGCGCTCAGTTCCACGAGTTCACGCAGTGTGGGATGCATTTCTGGAAGCATGTCTTTCACTTGATTCGCTCCGTCTTATCGTTCCATGGACGTCATTGTCAAAAACGATTGAACCTTATTGAAAAACCGGAATAAAAATTCTGTCTAAACATTCTGGGCGATGGCACCGGCCAAATCGCCCTGTTGTCGTCTCTGGTCTAAAACTTCCTGCAGCGCTTCAAGTCCGCGATCGGGTTCGTTGGCATCACGCATGCCCGCCGTCACGGTGCGCTGATAGTGATCACGTCCCTGGCATAGCCGCAGCGCTGCCACTGCCTGCTGCCAGACAACGTGAATATCATTGGTATCCTCACCACATAATTTCTCCCCCTTGAAGTATAAATGTGACAAAGTTCGACGCTGATAGTCATCGCCGCATGCATCGAGCAGGTCCTGCATCCGTAGAGATTCATTATTCTCAGCACGCTTCAGCACAATTTGAGCCAGCCTTCGGGCTGTGGAATCCTGAAAATCATCGAGAGTTAGCGGGGATCGATCGGAATCAGAATCAAGTGGTTGCGAGGTCGATTCGCCAGTCAGCACATTCGGATCGTAAAGAAGGATTGCCAGGATGTCGTATTCCGCCAATCGTCGGCCTCGGCTCAGTTGAAGCGGCGTATCCCACATATCTGATGTCGACTGCGATTCAACCATTGAGCCTGATGCAGCTTCAGTTGACCCAGCCGGTGCTGATGCACTTGCCGACCGTGGACGGCTCAGTTGTTTGTACCTGCGTAATGCACTTTCCAACTCGCCCAGAGGCACCGAGAGTCGTGCTGATAGTGAGCTGAGGACCGCCCGCTTTCGCACCCCCTGCAATTCGTTAAATCCCAATACTGCAAGCTCGCGGAGAAAATCATCCAGCAGCTTTTGCTGCCCAGCTACGCTTTCACGCTGACTCAACTGATTCAGGAAACGCTCCATCTTGAAAAGAAGTGCATCTTGCGCTGTAGAAACCGCCTCCAGGAATCGTTCCTTGCCGTGGGGTTGTTGAATGAGATCATCCGGATCAAGTTGATCCGGTAGCGTGCAGATTTTGATATCAAGCGGCGCATGGAAGAAGATCGCCAAAGCACGATCGGCGGCACGTTGGCCGGCTTCATCGCCGTCAAATACAAGCACCACCGTGTCGCAGATCCTCCCCAGATGCCGTGCATGTTGTTCCGTAAGCGCCGTTCCCAGCGTAGCTACCACATTGGATATCCCTGCCTGATGACAGGTAATCACATCGGTGTAACCTTCCGTGATTATCGCTGTCTTGCAATCCATAATGGATCGCTTGGCCGAATGCATGCCATAGAGAGTGGCGGATTTGTCAAACAACGCACTTTCAGGACTGTTGAGGTATTTCGGTTCATCATCAGTTGAGATCGCCCGCCCGCCGAACGCAATGGGATGACCCATCTCATCGAAAATCGGGAAAATGAGACGGTTGCGGAAGGTGTCGTAAAGTCTCGAAGTATCTTCCCTGCGCTTGAGAAGCCCCGCAGCAAGGCAGGTTTCATCACTCAGGTTGCGCTTTCTACTGTGCTGTAGGAATCCATCCCACGCATCGAGCGTTGTTCCCAGACTGAATTTATCAATCGTTTCTGAGGTAAATCCTCTTTCCTTGAGGAGTTTGCGAGAAACTACCCCCATCTCCGGATGACTCAGGATGGAACAGAAATAGTCCATCGCCACCTGATTTGCCTGACGTAGCCTCGCCTTGCTGGTTCTGGAATCACTATTCTGCAACGAGGATCGGCCTTTGTAGGGTGTGAGCGATATGTTGGCTCGGTCGGCCAGGAACTCCAGTGCTTCGCGGAATTCCTTTCCGTGGTACTTCATGACAAAGTCGATCGCATTTCCCGCTGCTCCACAGGCAAAGCACTTATAAAACGCATTGCCTTTGTGTGTAACAACATGCAGCGACGGCCGGGTGTCATCGTGAAATGGGCATAAACCCACATGCTCACGGCCCTGGGGTTTCAATGAGATCTGCTCCTGCATCAGCTGCACCAGATCGGTTGCCGCCAGAATGCGATCTCTGTCGTTGTGTTGTGTCCACTCACTCACTTGTTGATCAGCTCATGCCCAGAATATGTGTTACCACCCTAATTGCATTAATGACATACGTTTACGATCAAGGGTCAACAGAATGACTATGTGAAGAAATAAGATTCACCCTGATCTATCCAAAAGCTATCAAAGCCCTCCCTGATTTCCTTCCAAGGATTGGTTAGCAATACCGTTCACAATGTTTTCACATCGATCGGACGCGCCGCACCGACTATTTGTTGGGAGCCTGCTGGTTACCAACCTCAAGATATTGAGGTGTCCAGAGCATATTCCCCTTGATTCGAAGTGCGAGCGAACCTGAATTCAACCTTACGCCAAAATCAGCCTCGGTCAAATACCGAGATGCAAAAATCCTCATATATGATGAAATTAGCATTATTTTGCTATTTTACCAATAGGATTATGTTACCCGTAAAATGTTGTATAGCAGCGTGTTAGGCACGATTGTCATCTAAGCACAATTGAATAATCACAGAAAAGAATATCTATTTATCACGTTCTAATATTTTTATATCTCTATTTCTTATAAGGCATTACGTAGTTTTGCTCACCCGAATCGAGCCATCTTCATGTCTTGGACATCATCAGCTCACACCTGCTCCAGCTCACCATTTATGCTTGCGCGCAGGAGTGATGTATGTGCGTGAGGTAGGTCTATGGAGGGGAACGTGTGGGGGGTGGGGGAAGGTGTGGGTGTGTGGGGGGAGTTACAGGTTTTGGGCTTCCTGCTTTTGCTGACGGGTATAGCTGTACTTCCGCTTCAGCGGCTTGGTGACCAGGCCTTGTCTGATCGCCCGTGCAGAAGCTTTGATCCGCTTTGGCTTGCCGTCGATCATTGCCGTGACTGTCTGCAGGTTGGGCTTGAAAGTCCTCTTGGTGCAGCTGGTGACCTTCTTACCGATACCGCCCAGATACTTAGCCCGACCGCGATAACGCAGCTTGTTTCCCGTGATCGTGCGGAGGCCGGTGAAATAACAGACGCGGGGCATGATTCAATCCTCAGAGTCAAAGTGAGAAGCGGATGCAAAATCGCTAGAACCTCGCATCATAAATCCGCAATGCATTCAATGCAAGCGGCTCACCTCGGGATTTTGATGAATACACCCCAGTGGTGGATACACGTGTGGGGGGCGTAAGCCGGACCTGACGAGTCTTCAAGGAAGGTCCGGATCTCTTCGAGGAAGACGCGCATATGTACGTATGGGACGAGTGTGGGGGGGTGGGGGGCTAATGTGGCATCATGAAACGTCCGCAAAGATCCCGTACCTCACCACGAACCGTATTGATTACACCCTCGTCACCCTTACCCTTCAACACCCGATCCAGAAGTGCCGCCACCTGGCGGATGTCATCCTCCTTGAATCCCCGGGTGGTTAATGCTGGCGTCCCCAGGCGGATCCCGCTCGTCTGGAATGGTGACCGCTCTTCCTGGGAGACCGTGTTCTTATTCGTGATGATGCCCGCCGCCTCCAGCCACAGCGCTGCCTGCTTGCCCGTCAATTCCGGATCGAATTTCCGCAGATCGATGAGCATCAGGTGATTGTCCGTGCCGTTGGAGATCAGGTGATACCCCGCCTTCATCAATTCTTGTGCCAGCACCTTGGCATTCGCCACGGTTTGACGCGCGTAATCCTTGAACTCCGGCTTGAGCGCCTCGGCAAACGCCACCGCCTTGGCGGCAATGATGTGCATCAACGGTCCACCCTGAATACCCGGGAACACCGCCTTGTTCATCGCCTTGGACAGTTCCTCATCCTGCGTGAGAATCAATCCGCCGCGCGGGCCACGCAAGGTCTTATGCGTCGTTGTGGTCACCACATGCGAGTGGGGGAACGGCGAGGGATGAGCCTCACCCGCCACCAGCCCCGCAATGTGTGCAATATCCGCCATCAGGATCGCCCCGATCGAATCCGCAATCTGCCGGAATCGAGCAAAATCAATCACCCTCGGATAAGCCGAGTACCCGCACATGATCAGCTTCGGCTTGTGCTCCTGGGCGAGCTTCTCCACCTCGTCGTAATCAATAAATCCATAGTCCGGACTCGATTCGTCATATACCAGCGGATAATGAATCGGCTTGAGCCACTTGCCCGACACGTTCACCATCGAACCGTGCGTCAGGTGCCCGCCGTCTGACAGTACCACCGACAGGAACTTATCCCCCGGCTCCAGCAAGGCAAAACACGCAGCGAAGTTCGCGTTTGCCCCACTATGCGGCTGAACATTGGCAAACTCACAGCCAAACAACTCGCATGCCCGGGCGATTGCCAGATCTTCAACGTGGTCATGATTGACGCATCCGGAGTAGTACCGCTTGCCCGGATACCCCTCGGCATATTTATTCGTCATCCACGTACCCATGGTGTGCATCACAGCCGGGGTGACATGGTTCTCCGAAGCAATCAGCTCCAGTGTGGTGGCTTGTCGCTCACCTTCCTCGGCCAGAATATGTGCTGCCTCCGGATCACGCTCCCACAGCATCTGCAGAAAAGATTGGGAAATGTGATCCAACGATTCCGGAATGAGATGTGTTGATGTGGTTGCACTCATAGTGACGTATCCTACGACTCTAATCCGCCCCGGGAAACCCACCCCCCCACACATAAAACAGACAACTTCGTATCATCATGGGGGGGCGTAAGCCGGACCTGACGAGCCCCCGGAAGTTTAACTCACACACCGTAAGCCGCGTCTGACGGGTCTTCGAGGAAGACGCGGATATCTTCGTGTGTGGGGGGGCGGCGGTCCTCGATCACCGATCGCGGCTCCCCTGCAACTCACAATGACAAAAACACTGCCACACCAAGCGGGATCAGCACAGCGATCACCCCCAACAGCAGCGCCACCGCCCAGCCGTGCGCCATGCGCAGATATCGCTTGATCGCCACCGCCCACCAGATCACAACGAAAATCATCATCGGCAGTGAGATGTAATACATGAACTCCAGTGCAATCTCACAAGACGGCCTGTACGCCATCGCGACGGAAAAAGCAGCACCTATCAACAGCATGAACGTTACCGGAATGAACAAACCGTACACCGTAATGCGCGTAATGTGTCCCCACCGTACTTTCGCCCTTCGTCGCGATATTGGCAACAACACAAATCCAATCGGCAGAAGTAAGAATGAGATAAATCCCCACACCATATAGGCGAGCGCAAGCACCATTGTTTCATGAGGAGCATCAATACGCGACCATCCACGGTTTACAAATGTGTAATTCATCACCGCAAGGTGAAGATGTCGAGGTGGTGTATACGAAGACCCACCAAGAGCAGTTTGTTGTGTGCCCAACGATGTTGAAGCCCAAGGGAAAAACACCGCCTCGACTATAGCCATCGTGTATGAATGGTGTACTGATGGTTTTAACTTAATCAGCATTTTACGATAATGTGCAAGTTCTCTTTCAATTCTCTCTTTCTTCCCTTTAGATATTTCATCCCATTCCGTGGTTTGAAGGATCTGTTCATAGGATTGGATTCTTGCAGGTAGGGAATTCCTGTAAGTGAGTAGTTGTTGCATCTGTAACTCATTTATATACCGCACCCGCACTGCCACCACACTCTGCTCCACCACATACATTGCAGCCAGCAACAGCAAAAGAAATCCCACATACTTGACCAACTGTTTCGGCTTGATCGGAAACGACATGTCCAGCCGTTTCCAGAACCGCCACGGCCAGAATGACCGCATGTACGTCTTGATCGCTGTCCGTAGTGTTCCCCACCTGCCCTCGGCATATTCAACGCACCACATCGGCACGAACTTCTCCGGGCAGTGCAGTTCCGCCCACTGAATTGTCAGGCCGCACTCACTGCATGTCCCTTCCAGCGGACATTGACCTGTCCATGTGGCCACAACGCCCTGCTGGTCGTACCCACAGCGAGGGCAGCGAATTGCCTGCAAATCCTTTGAATTACTGCCTTTCACAACATCACCACATCGCTACCATACCACACGATACTCAATTCGACTCAGGAGTTGCCAACATGCTTCCATTCAGTACACCAATCCCCAGGGTGGCACAGGCGTCTTGCCTGTGTGGAGTTTCTGCCGTCTCTCTCATCATGGGTTGTGCTCCGATCCAGCCCGCCATTGTGCTGGACGGTGTGTTTGATGACTGGCAGGATATACCGAAGATCCTCGATGATGCAGGTGACGCTGAAGGGCAATTTGTTGATTTTGGACAAGTTGCCGTCACGCATGATGAGCGTTTCGTCCATCTGTTGGTTGATTTTGGAAACGAGTTGAATCCCCAGGGTCTCAAGGGCCGGGCGAAACTGCTCCTGGATGTCGATGGCAATCCCTCCACCGGTAAAACAATGCACAATCTGCCGGGGGTTGATGTGTACATCGTTATGACTCCGCCCAATCCCTGGAACGAGGACAAGCCCGGCTTTGGCGTGGCGCTGCATTCAGTCACTTACCCGACCAATACCGATGATTCATCACAGGAACCATTGACGGTCTACGATGCCGGCTTCACCTTTGCCCCGACTTACGCCAATACCATTTTTGAATTCCGCCTGGAGCGCGGTCGAGAACTCCCACTCACTCCACTTCTTTTTACCGGCAAGAGGTTTTCAGGCAAGTTGATCTATCAGGAGGAAGGTGAGATCATCGACGAGACCGAGGCGTTTACCTTTTCTCTGGATGGTGGAGCAAAGCGATCGCTTATTCCCGCTCAGCCGACTGATCCGATCGCAAAGTCAGACAAGGTGATTCGCGTTGTTTCGTGGAATGGGCAGCGGGGTGCCTTACTGCTCAATCCCAAGCCGTTTATTCGCACACTGAAGGCGCTAGATCCTGATGTACTTCTACTGCAGGAACTGACGGATAAGACCAGTGCGTATGAACTCAAATCGTTTTTGAACCGAGCCTTGCACGAGGAAGGCGAGCCGTTCTGGCATGTTGAGTATGGCGAAGGCGGGGGCGATTTGCGATCGGTCGTGGCCAGTCGAATCCCGTTGAGCGATGCGCCTACTTTGAAACTGTTGCCTTTCCCGGAACGCGATGACTGGTACGTGCGAACTGCCGGTGCGTATCTGGATTGGCAGGGCAGGCGAATTGCAGTGATGTCCGTCCATCTGAAATGCTGCGGCAGGAAAGACAGCCGCGAAGACGAAGTGCGCATAACCGAAACGACAGTGATCAATGATGCGCTCAAATCCCTGCAAAATGACCCCGAAATCAGTGGAATTATCGTGGCTGGTGATATGAACCTCGTTGGAGGGCGTGATCCCCTGGATAATCTTGTCCATGCAATTGATCTGGACGGCTCCGACCTTGCCATCTCACAGCCGATACAACTTGACGGCTTGTCTAATGCAACCTGGCGTGATCCCGGCGAACCTTTCGCTGCCGGTCGCCTTGATTATGTCATGTTCAGTGATTCCACTCTAACTTGTCCCAGGATGTTTGTCTTTGATTCGCGCGATCTGACTGAACATTGGCTCCAGTATCACAGTATTGAAACCGACGACATCCCTTCCGCTTCGGATCACTTCCCCGTTGTGGTCGATCTTCATTGGTGTGATTGAATGAAAACGAGAGTCGCGAACATGGAAACCGTGGACCATCGCTTTATCTCCACACCAATGGGTGAGTTCGGCGTGTTTGAGTACGCAGATGGGTCGTTCCAGACGGCGTGGTTTGACAAATTCCCAAGCCAATACCGAAACGCACAATCCACAAATTCGTCTCAACTGGATGAACTTGAGGCACTACTGATCCGTTATTTCGATGGTGAGCACGTGAGCTTTTCGCACATTGCGCTCCCACCGGCGGGTGACTTCTCCAGGCGGTGCTGGCGGGCGTGTCAGGCTATTCCATACGGTCAGACAGCAAGTTACGGTCTACTGGCTGAGATGGCCGGGGCGTCCATATCATCTGCCCGGGCGGCCGGTCAGGCGATGCGGCGCAATCCAGTTTCGATTATCGTACCTTGTCATCGCGTGGTCTCAGCAGGCGGACAACTTCATGGATTTTCCGGGTGCACTGATCCTCAGGCTCAGCCGATAAAACGTAAAGCATGGCTTCTGCACCTGGAAGGCGCTGCGGTTAGTATGGTGAACTGAGTGTTGGCATATATTTTGATCTGCCTCAATGGGATTCCATTCCGGCTGAAACCTGTGACAACGCAAATGATCTTCTATTCCGGGCATAAATTCGATACAGCGCCTACTATCCCACCTGAGCTTTATCAAGGATTGCGTTTATGAAACTCACAATGGTTGGAACCGGTTACGTTGGCCTTGTCACAGGTGCCTGTTTGGCAAACACCGGAAATACTGTGACATGCCTGGATGTCGATGAGCGGAAAATCAAGATGCTCCGGGACGGGAAAGTCCCCATCTATGAACCAGGCCTGGAGGAGATGATACATCGCAACGTCGATGCCGGCCGTCTCTTCTTTACTCTGGATAAACAAGCTGCCTACCGCGATGCCGATGCTATCTTCATCTGCGTCGGGACTCCACCAGACGAAGATGGATCTGCCGATCTCAAGCATGTTCTGGAAGCAGCGGGTGACATTGCTGATACGATCGATGAGCTTGGTCCTGATTCTGATCCGAAACTTATCGTGGTCAAGTCCACTGTTCCCGTCGGTTCGACACATCTTGTTGCCGAAGTCATTCGCAAGCGAACCAACACCCCGTTCCTGGTTGCTGACAATCCTGAATTTCTCAAAGAAGGGGCAGCAATCAATGATTTCATGAAACCCGACCGAGTCGTTTGCGGTGTGGATGACGAAAGAGCGGCCGCAATTCTCCGCGATATTTACGAGCCATTCGTTCGTCAGGGTAATCCGATTTTTATTATGGATGTCCGTTCTGCAGAAATGGTCAAGTATGCATCAAACGCCATGCTTGCCTGTAAAATCAGCTTCATCAATGAAATCGCACTGCTCTGTGAACGTTACGGGGCGGATATCAAATGTGTGCGTGAGGGAATGTGTTCCGATACCAGAATCGGCGGCTCGTTCTATTACCCCGGCCTGGGTTACGGTGGTTCGTGCTTCCCCAAAGATACTTCAGCCGTCGTCGGTATGGGAAAAACGTCTGGCTTTGAGTGCTTGCTGAATGCCTCAGTCCATGAAGTCAATCAGAACTTGCGTCCATACTTCTGGAACAAGATCTCAGAGTATTTTGATAATAATCTTTCCGGAAAAGTTCTGGCTTTCTGGGGTGCATCATTCAAACCTGAAACCGATGATATCCGCGAAGCCCCGGCAATCTGCATCATGAAAAATGCCTTGGATGCGGGGGCAACGGTGCGTGCATTTGATCCGGCCGGTCTTGAAAATTTGCATCAGGAACTGCCTGAAGTTGAATGTGTCAATGATATGTACGATGTGCTGAACGGCGCTGATGCAATGGTGCTCTGTACAGAATGGAGCGAGTTCCGTCATCCCGATTTTGATGTGATCGGTGAGCGTCTCAAAGACAAAGTGATTTTTGATGGCAGAAATATCTATCGCCGCAAAGTATTGGGTAAACTCGGATTTACTTACATATCCGTCGGTCGCCCACCAGTCACGCAGCCGACATCAAACGCCACCGCTTAATTCATTACGCATACATAAACATTGAGTTACTGAAATATCGTAGGTCGGGTCCGCACCGCCCGATACGAAATTCAACGGTACAGATATTCTTTTGCTAGTTCCACTAGACTTCCAAGAGGCAGTTCGTCAACTGCATAATTAGTGTTATATTGAAGTCTTTCCGCTAAGAGTATTCTAAGCCTGGAAGCGTCATATTTATCATTTGATAAAAGTGTAATTGCTTTACCATCTGTTATTAGTTGAAGCACTTGACCTTCAGCATCAAAACAAGTGTATACATTATCTTGAACATCGATTGGTTCAACCGCTTGACAAGCGTCAAATATGGTTGAGTACACAGTGATATCCAATCCTTCAATAATAAACACAGGTAGTTTTATATTGATGCCTGGCATCTTGCTAAACACTCACACATGCCAGTAGGTAATCAACAGCATAATGTCTTCAAGATCAACGACATCATCGCCGTTGAAATCGGGGCAATCATCAGAACCTTCCGGGCATGGGCCCCAGTGACCCAGCAGTTCGAAGATATCGTTGATATTAACAAATCCGTCTGCGGTCAGATCACCGATGATCTTGGTGTTTAAGAACAAATGAACCAGACCATCACTTGTTCCGACCAGTAAATCTGGTAATCCATCATTATTCCAGTCCGCAATGTCGGGTCGGGAACGTGATCCAGTGAGGTCTATAGGTACGCCATCCGCCTCAACATGGGAATAGTCGCCAAACACCGGATCAGCATCAGTATTAACATTGGTATATAGGAGAATCTCACCGTTTGTATTGCCCAGGAGGATGTCTTTACGGCCATCAAAATCCAGATCTGCCACCTCCGGGCTGCTCCGATTACTCGGAACATCAAGATCAACACCGTTGGCTTGTGCATACACCATTTCGTAAAAGTCGGGTTCTCCCGATGCACTCTCATCAATATACACTCTCACTTTACCATCAATCGCGCCTGCAATCAGGTCTTTCCTGCCGTCGTTATTCCAGTCGAGCATCGTCGGTGTCGCGCGGTACCCCACATCAATATTACTCTTGAATCCGGGCAATCCAACCTGGACATACGTTCCGCCATCGAAGGTCGGCTCTGCATCCGTGCCAATGTTGCGATAGATTTCGATTTTGCCATCGGCCAGGCCGACGAGAAGATCCTTGCGCTGGTCATCGTCCCAATAGACCACGCGGGGGAAGATGCCGAGACATCCACTGCCGGAAACGGTGAGCGTTGAGCCGTTGGACTGAGCATAGAAATAATCTGAGAATGCAGGCTCCTCTGCAGTGCCATCGTTGAGATACACCCGAACTCTGGCTGTAGATGAACCGCTTCCCTCTCCGACGATCAGATCCATCAAGCCGTCATCATTCCAATGCGCAAACGATGGAACTGAATATCCCGGCACGATGATGTACGAACCGTCTGCTTCAACATACTGGTCAGGCCCAAGATTGAGTTGCCCTGCTGATGTGATAGACGACATTGCCAACAATGTCACACCCATCAGACCACACCGCATCATTCCCATCAGGCTGTTTTTATACTGGACCATGATCCACTCCTTTCCTCAATAATCCTTCAATTCATGAGCACAATATCGCTGTGGATTAATCCGTTTTCATCAAAGTGGTAGTTTCACAAGATATCTATATCTTGAAATTTACCTCACCCCGATCACAATGGAAGAGGGAACTTCATCGATTGGTGTAATTAGATTGGCTGCCGAATGGAAATTGTTGTGTCTGCTGGATTTATGCATGCGTAGGGCGGAGACATAATCAGATCAAAAAATGGTGTAAACCATAAAACCTATAGATATTCAGTCCATTTTCAGACGTGAATGTACATTTTTATCGGAAGTTCACTTGCCCCCCAATGAATTCGGGGACATGATTGAAATGGTTGGGAGGATTAAGAAAAAGGCGTGTCTGATAGCAATGGTAGATGGCGCATTCGGTCATGGCACAGCCGACATACAAAGCGAGAAAGCAAAACATACCCTCCTGGAAAAGAGGGGGTATTGGTGCTGACTCTCTATCTGATCAAGCCGCCAATACCCCTACTCAAACTTCATCCCCTCACCTGACTTCCTGGAGTGTCATTGTCCACCCTTATCGTGGACCGGCCGAGGGTTTGGATGTCACGGATGCGCTCATCAATGCTATAGCAGAGAGACTCACGCAGAGTGTCGGAGGCAACGAGAAACTCAATCTCCTGGAAGCAGAGCGATTACTCGAACAACTTCTTCTGGATTCCTCACCGAACAAATCGATAGAGGGCAATGAAACATGACGATCATGAATCCTCCGCTTGTTGATCAAAGAAACCTCACTGAACAGATCACAAGCAATGGCAAATCGATCCCTCAGATTAATCATCAACCGGTTCGCAGCAAACAACGAAAGCGCCCAGTACCGATTTATCTCCTTCTACTGGGTCGACGTGAACAGGGCACCGGCATCAGTCACAGATCACATGCCATAATCCGTGCGCTACTCTGAAAAGAAGTGTGACCCCCAGGCAAAGCCTGGGGCTAAAGGATGAATATGTGAAGCAGCATTCATCGAGGTTGTATGTGAGTTAATGTGTGTGGGGGGTCAGGTTTCGAGGATTGCGTTGATGCGTTCCCAAGCTGCATCATCAAGCGACAAGTCACACGCTTTCACATTTTCGACAATTTGTTCCGGCTGCGATGCACCGACAATCGCGCTGGTCAGTTCCTGATGTCGCAGGCACCATGCTAGCGCTAGATTTGTCAGGGGGACACCCATTCCATCAGCAACCTGAACCAGCTTTCCCACTTTTGCCAGGTGTTCTTCGGTCATACGCGGCTTGATAAACTGGCCGAGCTTTTCATCAGAAGCGCGGCTGTCGTTCGGGATGCCTTCCAGATATTTCCCCGTAAGCAATCCTTCGGCCAATGGTGAGAAGCACACGATACCCAGGCCAAGATCACGACAAATGCCGAACGTGTCCGGCTCGCGATGACGTTCCAGCATGTTGTAGATCGGTTGATTGCTCACCGGTGGGTGCCACCCGTGTTCTTCACACAGCGCGACAGCCTCAGCAATCTGCTTGCCGCTCCACTCACTGATACCCCAGTACAGCACCTTACCCTGGTCAACAAGATCACTCATTGCGCGGCACGTCTCTCGCACTGGTGTATGACTGTCAAAACGATGGCACTGATAAAGATCGATGTAATCCGTCTTCAACCTCTTCAATGACCGATGACATTGCTCGAAGATGTGCTTGCGACTCAATCCACGATCGTTGATGCCGGGGAAGGGCCAATCCGCATACACCGGAAAGTACACCTTTGTCGCCAGAACAAACGTATCGCGGGAAAACGATGACAATGCCTTCCCGACGAGTTTTTCCGTTTGCCCTTGGCCGTACACATTGGCGGTGTCAAAGAAATTGATTCCCTGCTCATACGCCACGCGATGGAGCTTGTCGGCCAGATCCTGGTTGCCTTTATCGAGCGTCAGCCACGATCCGAACCCAATCTCAGATAGCTGAACGCCCCATTTTCCCAATCGGCGATACTTCATGGTTCATCGAACTCCAGGTCGAATATGATCACACATCATACTGTACTCAACGAGGCAGAGGATGACCGATTGAATGTGTCAAGAACATGAAAATGTGAATAATCCGAGGGAGCATGATCAGCCGGCTCAGCAACCGCCGACCGGTTTCGATCCTCAGAATCCAACTGCGGAAATGCTTGTCTGGGCATACTGTTACGGCTATTTCCCCATGGCCGATCCACGTAGTGATCAACTGGAATGGTTTAATCCCGATCAGCGCGGCATCATTCCCCTGCCGGATTTCAAAACGCCAAAAAGTCTCAGGCGAACCGTTCGCCAGGGAAAATTTAGAATCACGACCGATCGTGCTTTCGAGCAGGTCATGCGCGCCTGTGCCATTCCCCGCGATGAGAATAATCTCCCCTGGATCAATGAACTTCTCATCCGGGTCTACTGTGAATTGCATCGGCGCGGAGCAGCCCACAGCGTGGAAGCGTGGTTCCACGAACGTCTGGTGGGCGGGTTGTACGGCGTACATCTCGGCGGCGCATTCTTCGGCGAATCGATGTTCAGCAAACCCGAGTTCGGCGGGCGTGATTCATCCAAGGTCTGCCTCGTGCATCTTGTGGCACATTTGCGCAAACGTGGCTTTCTCCTGTTGGATACGCAGTTTCTCAATCCGCATTTGATGCAATTCGGTTGTATCGAGATCCCGCGTGAAACCTACCTGCAACACCTCGGCAAAGCTCTCGTTCAACCTGCCACCTGGGGAGACATGGAGACGTGATGTGTGATGTGTGGGGGGGAGTACACTGCGTCAACAAAGGGAAATACACAAAACTAATTTAAGAAACATCCCCCAGTGTATTCACTGGGGGCTAACTACTTAAAACCGTTAATACTTAGCCCTCGGTGAATACACCGGGGGCTTTTTCAGATCACTCACACTCACACGGCCCCCATTCGCCAAGGATCGCGAAGATGTTGTCGAAGTTTACCAATCGCCTGCGTAAATGAGTGAATAATCGCCGCAGTTCTTCTGCACTAACTGGTACAAGCGTTTAGTGATCTGACGCAGGTGCAGAAGATCGTGAGCAACCCAGGCGCTCATAATATCGCCTGCTCTCATGGGTCCGATCTGCGGATGGTCGTAAGTATTTTCCCAATTGGGATTATTCAGTTGTTCGAGCCAGTGGATAGAATCTTGCCGCTCACTGAAAAATCGCTGGAGGGCGGAATCGAAATTGCCTTGATTGTATTTGCGATCTTCCGACCAGCCGGTTGGGTCGATCGGCGGCCATGGTTGATTGGGATCTTCCAAAGTTAATCGAACACGCATCCGGAAATCATCGACTTCCTCATCAGCAAGGTGCGACACGATTTCGAGTATCGACCATGATCCGTCCGGTGGTTTCCAGCGATAATCCTCTTCGCTGAGTTGATCGGTAATAGCGCGTAGAACCTCGGGAAAGCGACGGAGTGAATCAAGCAGGTGGGATAAATCCATGGTGAAGATTACTTTGAAGCCATGTTTCGCAGAACGGTGTGGAGTATGCCACCTTTGCGGTAGTATTCGATTTCAACCGGTGTATCGACGCGGCAGGTGGTGGTGAAGTTGATCACACTGCCATCAGATCTGGTAGCGGACACTGCGACATCCTGGCGAGGCTGGAGATTATCATCGATCCTGATGTCGAATGTTTCCATGCCGTCAAGACCAAGTGAATCAGCATTCTCACCATTCTGGAAAGTCAATGGCAGGACACCCATACCCACGAGGTTGCTGCGGTGAATGCGTTCAAACGATTCTGCGATGACCGCCTTGACGCCGAGGAGGTAGGTGCCTTTTGCGGCCCAGTCGCGTGAGGAACCCATACCGTAATCCTTGCCGGCAAGGACAACGAGTGGTGTGTTTACCTCTTTGTATTTACAGGCAGCATCATAAATCGTCATCACTTCACCAGCACCATTCCCGAGGAATGTGGTCCAGCCGCCTTCGGTGCCGGGAGCAAGATGGTTACGAACCCGGATGTTGCCGAACGTTCCCCGTGTCATGACTCGATCGTTACCTCGGCGTGATCCGAAGCTGTTGAAAGCGCTGACTGGGATACCGTTTTCAATCAGATATTGACCGGCAGGGGAATCTGAAGCGATAGAGCCGGCCGGACTGATATGATCGGTCGTAACGGAGTCACCAAGCCTGCAGAGAACACGCGCACCGCTGATCGGCTGAATGGTCTGCGGATCGAGTGTCAGTTCCGTGAAGAACGGCGGCTCCTTGACATAAGTGCTTGCCTCGTCCCATTCGTAAAGTGCGCCGGTGGATGTTTGAATCGCTTGCCACTCATCGGATCCTGCAAAGACGTTTGCATAGCGCTGCTGGAACTGTTCGCTGGAAAGATGTGCCTGAAGAATGGAGTGTATTTCAGCCTCTGTCGGCCAGATGTCCTTCAAGTAGACTGGATCGCCGGCGTTTGATGTTCCCAGGGATTCGTTGGTCAGGTCGATATCCAAACGTCCTGCCAGGGCGTAGGCAACGACAAGTGGGGGGGATGCGAGATAGTTCGCCTTGATGTGCGGACTGATGCGACCTTCAAAATTTCGATTCCCACTGAGGACCGAGCAGACGACGAGATCCTGCTCAGTGATCGCTTCACTGATTGGCTCAGGGAGTGGGCCTGAGTTCCCGATGCAGGTGGTGCAACCGTATCCAATAATGTGGAATCCCAGAGCTTCCAGATGTGGCGTGAGGCCGGCGGAGTCGAGGTAATCGGATACCACGCGCGATCCCGGGCCGAAGGATGATTTCACCCATGGTTGTCGGGTCAGTCCCAGTTCATTTGCCTTTTTCGCCAGCAGGCCAGCGGCGATAAGTACCTCGGGATTGCTGGTGTTCGTGCAACTGGTGATCGCAGCGATACATACCGCACCGTCACTGAGTTTGAATGTGGTTCCGTTGATCGAGACATCAACTTGTCGGGGATTGGCCTGCTGAAATGTCTGAGAGAGCGTCCCTTCCCAGGTTGATTTTGCATCGGAAATTGCAATGCGATCCTGTGGCCGTTTGGGGCCGGCAATCGCAGGAACAATTGTGCTGAGGTCCAGTTCAAGTACGTCTGAATACTGCACCTGGTACGTTTCATCCCGCCAGAGTCCCTGTTCCCGGCAGTATTGCTCAACTGTTTCAACATGAGCAGCATCACGGCCGGTGAGTTGGAGGTAGTCGATCGTGTGCTGATCAATGGGGAAGAAACCCATCGTTGCGCCGTATTCCGGCGCCATGTTGGCGATTGTGGCACGATTGGCCAGAGGCATGGAATCGAGACCTGGGCCGAAGTATTCCACGAACTTACCCACGACTCCGTACTCCCGCAGGAGCTGGGTCACGCGCAGGACCATATCAGTTGATGTGGCACCGGCGGGGAGTTGACCGATCAATCGAACGCCGATGACTTCAGGCAGGAGCATGTAGATAGGCTGACCGAGCATGACCGCCTCAGCCTCGATACCACCGACGCCCCAGCCGAGCACGCCAAGGCCGTTGATCATGGTGGTGTGTGAGTCGGTCCCCACGACGGAGTCTGGATAGAGTTCCGTGTCGTTATCCCAGATTCCCTTGGCGAGGTATTCCAGATTGATCTGGTGCACAATTCCAGTTGCCGGCGGAACAACCCGAAGCGTCTCAAACGCATTTTGTCCCCATTTCAGGAAGCTGTACCGTTCGCTGTTCCGCTCAAATTCCTTCTGATTATTGATTGTGAGGGCAGTGGATGACGCAAACGCATCGACCTGGACCGAATGATCGCAGACCAGATCGCACGGTACGAGGGGATTGACATGTTGAGCGCTGCTCGGATCGCCGGTTATCCGGACTATTGCAGAACGCATCGCAGCAAGATCAACCACTGCCGGCACGCCCGTAAAATCCTGGAGGACCACTCGTGAAGGCCGGAAGGGAATTTCGACCTCGCCCACATCAGTGGCGTTGTAGTCCACGATTGCCTGCACATCCTTATCGGTGATTACATGCCCATCGAGGTGACGCAGGCCCGCTTCGAGAAGCACCTTGATGCAGTACGGTAATCTTGTGAGATCCACCCTCTCGCTCAGGGCATCGAGGCGATAGATGGTGCGTGATCCTGATGGCGTTTTCAGAGTGGTTTGAGCAGCAAACGGGTCATAATCGTGACTGGGCATTTTTTCACCGCTAAAAAGTGGCAGAAAGATGAATTACCTACGCTCATGGAGCTGTCCCCTGCAAGGTGAATCCCCGCACATGATATTAGACGAGAACAGCGGATGATCCAAGCTGTGGAGCAACGGATCCCGCCGATAAACGAGCAGATCAGGTGGCAAAACGAGCATTTCAAACCTGTCAAACTTTGCTGGTGGCAACAGATGGGGGATGTGATCTGCGAGATTGATGATGAGAGTGCAAGAGATTGTGAAACAGGATTAGGCAGTGGCCGATGCGAATAGTCTACTGAAAGGTGCGAAACCTCAGTTGATGAGGTGTTGCATGCCCGAATGGAGTAATCACGGGAGGATTCGAAATGCCAACTATTTTACAACGCATTGCACTCGTCATGGTTCTGCTCTGGACTGGAAGTCCGAGCCAGGCGTATGAAATGACGGCAGAAGAACTTATCGCACGGTTCAAGGAAGTCCGGAATTTGTTCTTTGAGAAGTATGAGCAAGGCTACGAGCTGGATGAGGCGATTGCGCTCGTTCCCGATCTGAAAATGGCTCGGAGGCTCAAGGATTGGGATCACTTTATTACAGTCCTGGAGCAGATCGCCACGGAACTCGAAAACGCTTCGCTGCCCGGAAGTGATCCCCCTCCGGGAGATCCGCCGCCGTATGTTGGATCATTACATTTCGGTGTAGAGATCGCCCGCCCTGACGTTGCCCCGCAATACACCGAGATTGGAGCAACCTGGATCAACATTGGTCTCGTGCACTGGGACTTTGTGGAGCAGAGTGCACCGGAAGGTGATGAGCATACCTATTCATGGTATGTCCTGGATCTGCTGGTGAATCACTGGCAGTCTAACGGCTTTACTGGCGTTCATTTTGTCGTCAGTCCACGATGTGCCTGGGCAGCCGAGTCTGAACCCTCGAGCCCGGAATCGGCAACACCGATCAAAGAAGAGTATCTCGACGACTTCGGCCTGTTCATGCAGGCGATGGTCGAGCGCTATGACGGTGACGGTGTTGATGACATGCCCGGTCTTGTTGCTCCCGTGAAATACTACGAGATCGGCCAGGAAATGCAGCACAGCTATTACTGGGAGGGGACGGTTGAACAGTATCGCCAGGTTCTGGAATCCGGTTACAACGGCGTCAAGGCAGCTGACAGCGATAGTCTCGTGATCCTCTCGGGAATCAATATGGGTGAAATGTTTGATGACTGTCCTTCACCTGAAGTTCTGGAATTTCGCTTTGCCAATCTGAATCCTGATCTGGCTGCCGCAGTGGAATTCATCAAGACAACGTTCACATACAACCAGTGGTTTGATGTCGTCGAATTTCACTACAACTATGACTACAAGGGAGGGCACGGAACGGTCAAATGGATGCGCGAACAGATGGCGCTCAACGGGTATCAAAAACCAATCTGGATTGGGGATGCTGCAGGCGGTCCCATGGTCGACAGCATCCTGCGCACTCCTGCTGAAGCGGACGAGCTGTATGAAAAGCTCAGCAATCCGGAGCATCCCGAGCATGAAGCTACGGTGGCATGGTTCGAGCGCGAACAGGCGATGGCATTTGTCAAGAAGTCCGTCATTTCCATGGAACTCGATCTTGAGGGAATCATCCTTGCCAATCTTATCGATTGGCCGGGCTACACCGGTGGTCGTTCCTGGGAATTTCAGGGTTTGCGAAACGATGATGGCACAGCCCGACCAGCTTTTACTGCATGCACGAATACGGTTGCTGCTATTGGTTCCATGAATCGGATCGAAAGACTTACCGACTATGGAAATAGTGTCTTTGCCTACCGAGTCTCCGATGGTGAAAATGAATTCTATATTCTCTGGAGTTCATCCGAGTCTGAGAGTTGGAATCTTGCATTGGATGTATCCAGCGTCCGGGTGAGCTCTCCGGTTCCTGACGAAATGGATGAAGAGGAGATGCAGGTCCTTGATGGCAACGTCAATCTGCTCCTGACCGAAGTACCGATCTTTGTCGAGCTTGGTGTAGAGTAAAGGTCGGTTCGGTAATTCAATAAAACCCCAGGATGGACCGGAGGGGATACCACCCTGGGTTTTTTTATGCGCAGCAATTGGTTTGCATACATTCTCCCACACATCGGTATATCATGCTGGTATCAAAGTTACCCCCTGCGGACCTGTACCATCAGGTTTGAGGTTGTAGATTCAGTATTTCACTGGAGTATGAGATGATGTTTATTTTGCGTTGCCTGGTGTGCATACTTGTGTTGAACTGTGTCAGTTGTGCAGTCAAGGCTGACGGGGAGATTGATGCTGCAGCATTGCGACAGCGTTTTCAAACCCTGCAAAAAAGCTATAACGAGAAGAAGTCACTGGGGTATGACCTCAGGGAAGTCGAAGTGATGTTTGATGATTTACGCCTGGCGCGTGACACAGGACGCTGGCAACGATTTTCTTCGTTGTTGGATGAAGTTGAGATCAGGCTGGAGCGCTCGTACTTTCCGGGGCAGGAGCATCCCATGTATCAAGACGAGCCGGATGATATTTATCCGTATTCGCGGGGCGGTGATATCCAGTCATTCGGTTTCGGGATCGAATTTGCCAGACCAGGTTTTGCTACGGCCTTCGGAGAGATTGGCATCAAGTGGGTACGCATAGGGCAGATTCCCTGGGAGAAAATTGAAAAGAGAGCGCCGAAGAACGGGAACAATAAATACGATTGGCGCTTGCTGGACAAGCTGGTCCTGGAGTACCAGACCGCGGGTTTCGAGCACCTTCAGTTCAACCTCAGTCCGCGCTGTAGATGGGCTATGAAGCGCAGGACGAAGGGGCCCGAATCGGCTGGCCCGATCAAGGATGAACACCTGGGCGACTTTGAAAAATTCATGATGGCCATTGTTGAGCGTTATGACAACGATGGGATCGATGATATGCCGGGTTTGCTCTATCCGGTGTTGTACTTTGCTGCCGGATCTGAAATGCATCACGATCTATACTGGCAGGGGACAGTGGAGGAATACGGCGAACTTCTGAAGATTGCCTACGGAGCCGCAAAGAAAGCAAATCCCAATTGCTATCTCAATCTGACCGGTATGAACTTCGCTGATATCTGTGACATCTCTCCGAAAATCAGTCATTTCGAAACAACGACCGCCGGTCTAACAAAATGGTTCCGTGGACAAATCGATTTTATGAAAACGGCGCTCACCTACCATGAGTATTTTGACATGGTGGATTTTCACTATAACTACGATTACAAGGGGGCATACGGGGTCGTGAATTGGATGCGCAAGACCATGAGGGAGAATGGTTACGAGAAACCGATTATCGCCGGCGATATGGCCTCGGCACCGATGGTCGAAAGCCTGCTTGAGTATCGTTTCAGCCGGAGCGAAGGAGCAGAACTCTTCAAGGTTATTGATGATCCGGATAATCCTGAGTACAGGATCAGGGTCACTTGGTTCGAGCGAGAGCAAGCCCTGAACGTATTGAAGAAATTGGTCATTTCAATCGATTTGGATCTGAAGATTACCAACGTGGCGCAAATGAAGGATTGGCACGACTACCACGGGGGACGCAACTGGAAGTATCAGGGATTGCGGCGCGATGATATGAGCAAGCGGCCGGCATTCCACACCTACGCGTTTCTCTTGAAATCGCTTCAGCCTTATCAATCACTTGTCAGGTTGAACACGCCGGAAAATCAATTCGTATTCCGTTTGAAAGGTCAGCCGCATGATGCCTACATCGTGTGGTGTGATAAAGGTTCTGAGGAAATCTCGCTCAACTGTAATTCTGAGAAGGTTGCCTTGACGCCGCTGCTCAATAACGACGGCAGTGATCCCGAGGTTAAATACATCACAACGACTGAAAGGAAGGCTCAGATTAAACTCAACGATGTTCCGATACTGGTTGAGGCGATTCAATCCGACGAAGTGGAGTGATTTTTCCCTTATTTCGTTTACATTGCATTGAAGCAAGGAATTGAAGCATTGTCAGGGCAGACACGATCCTCGAAAAAATGGCGTATCGAGGAGATCGTGCTGTATATGACTCTATTTGTGTTTCCTCTTGATGCGTTGCTCAGTATCGGCGGAGCGCATGTGGGAAACGATGGTATTACCCCGACTCAAATCTTCACGTTGCTGCTTGGTGTCGTATGCGCATTCAAGATATGGGCGCATCGTGATACCCGACCATTTCAGTTCTTATATCGTAATATCGTTCCCCTGCTGATCATTTCCTACCTTGTGATCAACATAATCTCTGTGCTGGCTGCTCCTACGCCGAGAAACGGGCTCATGCCCCTGATACAGCGCACAAGTACTTTTGTCTTTTATGTACTCATTGTATATGTCGCAAGAGATCGAAGAATATTGAAGTTGTGCATCCTCTGGTTTGTAACCAGTGCATTCCTGGCATCATTTGCAGGATCTTATGAAATCGTTACCCGTAAAGCAGTCGTACACGGTGTACACATTTCTGAAACCAATGTGCGCAAAGAGTTGCAGGCTGGTCCTACAGGTAAATTTCGAATCCAGGGCTTATCAAGGGATCCGGATCAGCATGGTTCGCAATTGGTTGTCCAAATGGGGTGCCTGCTCTATCTGACTATGTGTGCTCCGTGGTGGAAGAAAAAGCTGATCGCCGGTGCATTATTATTAATGGTGATGGGCAATATTATTGCCTGTTCTGCCCGGGCGGTATGGTTGGGAATGGCAGTTGTACTCGGAGTCTTTTTCCCCTTAGCACCATTGCGCCATAAAATAATGATTGGTTTTGTATCGGGATGCATACTGACGATCGTGTTTTTCTTTCTTATTACCTTCTTCCCTCAATTAGAAGTTTTACCTCGTATGTTTGGGCATAAAGATACGGGGCATTACTCCACGAATTTTCGCTATGAGATGGCAAAGATCTCATGGAACATGGCAAAAGAGAGTCCCTTGCTGGGGGTCGGAACCGGTAACTTTGAAGATAACTACCTGATCCAGATACGAGATATTCCATACCTTCCCCGGCACGTGGCTTATGTTCCGCATCACGTCTATCTTGGTGTATTAGCAGAAAATGGATTTCCCGGCCTTATTGTTTACAGTTCGATACACTTGGCCGTCATCTTGCAGTTGTTAGCCTGTTTCATCCGAGCCCGGGATCGTGAAGCCAAGATGATGGCGATTGGATTGCTCAGTGCCTTTGCCGGCTTCATGTTGTGTGCCAATTTCTACCACTTGTGGGGGAGTAAATATGCATGGACCGTGATGGCATTCGCCGCGGCTCTCAGTCTGGTTCTGAACAAGGAAGAGCAGGAATTCAAAGAGCAGCAGAATTCGATTCAGCTGGATCCGGAGCAGACACCCGCATTTCCGGTCAGTTGAGGGCTTCCTATGTCGCAGATTCGCCGTTTTTGCGTTATTGTGCGGGTGTTTATGCAACAGCAGGATTCGATTCCGGCTACAGAGTCTTACGAGGATAATCTACCATGCATCTGAATCTGCATAGGTTCACAATACTTCTTCTGATTCTCTTTCTGGCATGGGGGAGTGCTGGCTGCACCACGGGTCAGGTGCCGCCGCTGCCTGAAAGGGATCTTCATGCTCAGATTGATACGAGCGAATCACTCACTCTTCCAGACCTCAAACTCGGGCCCGGCGACGAGGTCGAGGTACAGGTCTATCGGCACACAGATTTGAGTCGCAGACTGAGACTTCCCAATTCGGGGATTGTGTTTTACCCGATGGCGGGTGAAATCGACGCAAAAGGTATGAGTGCAAATGATCTGCGTCGATCGATAACCGACGGATTGAGTCCCTATCTTGTTGATCCACAGGTGAATGTTGAGATCAGGCTGCTGCGCAGTGCCAAAGTAGTGGTGATGGGTGAAGTGTCTCGCCCGGGTATCTTTACGATGGAAGGTCCCACGAGCACATTTGAAGCGGTTGGGATGGCAGGTGGTTTTACTAACTCTGCCAATCGCAGCAAAGTACTTCTCCTGAGACAGGGTGAAAATGGTGAGTTGGTAAGCGAACTGATCAACATCAAGGATGCCCTGGCTCACGGTGGGTACGCACAGCACTTGTCGTTGCATAGTGGTGATGTGCTCTATGTTCCGCCGACCTTCGTTGCAGATTGGGCTCGCTTCATGCGGGATATCGAAGACATCATCAGGCCGGCTTTACTCACCCAGCAGGGTATTCTGCTTGGCTATGACATACGTAATGCCGTACAAGAAGACCGTCAGGGGAGTAACACCGCCATCATTGTACGTTGACGTCGTGGAACATCTGTTTCGATACTGCTCAGGATTTGCGAGGAAGGTGAACAATCTCTCCGATGTTGAGGGATCAACGGGATAATATGTCGATTCAAGGTGATCATCGCTTTCATTATCTCGTCTCAGCCTTCGTGCTGGTGATCGCTCGCATATCGCTCTCTATAGGTGGTTTTGTGGTCGTTGTGATCCTGGCATCGAAATACGGTGCAACCACAACCACTGACGCATATTTCATTGCCCGGATGGTGCCGGTGACACTCATCCATCCACTTGGTATGGCGTTCAACCTGGCATTTGTCCCGGTGTATATGTCGGTAAAAGAAAATGGGGAAAGAAACGATCAGTCAGCTCTGGCAAGCTCATTCCTTCGTCTGACATTTTTCTGCTCATTGGTTCTCACCCTCATCTACATCATCGGCGCTGACTGGATTGTGCTGTTGCTGGCGCCGGGATTCAATGAACCGGCTCATGAATCTGCGGTATTGATGACCCGGATCATGGCTCCCTCAATTTTCCTGACAACAGTACATGCAGTATTTGATAGTGTGCTTAACGCGCGCAGAAGATTTGTCTTCTCGGCTTTGAGTACGCTCTGGGTTCCTGCCGGCGCATTGGTGGGAGTGCTGATCTGGTCGGACTGGTGGGGAATCGCAGGATTGGCGTGGGGAGTCGTGGCGGGAATTGCTCTCCAGGCGATCATGCTGCTGCCGATCATCTGGAAATACTTCACGATCAATGGATGGTGGTTCGATTTCCGCGATCAGAGCATGAAACGGGTTCTGAGCGGGCTGGGCTTGTCGCTCATGGTGATTTCAATCTGGCAGATCAACACAGCAGTCGATCGCATGATTGCATCACTTCTGGGGGAGGGGGCTGTATCAGCGCTGAGCCTGGGGATCATCTTTCTGGGATTGGTACCGTTGATCGTCGCTTTCCCGATTTACAAGGTAATGTACCCGGAACTGGTGAAGCTGGTCCGGCAGCAGAACTCTGAACGGTTGCGCACCTTTTTTCGAGGGAATTTTCTGATCATTGCATTCCTGACGATCCCCGTGGCGATCGGTCTTGCTGTCTTTGCGGATCCTTTTACGAATCTCATGTTTCACTACGGGAAATTCTCCGCAGAAGCAGCATCACAGACCACCGAAGTGATCATCTATCTGGCATTGGGTTTGCCCGGATCAATCGGTGTCATCCTGGCTGTCTACTACTTCCTTGTGACGCAAAGAGGGAAACTCCTTCTGGCCATTTTATTGCTTACGATTACTGCAAATGTGATTCTGGATCTGGTGCTCATGTGGCTGTTGGGTTTGGGCGGTATTGCCCTGGCCAGTACGCTCATCTCACTCATCCGAACAGGAATACTCGTGCTCATACTGGAGAAAATCCTCCAAGGCCGTATCCTGTTCCGCTTTGGCATACCATTCTTCAAAATCCTGCTGGCATCGTTGGTAGCGGGGCTGGTGATGTATTTTTCGTATCATCAGCTTCTGCAGCTGATGAGCGACGAAAAAGCCTTCTCCCAATGCATCATTCTCTTGATTGCCGGCTGTTCAGGAATAGTGGTCTATTTGCTTGCGAATATCGTGTTTCGTAATACACAGATTTTTGATCTTCTCAAGCATTTGAAGAAACCTGCCGAGACAAATACGCAGGAGTCGTAGACAGAACCGAATCTCATTCGATCCCAACTGATGCCGACGGAGAATACGTTTCACTTGATCTAAAATGCAATCCGTAATGAACGATCTGAAGGAAGTGCCATTTTTTTATGAAGTCGAGAACACCAAGGTTTTTGCGGTTCATCATGCGCCGATAAGCCCGGAAAAGGATCGTGGTGTCGGCGTGGTTTTCTGCGCCCCCTTTGCGGAAGAGGCAGCAATCGCACAGAGGATATGTGTTGATTTTGCCCGCATACTTGCACAACAGGGATATCACGTTTTACGATTCGACTACCGTGGATGTGGCGACAGTGGGGGAGAATTTTCCGAAGCTACAGTAACGACTCATGTCACCGATATCCATGCAATGGCCAATTGGCTGCATCAACAAACATCCTACCCCGTATGCCTCTTCGGCCTGCGACTGGGAGCGACGCTTGCATTTCTCGCAGCCGGCGAAGATCCCACCGTCCATTCCCTCCTGCTCTGGGAACCCATTGTTCGTCCGACTCAGTACATGAACAATTTTCTCCGCACCCAGGTTTTGGCAAGAAATATGATCAATGGAGAAGTGGTCGAATCCAGAGATCGATTGAGAGGTCAGCTTGAAGCGGGACAGTCGGTGGATATTCTGGGTTTTCCTCTTGGTGCTCAGTGCTATCGGGAACTTCTTGCGTTGGACGTGATGCAATGCGTGAAAACGGTCCGGTGCGCGATCTCGATCTTCAGCATTGGTAAATCAGGAAACATCCCAAAGGAACTGCGTGAACTGCACGAATTGCTGCAATCAATGACGAACGAAATCGCTGTTGAACGAGTGATTGATCAACCGTTCTGGATCGATCCCAACGATCCCTGGCGAGAACTCAGGTTCTGGCATGGTCACGAGTCTTTGTTTGAGCGAAGTGTACACCGACTCGAAGGAATGACTCAAAGTGACTGAGAATCAATCTGTTCATCACATGCCTGAAACTGAACGCATTGTGCAATTCTCATGCGGGGGGATCTGGGCCACTGGTATTCTCCATTCACCGCCGGAAGTTGAGAAGACTGGAAAGCGGATCGGTATCATCTTGGTCAATGCGGGAATAAGAAGTCGTCGTGGTCCGAACAGATTCTATGTACGCCTGGCGCGTCAATTGTGCGTGGAAGGCTATCATGTGCTACGCGTTGATCTACCGGGTATTGGTGATAGTCCGGGACAACTGAAGAGTGCTGTTGAATACAAAAAAACGTTTCTTGATTGCGACCAGAGCGTGCTTGATGCTGCACTCTTCTTCAAATCCGAAGTGGAAATCGATTCTCTGGGACTGCTCGGACTCTGTGGCGGTGCCTTCAGCGCGTTGATGGCGGGGGTGGATGATCCGCATATCAATTTCATGATTCTCGCATCACTCCCGGTTCAGCATTTTGGTGAGATGTCAGAAGATGCGGTCACCGGTGTGATGGTCACTACCTATATGCGTAAAGCTCTCCTTTGGCGATCTTGGCGACGATTCCTTACCGGACAAAGTCGATATCTGTGGGCGGTACGCGCTTTGGGAAGAGTGCTTCGCGGGCAATATAAAATGCCTCAACTGGATCAGAACCTCTGGGAAGCCTTTCAGAGATCCACCCGGCAGGGGAAACAGATATTATGCGTTTATGGCGATCAGGATCCTCTTTACCAGGCTTTCGATCGTGGGTATGTACCACAAATAGAACAATCGCCACCCGTGAAATCATCAACGAGCATCCATGTCATTCCAGGCGCAAACCATAACTTTTCCCAAATTGACTGGCAGCAGAAACTGATCGTGACAGCGTCAGACTGGTTGAATAAGCTACCCGATCATGTGCAAAGTGAGACGGCGTGAGTAGCTTGATGAACTATATTGCTTCCGGGAGTCCATGATCCGATGAGACGCGTTGTGATCACAGGCTTGGGTGTGGTATCAGCTATTGGCACGAATACCGATGAGGTTGTGAAATCTCTTCGGGAAAGTTATTCCGGGATCGTCTACATGCCCGAAATGGAGGAGCTGGGCTACAAATGTTGTGTTTACGCACCCTTGCCGGATTTCGACTCCAGTTTCCTGCCCCGAAAAAACAAGCGACACATGTCAAGAACGGCATTACTTGCGTGTGTGGCCGCGCACCAGGCTGTTGAAGATGCCGGACTGAAATCAAACGTACTGACAGATGAACGAACAGGAGTCATCATTGGTACTGGGGCGGGGGGTATAAACGAAATACAGTTGGCAGAGGATTACTGGGGTACAGAAGAAACTCACACCAAGATCAGAGCCCACGGCATTGCTCGCATGATGAATTCAACGGCTTCGAGTAATGTCGCAATTCTCTTTGGGTGCAGGGGCAGGACATGCTCGTTGTCTGCTGCGTGTGCCACTGGGCTGTACAACATCGGTCACGCATTTAATCTGATTCGTCACGGTATTCAGGATGTCTGCCTCTGCGGAAGTGCGGAAGATGATACTTGGCGGCATGTCGGTCTCTCGGCCGATAACAGCGATGGAATGCCACAAGACTTCAATGATCGACCAACTGAAGCCTGCCGACCTTTCGATCGTGATCGACAAGGTCTTGTTGGTTCTGCCGGTGCAGGTGTTCTCACCCTGGAGTCACTGGTGCATGCCGAGCAGCGCAATGCTGAGATTTATGCTGAGATTATTGGATTTGGGGAGGCCAATGACGGTGATAACATGTTCATTCCTACCGGAGATGGGCTTCGCCTGGCGGTTGATCAAGCGATGTGCATGGCAGGTGAAACCGGCGCAGTAAAAATTGACTACATCAATCCCCATGGTGCTGGAACTCGGCATGGAGATCCGATTGAAGCTCAGTTCATTCGAGAAACATTCAGGGAAGAGCCGCTGGTGAGTTCAACCAAGAGTATCAGTGGTCATGGTCAGGGGGCAACTGCAGCACAGGAAGCTGTATACACAACACTCATGTTACACCATGATTTTGTCACACCCACGGTGAATCTGAACAACATTGCCGCAGATTGTCAGGGGATCAATCATGTTCTTGAATATCAGGAAACAGAATTGCGCACAGCGATGACATTTAATAGTGGTCTTGGGGGATCAAATGCGTGTCTTATCATGTCAAAAATTCCGGGAGGTAAATCAATCTCATGAGGCGAGTGGCAATAACCGGTATGGGCGTCGTGAGTTGTCTGGGCAATTCCGTTGAAGATGTTTTAGAGAGTCTGAAGGAAGGAAGGGCCGTTGCGGAGGTCGTACCCGAGAGGGAAGAGATGCGCTTCAACGGTGTTGTTGCCTGCCTCGTCAAAGACTTCGTGCCTCCTAAAGTCGACAAGGAACAGAAACGTTCCCTGGGTAATGCGGTGAAATACTGCCTGGGTGCGACGAAGGAAGCCATCAAAAATTCCGGTCTCGATGATGAGCAGGTGCAGGATGAACGCACGGTCACCATCATGGGCCACTGCGGACTGCATCATGAAGTCTTTGCCGAGTGTGATCTGAAGGTCAATAAAGGGAAGAAACTGGGAAGCATGGTGTTACCCAAATCAATGACCTCATCACCCACTGCCAACCTCGGTGTCATTCTTGGCCTGCATGGGCCCACCTACACTGTTGCGGCCGCCTGTGCCTCCAGTGCGGTCTCGGTCGGACAGGCGCTTCTGGCCATTCGTCATGGTCTGCAGGATCGCGCGATTGTCGGTGGATTGCATGACGGATGCTGGGAGTTTGACAGCCACTTCGATGCGCTGCGTGTGCTCTCGGAAAGATCTGACGATCCCGGGGCGGCATCACGACCGTTCGACATTGATCGTGATGGATTAGTCCCTTCCTCCGGGGCCGCAACGGTCATTCTGGAAGAGTATGAGATGGCCAAGGCTCGCGGGGCTCACATCATTGCGGAACTTGTCGGCTACTCACTGAATAACGACGGCTACAAAATGACCTCTCCCTCGGGAATCGGTGCGATTAAATGCATGAACGCAGCGCTCGAGGATGGCCAAATCGCACCGGAACAAATTGACTATATCAACGCCCACGGCACCTCCACCCCGGTCGGTGATGCCCGGGAAGCCCAGGGTATTGAACAGATTTTTGGCAAGAAACCCCTGGTCTCATCAACCAAGTCCATGACCGGTCACGAAGTTGGTTCCGCCAGCGCCAATGAGTTGGTGTACTCCCTGCTGATGATGGAACATCAGTTTGTCGCTCCGAGTATCAATATTGATAATCTTGATGATCAATGTAAAGGGATCAATATCGTGGCCAATGAAGCCATTGATGCCAAAATCGATGTAGCATTGTCCAATTCGTTCGGGTTTGGCGGCGTAAATGCTTGCCTGGTGTTCAAGCGACCGGATTAATATGGCGACCCGATGAGTCAGATGAATCAAGTTGTGATCACAGGTTTGGGTGTGGTGTGTTCCCTCGGTTGTGAAGCCGATGTAGTTGCCCATGCCCTGCGCTCGGGAAAGTCCGGGATCGTCGCGGCTCCTGAGTTATTGGAATATGGTTTAAGTTGCGGCGTGTACGCCCCGGTGAAAGATTGGGATGCCAAAAGAACTCCCCGCAAAGCCCGCCAGACAATGGGCGACTTTGCCAACTATGCTGCGGCCGCCACCCTGGATGCTTTGCAGGATGCACAACTGGACCCGGCTGAGCTGCCTGATGTTGAGAAAACGGGCATCATCATTGGATCAGCATTCGGCGGGATTAATGAGATTTCAAAGATGAACCAGTTCCTCAGCCGGAACAAAAAGTCCCGTGCCGGTGCAGTGGGGGTTGTCAAGATGATGAACTCATCGGCCTCTGGCAATATTGCCACCATGCTGGGCGTGCGAGGCGGATCATATTCCCTCTCTTCCAGTTTCACTGCCGGGCTGGATAACGTCGGGCACGGTTACGAACAGATCAAGTTCGGAACTTTGGATGTGGTGATTTGTGGAGCTGCTGAGGAAGAATGTTGGAAGCAGATTGGTCCGTCGATGGATCGGTGGGATGCCTTCACCACAAGATTCAATGATGATCCGGAATCGGCATCACGGCCGTATGATGCTGATCGTGATGGAATCGTCATGTCCGCCGGGAGCGGTATCCTGATCCTTGAATCACTGGAGCACGCTCTGCAAAGGGGAGCGCAAATCTATTCTGAAATCATCGGCTATGGGGCGACCAACGACGGCTCGGACATGTTCCGCCCCAATGGTGAAGGATTGAGCCGAGCGATCACCGCCGCCCTGAATGATGCTGAAATCCCTCAGGAAGCACCTCTTGATTACGTCAACACCCATGGCACGGCCACCCGTGTCGGTGACGCGGTGGAAACGGATGTGCTTCGCCGTGCATTGCCGAATACTCCCCCCGTGAGTTCAGTCAAGGGCCAGACCGGTCATGCCCTGTCAGCCTGTGGGGCACTGGAAGCGGTCTATACAAATCTTATGATGAGGCATCAGTTCATCGCGCCCACGAAAAACCTGGAAAATGTCGCCCCTGACTGCGCCGGGATCAATCATGTACAATCCATGGTCGAAACTGAGGTGAAGACTGCAATGTGTATCAACATGGGATTGGGCGGCACGAACAGCGCCATGATCTTCAGGAACTTTTCAAATAACTGACCTTCAAATTCAAACCAGCGAATCGAGTAAAAGGAATTACTAGTATGAGCGTTCAAGAAAAAGTGTATGAAATTCTCGTCGAAATTCTGGACACTTCTGAAGCAGATCTAAACCCGGAAGCGACGCTGATCGGTGACCTGGAAGCCAGTTCGGTTGACCTGGTGGAAATCATCGCTGCCATCGAGAATGAGTTTGATATGGATATTTCCGATGAGGAAGCCCAGCAACTCAGAACGGTGAAAGCAGTTATTGACTTCGTTGAGAGCAAGCTGTCGTAATCACGAGTGATGCTGCTTGTGAAGTACTGGTTTTTTCTCTGACGTCGAAGTATTCATATCAATTGCTTCGAGTGAAGAAGGTTGACGAATGAAAGCAGTTGTCTTTGATCATCACGGCGGAATCGAGGTACTGCAGTACCGCGATGATCTTCCCATCCCGGAAATATCGCCCAACGAAGTGCTCATTGAAATTAAGGCATCGGCGCTGAACTACAATGATTTATGGGGAAGAGAGGGCGTCCCCGGTTTGGAAATCATTTTCCCTCACATCAATGGTACGGACGCTTCCGGTATCATTAAGGAAGTGGGGAGTGAAGTCACGAACGTAAAACCCGGCGACGAAATTCTGGTGAACGGTGCATTGTCCTGCGGCATGTGTCGCCAGTGTTTGGGGGGAGATGATATTTCATGTCCCAATTTCCTGGTATGGGGATTTCAAACCGGCCCCAATGACGGAGCTCAAGCAGATTACGCCAAAGTGCCCGCCGTCAATGTCGTCCCCAAGCCAGCGAACTTGAGTTGGGAAGGTGCTGCGGCTATCGGATCTGCTTTGGTCACCGATTGGCGCATGCTGGTGGTGAAAGCCGGGATGAAGGCGGGAGATCTCGTCATGATCTGGGGTGCCGCCGGTGGTTTAGGCAGCATCGCCGTGCAACTCTGTCAGGCGTTCAATGCCATCCCCATTGCCATTGTCAATTCTGAGGAGAAGGCAGAGCTTGTTTCCAATCTCGGCGTCAAGCACATCATTAATCGTGAAAAGGAACGAATCTCCCGCAAGATCCAGAAACTGACGGACCGCGAGGGTGTGGATATCGTGTTTGAACACCCTGGTAATGCCACCTGGGAAACCAGTATCCATTGTCTCAAGTGGGGGGGGACGCTGGTCACCTGTGGTGCCACGACCGGTTTCAAGACGACCATGGATATTCGCTTTTTATGGAACAAACAACAAAGGTACATTGGCTCGCATTTCGGTACGACTGCGGAATTGATGGATGCCTTGAAATTCGTGGAAAACGGGATGATCAAGCCGGTCATCAATTGTGAATTACCGTTGAGTGATATTGCCGAAGGTCATCGGATCATGGAGTCAGGCGACGTGATGGGCAAGGTCGTCATGTTGCCGGATTGATATCAATTATGGACGGAACCATTAAAGAGTATTTTGAAGATTGCAAGGTCGGGGACAGCATCATCACGCCGGGAAGAACTATCACCGAGGCGGATGTGGTCATGTTCGCCGCATTCAGCAGTGACTGGAACTCAATTCATACCGACAAGCACTATGCCGAATCAACTCCCTTCGGACAGCGCATTGCCCACGGATTGTTAGGTTTTGTTGCCGGAGCGTGTCTTATCTCTCGGGTGGGTTGGTTCACATTTTGGCCTCAGTCCATGGAATGCATCACGGGCCTGGACAAGGTGCGATTTCCTAAGCCGGTCTTCATTGGAGATTCAATCCACCTGCACGCTGAAATCGTGGAGATGCTGCCTGCCCCGGGTGATAAAGGCATCATCACGACCAAATTACGCATCATCAATCAGCATGATGAGACAGTCATCACAGGCAGAATCAAAATCCTTGTTGGATCCCGCAGTTCTCAGTCGTGAATCAATTACAAAGGCGTAACTCAGCAATATGGACGATCGAGTAGCATTGGTGACTGGAGCTTCACGCGGGATAGGCCGCGCCATCGCCATTCAACTGGCGGCAGACGGCCTGTTTGTCATCATCAACTATTGCCACAATGAAACGGCCGCCAATGAAGTCGCTGAGCAAATCAAAGCGGCCGGTGGTCGATGTGCTTTGTGTCAATACGATGTCAGTGATAATGATGCGACCAGCACCGCCTTGAGATCAATAACTGCCGAGCACGGCAGCATTGATGTTCTCGTGAATAACGCCGGCATAAATCGTGATAAAGCCATAACTCGGCTATCCATTGATGATTGGCGCGACACCCTGGCTACAAATTTGGATGGTCTTTTCTATACCACGAAGTTCGTGGTCAAAAAATGGGCGGGGAAACGGAAGGAGAATCGCTGCATTATTAATCTGACGAGTGTGGGAGGAGAAGTCGGTTTTCAGGACTCAACCAGTTACTGCTCTTCCAAAGCGGGCGTTCTGGGATTTACCAAATCACTAGCCCGCGAGTTGGCTACCAGAAATATCACCGTCAATGCCGTTTCACCCGGCTTTATCACCACGGATATGACCGCCGGAGTATCTCCTGAACGTTATCTTGAGCGAACCCCACTCGGACGCCCCGGATTGCCCGAAGAAGTCGGCTACCTCGTCTCATTTCTGGTCTCAGAGAAAGCTCGATTTATCACAGGTCAGATCATCAGAGTCGACGGCGGATATTGCATGTAAAGCATAGTTCTGGTTATGGGTAAAAAGATATACATGCTAATGACCGGAGCGTTTCTGCCGCATGAAGGCAGGTATCTGAGGATCTACAATCAAGCACATACACTTGCTAATTCAGGTTACAATGTAACGATCATTGCCTGGGATCGATTGTGTAATCTACCTCAAAGGATCAATGTCGACGGTATTGATATTATCCGTATTCAACATCGTGCTCCAAGAGGTGTCGGGCCACGTAATTTCAGGAATATATGGAAGTACAACAGGATCGCTCAACGCATGCTCATAGAAGCAAGACCTGATTGTATACATTGCTTCAATATTGATACGATTCATGCGGGATTAAAAGCAGCCAATATACTGAAATGTAAGACTATATTGGATATGTGTGAACCTGATTACTACCGTGGATTCTGGAAGGGTAGATATAACTGGCTATTGTATTTCATCGACCGTTATGAAATGAAATATGCCCGCCCATTTAACCACGTGTTCGTTCATAATGAATACCAGGTGAATAAATATCATTCTGCAAATATAAGAAATGTGACCAGAATTGGTTCTTATCCAAATCGTTCTTCAATTGTGAGTGATCTCAAAGGTATTGCAGATACTGATAATATCGTTATCGGAAGATTAGGAAGTATATGGAAGAATAATTGTATCGAAGAATTTCTGTCTGCTATCAGTATGTTGAACAACAATAACCAACGGTTCAGAATATTTCTTGCTGGTAAAGTATTTGATAATTATCAAATGCAGTTCAATAAATTAAAATCCAAATACACGAATATACTGTCTATTCAGGGATCATATGATAACAGTGAAATCGGCAGTTTGTATGAAAATATTGATGTGTCAATTATTGTGTATAACAAAAGACATTTTGGTAATATCACACCAACAAAATTATTTGAATCCTTCGCCCACGGTGTACCAGTGATTGTAAATGATGTGGGGGAAATGGCAAAGATCGTCACTGAGGGAAAGTGTGGAGTGGTCGTGGACGAATCAGACATAGATAGCATCAGCAATGGAATTTCCGACATTTGCAGTGATAGAGATACATATCGTAAAATGTCCGAGAATTGCCTCAGGTTGGCGGAGTCCACCTATTGCTGGGAAGCGAATAGTGATCAATTCCTGCTGGAATATGAGAATGTTCTGGGTGAATGACAGTATTCTTCATCAGCAGATATACTACTGTTCAGTAAATTATACGGTGTACATTTGAAAAACAACAAGAGCAAATATGATTATCTGATTGTGGGCTCAGGTTTATTCGGATCTGTGTTTGCACAACAGGCTATTGCACGGGGAAAGAGCGTAATTATTATTGATAAGCGTGATCATATCGGTGGAAATGTATTTACCGATAAAGTGGGTGACATCAATATTCATATGTATGGACCACACGTATTCCACACGGACTCAATCGATATATGGAAATATGTGAACAAGTATGCCTCATTCGATAACTATATCCACAGACCAAAGGTCAAGTATAAGGACTCCGTATATTCCTTCCCGATAAATTTGCTTACATTGCACCAGCTTTGGGGAATCAACACACCTGAGGAAGGTCAGAAGAAACTTCAATCAGTACGTCTGGAAATCGACAACCCTGCAAATCTTGAGGAATGGTCTCTTTCTCAGGTTGGAGAAGAAATATACTCAACATTTATCCGAGGATATACAAAAAAACAATGGAAACGTGATCCGAAGGAGTTGCCGGCATCAATTATCAAGCGACTGCCAATTCGCTTTACCTTTGATGATAATTATTTTAATCATAGATATCAGGGTATACCCACTCAGGGTTATACCCACATGGTTGAAAATATGATTGATGGCGTCCCTGTTGAATTAGGTACGGATTACTACTCCAGGGATGATTGGATTCGATACGCTCATACTATACTGTTCACGGGTAGAATCGATGAATATTATAATCGCGTTCATGGTAGTTTACCGTATCGTAGCCTTACATTCCAACATGAGTTGCACAAGGGGGATTACCAGGGCGCATCACATGTGAACTACACGGAAGAATCAGTACCCTATACCAGAATTACTGAACACAAACACTTTGAAAGAACTGATAGCAATAATACGATCATAACATTCGAGTATCCGGAAAATGAAGAATCTGATTCAGATCCATACTACCCTATAGATACAGCGAAGAATCGTGATATATATAATAAATACCGTGAATTGACGCTCCAGGAGAAAGACACGATATTTGGAGGGAGGCTGGCAGAATATAAATACTACGATATGCATCAGGTCATTGGTGCAGCCTTGCAAAAGGCAAAAACCATTCTCTAATAGTAATCATTCTCAGAATATTATTGATGGATATTTACAAGGAACGTCTAAGAAACATTGAACGTCAATACTGTGATTATACTTTACGGTCACAGACATTGGAGTGGATGAAAAACTCCAATGACTATAAATATTGCTATTTACACAATGTTGCCGGTGTACCCTCCATTCAATATACCCAGGATATTGTAGAAATACAAAATATTATCTGGCGTACCAGACCGGACCTCATTATCGAAACAGGTGTAGCTCATGGAGGATCATTATTATCTTACGCCATGGTAATGAGCGCATACAACAAACGCGGCCTGGTTATCGGCATTGAGAATGCATTGAGAGACAGCAACCGTTCTGTCTTGTCAAACCATGAATTAGCAGAATATCTAAGGATTATTGAAGGATCATCAACTGAACATAGTACTTATGAATGCGTGAAAGACGTAGCAAAGAACTATCAATCAATCATGGTCATTCTGGATTCCAATCATTCGCACGATCATGTATACCGAGAACTGCAATATTATGGAGAACTCGTGACAAAGAATTGCTACATGATCGTTATGGATACGATCATAGAATGCCTGCCGAAGGGTTTCTTAAAATCGACCAAGTGGGATCAGGGAAATAATCCACTCACAGCAGTATACGAATACCTGGCATCCAATAGCAGATTTATAATCGATCACTACCCAATCATGAAGACACTTGTTAGCAGTAATCCATCAGGATATTTGAAATGTATTCGATAGAATGAAATACACAATTACAAATCCCGGAATATCGTTACGAGAAGAAGAGTATGTGCATGGAGCAATCAGGGGGGCGTGGAACCGCAACTCCTACGAATATATCAGGGAATACGCGAGGAAAATCTCAGAGTATTTACAAGTAGAATATGTCATTCCCTTACCTTCCTGCACCTCCGCAATACATTTAGCCTTGATGGCGCTCAATATATCACAGGGAGATCAGGTTATAGTACCGGATGTAACCTGGATTGCCTCAGCAGCCCCTGTTGAATATACAGGTGCTGATACAATATTTTCGGATATTGACAATGAAACATGGTGCATTTCAATTGACTCGATAAGAAATATAATAAACAAAGATACAAAAGCAATCATCGCCGTGGATCTCTATGGCAACATGCCGGATATGAAGAAAATCAGAGATGTTGCCGGCAGTAACGGAATTTATCTTATCGAGGACGCAGCACAGGCAATAGGTACAACGCAGAACGGGAAATATGCCGGCACATTCGGCGATGTGGGAGTATTCAGCTTTCACGGATCTAAAACGGCGACAACAGGTGAGGGTGGTGCGCTCGTCACTCATGATAGAAAGATATTCGACAGGTGTATAACACTGATGAATCACGGTAGATCTGATGATAAATCAGTCTACTGTTGCTACGAAATAGCACACAAATACGCGATGAGTGATTTGCAGGCTGCTCTTGGACTCGCGCAGCTTGAGCACATAGACGAGCTTGTACAGAAGAAAAGAGAGATATTCAAATGGTACACACAAAGTTGCAGTGGAATAGACAGCTTATCATTTAACCCTACAAACAATAACACAAACGACAGCTACTGGATGATAACAGCCTTGTTGAAACCATACTTAGGCTTGGACAAGCATTACATTGCACAGGAAATGCACAAGCGCGGGATAAGCACTCGTCCGATGTTTGATCCACTGAGTTCTATGCCCGCATATAGAAACCACAGAGATACAATGCGAGCAAGAAGTGAGAACAAGAATGCTTATACAATATCGCCTTATGCATTCAATCTGCCAAGTGGGATGGATCTGAATAAATCAGATGTGGAATACATATCAGATGAACTGATAAGAATTATAAATAACGGCAACAAAAAATCATCGGCATGATCTCTGGCTGCAATCGAATTATTCATCGGGCAGCATTCCGGTCTGCCACATGAGAAATATCCAGAGATCAGCACGCTCACGAATGCGAAGATGTAATGGTTTACCCTGTCCGTGACCACCTTCTCTATCAATCCAAAGAAGTATGGGATCCTGCTGAAAATCATTAGCAGAATAAGATTGAAGTGCTGCTGTCATCTTTCGTGCGTGCAGCGGGTGAACTCGATTATCGTTTTCACCAGCAGTAAAGAACAATGCCGGATATTCCTGACCGGCCTCGAAATTATGATACGGAGAATAAGCTTTTAGAAATTTATAATGTTCTGAATTCTCGGGATCGCCATATTCAGGTATCCAGAACTTAGCCATCAGAAAATGATGATAACGCAACATATCCAACAGGGGCACAGCTGAAACCAAACCTGCCCAAAGATCCGGACGTTGAATTGCAGCTACTCCGGTTAGTAATCCCCCATTCGATCCGCCAAGAACCGAGAGGTGATTAGGCGATGTGTACCCCTTTGCAATCAGGTGTTCTGCAATAGCATATAGATCATCATAAACATTCTGCTTGTTGCCAAGCATACCCGCCTGGTGCCACGCTTCTCCAAACTCGCCACCTCCGCGGAGATTTGCCGCAACCAGAATCCCACCGCCTTCATACCAGGGGAAATACGTTGGATTGAACCAGGGTGTAATGGATACATTAAAACCACCGTATCCATAGATCACAGTGGGATTCTCACCCGTGTGTTTCAGATCTTTCCGATGGACAATAAACATTGGAACATGTGTTCCATCAGGAGACGTACACCACTCCTGTTTTACAATGACTGAGTCAGAATCCACCGGCACATCAGGTTTTGCCCAAATGGTCTGCTTCCCGGTAGCTAGATCGATGCGATAGATGCTGTCGGGAGTATTGAAACTTTCAAATGGGATGTATGCTTCCGTTCTATCGTAACGTGTTGCGATCCCGCTGGACCTGCCGTAATCTCTGCTACCCCTCAGTTCGGCTGATCCCAATCCGGGAAGAGCAATCTCTCCCAATGATTCCCCCTTCAGAGAGAAGCTTTCCAGACGGGTTGAAGCATCTTTTTCGTATGTTGCAATGATCCGATCTTTTGCCAATGCTGCACTTTTTAGTACTGCATCATCACGATGCGGGATAAAAACTTTCCAGTTCCGCTGATGTGGGTTATTAAGATCAACGCCATATAGCATTCCCTGCGGCGCATCATTCGTGGTAAGCAGGAAGAGCATCTCGTTATAGACGAATTGAGGCGAAAAACGTGCATCCAACCCCTCTGCGATCGGCATTGGATTGAAATTCCCGGTGCGCTTCCATTCGTCTGTCTCGACGTAGTAAATGTCCTGCTTGGACCAACCCTCGAAGAACACAACAATGATCCAGCGCCCGTCGCGACTGAGACTGGCAGCGGGTATGCGTGAAGGCTCTTCCTGACTGAAAAGAAGCGGATCCTGACTGTAGTGTCTCCCCAGTTTGTGAAAATAATATGACCGTGAGTAGGCGTCCTCAGGATCATCCAGCTTTCCATAGAGAAAACCCTTGTTGTCCGGCATCCAACCACCGAACTCGACTTTTCCGGGAATCTCATCCGCCAGCCACATCCCGGTTTCAACATCCAATATGTGCAGGACCGTCATTTCATCGCCGGCATAACTGAGCCCGAACGCAAGCAGCGATCCATCTTCGGTGGGTACATACCAGTCCAGCGCATAAAGGCCGCGATCATCCAGCGTGTTCGGATTGAGCAATTCCTTCGGCGTGCCATCCGGCCCATGGCGCAGGTAGAGCACCGGCTGATTTTGATCTCCTTTTCGCTCAGTGTTGAAGTACAGCGAGCCGCGCATTGCAGGAGCTGAAACTGATCCAACACTCATCAACTCACCGAGCCGCTGTTCGAGTGCTACCCTCCCGGGGAGATTGTCAAGCACCTGGCGGGTGTATTCATTCTGCGCGGTTGTCCACTCTCGAACCTCTTCATTTTCCGATTCAAGGGCTTCCAGCCAGCGGAAATTATCAACGATTTCCTCACCATGCATCACATCCACAACCGGTTCGATCTTCGAGGGTGGAACTGAAACTGAGAGCCAGATTGCCAGGAAAAGCTTGGTCAAACATGTGATGGTCACGGATCACCTCCGGGTTGCATTGGATTGTGCGATAGCGGAATCTACAGATCAGACATGATATATACTGATAACGCTTTGTTTGGTTGAGCGATATATCTTTTCAGTTCAGAATCCGATTGACAATGGGAATTCACCCGACCACATCCGGAAGGGTATCCATTCCCTCGGTGAGGTTCCGCGGCCCATCCTCAGTGATCAGCACATCGGCCTCATAATGAACACTCAGCGAACCATCGGGGGTGAAAATCGGCCAGCGGCGTGGAGCGCTGTCAATTCCCGGACCGCCCACAGAGATCATCGGCTCGACGGCAATCAACATTCCCGGTGTGAACAACTTCCACGCATCCGGCCACTCCGATCGATGCCTCGGAACTACGTTCGAGACAAACGGAGCACCGTGGAGTGTTCGGCCGTAGCCATGCCCACCCAGACCTCGCACAAGATGAAATCCGTGTTCATCCTCCACGCACTGCTGAACAGCGCGAGCCCAGTCGATCATGGGGCGGTCGGTCTGCATCGCTTCAATACCACGTTCCAGCGATTCCCGGCCGCTTCTCATCAGTCGCACCGCTTCATCGGATGCATGTTCGATGGCATAGGTCCACGCTGCATCACCGATCCATCCGTGGTGGACCACACCGATGTCGATCGACAGCAGATCGCCGGGAGCGATTGGCTCATCCGTCATCAGATGCGTGCCGTGGACGATGCAATCGTTGAGTGACAGACACGAGTGGCTGGGGAATGGAGGATTGCCGGGAATCCGATACCGCAGAAATGCACTCTTGCATTTGAGTTTCTTCAGGACTTCAGCGACGTATTGATCGATTTCCGTCAGCGTCAATCCTGCCTGCAGATAATCCACCAGCGCTTCGTGCGTTTTTCTTACACACTGCGCCGCGGCAAATGCAGCATCAATATCAGCAGCCACCGTTACAACCATGAGGAGATCGTAAGGAATACGTGTTGCAGGTCAAACCTGGCCGGGTTTTGCAGCCGGCTCAAACGCATGATGTGATGATCTCAATTACTCCTCATCATCCTCGAATCCCACAGCACGCAAATGCACAACCTGCCCATCCACGACAACGACCAGTGGGCCGGCGGGAGCCAACTCGAACGCCAGATACCGTTCATCATGGCAATCCAGCAATTGTATACTGGCCTGTTTCCCCACCTCGATGGAGCCGATTTTCTCCTGTAAACCAAGCACACAGGCAGCGTTGTAGGTCGAAGCAGCAATTGCCTCGGCAGGCGTGAGCTTCATCTTTCGGCAGGCCAGGGCAATCGCAAACGGCATCGAAGGCGTCGGCGCAGATCCGGGATTGTAATTTGTCGCCAAAGCTATCGCCGCTCCGGCATCAACAAGCTTTCGGCCAGGAGCATAGCGATCGTCCAAATGAAATCCCGAACAAGGCAATAGCACACCAATCGTGGAACTGTCCGCAAGATATTCGATATCCTCATCTGAGGTTGCTTCCAGATGATCGACACTCACCGCTCCCAGATCGATTGCAAGCTGGGTCATCCCCAGTGAATTGAACTGGTCGGTGTGAACCCGCAATGGGCAGCCAAGCTCGCTGGCTTTCTCAAACAGGCGTTGTGTATCCTCAAGCGACCACGCGCCCTCTTCGCAGTAGGCATCGCATGTGATTTCGGGAAATTCATTGACCACGGCTGGAAGCGTTTCATTGATCATCTGCTCGATAAAATCAGGATTTTCCTTATCGATTGCATGTGCTCCCAGGAACGTACCCACCACGATCTGTGACGCCTGCTGAGCGGCTGAATGGACCGCGCGGAGCATCTTGAGTTCTGTTTCGGTGTTCAGCCCGTATCCGCTTTTGACCTCCACCGCCCCGGTCCCCAAGGCGCTCATACCCCCCAATCGCTGGAGCAGGCCGATGGTGAGCTGATCAGGATCCACCTCGCGGACTTCTCTGACTGTGGACATGATACCGCCGCCTGATGCGAGGATGTCCAGGTAGGACGCACCGGCCAAGCCCATCTCGAACTCATCGAATCGCTGTCCGTGCCAGCAGGTATGCGTGTGGCAATCAACAAACGTGGGCATGAGAACACAGCCCCCTGCATCGACCTCCTGCCCCTCCCCCTCCAGAATCTCTTCCGAGGGCTTACCTTCGCCGATATCGGTAATCTTGTCGTCAACAATCCGGACGTAGCCGTTCTCGATGACACCAAGGTCGGCAAGGTCTTTACCGCGCCTTGGCTCTCCGCTTCCCCGCAACGTCAAAATGCGGGCATTGCTGATAATGAAAGTGCTCATGTGATTACTGTATCGGAATGTCAGCCGCGTGGGGAAAAGTGGATTTTGGGATTTTGCCTGTGAGGACTCAAGCCGGGGTAGAGCGCAGCGCCGCCCCGGGTTTCCCCCGGCAGCTGCGGATCACTGTTTCTTCCGTAGGGTACGCTGTGCGTACCATTCCTCACCACGGAGGGCCACAGAGAATCACGGAGAAATCTTCATGGGCAGCGAGCCGCGACGTCCCCGTCGCAGCCTTCCGCGCAACCCAACATCAGCACCTATTTCAAAATGAAATCTCCGGTGGGACAGGCGTCTCGCCTGTCATTTACTCTGTATTGAAATAGCTGCGGGATAACATCCCGCAGAGTTCTCTCGCGCTTCTCCACATGCAAACTCCGCGAGTCGTTGACTCCCCCCCACACAACCGCCCGCGACGCAAAATGAATACGTGATTTTTGCTGTATTGAAACATACCTGCGGGTTACCACCCGCTGCAAATAAGATTCGAGAATGTTGTTCATTTCGAGAGCTTAGCCGCGAGTGGAAACTCGCGGGAGTTATGGTGGCATGGCTCTCCGAGCCGTGTCTTTCTTCATCACCGCTCAGAGAGCGGTGCCACCATTAAAACAACCTTCTCCGTGGTCCTCCGTGGCCCTCCGTGTTGAAAATGAACCCGAAGAAGTGGTACGCACAGCGTACCCTACACTCTCCGAGCAGTGTCGTTCTTCATCACCGCTCAGAGAGCGGTGCCACCGAGAGCGATGCCACCGTGTCAGATGCAACTTACGCTGTCTGCAATTCACCCAGTTCGGATTCAACTGCATCGAGAATCGTATTATCTTCAACGAGTTTGCAGATCGCTTCGATATCCTTGTACATCACGCGATCATCTTCGAGCTTGGGTACGACCTCACGGATAATGCGATATGCGATGCCGGTGCCGCGCCCGGGTTTGCGGCCATTATGAAATTCCATTGCCTGAGCCGCGGCCATCATTTCGATTGCCAGGACGTTGCGAACATTGCGGTGAATTTCAGTACACTTGCGAACAGCGATCGGCCCCATCGAAACGTGATCTTCCTGGTCGGCGGAGACACTGATGGAATCGACCGAAGCGGGATGGGAGAGCACCTTATTTTCACTGACCAGAGCGGCGGCGGTGTATTGAGCGACCATCATGCCGCTGTTGAGGCCCTTCCCTTCTGCGAGAAAGTCAGGCAAGCCGGAGAGAGCCGGATTCATCAGACGATTGGTGTGGCGCTCGGAGAGGTTGGCAGATTCGCTCATTGCCATGCAGAGGTAGTCGACTGCCAGTCCGATCCCCTGGCCGTGGAAATTGCCCGCAGCGTAATACTCGCCTTCCTCGGGAACAAAGAGCGGATTGTCGGCTGAGGAGTTCATCTCCGTGGTGATGACCGAACGAGCATGTTCGAGGATTTCAAATGACGGTCCGAGTATTTGCGGTGTGCATCGGAGCGAATACCCATCCTGCACCTTGCCCGTGCGGTCAGCCATGATCTCAGAATCAGCAAATAGCTTACACAGGTTCGCCGCCACGGCTCCCTGACCCGGATGAGGTCTGACACGATGCGGCGCAGGATGATAGGGACGCTCCACGGCGCGCAGTGCATCCAACGTCATGGCCGACGCGATGACTGCGTTTTTCAAAATACGTTCAGCATCGTAAATCAACAGCGCAGCACCGGCGGTCATGATCTGAGAGCCGTTGATCAGCCCCAGACCTTCCTTGTAGGTCAGATCCGTCGGCTTCACGCCGGCTCGTTTCATTGCTTCAGCGCCGCTGAGCAATTCACCCTGGAAATAAGCCCGCCCTTCACCGATTGCGACCTCGGCAAACTGCGAGAGCGGGGAAAGATCGCCACTCGTGCCCAGCGATCCCTTTTCGTTGATGTAAGGCACAACCCCCTTGTTGATCATTTCCAGAATCGTCTCGACCAGCGCGATGCGCACGCCGGAGTATCCTTTGGCCAATGTGTTGGCACGAAGCGTCATCCCGGCGCGCACAACATCTTCAGGCTGCGGATCGCCAACTCCAGCAGAGTGGCTGTAGATGATGCGGCGTTGGAGTTCGGCTGATTGTTCCGCCGTAATGGCAATACGCGCAAATTCGCCGATGCCGGTCGTAATGCCGTAAAGCGCTTTACCCTCGGCCACATATTTTTCCAGCAATGCGCGGGACTTGAGCATCTTCTCATGCGATGACTCAGCCAGGGCAACGGTTTCGCCGTTACGCGCCACCGCACAAAGCTGTTCGATTGTCAACGTACTACCATCAAGCACAACGGTCATAGCAGATCCTTTTCACAAGCTACCGGAGGATGGGGAGCATTGGGGAGAATGGAGGATGTTAGACGAACCGGCGTCATCAGGTTGATTCTGACGAGAATTTCTTGCCGATCCTGTGTCGTATCCTGCCGATGTGATCCAATGATAGAGATAAATCTGTCCGAGGTAGTTGTCAATTCACTCCCTTGCCGGTAGGAATGATCTCATGATTCAAGTCGTGATCCGATACAGTACGATCTTCGTCGGTTTAGTGGTGGGTGGCCTGATTTGCAACATGGCTGCAGGTTACCTGATGTCACCACGCGGGGCGGTGGGACCGACGGTACTCCAGGCCGAATCGCCGATAACTGCTATTGTGGTGGTCGTTGTTGCTGTGGGTCTGGCGACGTGTGTAGCCGGTCTGGCGGGTCGATTGACCAATGCTGCGGTAGGCTGCTTTGTGCTTGGGGGCAGCCTGTATGCACTTGCCTATCAAACCGCCACAATTGAAGAACTGGCGTATTCAAGCGGCTCGATCATGCTGGTTAAGCTGGAGTTGGTGCTCTGGGCGTTGCTGATGCTCCCTGCCCTGTTCATCCTGTTCAAGATTGCCGGTCCTATCCCGGATATGGTAATCTTAAATCAGGAGAAACCCAATTGTTTGGGGCTGTTCTCTCTTGCATCCTTCAAATCAGCCGCTCTGGGTTTGGCGGTCGTTCCTGTCGTATGGGTAATCGCTCAATCGCCCATGAAGGGTCAGGTCGTGGGGGCGGTACTCGTTGGAGGTATCGTGGCGGGGGCAGCTAGCCGCGTGCTCTTCCCACATGTTCAACCAATCTGGCTTTTTGTCACACCTCTGCTTTTTGGCGCGATTGGTCACTGGATCGGATTGATGGGACTCCAGTCGACACTCTCCGCCGCTTATGTCGCCGATGAACTCAGCCCGTTGAATCTACCCATGCCGATCGATTATGTCTGCGGCACACTTGCCGGCGTTGCGATCGGACTGGGAATGGCCAGGTCGTTCATGCATGGTGAGGAACACGAATCCGCACCGGCAAAAAAGGCAACAGCAACTCCCTGAAAAACAATTGGGATTGCCCAAGCGAACCGGCAGGTGCGGCTGGATCTGGGTCTGCCAAACCACCTCCACATTTAACTCATTCAAAGTGGCAGACACTGTGATCCTGTTTGTAGCTTCCCGGATTTGGTGTGCCTACGATCCGTCATTTCCCTGATCTATTCCAACCGCATGGGGAGCATGAAACACCATGGCCCGACTACACGAATTTCAAGGTAAGGCACTGATCAAAGAACATGAAGTTGATGTGCCCCGGGGACAGGCTGTCACTTCACCGGCTGAGGCAAAGAATGTTGCGGCCGATCTGAACTGCCCGGTCGTACTGAAGGTTCAGGCGTGGACCACCAGCCGCAAAGCTCAAGGTGGGATTCTCTTTGCTGATACTCCCGATGAAGCAAAGGAACATGCCGAAAAACTCCTGGGAATGACGTTCGGCAACTTCCCCGCCAGCGAAGTGCTGGTCGAAGAGAAACTCAAAATCACCCACGAGATTTTCGTTTCACTCAGCATTGACGATGCCGCCCAGTCGCCGGTGCTTCTGCTTGATTGTGCTGGTGGATCGGGTATCGAAGATCGTGCTGAGACCGTCGCCCGGATTCCTATCAATCCAATTTATGGGGCAGACAAAGATTCAATCGCCCACGTCGTCGAGCAATCAAAGATCTTCCCTGAAATGCACGATGATGTCGTAACGACCATCAGCAAACTGGTGGATCTGGCCCGAAAATTTGAAGCACGCGCATTGGAAATCAATCCACTGGTCGTGACTGAAGACCTGCGTATCATCGCAGCAGATTGTCGCATTACTATTGACGACTATGCGGTGTTCCGTCATCCGGAACTGGGAATCGAAATTGCCCGTGAACTGGATCATCCCGCGACCGATTTGGAACGACTGGCCTACGAGATGGAGATGAACGACCATCGCGGCACGTTCTATTTCGCACAATTGCCGACCGCAGGCCACGCCGAGACCAAGGGCTTGATCGGATTCCACGGTGCAGGCGGCGGAGGTTCGATGATGTCGATGGATGCGGCAACCAATGAGGGCTTCACCATCGCCAACTTCTGCGATACCTCCGGCAATCCATCCGTGGCAAAGGTCTATCGAGCAGCTCGTATCATCTGTGCCCAGCCGGACCTCATTGGATATTTCGGCTCCGGCAGCGGAGTCGCCAGCCAGGAGCAGTACCACTCTGCTTACGGCCTGGCAAAAGCGTTTATCGAAATGAACATGTCGATCCCGGTCGTCGTGCGCCTGGGTGGCAACAGCGAAGACCGGGCAGTAGAAATCCTCCATGATGCGTGTGGCAAACTTCCCGCTCCGGTGGAGTGCTATCGCAAGGATGACACCCCTGCATTCTGCGCCAGCCGCTTTGCCGAGCTGGTCGCATCAGGCAAAACACAATCTACAGATAACAAACGTACGGTTCCTGATTTCGTTGGTAAGGACTCCTCCTACAACTTCCCCATACAGGGAGGTACTGTGTGGATCGATCACGCCAACTGCGATGATGAAACAGCATCGCTCGTTATCAAACATTCACAGGAACTGCTCAAACTGAATGACGAAGGAAAACCTGTCATGGCAGTGGATGAAGAGAGCATTGCCAAGAAAGATTCAGAGTTGATTGCCTGTGAGATCGAATGTTTCCGCGCCGGCAAACCGGTTGTATTTGTCGATCTGCAGATTCCCCAATTGGATCAAGCTGCTGCATAAAAGAGCAATATCGTTTCATTTTCCGAATCCTCAACTGACTGAAACATCATGGCCATCATCATTGATAAAACGAAAAACGTCCTCGTGCAGGGTATCACTGGTCGCGAAGGCCGGGCACGCACCAAGCTGATGCGTGAATTTGGAACAAACGTAGTGGCAGGCTGCACCCCCGGAAAGGGCGGGCAGGATGTCGAAGGCGTTCCGGTATTCGACACGGTTAAAGAAGGCGTAGAAAAGGTGGGGGGGGTTGATATCTCCGTTATCTTTGTTCCAGCTAAGCTCGTCAAAGGTGCAGCAATCGAAGCAATCGAAGCCGGTGTGCAAACTCTATTACTCGTGCCCGACCGTGTTCCCTTGTGGGATACGATGGAAATCGCAGCAGTTGCCCGTGATCACGGTACAAATTTCATCGGTCCCAACACGCTGGGTGTGATCAGCCCGGGCCAGGCGGTCATCGGAATGATCGGCGGCAAGGCCTCCTCCGCCCGGGAATGGTTCAACGAGCCGATGGCCGGCCGAACCGTTGGTGTCATCTCACGCTCCGGCGGGATGACCAGCTCCTGCGGATATTACCTGTCGCGCAAGGAGATCGGGCTTTCCACGCTCGTTCACGTCGGCGGCGACAGTGTCATCGGACTCTCCATCCCGGACATCGCATTGATGTTTGAAAACGATTCCGACACCGATGCCATCGTGATCTTCGGTGAGATCGGCGGATCCCAGGAGGAAAGACTGGCGGAACTGATGATTGAGAAGAAAGTCACTAAGCCGGTCGTCGCCTACATTGGTGGTAAAGCGGCCAAGGAAGGTACACGTTTCAGTCACGCCGGCGCAATCATCGAAGGCAACCGAGGCACACACGTTGGCAAGGTCAAAGCGCTACGAGAAGCTGGTGCAGTCGTCGTTGATGGATTCGGCGATCTGCCCGATGCTGCACTGGATGTGCTGAACAAACTTCAGCCCGCCGGTGCATAAACATCTTGTAACAATGTCATTTCAACTCAAATATATCATTGTTTTCAACAGAGCTATTACGATTTCTCTTCAACGAGCCGCGACCGTGAGGGAGCGGTCTTCCTCTTCCTCTATGTTCTTTATACTACGTGAACTTGGATCAAAATAATGACAAATGACAATCCCAATGCCTGGACGACCGCGATTACCCAGATCAAACCGAACGAGGTACGCGTTCGTGGATATAACATTGCCGAGCTGATGGGACAGGTCTCGTTCGGCGCGATGGTTTATCTGATCCTCCGCGGCGAACTCCCCGATGATAAAACCGGTAAGCTGATGGACGGCATTCTCTGTGCCGGCATCGATCACGGCGCAACACCTCCCTCGGCACTTGCCGCTCGTACCGTCGCGTCCACCGGGGCAAATCTCTCTGCCGCGGTTGCATCGGGAATCATGTGCATCAATCAACACCACGGCGGAGCAATGGAAAATTGCGCCAAGGCACTTACACTGATGCTGACAAAGGTCGATCAGGGAAAGTCGATGTCCGACGCTGCCGTTGATTTGCTTGACGAGTTCAAAGCGCAGAAAAAAAGGATTGCTGGCTTCGGCCACCGCATACACAAAGCTGATCCCCGTACCGCTCGCCTCTTTGAATTAGCGAAAGAAGCAGGTGCGTTCGGTCGGTACTGTGAAGCCGCCCAGGCCATTGAGCAGGTCTTTGTGGATAAGGGCAAACCGCTCCCCATCAATGTCGATGGTGCCATCGGGGCGGTCCTTGCTGATCTGGGATTTGAACCGGAAATCATGAACGGCCTGTTTATGATCCCACGCGCTGCGGGGATGATCGCACACGTTCGTGAAGAACAGACACGCATGAAACCGATGCGGAAAGTTGATCCGGTTGCTCATACCTACGACGGTCCCGAACCACGTTCATTGAAATAACATGTCTGTACAACCGACACTGCAAACCGACCGCCTCACGTTGCGGCCGTTCACACTGGCTGATGCGCCGGATGTGCAGCGGCTGGCTGGTGAGCGCGAAATTGCCACCACCACGTTACTGATTCCACATCCTTACCCCGATGGTGCTGCGGAAGAGTGGATTCAGACACACGAAACCGATTTCAATGAAAACAAATCAACTGTTTATGCTGTCACACTGAGAAATGATAATACACTCATTGGTGCGATCGGTTTAATTATTAACAACGATCACAATCATGCAGAACTGGGCTACTGGATCGGCAAACCTTACTGGGGCAAAGGTTATTGCACTGAAGCTGTCCGAGCCATGTTTGATTTCGGTTTCAACACTCTCAATCTCAACCGCATCCACGCACACCATTTCGGCAACAATCCATCCTCCGGCCGGGTACTGGAAAAAACCGGCATGAAGCGCGAAGGCATCAGCCCCCAGCACATCCGCAAGTGGGATGAATATGTGGATATTATCCTTTACGGTATTCTTCGCTCCGATTACGAAAGATCGAAATCTCAATAACCAAGTAGCTGCGGATGGAAACCCGCAGGCCCTTTCAAATTACAGATGGATCACCGTTTTGACCTACACCACACAACAATAGAATGAAATTCGTAGGTCGGGTCCGCAGACCCGACATATTCTGGATATTTACCACAGAGGGCCACGGAGTCACACTGAGTATTAATCAAGTAAGAGATAAAAGAACTCCAATGCTCTTTCTCAGTGGTCCTCAGTGGCTCCCTGTGTTGCCTCTCACATTTTTGACTTTCAAATGGAATCTATTGATGACCTATACCACCCAACAGATCGCTGAACTGCTTCCCGAGATCATGGAAATTTCCGATACAACGTTGCGTGACAACGTCGCCGCCGTGTGGAGTGAAGCCATCACCACTGGTTGCGGCGGCAAGGGATGGACATTCGATGAGCTGCGCGCCGTCAAGTTCACCCTCCTGGCCGGCGATATCGACATGACCTACATCGATCACCTCCGCTCCTGCTGCAAGCAGTGTATTGCGATCACCGATGTCCTCAATGAGATGTTCGGCGACATTGTTCCCATCAACCGTGACTACCTCGTAGCCGGTTCACTTCTGGCTGACGTCGGCAAACCGCTGGAGTTTGATAAGGATGCAAGCGGTGAGGTGATCAAGGGACACTATGGTGAGATGCTCCGCCACCCGTTCAGTGGCGTTGCAATGTGTTACAAACATAACATTCCCGCAGAAGTCATGCATATCGTGGCCACACACTCTCACGAGGGTGACAAGGTGCAACGCTCAATTGAATCGATCATCTTCCACCACGCTGATTTCGTCGATTTTGACATCGCCAAGTATCTCGGCGCCCAGGCCGCGAAGAAGAAATCATAAAGTTAAGAGAATCACATATGTCACAACAAACCCTCATCGAAAAAATCGCGACCCAGCATATCGTCGGTTCTGACAATCCCGTATATGCCGGCGACATCGTCACCATCTGCCCCAAGCACATCATGACTCACGACAACACGTCAGCTGTCATGGGAAAGTTCAAGAGCATTTTTGCAGGAAGCGACGGTTCTTCGAACCGTTCCGAGGACACAGCTCAGAGAGCTGTGCCACCAAAAATCCACAATCCCCGCCAGCCGGTGTTTGCTATCGATCACGATATTCAAAACACGTCACCCGAAAACCTGGCCAAGTACGCCAAGATTGAAGCGTTCGCGGCCGAGCATGGCGTCAGCTTCCACAAGCCCGGCACCGGCATCTCCCACCAGGTGATGATCGAGGAAGGTTACGTCACCCCCGGCAGTATGTGCGTGGGTAGTGATTCACATTCCAATATTTACGGCGCGATTGCTGCCATGGGCACACCCGTCGTGCGCACTGACGCAGCCTCCATCTGGGCCACCGGACAAACTTGGTGGCAGTGCCCGCAGATCGCCAGGGTAACGCTGACCGGCAACCTCCTGCCCGGCGTCGTCGGCAAGGATGTTATCATCACTCTTTGCGGCCTGTTTAATAACGATGAAGTACTCAACCACGCACTGGAATTTCAGGGTGACGGCCTGGCCTGCCTGAGTATGGAAGATCGCATGTCGATTGCCAACATGTCCACCGAGTGGGGAGCACTGGCCGGTGTCTTCCCGTTCGATGATGTTCTGCGTGACTTCCTGTACCGACGCGCTGAATACCTGACGGACAAGTATGGTGTCGAAGCCCAGCACAATCGGGATGATGTCGATCGCTGGTATGCCGAGCGCATGTCCGCCGATGATGATGCTCACTATGCCGCTGAGTTGTCGCTGGATCTTTCAACAGTGATTCCCCATGTCTCAGGTCCGGATCACGTCAAGGTGATGAACTCATTGCCGGAGATCGAGCAGAAGGGCGTGAAGATCCACAAGGCGTACCTGTTGAGCTGTGTCAACGGTCGTTATGAGGATCTCGCTGCCGCTGCGGAAACGATCGATGGATTGATGGTCGCTGACGGGGTGGAAATGTACGTCGCCGCAGCCTCAGCCAACATTCAGCAGCAGGCGGAAGATTCCGGAGTCTGGCAAACACTTCTTGATGCCGGCGCAATTCCCCTTCCCCCCGGTTGCGGGACCTGCATCGGACTGGGCGCGGGCACGCTGAACGATGGTGAAGTCGCGATCAGTGCCACGAACCGCAACTTCAAAGGCCGCATGGGCTCCCGTGACGCCCAGGCCTATCTGGCCAGCCCTGCGGTTGTAGCTTCATCTGCTGCAGCAGGTTACATCTGCGCCCCCCACGAATTCCATGAAATTCAATTAAAATCCTCACACTCCGCTCACGGCCCACGCCCTTGTGATGGGGCAGAAGTGCGCATAAGTGATGGTTTTCCTGCGCAAATCACCAGCCGGGTGCTCTGGCTGGACATCGATAACCTCAACACCGACGGCATTTACTCCGGCAAGTTGACTTATCGTGATGATGTCACGCCCCAGGAGATGGCCGACGCCTCAATGGAGAATTACGATCCGCAATTCAAAAACATCGCCCAGGAAGGTGATGTCATCGTCGCCGGCCGCAACTTCGGCACCGGCTCTTCCCGCGAACAGGCGGCCACCTGCCTGAAGATCCGCGGCATCCCCTGCGTCATCGCCGCCTCCTTCAGCGAAACTTACAAACGCAACGCTTTCAATAATGGTTTTATTGTGTTTGAATGTGCCGAGTTGGTGAACCATCTTCGGGAGAAATACACGGGCAATGATGCCCTGACAGTCGTCGGCCCGGACATCACGGTGGACTATCAACGCTCCGTCATTGAATGTGACGATAAGGAATTTGCCTTTTCTGCCTTGAGCACCGTCGCCCAGGAGCTGGTCGTCACCGGCGGAGCTGAAGCTCTCGTGCAGCAACGCCTGTCACCATGATCAACAGGAACAACTCGTGATGAAGATCCGAAACATACAACCCATTATTTCCATACTGGCTTGCCTCATTCTTCTCACCGGTTGTTCATCAACAACATTCTGGCAGTCGACTCCTGCGAAGCCGGACTATGCACTGAGCAGCCTGAGTTGGCTGGAGGGCTCATGGGTAGGAAGTAATGGCCGGGGTGTCATCATGGAGGAGCATTGGACAACGCCACGCGCGGGGACGATGTTCGGCATCAACCGCACTATCTCCGGAGACCACACGACCTATTACGAATTTCTCCAGATCGCGATGGATGACCAGGGCCGCATCACGTATTTCGCCAGTCCTGCCGGCCGGGATCCCGCTACCCCCTTCACCCTGATCGACTTCTCCGCCCGGTGGGCGACCTTCGGCAACGATCAGCACGATTTCCCCAATCGAATCACCTACGAACTGCAGCCGGATAACTCGCTGATGATCAGTATCGCGGGCAAGGAAGGCAGCGAGCAACCGCTGCGTCGTTGGCATCTGGAGCCTCAATAATTCACTCAGGTTCTGGGACTTTCCCACCTCCTGAAAAGTGAAAAATCACCTCCAAATGATGTTGATTTATTTGTGTGGGGTGATTCGTGTGTGTGGGGGCGTGCCTATACTTTCCGACATCAATTTACTGCCTCATTGGTACCTCGCTCAGTTTGAAGGAAACGAAGAATGGCTCAATACAAAATTGCCTGGATGCCCGGCGATGGCGTCGGAAACGACGTCATGGAAGCAACACGTATCGTGCTCGATGCAATGAAGTTCGATGCTGAATATATCCCCGCAGATATCGGCTGGGAATACTGGTGCAACGAGGGTGACCCGCTCCCCGAACGCACGATCAAAATCCTCAAGGAAACCGATTGTGCACTGTTTGGTGCCATCACCAGTAAACCGCGTGATGAAGCAGCAGACGAGCTGGCACCGGAATTGAAAGATAAGGGACTGGTCTACTTTAGCCCGATTGTACGCTTACGCCAGCTCTTCAATCTGCACACCAACCTCAGACCCTGCAAGGCGTATCCGGGCAATCCGCTCAACTACCGCGATGACATCGACATCGCCGTCTTCCGTGAAAACACCGAAGGCATGTACGGCGGTGTTGAGTGGTTCCCGCTGCCCGAGAATATCTACGACGCCCTGTGCGACAATCCCAAGATGAAGAAGTGGAAGGACAAGGGCCTTGAAAATGTCGCCCTCTCCACGCGCATCATGAGCAAACAGGGTTGTGAATCCATCTGCCGACAGGCGTTTGAGTTTGCCAAAAAATTCAACCGCAAGAGCGTCACCCTCGTCGAGAAGCCCAATGTGCTACGCGAGACAGGCGGCCTGATCACCCGCGCCTTCCGCGAAGTCGCCAAGGACTACCCCGGCATCGAGCCGTGGGAGGCCAACATCGACGCGATCACCATGTGGATGATCAAGAACCCGCAGG
>JANQEQ010000130.1 GCA_028278245.1 Phycisphaerales bacterium | reverse complement strand
TGGATGGAAGGTTCATATCGACCCTGCGCCGCCCGTTCCGAAATATGAGCTGTATCCCAACTACCCGAATCCGTTCAACACGACAACCACGATTCCGTTTGAGTTGAAGGAAGATGGTCAAGTGCGCATCACGGTCTACGATTCCCACGGACGGTTGGTGCAGATGCTGCTCGATGAGGATCGGGAGGCTGGCAAGGATGCCGTCACATGGGATGGCACGGATGAGCAGGGCGGATTGCTTCCGAGCGGGTGCTATTTGTGTCAGATCCAGGCGGGCGAATTCCGATCCGTTCGGAAGATGGTTCTGATGAAATAAATCAGCGAGGCCTTGATCGATGAGGTGTATGATTTCACTATTTTTCTTCACTATACTGTATCACTCGCTCGGTGCCGAGAGAACAGAGGTACGGAAACCTGTCGATGCGAGTGAGAGCTACGATGAGATCGTCATCGACATCGGGAGGGTGCATCAGTACGTGAGTAACAGCACGCATGATAAAGCCAGCGGAACGGATGAACAGACCTTCATCATCGGTCACTCGGCAATGGAGCAACCTTCTATGATGTGGCTGGAAGGTGGGTATGAGAATAACCATTATCTTTATAGAGGCATGTTCTGGGTTGGATACGACAATCTTATGGTTAAGTTCGATACGCGCACATCCGACGATTTTGTAGTTTTCCAAACTGATGAATCGATGGAGGTCAGTTACTCGATGACCGATGTGTTTGTCGAACCGCCCTATAGAATTGGCGTGAAGTGTATCTGCCGTGTGCAAGCCTGGGCCGAGAACTTCAGAGATGACTATATCGTGTATGAATATTCGGTTATCAATCAAAGTGGAGAATTTCTAGCGGATGTGTATGTCGGGCTTCATCTAGACTGTGGTGTGTCAGCTGCAGGCGGCGGGGAAGGCAATCTGCGTTTTTGGCGAGATGATATGGCAGACTATTATCTCGGTCGCGATAAAAACGGCAACCCGGAAACGATATCCTATATGTATGACGGAGATA
>JANQEQ010000163.1 GCA_028278245.1 Phycisphaerales bacterium | reverse complement strand
CACCTCCACCACCGCCACCACCTCCTCCACCTCCTCCACCACCTTGTCCTCCGAATCGGCCCTGATTGAGCGCACTTCCGATATCGAGTTCTGGGGCGTTATCAAACATTGGAACCTGGAAGAGCAGGTCGCGAATATCATATACGATGAGCATGGTTTTCTTGCGCAGAGCTTCATCGCTGGAGATGGTCAGTATGCCGTCTTCTATCGACCATTGTGGCCGATCTATGTCATCCCCCATCTGTTCAAGAATGCGATCCAACACGACCTCGGCACTGACTTCCGCAAGCTGCAGTGTTATCTCCTGCTCACGGTCAACACCAATGAAATCGAGCGCATTCCAATCCACATAGATATCCAAGCCAGTGACCTGCTCCAGGAAGTTGACCACCTGCTCGAATGTGTTGTTGGCAAAATCAACCGGGATAGTGGTATTTCGCAAACGCTGCTGTACTGCCAAATCCTGGGGGGTTTCAGACCAGCCCGTGTCGTGACCGCGACGCAGACTGAGCACCGGCCAATCTTCGGGGTAGTGCATCACGCCGGTTGTCGAACGGGGTCCGGGACCGGTCATATTCTGTACTGGAGCGATCGTTGCCTTGAGATTCTCCAGTGGTAATTGTGCATAACTGGATTCGCGGATGCGCATGACATCCATGTATTCACGATACAGCTTGCTCGTCTCCAGAATATCCCTCAGCGCTAACGCAGCAGGATTGAATTCATCGATGAACAGGATTTCATCCACCACTTGAAGTGCTTCGACGTATTTCAGTTCCCGCTGAAGCTGACGCACGCGCTTGAGATTCTCATCTATGGCACTCTGACGACGTTGCGCTTCGTCGAGTTCACGTTCCTGTTGCTCCACTCTCGCTTCTGCCTGTGCCATCTCTTCCTGGGCAAGTTGGTAGGCTTCCTTCTGTGTTTCGATTTGCTCCAGCAGTGTTTCGGCGCGCAGATTGAGTTCCTGATATTCCGTTGCGCTCAGGAAACTGCGCGCTTGATTGAGTCGTATCTGCGCAATAAGAATGGCTTGCTCAGCGCCATCGTAATCCTCTTCACCAAGTAGCTTCTCAGCATGAGCGTACGATTCGTTGAATTCGACTCGCGCTTTTTCTACCTGTACCTGGATATCCTGCTCCACCGAATCAATGATGGATGCTCGGTTCAGCATGGTTTCCGCTTGGCGCAAACCTGCGAGTGCTTCTTCATTACCGGGCAGGTAACGTAGCGCCTCGGCATACATCTCCATAGCCTGCGGCCAGCGCCCTGCTTCGGCATGCTCCCGCGCCTGAGCCAATGCCGCCTCGCCGCTGGATTGATTGTATGTCGTTCCCGGATCTGATTGAGCCAGGGTAACTGACGCACTGATTCCACAGATGAAAACCACACTCAAAACAGCAAGTGTTCCGAGTCTTTGTAAAGATGAGCAAATCATTCCAGTCTCCCAAAACGCGCAGCTCAGCGTCAACTTTGACGCAATTGCACAGGTCACGGTGAAGGTGGAAAGGCCCCAATCCGGCAATCGAAACGAAACCGGTACATGCCCATCCACCCGACAACCACTGAGATAAGCCACCAGACTACTTCGGGCACAAAACCTTGGCAAGCCTGATAGAGAATCTTCTGACCCCAACTTACCACGACTGAAGCACTTCGTCAGTCAAGAGTGCTTCATTTCGTCGTACACTACCGATCAGTACGATGACTCACCTTTTCCCTGCCAATGAGACAGAGCCTCAGACAGTTGGATTTGCCCATGTTGCCGTGGAGCGGGGTATTGATCGTTATCCAGAAGGTCTGACCTACAGGATCCCGGATTCGCTGCACCATTTGGAGCCGGGACAGCGAGTCCTCGTCCCGCTGGGAGCCGGGAATCGCCTCACCGCGGGCTATGTGCTCTCCTGCCACACCGAGACCGAGTTGGATCAAAGCAAAATCAAGTTCATCGGGCGACTTGATGAGAGCTGCGTGAAACTCCCATCACAATTGCTCGATCTGGCCAGATTCATCAGCGGATATTATTGCGCCCCGCTCGGTGTCACCCTTGCATCGATGCTGCCCGCTGCGGTCAAGCGAAAAGCCGGGATGGTCACAAAAACCATGATTGACCTGGGCGATCCTCTCCCACTGGATCAAAAACTTCCCCCCAAGCAGCGGCAGGTTCTGGAAGCCTTGAGCCAACTCCCCCAGGAGCAACGTCCGATTGAGCAGCACGAATTAGCCCGGCTCGCTGAAATCAAGACGCTGGGGCCTATCAAGCGTCTCCTGGAGCGAGGATTGATCGAAGCGAGTCGCAGATCCAGTATCGAATCCTCCTGGGCACAGCAGGCTGTAGATAACTTCATCCCCGATCAACTCACAACCCAGCAGGAGAAGATCATCCGGGATATCAGCAAGGACTGGCCAAGCACATCTGATCCTTCAACCCAGAAACAGGCCGAGCACGTCGGATTTGCAATTCACCTGCTCTACGGCGTGACCGGATCAGGAAAAACTGAGGTCTATATCCGCCTCATGGAAGCGATGTTGAAACTGGGTAAATCGGTGATGCTCCTCGTGCCGGAGATCTCGCTCACACCCCAGACCGGTGGGCGGCTCATCGGCCGGTTCCCCCAGCATCGCGTTGCCATCCTGCATTCCGGCCTGACGGCAGCACAACGTCACCAGCACTGGGCGTTGGCAGCCTCGGGTGAAGCGAGGATCATCCTCGGTGCCCGATCGGCCGTCTTCGCAGCAATTCGCGATGAATCCCTGGGATTGATTGTGGTCGATGAGGAGCACGATCACTCCTACAAGCAGGATCAGACGCCGCGCTACCAGGGACGTGATGTCGCCATTCGTCGTGCTCAGCTTGCCCACTGCCCGATCGTGCTAGGCAGCGCCACGCCTTCACTGGAAAGCTGGTACAACGCCACCCAGCGCAAGCTCTATCAACTGCATCGTCTGCCCGACCGTGTGCCCGGACTCACTGTGCCGAAAGTGCGGGTGGTAGATTTCATCGAGGAGCGACAAAAGAGGACCGACCATCGCGTCCACCTCATCGGCCCGGTGATGGAGCATGCGATCCAGCGGGCATTACATGTCGGAGGGCAGGTGCTGCTCCTGCTCAATCGACGTGGCTTTGCCAACTACATCGCCTGCCCCGATCTCAAGTGCGGCTGGCTCATGACCTGTGATCAATGCGATGTCACGATGGTCTATCACAAGCGCGATCTCGAATCTGACCAGGGTTATGTCCGCTGCCACCATTGCTTGTCAGAACAGCGCTTGCCGAAAAAATGCCCCACCTGCGGAAATCGAGTCACGGTCTTCGGCCTGGGAACTCAGCGCGTCGAGGGGGAATTGACCCGCAAGTTCCCCGAATTGATCTCCGGCAAAACAATGTTGCGGGTGGATTCGGACACCATGAAAGGCTCACGAGCCATCCACGATGCGCTGGAGCGGTTCGGTGCAGGTTCGCTGCG
>JANQEQ010000117.1 GCA_028278245.1 Phycisphaerales bacterium | reverse complement strand
GAACCGTAATCAGAGCGCAGGTCTTCGCCTGTGCGTGTGCATCGTGAATCCGCGCGCCATGCTACCGAAATCAAGTCAATGTCCCACGAACTTTCGAGTAAATGGAAATCAACATTGCATCGCTGCGCAGCAAGCGCTTTCGAGCGCAGGGTCTGATCGATTTGATTCTTGGTCAAAAGACCATCGCACGCGATTGTCCTCAAACTATTACGATGTGAGTCTCTCACTTCAATCGCGCTGTTCATCGAGCTTTTGGCTTGTTCGTGAGCAGTTTGAGCATCTGCATCAAACGGAGCATTGCGCACGTCCTCTCGAGTTGTAACTACCGTATTGGCGAGATCAGCCAATCGCCGTTCCAGTGTGCTGATCGCCTCGCGTTCCGGAACCGCATCCTCGATGCGCTGCAGCAAGATCGTTGCATCTTCCAGAGTAACGTCAGCCAAAGCCAATCCCTCAGGGGTGAAACCGATACTGATTGCAGTGCGTTTGGCTTCGGTCGATATGACAACGTCTCTACCTAGTTCATCAGAAGAAACAGTTTCCTCATTCACCAGCGCGAACGACATGCACCACAACACACTCAATGTTGCAGCTAACGTGCAGACCGTGTGCATTGTGCATTTCCTTTCATGTCAACCACCTGAACTTGCGGGAGCTCCGACTAGAGGACCGTCCACTCATGTTTCGCTGGCCCGCAGATGCACCATATTCTACTGAATTCCGATGGGATCAGGGAAATCGTTCAACAGGATCGGCGGAGATCTTGAAAACCAGTAACTGGACCTATTCTGAAAGCTGGCACGGGCAGAGGCTTGACGCCATCACGGCATTCAGTGTAGGTTAATCAGTCGTGGCTGAGAGGCCTCCCGGCATGTTACCGAATCCGTCAAATCGAATTCCGACGACGGGCTTCATGGCTTCGCCTGCACTTGAGCGGGCCGTCTTGCGAAGCTCTCTGGGATTCTTGAATTCCCGCCAAAGCGATCCAATGAAAAGTAAACTCATGCCATACAAAGAGTTGTGTGCTGAGGCTGAATGAAAGGGGTGGCAAGCATGACTGGCTATGAGAAGCACCGTTTCGCAAAGCGAAATTTCCAACCAAATCGCGGCTTGTGCGCCCTCATTGTCACCGGCTGCACCGCATGGCTCATCAGCACGTCAACACCACTCGTGGCGCAGACCCCATGGTGGGACGGCGATGATGAGGATG
>JANQEQ010000014.1 GCA_028278245.1 Phycisphaerales bacterium | reverse complement strand
GGTGAGCGCCAGCATAGCCTCCGTCCGCGTCTCTAAACCGTCCTCTTGCCCGCCAAACATGGCTTGTGTGCGCTTCGCTGCCGGTGTCTTGAGAAAGTGTGCCTCATCCATGATTACGAGATCATAGTGCGTGTCCATCAGGCATTCGAAGATGGCCGGTGACCGCAGCAGATCGTAAGATATGATCGTCCAATTCGCTCGGGGGTGCACACCATCTGCTGACTTTAGGATTGGGTAGATGATCGGTCGACCCGGCATCGTCGTCCATGCGCGGATCTGTTTGGCCCACTGGATACGAATGTTCGCTGGACACACCACCAATACACGCTCAGCTTGGATCTCGTTAGCAGTGACGATAGCTTGTGCCGTTTTCCCAAGGCCCGGCTGGTCCCCGATCAATGCACTGCCGCCACCATTGAGCCGGTCGAGAACATACTCAACACCAGCACGCTGGAAAGGCCAGAGTTCTTGTCCATCTGGCGATGCGAAGTTGCGGCTACTCTCTTGGGCCAAAGAAGATTTCATCTGCTGGACGAACCAACCAACTTCACTCATTGCGCGTCCGGTTGCAACACCATCGATCATGGCATAGGCGACCGCAGCATATTGCTCACGTGTGAAAAGCACGGCTTCGTTCGGTGTACTGTCGGGGATAGAGAAGTCGAGGCCATGCTCATCGATTGCGGCCTTGACTAACGCTTTGTCTTTCCTCGGTACACGGAGTATGAATGCTTTAGTTTTTGGATTGTAATCCAGTTTCATCCGACTTGGTCTCCAGTTCACTACCGTGTGCAATCGCCAGCGCCGCAAACTCTCGTGGGCTGCGTGGTGTAAATTGTCCTTGGCTCGCTATGTCCATGATGTGGTTGATCTCGACAGGCCGCATGTTCTGTGGTCCGTGCCAGCTCACACCTTTGATTTCCCAGATGTCACAGAGATACCGATAGAATGTTCTCTTGACTTTAGCAGTGGACGTACTGTCCGGGTAACAATCAATCCATGGCTTCTCCGATTGCTCAAGCGTCACATAGAGCGGGCCATTCTGAAGAACGATGATCCGCTTGTCCGTGTTGATCAACATCTCTAATTCACCAACGGGGAAATTCTCGTGTGATATGATCATGCTTCTACCTCGACAATCTCTCCGCTAGTGCCGTGGTCATGCTTGATCGCTGCCGCAACTGCCTCGTATGCTGTACATCCCGCAGCCATCGCACCAACTGCGAAGTCAGCCCCAGAACCAACCGACACATAGTTATCATCTTCAAGT
>JANQEQ010000175.1 GCA_028278245.1 Phycisphaerales bacterium | reverse complement strand
ATGTATTGACGCCGGTGACAACTCGGTTTTTATCGAGGGGGCCACCGACCGTGACGGCAATTCCCGGATCGTTGACGGTGATCGCAACGGTTCTGAAATTGTTGATATGGGAGCTTTTGAGTTCGATCCCACTCCATAGCCGAACATTTCCCATCGAGAGTGTACTCAGAACGAGCAATCCTATAATCTATTCAAAAACGGACATTAAAAACGTGCCCAATACACACCAACAATATCAAACAGTTTTCTTGCTCTGCATCACTTTTGGCATCATTGGCCTGTTTTCCTGTGCAGAAACAGAAGCGATCTGTGAACTTCATTCTGATTGCGCCAGACCTGGAAGGTGTGAAAATCGCCACTGTGTTCGCGACTGTGAAGAAGACATCGATTGCGCCGGACGAGATAACTGTCCCAACCTCGACTCGTGCCATTGCGACGATTTGGGCTACTGTGCCCTCGGATCACCGTCGGATGGCGACGCAGATACCGATACTGATACTGATGTCGATAGCGATTCTGATGCTGACTCGGATGCCGATGCCGACAGTGATGCAGATGCTGACTCGGATGCCGACGCCGATGGTGATAACGACACAGATGGCGACGCCGATTCTGATGCTTTGAATACCTATTTGGATACATGCACTGAACCCGGAGAATGTGACTATAACTGCATGATCGATCCTATTTGGGAAGGCTCGTGTACACGGGAATGCCCTGGATTAGGCAGTGGTGGGTGTTCGTACGAACATTATTGTTTCGAGTTTGATGGTGGCATATTTGCCTGCGCAGAAACACACATAGGTTTGGACTGCGATCCCATGGATACAGATACAAACTTGTGCACCTCCGCATGTATCGGTGTTCCTGGTGGTGGAGCACATTGCACTCACCCCTGCGCAACAAGTTCAGATTGTCCGGGAGGATATGCCTGTAGCCACTCCGACCCAACAGACCTCACTTCGCCCAAAATCTGCATTCAGATCAACCTTCCGTGCCCATTGGGCAACGAGTGTCCTTCAGGAGTAGGTGAGTGTGGAGGTGTTGGAAGTTGGTGTACGGCGGGATGTACTTCAGTTGCCGACTGCCCACGGACCTTTTCTGGAATTCCGAATTTTACGTGTGTTACGGTGGGTGGGGTTACATACAATGTGT
>JANQEQ010000135.1 GCA_028278245.1 Phycisphaerales bacterium | reverse complement strand
GCTCGATATCCGTGACTTTGACCAGGATCCGGTAAACATCCCGACAGCCGATGCCGATGCGACGCTGTTTGAGATCGTTGTGGAGAACGACGTTCCTGTGGCCAGTGGCAGTACGGTCGTCGGTTATGTCGAGGAAGAAGCGCTTGCAGGAGGTAACCAGGACGGTAATGATGTCACAGGCATTAACGGAGACGGAGACGGCAACAACGCGGTTTGGCAGGGCAGCTCGAGCGGATTGTTTTTGGTGGGTGCGGATCAACCGGGCAGCTATGGAGTCAATACTGATACCGGTGGATTGCCGGATGATCTGTCATCCGCTGGTGTTGCGGTTAAGTACAATGTTACGGGTAACACACTGACGGCATATGCCGATGAGGATGACAGCGGCACGTTCAATGCAGGTGACCGTGAAGTGTTCACGCTGGAAGTCAATGAGGTGACAGGTGCTTATACGTTTACGCTCGTGGACCAGCTGGATCATCACGAGGTTGCCGCTGCCGATGACATCGAGACGCTGCTGAACATCGATCTGTCCGCTGCGGTGGTGGCGCAGGACGAAGACGGAGACGAGACCGGCCTGGATGCAGGGAGCCTGGTGATTACGGTGCAGGACGACATTCCGATCGTGAATGCGTTGAACGAAACTTTTGCTGCAAAACCGATCGATACCAACCTGGTTATCATTATCGATGTTTCGGGCAGCATGGGTGATTCCGTTGATGGAAGAACCCGGTTAACGATAGCTCAGGAAGCTGTGGAAAATCTTATTGATGAATATGACAAGATCGGTGATGTAAAAGTACAGGTCATAACATTTGCATATGAGGGAGAGGTGCAGACCTATAATGGCAATGTTTGGCTTGATCCTGATGATGCAAAAGCTGTTGTTGGTGGACTGTCTGCCGATGGCGGTACCAACTATGATGCGGCGTTGCAAGAGGCAATGGATGTATATGGAGAGGATGGAAAGCTTTCAGGCCCACAGACGCAAAACGTGGTGTACTTTATGTCGGATGGCATACCGACATTTCCACCCAGGACTTTTGATGATGGTGACGACCCACAACATGGGGGAGGAGGGGGTAGTACTACAGAAAGGGAGGATGGAATACAGCTTGACGAACAGGCCCAGTGGGAGGCTTTTCTCAGAGTAGAAAA